>NZ_VFML01000001.1:5180000-5780000 GCF_006715045.1 Amycolatopsis cihanbeyliensis | reverse complement strand
ATGTGGCGGGTGCTGCGCCCCGGCGGGCTGCTGTTGCTGGCCGACCACGTGGTCAGCACCGCCCTGCTCGCACGCGCGGCGCAACGCCTGATCGAGGTGGCGTCCGTCCCGTTGGGCGGGGAGAACTACCGCCGCAGGCCGCTGGTGCATGTGCGGGAGCGGGGTTTCACGATCGAGCGGCAGGAACGCTTCAAGCTTGGCATCGTCGAACGCATCGCCGCCCGCAAACCCGCATGACACCCATCGTGTTTGCCGTCCACGTAACCGTGTTTGCTGTCCACGTAACCGTGTTTGCCGTCGGCGACGGCCAACACGCGCGCATGAGCGGCAAACACGCGCGCGTGCGGCGCAAACACGATGTGGTCGGGCGTCAGCGGGTCGGGTGCGGCCACAGCCGGGCGGCCCTGGCTTCGAGGTAGCGCCGCTCGGCCAGGCTGGTCGTCCGGCGGGCGGCCAGCCGGTAGGCGGCCCGCGCCGCCTCGTGCTCACCGGCGAGTTCGCGCAGGTGACCGCGTACCGCGGCGAGCCGGTGATGGTCCGCCAGCCGGTCGTCGGCGTCGAGCCACTCCAACAGGTCGAGGCCCGCGTGCGGCCCGTGCACCATCGCCACCGCGATCGCCCGGTTGAGGGTGACCATCGGATTGCCCGATACCCGCTCGAGGATCCGGTACAGCACGAGAACCTGCGGCCAATCGGTGTCCTCGGCGCTTGCCGCCTCGTCGTGCACGGCCGCGATCGCCGCCTGCAGCTGATACTCGCCGAGGTCTGACCGGGCCAGCGAGTCGGCGACGAGCGCGCAACCCTCCTGAATGGACTCCCGATCCCACCGGCCGCGATCCTGCTCGGCGAGCGGGACCAGCATGCCGTCCGGCCCGGTGCGGGCGGCACGCCTGGCGTCGGTGAGCAGCATGAGCGCGAGCAACCCGGCGACCTCACCGTGCTCGGGCAGGGCCTCGTGCACGGCGCGGGCCAGCCGAATGGCCTCCGCGGCCAGCTCACCGCGCTGCAACTCGGACCCCGAGGTGGCGGTGTACCCCTCGGTGAAGAGCAGGTAGAGCACGTGCAGCACGACCCGGAGCCGATCGGCCCACTCCTGCTGGGCGGGCGCCCGCAGTGGTACGCCCTCGGCCTTGATCCGCTGCTTGGCCCTACTGATCCGTTGCGCCATCGTGGCTTCCGGGACCAGGAAGGCCCTGGCGATCTCCGCCGTGGTCAGCCCGCCGACCGCGCGCAGGGTCAGCGCCAGCGCCGAGGGCGGGGACAGCGCCGGATGGCAGCACAGGAACAGCAGGGTCAGCGTGTCATCGGTGCCCACCGGCCGCGGCGGCTCGGCTGGTTCCAGCACGGCGACGACCTCCTCGCGTCGCCTGCGCGCCCGCTCGCTGCGCCACTGGTCGGCAAGCCTGCGGGAGGCCACCGTGATGAGCCAGGCCTTCGGATGCTCCGGTGTCCCTTCCGCGGGCCACTGCACCAGCGCGGCGAGCACCGCCTCCTGCACCGCGTCCTCACAGGCGTCGAACCGGCCGTATCGCCGCACGAGCGTGCCGAGGGCCTGCGGCACCAGCGGGCGCAGCAGGTCCTCGACGCGATCGCCGGTACTCACATCTCCGTTCCGGCCGAGAACATCACCGGCCGCACCTCGATGCCGAGGCCGTCGACCCGCGCGTCCGGGATGAGGGCAGCCAGCTCCAGCGCGCGTTCCCTACTCTCGCAATCGACCAGGTAGTAGCCGGCAAAGTGCTCCTTGGCTTCGAGGTACGGGCCATCGGTCACCGCGGGCACCCCGTCCCTGACCCGCACCACCGCACTGTTCGACGGATCCGCAAGCGCTTGCGTGCTGACCATCTCGCCGGACTCTTGGATGGTCTTGATGAACTCACCGTGCCCGTTCATCACCTCATCGCGCTCCTCCTCGGTGAGCGCCTCCCAGACCCGCGGGTTGCCATGCATGATCAGCAGATACTTCACGTCCACTCCTTAGCTACTCCGGCGCCTCCTTCGGGCGCCCCGCATGAACGGGTCGGAGCCGGTGCGCGCTGCTCGACATCCGATGTCGAGAACGCCACGGCGGCTCCGACTCACCCCGCAGGCGCCGCAACGGCGCCGGACACCGACGAGGAGGATCTTGCGTGCCGGACAAGCAGTTGCCCCGGGTGGGTGTGAGCCTGCCCAGCTTCGGCCCGCACACCAGCGCCGAGGCCATCGTCACGGTGGCCGTGGCCGCCGATCGACTGGGGTTCCACGCCGTCTCGGCGACCGAGCGGCTGCTGCTGCCCGCGGGGCCCGACTGGTGCAACGAGATGGGGCTGCCCGAGTACGACGTGTGGGACATCGTGGAGGTCCTTACCTGGGCCTCCGCGCACACCCGCCGGGTCAGGCTGGCCACCGGGGTGGTGAACGCCCTCTTCCAGCCACCGGTCGTGCTGGCGAGGCGGCTGGCCACCCTCGACCAGCTCTCCGGCGGGCGCCTGGACGCCGGGATCGGGCAGGGGTGGCTGCCCGAGGAGTTCACCGCGGTCGGCGTCCCACTGTCCCGGCGTGGTGCCGGGTTCGAGGACTACCTCGCGGCACTACGCGCCTGCTGGGGCCCGGATCCGGTGGAGCATGAGGGCCCTCGGTACCGGATCCCGAGTTCCCGGGTCGGCCCGAAGCCGGTGCACGGCATACCGGTGCGGATCGGCGCCGTGGCGCGGCCGGCGGTGGAACGGGCGGCTCGGCTCGGCGACGGCTTCGTCACCGGCGTCCGGGACTGGGAAAGCAGCGCCGCCCAGATCGCCTGGTACCGGGCGGCCGGTGGCACCGGTCCGGTGGTCGCGCAGCTGATGTCGGAGTGGGCCGTCGAGGACCCGGACGAGCCGGTGTCCGCCTTCGCCCGCCGAGCCGTGACCGATCTGGAACAGGCGGCCGCGGCCGGTGTGGACGAGCTGCACTGGGGCTTCACCATGTCCGGCGTTCCCCCGCATCGTCAGGCCGCCGCTCTGGAGGCCCTGGCCATCAGCCTCCCGCCGACAAAGCGGACGGAAAGTGGCCGGAATGGTTCATAGGGTGTGCTGAGCACGAGGACATCGACGCCAGGGCGGCGAGAGGGGAAACCCATGAGCACCCGGCCGAACCATCCGGCCCCGGCGGGCTACGGCACCGTCACCCCGTGGATCATCGCGCGCAGCACCGCCGATCTCCTCGACTACGTGGCAGCCGCGTTCGACGCCGAGGAACTCGCGCGGATAGCCGACGAGCACGGCATCATCGGGCATGCCGAGTTCCGGATCGGTGACTCCGTCGTCATGGCCTTCGACGGGAAGCCGCACTACCCGGACACTCCCGCGTTCCTGCGGCTGTACGTGCACGACGGCGACGCCACGTACCGAAGGGCGGTCGAGGCGGGCGGAACCTCGGTCACCGAGCCGACGACGGCGCCGTTCGGTGACCGGGTGGCACGGGTGCGCGACCCGTTCGGGAACCTGTGGTGGATCCACACCCGGGTCGAGGACGTGCCCGAGGAGAAGTTCCTGCGCAGGTTCGACGATCCCGAGTGGATCGCCGCGATGGAGTACCTGCAGGGCGCCGAGCTGGTACCGCCCGCCGTTCGCTGACCTCGCGCAGCGGCGGCCGCTACGGAGTCACAGGCCGTGCCGGCGGTCGCCCAGCACCAGTTCGGCGACCCGTGCCTCGGTCTCGGGCGAGAACGGGTCCCGGAAGGCGACGACCGCGCGGCGGGTGTCCTCGGTGACCAGGTCGGCATTGATCTGGGCCCCCGCACCGGCGCCCGCCGCCGCGGCCGCGCCCACCTGGGCAGCCGGGTCGGTCACGTTTCCGGCGACCCACACCCCGGGCACCTCGGTACGGCCGGTCCTGTCGGCGGGGATGTGCTCGCCCATCGGGTGCTCCGCGGGCCGCAGCCCGAGGCCGGCCAGGAACCCGGCCCGCGCCACCATCCGCGGTGCGACCGTCACCACCTCGCGGTCGACGACGGTGCCGTCGCCCAGCCGAAGGCCGGTGATCCGGTCCCCCGCGACCTCCAGGGAAGCCACCTCCCCCGGCACCACGGCGATGCCGCGAGCGGCCAGTTGCTCCGCCTGCTCCTCGGTCGGCTCCGGCCGGGTGTGCGTGAAGAACGTGACATCCGCGCTCAACTGCCGGAACAGCAACACCTGGTGCACCGACATCGGCCCGCAGGCCAGCACGCCGATGGCCCGGTCCCGGACCTCCCAACCATGGCAGTACGGGCAGTGCAGCACGTCCCGTCCCCACCGCTCCCGCAGTCCCGGCACCTCCGGCAGCTCGTCGACCAGCCCGGTGGTCACCAGCAACCGGCGCGCGCGGACCCGCCGGCCATCGGCCAGCGCCACCGTGAACCCGGTGTCCCCCCGAAGCACGGTGCCGACCTCGCCGGACACCACGTCACCCCCGTACCGGCGGACCTCCGCCCGCCCCCGCTCCAACAACGTCGCCGGCGGCGTCCCGTCCTGGGCAAGCAGCCCGTGCACTCCCGCGGCCGGGGCATTGCGCGGAGCACCGGCGTCGATGACCACCACCGACCGCCGCGCCCTCGCCAGCATCAACGCCCCGTTCAGCCCGGCGGCGCCACCACCGACGACCACCACGTCATAGCCGTTCCTCAACTGATCGGTCACCACGACCACCTCCGCGACCACCATGCGTCCCGACCGGACAGAGCCGCAAAGTTTGTTGCCGATCCAGCAAACGACTTCGTGCGCCGGTCAGGACGACAGGCCGAGAGTCCGCCGTACCGCGCGGTGAGCGTGCCGGACGGCGTCCCGATCGCCGTGCAACTGCAGGGCCTGGTTCACCGCGGGGCCGATCGCCACCAGCTCGAATACCACCTGCTCGACCTCGAGCTCGGGCAGGTCGCCATCCGTCACCGCGCGCGCGACCTCCGCGCCGAGTGTCTCCCGCCAGCCGGCCCACGCCTCGGCCACGACGTCGTGTACCTGCCCCGGCTTGCCGTCGAACTCGGTGGACGCGGCGGTGAGCACACAACCGCCGGGAAGATCCACCGTCGCCAGAAAGTCGATCCACGCCTCACATAACGCCAGCAACCGGGGCAGGCCGGGTTGCTCGCGCCCGGCCCGCTCGACCACCTGCTGCTCGAACATGCGCAACGCGTGCCGCAACGCGGCCAGCTGCAGCGACTCCTTGGCGCCGAAGTGACCGAGCACGCCGGATTTACTCATCCGCAAGTCAGCGGCGAGCCGACCGATCGTGACTCCCTCCAGCCCTTCCTCCGACGCGATCTCGGTGGCCCTGGCCACGATGGTCGTATAAGTCAGCTTGGCTTCGACGGCTGATCGGCGTGGCGACATGCTCCCAGTTTAGCGTCCGACTGTTCGCATTTGGCGTACGAACGATCGGTCGCTATATTGACCCGCGGGAACGGACGACCGATCGAAGGGCGGCAAGCGATGCGGATTCGGAGGCTCGGCTGGTCCGGGTTGGAGATCGAGGCCGGGGACGAGACGGCGGTGGTGGACCTGATCGAGGACACCACCCCCTTACTGTCGGTACGGGACCTGGAGGGGCAGTTCCCCCCGGTCTCCCGGCCGGGTAACGCGCGCCTGGCGCTGGTGACCCACCTGCATGCCGACCACGCGGACCCGGCGGCGATCGCCGCGGCGGTACGGGCGGACGCGACCGTCCTGCGCCCACCGCCCGCTCGGGGCGGCGAGGAGGAGGTGGTGTGGACCGCGCGCGCCGAGTCCGGCTTCACCGAGCAACGGCTCACGTCACGGGTGGTCGGCGACTGGGAGCGGCACCGGTCAGGCCCGTTCGAGGTCACCGCCGTCCCCGCGGTGGACGGCCTTGGCGACCCGCAGGTCAACTGGGTGATCGAGGCGGAGGGCACACGCATCTTTCACGGCGGGGACACGATGTTCCACGGCATGTGGTGGCTGATCGCCGCTCGCTACGGCCCATTCGACGCCGCGTTCCTGCCGATCAACGGCGCGGTGGTCGACTTCCCGCACCTGCAACCGCCGAGCCCACTGGCCGCCGCGATGGATCCGCGACAGGCCGCGGTCGCGGCCCGGATTCTGGGCGCCCACCGTGCCGTCCCGATTCACTACCGGGCGTTGCACATGCCGCCGCGCTACGTCGAGGTGGACGATCCCGAGGAGACCTTCCAGCGGCACACCGCCGAGTTGGGCGTCACCAGCGTGATCCTGCCGCCTGGGGAATGGCTCGAACTCGCCGGTGAACCGGCCTGAAGGTGCCTTGTTCCACGTCGGGTCATTCAGGTCCGCAATGCGCGTCACCCATGCGATGACCTGCAACGACCGCTCGCACGGGCCTGACGGACCGCGGTCGCTGGGTCGTTCTGAATAACCCTCACGGTATCCACAATGGTACTACGGCACATCAAAGACCGTACTTGTGCGCAAGGGACGGGCGGGCCGAAACTTCGAAAGACGACGACACCACGAGGGCTGTCCGTTCCGTTGAATCACGTATCCGTTCGCGCATCAAGGAGTCACGAATGTCGATGCATCCCGCGCTGAAACCGGTGCGGCTCGGCGACATCGAGCTGTCCAACCGGGTCGCCGTCGCCCCGATGTCCAGGGTCAGCACCCGTGGCGACGGCGTTCCCACGGCCGAAATGGCCGCGTATTACCGGCGTTTCGCACGCGGCGGATTCGGGCTGGTCATCAGCGAGGGAACCTACACCGACGAGCAGTACAGCCAGGCGTATCCGGACCAACCGGCCATGGTGACGGCGGCACAGCTCGACGGCTGGCGGCGGGTGACCGACGCGGTGCACGAGGCAGGGGCTGCGATCGTGCTGCAGCTGATGCACGCCGGCGCGCTTTCCCAGCACAACAACCACATCACCGGCACGATCGGCCCCTCGGCGGTCTCGCCAAAGGGAGCCAGGATGCCCGCGTACGGCGGGGAGGGCCCGTTCGCGCTCCCCGCGGCGGCCTCGGTGGCGGACCTCGCCAGGGTGGCAGCGGGGTTCGCTGCCGCGGCGGCACACGCGAAGGCCGCCGGTTTCGACGGGGTGGAGGTGCACGGCGCCAACGGGTACCTGATCGACCAGTTCCTGACCACCTACACCAACCTGCGTACGGACCGCTACGGCGGGGACGCGGCCGGCAGGGTCCGGTTCGCGACCGAGGTGCTGCGTGCCGTTCGCGCGGCCGTCGGCGCGGGTTTCCCGGTCGGAATCCGGCTCTCCCAGACCAAGGTCAACGATCCGGACTACCGCTGGCCGGGTGATGCGACCGAAGCCGAGACCATCTTCCACGCGGTCGCCGAGGCAGGCGCCGACTACCTGCACCTGGCCAGCGAGGGACGGGCCTGGATGGCGACCGCGACGCTCGACAACGGCGTCTCGATCAGCCGCCTCGCCCGCACCGTGACCGGACTTCCGGTGATCGCCAACGGCGGGATGCACGTGCCGGACACCTCCCGGTCCGTGCTGGCCGAGGGGCACGCCGACCTGGTCGCGATCGGCAGGGGCGCGCTGGCGAACCCGGACTGGCCGGGCAAGGTGGCGGCAGGCGATCCGCTACGGGATTTCGACGGCACCATGCTGAAGCCGGATGTCACCCTCGCCTCCCAGGCGGCATGGGAGCGGGTCCAGCCGTGAATGTTCCGGGCGATCCTGGCTGGTATCACCCGGAACATTCACTCCCCCCTCAGGCTCCCTCGTCCGACTGCCGGGGAACCGGGAACGCGTGGCTGCCGTTGAGCCCCGGCAACGGCGAACCGGCGAGTGACACGACATCGCAGCCGGTGGGCGGCGCCGGCCCGGTGACGAAACCGTCCAGTCCGGTCGCACTTTCCCGTGACGGTCGCGCGGCGGCACGCTCGACGCCGATGTCCGCCAGCGCCGCTTCGGCGTCGAGCCCGGGGAAATGGATCCACGCGTTGTCCACGAAATCGGCGGCGACGGCGGTGATCTGGGCACACCGTGCGGGCGGTACCAGCGCCACGGCGAACGGCTCGACCACGTTGCGCCACACCTGCTGGGAGATCACCACGCCGGCACCGAACTTCTCCCCCACCGGGTCGAGCCGGCACCAGTGCGCGACGGCGCCGGTGAATGTTCCCGCGGTCAGCAACCGGGTCAGCGTGATGTACGTCCGGTGGTACCGGTGGTTCTCGGCCATCGGTCCACAGTGCACCGCAACGCGCGCCCGCATCGGTGTCCGCGCGTACCGGTTGCGCGAACGCATCAGGTGGTCGAGATGGAAGACCACCTCCACGACCTGACCGATCGCTTGCTCCGGATACGCCAGCATGACACCGTCCCCGGTCTCCCGGAAGTGCCGGGCATCGCTCCACGCCAGTCCCACGGTGCACAGCGCCTCGGCCACGCGGTGTTCCATCTCGGACTTCATCGGATCGAGCAGGTCGTCGGTGGCCTGCGAGGAGCCCACGATGTCGACGGCCAGAACGGCGTGCGACCGAGCGTTGTATCGACTGGAGGTCAGCGGAAACATGAAGCTCTCCCCCTGCTACCGGCGCGGTACTCGATCAGTGGCATGAGAAGTCTGTCGAGTAGCCGGCGAGAGTTCTGTTCGCCGCCGAACATATCGGCAGGTAATCTCGCGTCATTAGGTGTGCTCTACGTCACACTTGCTGCCGGTGTAATGTATCCAGCTTGTCCCGGTCGGTCACCACGATGGTCATCCGGGAACTGGTGATCACGCCGAGGGTGCGCAGGTTTTCCAGCGCCTCCGCCACGACGGTTCGGCCGAGGGGAACGAACTGCGCGAGCTCGCTCTGGCTGAGTGGGATGTCGATCAGCCAGCCCTGCTGGGTCGCCACCCCACACATGTCCACCAGGTAGGAAAGCCGTTCGGCCACCCGACTGAGCGGAGTCGCCTTTCGCGGCACCTTGCGCTGCGCCTGTGCCACCAGGAATCTCCGCGCGGTACTGACCAACAGTTCCTTGGTCGCGTTCGGATACTGCTCGAGAAAGTGGTGGAACTCCATGGCGGCTATCCGCCTGGCCTCGGCCGGCCCCATGGCGACCACGTCCGCGAGCCGGGTACCGCCGGCCACGACCGCGATCTCACCGTACAGATCGCCCCGGATGCCGAAGTCCAGGATGACCGTGGATCCTTCCCGGCCCTGCCCGGTGATCTTCACCCGGCCGTCGGTCAGCAGCATCACGAACTCGCCGGGCTCACCTTGCCGCATCAGTACGTCCCCCCGGTAGAACCGCTGCGGGGTGCCCAGGCCGCGGAGTTGCTCGCTGGACCTGCGGTCAAGACGATCCAGAAAGGGGCGGCGAGAATCCGTCCCGACGCACTCGCCCACTCCGCTACCTTCCATGATCAGCAAACCCCCTGAGCTGTCGACGTTCGAGGTATCGCCGACTATGGCACGCGACGGCCCACCGGACACCTTGTTCCGGCAAGTGTGGCGAAAAGTTTCACATTTGAACGCGAACAGGTGAAACGCGGGTAGTAGATCCTGCGTTGGAGCGTGTTTATTGCTCTGATCGGGCGACCGGATTAGTACCCACTCTCTCCCCGAAAGGAACCAACGGCACCACACCATTGGTGTCCGGAATCGGCAGGGGAAGCCGTTCGGAAAAGGTCGGTATCGCCGCCCTTTACGTCAGTGCGCGGCCTGCGCACCGAGTTCGATGATCAATACCCCGCCCGCGATCAGGACCACACCGGACGCCATCAGCAAGGTGAGTGGCTCCCGGAAGATCACGCGGCCGAGCAGGGCGGTGAGCGCGACCCCGGAGGCCGCCCAGATGCCGTACGCCACCCCGACCGGCATCCCGGCCGCGAGCACCGCGCCCAGCAGGGTGAAGGCGCCGAGGTAACCCAGCGCCACCGGCGCGATCCAGGCCTTCCTGGCGAAACCGTGCGAGGCCTTCATCGAGAGGGTGGCCACCACCTCCAGTGTGATGGCCGAGCCGAGCAGTAGCCAGGTCATGCTCGCTCCTTCGCGGCTTCGCGCGCGTCCGCGATCGTGTCGACGGGGCGCCCGGCACGACCCAGCGCATGGCCACCAGGGCACGCGCCCCGCCGCCCCGACAGCGGGGCCTCCGGCCGAGTGCGCGCTCTGTGGTCACCGTGACGGCCGCGGGTTGACCCAAGGGGTGTCATGCGCCGCCCCTTCCGGAAGCCCGCTGCGAGCCGATCTCCACCAGCAGCACCCCACCGATCACCAACGCGATCCCGGCGCCGATCAGCCAGGTCAGGTCGTCCCCGAAGATCGCCGCCCCGGCGACCGCGGTGAGCGCGACCCCGGAGGCCGCCCAGATGCCGTACGCCACCCCGACCGGCATCCCGGCCGCGAGCACCCTGGCGACCAGCACGAAGGCGCCGCCGTACCCCAGTACCACCACGACCAGCCAGCCCGGATGCGCGAAGCCATCCATCGCCCGCAGCGAGAGGGTGGCGATCACCTCCAGCAGGATGGCACCCGCCAGCAGGACCCACTTGTTCATGCCGGCCCCCCACCCGACCCGGCGAGCTCACCGATCCTGGCGACCACGGCGTCCCGCGCGCCCGAGCCGAACGCGGTGGTGTCGGTCGCCTCGGCCATCCACAGCCCGTCGGCCGCCAGCCGGGCCACCACGCGGTCCACCTCCTCCGGTCGCGGCTCGGCGAGTGGGCTGCCGATCCACTTGGTGAGCAACGCACGCCACGGGGCGAGCAGGTTCTCGTCATGCACGGAGTCGACCAGCACGGCGAGATCCGCCCGGCTCGCCGTGCTCCCGGCCACCACGGTGGTGTAGGCCACCACCCGCTCCGCGGGGCCGGCCTCCTCGAGCGGTTTACCCAGCGCCGACCGCATCGCCTCGTCCCAGGCGCCGGTGATGTGCTCGACGACGGCGAGCATCAACTGCTCCTTGCCCGCGAAGTGGTAGATCAGCCCGCCCTTGCTCAGCCCGGCCTCTTGCGCCGCGGCGTCCAGAGTGAGGCTGGCGATGCCGCTGCGCTCCGCCAAGCGCACCGCTGCCCGCAGGATCGCGGTTCTCGAACTCGGTCTCATGGCAGTTACTGTACCGACTAGTCGGTGTAGTTACGACCCCGGGTGGATGCCGTCCAGCACGGTGCGAACGACCGCACCGGCGAACGCGTCCAGCGCCGCGGGGTCCTCCCGCACCATCCAGAAATGGTTCAGGAACGCCCGCTGGAACTTACAGAGTTCCCGCATGGCCTCCCGATGGCGCCGCAGCAGGGAGGGCTCGGCGAACAGCGAGGCGGTGATCGGCACCGTCGAGGCGTAGAACACCGTGGCCTCGCGGACGACATCGCCCAGGCAGTCCGCCGTCGACCGCTCACCGGGATCCGCGGTCAGCTCGGCCAGCAACGTGCCGACGGGGGGGGCAACCGCTCCTGCAGCACGACCACGAAGAGTTCTTCCTTGCTGACGAAATGCTTGTACAGGGCGGCCTCGGAACACTCGGCCGCCCGGCGGCACCGGAACGCAACTGGTACGGCAGGCACTGGAAGCGGGACACCAGGTGACGGCGGTGGTACGCGATCCGGCGCGGCTACCGGTCCGGCACGAGGCGCTCACCGTGCTGACCGCCGAGGTGGCCGACCCGGACGCGGTGCGGCCCGCGCTGGACGGCGCCGACGCGGTGCTCTCGGCGCTGGCGGCCAGCAGGCGGCAGGGCGACATCGCCAGCACGGCGGTGCGGTCGATCCTGCGCGCCATGGCGGAGACCGGCACGCGCAGGCTGGTGGTGGTGAGCGCGGTGCCGGTCGGCCCGCTGCCCGAGGACGAACCGCTGCTCGGCAAGGTCCTGCTCGTCCCGATGGTGCGCAGGGCCTTCCGGGACGCCTACGCCGACCTCGGCGTGCTGGAGGACGAGTTGCGCCGCAGCGAGACGGAGTGGACGATCGTGCGCCCGCCCCGGCTGCTGGACCGCCCACACACCGGGCACTACCGGCAGCGGATCGGTGGGAACGTGCCGGGCGGGCGTTCCCTGTCCCGCGCCGACCTGGCACACGCCATGCTCGCGTTGGCCACGGAGCCGGCCGCGGTACGGGCGGAGGTCGGGGTGTCCTACTGACGGCACGTCCGGGTGACGGCGGGAAGGAAGCGGTTCAGGACGGTGACACACGAGGTCGAACACGCCGTCGCGGCGACGTTTCGCCAGGAGTGGGGCCAGGTCGTCGCGACACTGATCCGGACGACCGGTGACTGGGACCTTGCCGAGGAGTGCGCGCAGGATGCCTTCGCGCAGGCGTTGCGGCGGTGGCAGGAGGAAGGCGTGCCGTACAACCCGGGTGCCTGGATCACCACGGTGGCGCGCAACCGGGCCACCGACCGGTTGCGCCGTGACACGGTGGGCGCCGCCAGGCTGCGGGAGGCGGCGCTGCTGGCCGGCTCGGAACGGCTCGACGAACGCGAGGCCGCGGTCAGCGGAGTGCGGGACGACCGGCTGCGCCTGATGTTCACCTGCTGCCATCCGGCACTCGCGTTCGAATCCCGGGTCGCGCTCACCCTGCGCACCCTCGCCGGGCTGACCACGGCTGAGATCGCGCGTGCCTTCCTGGTCACCGAGACGACCATGTCGAAACGTCTCACCAGGGCCAAACGCAAGATCCGGCACGCGGGTATCCCCTACCGGGTACCGCCGGCCCACCTGCTGGCCGAACGGACGGCGGCCGTGCTCGGCGTGCTGTACCTGCTGTTCAACGAGGGGTACACGGCCACGGCCGGGGCCGACCTGATCCGGCGGGGCCTCTGCGCCGAGGCCATCCGGCTGGCCCGCCTGCTCACCGAGCTGATGCCGGACGAGCCGGAGGCGGGCGGCCTGCTCGCCCTGATGCTGCTGCACGACGCCCGGCGGGCGACCAGGGTCGACGCCGAGGGAGAGCTGGTACCGCTGGAGGAGCAGCCGCGTGATCGGTGGGACACCGGCACGATCGACGAGGGGGTCGAGGTGCTGGACGCCGCGCTGCGGCGGGCACGCCCGGGGCCGTACCAGATCCAGGCCGCGATCGCCGCCTGCCATGCCACCGCGAAGACCGCGGCGGACACCGACTGGCCGCAGATCGCCGGGCTTTACCACCGGCTCGCGCGGGAGGCGCCCTCGCCCGTGGTCGAGCTGAACCGGGCGGTGGCCGTGGGCATGTACCACCCGGAGGCGGGACTGGAGCTGGTGGAGCGGCTGGCGGATTCCGGCGAGCTGGCCGGTTACCACCTCCTCCCCGCCACCCGAGCCGATCTGTTGCGCCGCCTCGGGCGGGCGGCGGAGGCCGCGCGGAGGTACCGCGAGGCCATCGAACTCGCCGGCACCGAGGCGGAGCGACGCTACCTCGCCCGCAGGCTCGCCGAGACCACGAGCTGACCTGCGCTTCCCCGAGTACCGGGCGAGGATTTGAACCGCCGCCACCCCCCGCTCCGTGTCAGCAACGACCGCCGGTAACGGCGGCGTGGCCAACCAGGGAGTCGGCATGGCGAGGCTGTTTGCCCGCAGGACGGCGTCGAGGGACGAGGCACTGGTCCGCTCGCTCTACGAGGAACACGGCAAGGCGCTGCTGGCGTACGCGGTCCGGCTGACCGGTGACAGGGCAACCGCGGAGGACGTGCTGCAGGAGACGCTCATGCGGGCCTGGCGCAACGCGGAGTCACTCGCCTCGACCGAGGGGTCGATCCGGGGTTGGCTGTTCACGGTGGCAAGAAACCTGGTGATCGACAAGGCGCGGGCGAAGGCCGCCCGGCCGAACGAGGTCGCCGAATCCCCCGCGACGACCCCGGTGCACCGGGACCACGCGCAGTCGGTGGTCGACTCGATGAGCGTGCTCGGTGCCATCGAGAAACTTTCCGACGATCACCGCACCGTGCTGCTCGAGATCTACTTCCACGACCGCAGCGTCGCCGAGGCCGCGCGGATACTCGGCATCCCGCAGGGAACGGTCAAGTCCCGCTCGCACCACGCGTTGCGGGCACTGCGGGCGGCGCTTGCCGATCGGCGGGCGGCGTGGGAAGGAGTACCGGCATGACCGGCAACGGACACCAGGCACCGCTGCTCGGGGCCTACGCCCTCGGCACGCTCGACACGGCCGAGGCCCGGGCGGTCCAGCAACACCTCGCGAGTTGCCCGAACTGCCGCGCCGAGCTCGACGGGCTCATGGAGGTACGAGACATGATGGGCGAGCTCCCGGCGGAGGCATTGCTGCACGGCCCGCCGGAGAGCAGTGAACTGGTGCTGGGCCGTACCCTGCGGCAGGTCCGCACGGAAGCCGTTGCCGGCCGGAACCGGGGCAGGGTGCTCACCGGTGTCGCCGCGGTGATCGTGGTGGGCATCGTGCTGGCGGCGGGTTTCCTCGTAGGGCAGAACTCGACGGGAACCACGAACGTGGCCCAGCCGCCGCCGGTGACCGGTACCGCGCTACCCGAAGGCACCCGGGTGATCTCCGGTGACGACCCGAGGACCGGCGCCCGGATGACCGCGAGGGTGACACCCGCCGCCGGCTGGGTACGGGTGAACGCCTCGGTCAGCGGGATCCCGGCCGGCGAGAGGTGCCTGCTGCTGGTTGTGGACGAGGAAGGGGACCGCCGCATCGCCGGGAGCTGGGTGGTGTCCGACAAGGGCGCCGTGGAGGGCACCACCCTCGACGGCTCCGCGATCGTCCGGCCCGCCGAGGTCACCGCGGTCGAGGTGACGAACGTCTCCGGTACCCGATTCGTGTCCGCACCGGCGTGAGAAGCGAGAACGCGGTCGACCGGAGCCATGTTGCGCACCCGCCCGCGGGAGGCGGAGACTGGGATTGCCGGGTATCCCATGCTGTCGCAACCGTCGATCAGGAGGTTGGAACATGGTTGGCGTGCCCTCCGGGCAGTTCGCGGTGAACGACCGTCCCGACATGGACTGGTTCCACGCCACTGGATGTGGCCTGCTCGCCGCCGTGCTCTTCGTGCTGGCGATCGTGCTGGACAGCTCGAGCCTCGACAGTATCGGGCTGAACGTGTCGCTGTGCATCGGCGGCGGCATCGCGCTGCTGGCGGTCGCCGTCCTGTTCGGCACGCACGCGGTCGCCGAGCAACGAAAGCAGCAACAACAGCAGGGCCGGCACGACCGCGGCCTCGCCGGCTGACCGGTCAGACCCGGCCACACCGCGTACGACCAGCGCGGCCGCACCCGGAGGCGCTATGACGCCCCGACCGGGAACGACCAACGAAAGTCGGGACATTCGCTGACACGACTTTCGTTGGTTCTCTTGGCAAGACGGGATTTTTAACCTCATGGATCATCCGACCGAAAAGGACGGATGAATCGGACATAGTCGGTTCGGACACCGGCCCACCAGCGGGAGCAGTTTCTTTATCGGGCCGCGTTCGCACCGCTGTGTTTTCCACGCCCCTGCAATCGAAAGTGGAAACTCATGAGGAAAACCGGTCCTGTCGCCGTGGCGATGCTGAGTGCCGTACTCGGCGCCGCGATGTTCAGTCCCTCGGCGGCCGCCGCCCCGGAAACCCCGTCGTACGACCCGGCGATGCTGCGCGCGCTGGCGGACCGTCTGGACGTCAGCACCGAGCAGGCCGCCGACACGCTGAACCGCGAGAGCGCGTTGACCGCGGCACTGGCCGAGGTGCGACAGCACGGTGTCACCACCGACGGAGCGTTCTTCGACTCCACCGGCGCGCTCGTGGTGAACGTTCCGGACGCTGCCTCGGCCCGCGCCGTCGGCGCCGAGGGGCTGAAGGCACGCACCGGTGCGCGCGGCGCCCAGCAGCTGAACGCGATCAGCGACTCGATGGAATCGATCATCGGCGCCGACATCGACCAGGTGCGGTCCTGGGGCCCGGACGTGGTGTCCGACACGGTGACCGTGACGGTCGAGCCCGGTGCGAACGCCGACCTCACCGAGCGCCTGGACGCGCTGCCCGGGGTGAGTGTCCGCACCGGACCGGGAAACACACCCACCGCCGATGTGATCCCCGGCCGGATCATGGATCTCGTTCCCGGCACGAACTGCACGCTCGGCTTCCCCGGGACCACTTCGGACGGTGACAACGTGATGCTCACCGCGGGCCACTGTGTCTCCGGTAATCCGGACATCTACGACGCCGCGGGCAACCACCTCGGCCAGGGCGTCGCCACCCAGTTCCCCAGCACCGACATGGGCCTGATGGACATCGACTCCGAGGACACCGGCCGCGGCTACGTGGACACCAGGACCGGCCGTACCGTGGACATCACCGGAAGCTCGAAGGCCCCGATCGGCACGCACCTGTGCAAGGCAGGGAACACCACCGGCTGGACCTGCGGCGAGATCACGCACTACAACCAGAGCGTGCGCTACCAGGGCGAGAGCACCACGACTCGCGGCCTGGCCAGGTCCACCGTCTGCACCGAGGGCGGCGACAGCGGCGGCGCCTACATCGCGGGCAACACCGCGCAGGGCATGACCTCGGGCGGTCCGATCGGCTCGGAGTGCGGGTTCAACGAGGGTGACAACGCCACCGGTTACTACTCCTACTACCAGCCGGTGGTGGACGCCGCCGACTACTACGGCGTGGCCCTGACCCGTTCCTGACGAACACGAAACCGGGCCGGACGGGTGGTCATTGTGGACTGCCCGTCCGGCCGGTGCACCGTAACGCTAGACGATATCCCGGCGGGCGAGCAGCCAACCGCCCGCGAGACAGCAGACCAGCAGGTACCCCGCGACCACGGCCGTGGCCCGGCCCGCACCGGCGAGCGCATCCACGCCGCGCGTCGGGTGGTAAGCGGCTTCGCGGTCACGCTCGCCGTCGTACGAGTACCCGCGTACCTACAAGTGGTGGGCGTCCCGCCTCGACGGAACGCCCACCACGGGACCGCTGTCGGTCAGCAGGGACCTTCGTCCTGCCAGACCCCCCATTCCCCGGTGGTTCCGGGTTCCTGCCCCCTGGTCCACCACTTGGCCGTCCAGGTGTGGCCGTTGTGCGAGACCTGGTCCCCGCCCGTGTACACGGTCGAGTCGTTCCAGGCGGATGCGCTGCACTCACCTGGCTCGCCGCCACCGGTCCGCCAGGGAACCTGCGGCGAACGGTAGAACTCCAGGCCCATCTCCTCCCAGCGCGGCGCCTGGGCGCCCAGCCGCTCGCGGAAGGCGTTCCAGTCGTGCGTCGACCACGGTGACCAACCGAGCTCGGCGATCGCGGGCAACCTCGGGAACGCCATGTAGTCGATATGTGCCGGAGTCTCGATGGTCTCGGTCCACAGTGGAGCCTCAACTCCGCGTACCGCGGACTCCGGGACGCCGCTCAGGTACGAGCCGGGGTTCCAGTCGTAGGCGTCGTCCACCTCGGTGTAACCGGCCCAGTTCAGCCCGAGTGGGGTGCTGGAGTTGTACTTCATGTCCAGGTAGGCCTTGTTCGCCGGGGACATCAGCACCTTGTTGCCGCGCTGCACCGCGTCGGCCACCACCTGGTTCGAGGTGGTGGTACCCCAGAACTGCGGCACCGCGTCGGTATCCGTGGTGGTCTTGACGAACTCGTGCCAGCCCATCGGCTTCTTGCCGTACTTGTTCACGATCGGCAGGACTCGGTCCATGAACGTCTCGTAGTCTGCTGGGGTGGTGGCGTTCGCCTCGTCCCCACCGATGTGGATGTACGGCCCCGGCGTCAACGCGGCGACCTCGCGGATGACGTCGTCGACGAACTCGTAGGTGATCTCCTTGTCGATGCACAGCGAGCTGTACCCGACCTCGATATCGGTGCGCAGCGGCGGGGCCTGCCCGTCACAGTTCAGCTCCGCGTACGAGGCCAGTGCCGCGTTCGTGTGCCCCGGCATGTCGATCTCCGGGATGACGGTGATGTGCTTGCTCGCCGCGTAGTCGACGATCTCGCTGTAGTCGGCCTTCGTGTAGTAGCCGCCGGGACCGCCGCCGACCTCGGTGCTGCCGCCGTAGGTCGCCAGCCGGGGCCAGCTGTCGATGACCAGCCGCCAGCCCTGGTCGTCGGCAAGGTGCAGGTGTAGGTAATTGACCTTGTACAGGGACAACTGGTCGATGTATCGCTTCACCGTGTCCACCGGGTGGAAATGCCGCGCGATGTCGAGCATCGCGCCCCGGTGGTGGAAACGTGGATAGTCCGTGACGGACACCCCGGCCAGCTGCCACGGACCGTCCTGCTCGGTGGCACTCTCCACCTTGGCCGGCAACAGCTGGCGCAGGGTCTGCGTACCGGCGAACAGGCCCGCGGCCTCGTTCGCCCGTAGCACGACCGATTCCCCGGTCACGTCGAGCTGGTAACCCTCCGCACCCACCTGCGGGTCCGCGCCGGACAGCAGCAGGGAAACACCGTCCGTAGGCTGCCCCTGCGCGTCCGTCACCGGGAACGGGTAGCCGGTCGACCCGCGCAGCAGGCCGGCCAACTGCTCGCCGACCGCCCTGGCCTCGGCCGAGCCGCCCTCGGTGTAGATCGTGGTGTCCGCGGTGAGGTCGTGCACCACCCCGTCCGCCGGCTCGACCGACACCGGTGCCGGAACGATGTCCTGTGGGGACTCCAGTGCCGCCGCGGCCGCGGGCTGCTCGACGGCAAGGGCGCTCCCCGCCACCATGCCGACAGCCACGGCCAGCACGGAGAACGCGTACCCGATCCGTGTTCGTGGATTTCGAGCCTTCCGCATCTGCATCGCCGCCTCTCTTGCTGAGCGTAGTTGTGATGCGTGGCACAACGGACGGAATGCTGCCATCTCGAGACGGCTAGGTCTAGACCAATCTTGGTTTCCTTCGCGCATCTCGCCGGGCCTTGCTTTGTCCTTCTGGTCTAGACCACACTGAAGAGGCGACACTGAGGAGTCACGGCCGACTACTCACCGGTGCGGCCGTACCACAACCCTGCACCCCTGCGAGGACACCGATGTCCAAAACTCGAAAACTCCTAGTGCTGTTCACGGCCACCGCCGCCGCACTGCTCGGCCTCTCGGCCGTACCGGCGAGCGCGGCACCCGGCCTGACGGCGACGTTCACCACGGTGTCCGACTGGGGCACCGGATTCGAAGGCAAGGTCACGGTCTCCAACGACAGTGAGACCGCACTGGACGGCTGGACCGTCGAGTTCGACCTGCCTGCCGGCTACTCGATCAACAGCTCGTGGAACGCCCAGCGGACCGGCAGCGGTCAGCACTACACCTTCCGTAACCCGAGCTGGGCGCCCACCCTGGGTGCCGGGTCGAGCACCTCCTTCGGCTTCAACGGTGCACCGGGCGGCATCAGTGAGATCCTGAACTGCACGTTGAACGGGGATCCCTGTGACGGCGGTGGCGGGCCGGGCGAGCCCGGCGCACCGGGTGTTCCCGGAACACCCAGCGTGACCGGCACCAGCAACTCGAGCATTTCGCTGTCCTGGAACGCGTCCAGCGGCACGGTCTCCGGTTACCGCGTCTACGAGGGTGCCTCCCCGCGCGCGACCACCTCCGGGACTTCGACCACCATCTCCGGGCTCGGGGACTGCACCACGCACAGTTACACCGTGGTGGCCTACAACGACTCCGGCGAGTCGGGCCGCAGCGACTCGGTGACCGCGACGACGGGCGGCTGCACCCAGCCCGCGGGCATCGGCGCCGCGCCCTACCTCTACCTCGGCTGGGGTAACCCGCCCTCGGCGACGATGGTCATGGAGGAGACCGGCATCGAGGCGTTCACCATGGCCTTCATCCTCTCCGACGGCGGCTGCTCCCCCGCATGGGACAGCAACCGGCCGCTGCAGGGCAGCGTCGATGCGCGGACCATCGCGAACGTCCAGGCGGCCGGCGGGCAGATCGTGCCCTCCATCGGCGGCTGGAGCGGGAACAAGCTGGGGCCGAACTGCTCCACCCCGGAGGCGCTCGCCGGCGCGTACCAGGAAGTGATCGACGCATACGGCCTGAACGCGATCGACATCGACATCGAGAACACCGACGAGTTCGAGGACCCCACGGTGCAGGACCGGATCCTGAACGCGCTGCGGATCGTGGAGCAGAACAACCCGGGTATCGAAACGATCGTCACGTTCCCCACCCTGCGCTCCGGCCCCAACTACTGGGGCAACCGGCTGATCGAGCGGGCGCAGGAACTGCAGGTCGGCATCGACGTGTTCACCATCATGCCGTTCAACTTCAGCGGCTCGGACATGTACCAGGACACGGTGGGCGCGTCCGAGGGGCTGAAGAACAAGCTGAAGTCGACCTTCGGCTGGTCGGACGCCACCGCGTACGGCCACATGGGCATCTCCGGCATGAACGGCCTTTCCGACCAGCGCGAGCTGACCAGCCTCTCGGACTGGACCCAGATCCGGGACTGGGCCAGGGGCAACGGCCTTGCCCGGCTGGCGTACTGGGCGGTGAACCGGGACCGCCCCTGCCCGAACGGCGGGGTGAGCTCCAACTGCAGCGGGATCTCCCAACCGGACTGGGAGTTCACCCGCATCACCGCCGGGTTCTGACCCGGTAGCCCGCGGCGGCGGGTGCGCGTCTGCTGCTCAGTCGCGTGCTCGCCGCCGTGCCATGAGTTCCGGCGCCGCGGCGGCCACCCGCTCGCGCATCGGCTGCCGGCGCAACGCCCGCAGCGCCTCCTCGATCAGGCGGCTCAGCGGGTAGGGCAGCTCCGCGTCCAGCGCCTCGGCCGCCTTGGTGGCGGCCGCCCACTCCTCCTCCAGCACCGGCAGCAGCCGCCGCGCCCTCGGGGTGAGCTCCGCGATGCGCTGCCGCGCGTCCGTGCCGGGAGACAGCGTCACCAGATCCTGCTTGACCAGTTGCGCCACGGTCTGGCTCGCCGCGGAGTGGGTCACCCCGACCTCCTCCGCCAACTCACGGATCGGCAGCGGCCCGGCGGCGGCCAGCGCGCGGATCATCGGGGCGAACCGCGGCCGGAACCCGACCAGCCCGAGCTCCGCATCGACCTCGGCGATCCCGCTGTCCAGCACTTCGAGCAGATGCCGCAACCGGGTACCGAGCAACTCCGGCCGCGGTTCGACAGGTGGTGTCATGGCCTCAATATAACAGTGCTAATATAACAGCGCTGTTGCACTACCGAGGAAGGGGCGGACCCATGGCTGAGCTGTATCCACACCTCGAGCCGTACGAGCACGGGATGCTGGAGGTCGGCGAGCGCAACCAGGTGTACTGGGAGGCCTGCGGCAACCCGGAGGGCAAGCCGGCGTTGCTGGTGCACGGCGGTCCCGGTTCGGGCTCCGTGTCCCGGCACCGCCGGTACTTCGACCCGGCGGCGTACCGCACGATCCTGTTCGATCAGCGTGGCTGCGGCCGGAGCAGGCCGCTCGCCGACGATCCGGCCACCGACATGCGGCACAACACCACCGAGCACCTGATCGCCGACATGGAACTGCTGCGCGAGCACCTCGGCATCGAGAAGTGGTTGCTGCACGGGGGGTCCTGGGGTTCCACCCTGATCCTCGCCTACGCGCAGCGGTACCCGCACCGGGTCTCGGAGATCGTGCTCACCGCCGTCACCACCACCCGCCGCGCGGAGGTGGACTGGCTCACCCGGGGTGTCGGCCGATTCTTCCCCGAGGCGTGGGACCGGTTCCGCGCGGGCGCACCGGAGGCCTACCGGGACGGCAACCTCGCCGCCGGGTACGCGACGCTGCTGGAGGACCCCGACCCCCGGGTACGCGAGCGGGCCGCGCGGGACTGGCTGACCTGGGAGGACACCGTCGTCTCGCTGGAGCCGAACGGCGTGCCGAACGCCTACAGCGCGCATGCCGCGGACGACATGGTGGGCTTCGTCCGGATCGTGACGCACTACTTCGCCAACGCCGCCTGGCTGCCCGAAAACGACCTGCTGCGCAACGCCGGAAAGCTGGCCGGGGTCCCCGGTGTGCTGCTACACGGCAGGCAGGACATCGGCGGACCGGTGCACACCGCGTGGGAGCTCACCCAGGCCTGGCCGGGATCGGAGCTGGTGGTGATCGAGGACTCCGGGCACACCGGCAGCGAGGCGATGCGCGCCGGCATCCTCGGCGCCCTCGACCGGTTCGCCACCAGCTAACCCCCAGCTCACCCGGCGTGTTTGCTCCCCACGTACCCGAGTTGGCTCCCCACGTACCCGAGTTTGCCGCCCACGTACCCGAGTTGGCCGTTCAGCCTCCGGTACGCCGGACGTAGGAGCGCAAGTGCTGCGCGGTGAGTGTGTCGCCGCGTTCGACGAGGTCGGCCGGGGTGCCCTCGAAGACGATCCGGCCGCCGTCGTGCCCCGCGCCGGGGCCGAGGTCGATGATCCAGTCGGCGTGCGCCATCACCGCCTGGTGGTGCTCGATCACGACGACCGAGTTGCCGTCGTCCACCAGGCGGTCCAGCAGCGCCAGCAGTTGGTCGACATCGGCGAGGTGCAGGCCCGTGGTCGGCTCGTCCAGCACGTAGGTCGCGGCCTTCGCGGCCATGTGGATGGCCAACTTCAGGCGTTGCCGTTCGCCTCCGGAGAGCGTGGTGAGCGGCTGCCCGAGCCCGAGATAGCCCATGCCGACGTCGACCAGGCGGTCCAGAATCGCCTTGGCCTGGCCCGTGGTGAAGAAGTCGCGGGCCTCGGTCACCGGCATGCCGAGGACATCGCTGATGTTCTTGCCGCGCAAGGTGTAGCCGAGCACCTCGGGGGTGAACCGCCTGCCCTCGCACTCCTCGCACACCGAAGGCACACCAGCCATCATCGCGAGGTCGGTGTAGACCAGCCCGATCCCCTTGCAGTTCGAGCATGCGCCCTCGGAGTTGGCACTGAACAGGCCGGGTTTGACGCCGTTGGCCTTGGCGAAGGCGGTTCGGATCGGATCGAGCAGGCCGGTGTAGGTCGCCGGGTTGCTGCGCCGGGACCCGCGGATCGCCGACTGGTCGACCACCAGCACATCGTCCCGGTTGGACAGTGATCCATGGATCAGCGAGCTCTTTCCGGAACCGGCGACACCGGTGACCACCGTCAGCACGCCGAGCGGGACGTCCACACTCACGTTCTGGAGGTTGTGCTTCGTGGCTCCGGTGATCGGCAGCTGCCCACGTGCCGGGCGCGATCGCCCACGCAGGCGGGCCCGGTGGTCGAGGTATCGTCCGGTCAACGTGTCCGACCGCCGCAGCCCCGGCACATCACCGCTGAAGCACAGCTCTCCCCCGGCCGGTCCGGCGCCGGGGCCGAGGTCGACGACGTGGTCGGCGATCTCGATCACCTCGGGCTTGTGCTCCACGACGAGCACGGTGTTTCCCTTGTCCCGCAACCGCAGCAGCAGGTCGTTCATCCGCTGGATGTCATGCGGGTGCAGCCCGACCGTGGGTTCGTCGAACACGTAGGTGACATCGGTCAGGCTGGAACCGAGGTGCCGGACCATCTTGACCCGCTGCGCCTCTCCACCGGAAAGCGTCCCGGACTCGCGGTTCAGGCTCAGGTAGCCGAGGCCGATCTCGACCAGCGAGTCGAGGGTGTCCCGCAGGGTCTCCACCAGCGGGCCCACCGATTCGACCTCGATCTTGCGGGCGAACTCGGCCAGGTCGCTGATCTGCATGGCGGCGCACTCGGCGATGTTCAGGCCTTCGACGGTGGCCGAGCGTGCCGCCTCGTTCAGCCGGGTGCCACCGCAGGCGGCACAGCCGGTGGTCGTCACCGCACGGTCCACAAAGGCCTTCATACTGCCTTGCATCGAATCGCGGTCCTTGCTGAGGAAGATCCGTCGGACCTTGACCGCGAGCCCTTCGTAGGTGATGTTGCTGTTGCCTTGCTTGACCTTGGTAGTGGGCTTGTGCAGGAAGTCCGCCCACTGCTGGGACGTGAAGTCCCTGAGCTTGACATCCGGGTCGACGAAACCGGAACCGGCGAGAATCTGCCAGTACCAGGAGTCGACCGTGAAGCCGGGTACGGTGATCGCCCCCTCGTTCAGCGAGCGGTCCGGATCCACCAGCTCGTGCACGTCGAGGTCCGACACCCTGCCGATGCCCTCGCACTCGGGACACATGCCCTCGGCGTTGAAACTGAAGGCGCTGGACGTGCCGATGTGCGGGGTGGCGATCCGGCTGAAGATGATCCGCAGCATGGTCTGGGCATCGGTCGCGGTGCCGACCGTTGACCTGGAGTTGGCGCCCATCCGCTCCTGGTCGACGACGATCGCGGCGCTGAGATTACGCAGGGCGTCCACATCCGGCCGGCCCAGGCTCGGCATCAGCGACTGGAGGAACGCCGTGTAGGTCTCGTTGATCAGGCGCTGGGACTCGGCCGCTATGGTACCGAAGACGAGCGAGGACTTCCCGGATCCGGACACTCCGGTGAAGACGGTGAGCCTGCGCTTGGGGATCTTGAGCGAGATACCTGTCAGGTTGTTCTCCCTGGCACCACGAACCTCGATCATGCCGTGACTGTCCGCGGCGGAGCGCTGCCCCGTGGGCACGGGCGCAGCCTCTGGCTGGATCAAAACACCTACCACCTCTCCTGATATATTTACGGCGTAAAGATTCCGCCATCGATCAGGTTAGTTTATACTGTAAGGAGTTTCAAGTGGTCGTGTTCGCCGGGCAGGGGGACGCACGTCGGTCGATAGCGCTGCTCTGGCGTAACGCCGGCCACGGCGACCCGCCGTCCGGAACGAGGCCAGGCCCCAAACCCGGCCTGAGTGTGGACGAGATCGTGGCCGCGGCCATCGCGGTGGCCGATGCCGAGGGCATGTCGGCCCTGTCGATGCGAGCGGTCGGTGAGCGTCTCGGACGCACAGCGATGGCCCTTTACACCTATGTCCCCAGGAAAAGCGAACTGATCGATCTGATGTACGACCAGGCGCTCGCCGAACTCCCCACGGACTACCCGGCGGAGGCCGGCTGGCGGGCGGTCGTGACGGACTGGGCACGGGACCTGTGGGCACTTTATGTCCGGCATCCGTGGATGCTGCAGGTGTCACAGGCACGCCCGGTGCTCGGCCCGCACGAGTACGCCGCCGTCGAGACCGTGACGGGCCTGTTTCGGGAGACGGACCTGCCCGCCGGGAAGCTGCGGCGCATCATCGGCACGTTGTTCCAGTTCGTGCGCGCGACCGCGCAGACCGCGGCCGAGGCGCGGCAGGCGGTTCCGGAGACGGGGGTCTCCGAGGAGGAGTGGTGGTTCTCCCGTACCGGGACCCTGCAGGAGATCGTGCCCGATTTCGCCTCCCGGTTTCCGATGCTGGTCTGGCTGGAGAGCCAGGAGCACACGCCCCGGCGGGACAGCGCCATGTCGTACCTGGAGGGGCAGGCCGCCGAGACGTTCGAGGCCGGGCTCGGCGTCCTGTTGGACGGTGTCGAGGTGGCGATGTCCGGAGAGGCGGGCGAGGGCTGATTCCCGGACCGGCGCTGATCCCGCGGAGTGGTTATAGTCGCGCCGTGAAAGCTCGCCGCCGGCGGATCGCCGTACATCTCGTGCTGCTCACGCTACTGACCGGAATCCTCCCGGTGCCGGCGGCGCAGGCGAGCACCGGGACGGCCGGCCCCCGGCCAGCGGCCGGTCGGCACGGCCTCGACGCCTTCGATCCCGAGTTACGCGCCCGCATCGTGGCCGCCGACCGGTACGCCCGCGGCAGGCCCGGCTTCACCGGTATCGTCGTCCGCGACCGGCGGACCGGCGCGGTATGGCGGAACGCCGATTCGGCCACTCTGGTCTGGGCATGCTCGACCCCGAAACTGGCGATGGTGGTCGACCTCCTTGTTCGCGCGGATTCCGGCGCCGTCGACCTCACCGTCGAGGACCGTGCACTGATGCGCGCGATGCTGCACTCCAGCGACAACGATGCGGCGCACACCCTGTGGAACCGGCACGGCGGCGAGGACATCGCGACCCGCTTTCCCGACTACGGGATGACCGACATGCGATTCACCGACGATCACCCGCACCATTGGGGCTGGATTCTCACCACGACCGACGATCTCGACCGCCTTGTCAACCACGCACTGGAGCGCATGCCGGTGCGCCATCGCGACTACATCGTGCACGAGCTACGTTCGGTGGCCCCCAATCAACAATGGGGCGTCTGGGGCGCCGGTACCGCGGCGATGCCGGGCAACAAGAACGGTTGGGCCGACGACAACGCCGACGGCTCCTGGCTGATGAACTCGGTGGGCTTTGCCGGCCCGGATGCGCGCTACACCCTTGCGATGATGAACAACACGAAGCTGGTCGACAACGGCTACGAGGAAGGCAAGGAGACGACGACCCGGATCAGCGAGATTCTCTTCGCGGGCTACTTCGACTGAATACCATCCACGGTAGCGCCGAACGCTCCCGTGGATGGCAAACTCGCGTACGCGAACGGCAAACTCACGCGCGTGAGCGGCAAACTCGCGGGCCGGCCCGGACGCCGGATCAGGGGGTGATCTCGATATTGGTGAGATCTTCCCTGGCGCCGGTGACGGTGTTCGAGGGGGGATGGCGTGGTCCTCTCCAGCGGGTTGCCTGGCAGCGCGGCGACCGGCCCGGCCGCGCCACAAACGAATCGACGCATGATCCTCTCCTGTCACACGGGAACGCCGCCGCCGCGTTGGTCGCGGCGGCGGCGAGTGGCGAGTAAAGGAGTCGTCAGCACCTGTCGACGACCGGTTCGTCCGAACCGGTCAGCAGGTAGGTGTCGGAAACGTAGTGCCCAGGGCCGATCCGGTTCCAGATGTTGCTGGTGCCGAAGCGGCCGGTGACCGTCTCACCCTCCACGTAACACTCCAGGATCACCTCGGCGTGGTTCGCCGCGAACCCCCTGATCGCCGCGCTGGTGCTGGCGCTCGCGCGCACGTTCAGCGGGTCGCCCGCGGTGGTGACCTCACCGGTCCTACCGGAGCCGGTCCACAGGTAGCTCACGTTCACCCAGCCGTTGTCGGACATCTTCAGCCCGTCCCAGAAGGTGCCGTCCGCCAGGTCGATGCCCGCCGGGTTGGCCACCCGCCTGCCGAACTGGTCCTTACCGCCGTTGTAACCATCCAGGTAGGCGGCCTGCGCCTCCGGCCTGCCCCGCGGCAGATCCTTCCACATCTGCCGCTCCGCGGAGGGGTTCCAGTAGTCGTCCTTGGTGTTCCACGGGCCGACGTCCCACACCGGCGCGTACTCGCACCGGCTGTTGTCGGTACGGCACACCCGCACGGTGTAGTCCCCCGCGTTCTTCGGCGCCAGCCCGCGCCTGGACGGCAGCGCGACGAAGTGATCCCTGCTCTTGATCACATGCCCGTTCGCGGTGGTCCCGCCGACGAGTCCTTCCCTGGTGGCGAACACCCGGTAGGTCTTCGGTTCCGCGGCGACCCCGGCCCGCGCCCGCGGCAGGCTGTCCCCGCTCAGCCGCACGGCGGACACCGCGGGGGTTGCCGTGCCGTCACCGGCCAGCCCGATCCGCACCTGCACGGTGGACACCCGCCGGTCCAGCACGGCGGCCCCGCCGGTGGCCGGGGTCCACTCGGTCCATGCGGCACTATCCCGCTTGCCGCGGACGTCGATCCGCACCGCGGTCCCTTCCGGGACGATGGCGGCGGTCTCCGCGGCGATCCGGTTCACCGGACGGTCCAGCGTGCGCTCGGCCAGCAGCAGGTAGCCCTGGCCCCCGCCGGCCCGCACGGACGCGCCCCGCGCGTGCTGGTCACGGAGCGTCAGCCGTCCCCCGGCGAAGCGCACATTGACGTCATTTCCATCCACAACGGACAGATCAGCGTTCCAGGAGGTGCCGGCGCCCGGTTCCGGCGACGCCTGGGCGGATATCGTGGCCAGTCCCGCGGCCAGCGGTACGGACAGCGCCGCCGCCACGCCGCAGGCCAGTCTTCGCCGGCTGGATATCGAGTTCCGCGCCATGTCGGTTCCCTTCAAACGCGTTCGGTTCGGGGTTGCGTGGCGGGAGTCTGCGGATACCGCATACACGATCCGTACAAAAGCTCACCGGTCGACCCGTGGCCGGCGAGCCCGCGCCCGCACCCGCGCCGATGCGGTAACCCATCTGACCATCATTTGATTCCCGCGGGCAATATTCGTTTCATCATGATTAAGATTATCGGCCCAGCATTGGTTGACCTCCAGCATTTCCGTACCTAGCCTTGTCCCGTGCGTTCGGTGCCGGGCGGGGACGAGTTCACCGTGTTCGGCATGTCCCACGTGCTCGTGCTGCTCGTGTTCGCCGCGGGCGCGGCCGCGCTGGTCTGGCTGGGGCGCCGGTACGGGCGAGCCGGGGCCGCCGGGTGGTCGGTAAGGGTGCTCGGGCTGGTCGTGCTCGGGCTGCAGGTGGTGGTGCAGGCGCACCTGATGAACACGGCTCCGAACATCGAGAACCGGCTGCCACTGCATTTGTCCGACCTGGTCGGCATCGTCGCGGCATACGCTTTGTGGTCCCCATGCGGCTGGGCCCGCGCCCTCACCTATTATTGGGGTATCGCGCTGAGCCCGCAGGCATTACTCACCCCATTCTACCGGTGTGCGGACTTCCCCAGTACCGATTTTCTGATTTTCTGGGGTATGCACCTGTTCGTGGTGTGGGCCGCGATCTACCTCACCTGGGGGCTGCGCATCAGGCCGGACTGGCACGCCTACCGGATCACGGTCACGGTGACCGCCTGCTGGGCGGCGGCCACGATGATGTTCAACGCCGTCGCCGGGACCAACTACGGCTTTCTCAACCGCAAGCCGGACACAGGCTCCGTGCTGGACCTGCTGGGGCCGTGGCCGTGGTACCTGATCCCCGAGTTCGCGCTCGTCCTCGGCGGGTGGGCACTGATGACCTGGCCATGGACCCGCCGTCGCGGGATCGAGGCACGCGCGTAAGGCACCCGCGGGGTCACCGCTGCCCCGCCGGCGCGACGATCGTGTGCGGCCGCGGGGCGAGCTGGATCTCCAGGGCACGCGTGCCCGAGCACCACTGTCGACCGCACGAGGGTGGCGCCGGACCACACCGGCACCCTCCGATTGCGCGGACCCGGGCCTGCTGCGAGGGTGCGGTCATGGCCGAGTCCGCCGATCCGCCGCCGCTGCTGCTGTCCTTCGGTCACGAGGAACTGGTCATCCGGCAGCGCTACGAGGTGGCCAGCATCGTCAACGACATCCTCATCGCGTTCTGGTTCGTGCTGGGGAGCGTCTTCTTTTTCTACGAAAGCCTGACCACCGCCGGAACCTGGTTCTTCCTCATCGGCAGCATCGAGCTGATGATCCGGCCGGTCCTGCGGCTTTCCCGCAGGGTACACCTGCGCCGGGTCCGAACCGGATCACCAGGAGAAACCGCCCAGGATTTCTAGGGGATATCTGGGGGTCGGGTGCGACCTTCGTCGGTGGCCGTGTTTCGTGCCGTATCGGTACGGTCGAACCGTCGTGTTGATCTTGACTGAAAGGTGCCGATGCGTCACTCATTCCTTTCCGTTGCGGCCGCCGCCCTGGTCGCCGCTCCGCTCCTGGTCGCGAGTCCGGCACCGGCACATGCCGCCGAACTCGACTGGCAGCCGTGCCCGGACGATGCCGCGCTCGACTGCGCCACGCTCGCCGTACCGCTGAGCTGGGCCGAGCCCGACGGCGAGCGGATCGAACTCTCCCTCGTCCGCCGCGAGGGCACCGCCAAGGCCGGGGACGGGCTCGGCACCCTGGTCTACGGTCCCGGCGGACCGGGCGGCTCCGGGGTCACCGACCTGAAGTACGACCCGATCTTCCAGAAGCCCGTCTACCAGCACTACGACGTGGTCAGCTACGACTCGCGCGGTATCGGGGAAAGTAGCCCGATCCGCTGCGAAACCGACAACTTCGTGCGCGACTGGCCGACCACCCGCGAGGAGTTCCGCACGCAGTTGCGGAACAACCGGGCATATATGGCGGACTGCCGCGAGCGCACCGGACCGGTCTACGACCACGTGGACACGCGCAGTGACGTGCGCGACCTGGACGCCATCCGGGCCGCGCTCGGCGAGGACAAGCTGAACTACTACGGCGTGTCCTACGGCACGCTGCGGGGCCAGCAGTACGCCGAGATGTTCCCGGAACGCGTCGGCAAACTCATTCTCGACTCCACCATGGACCACAGCATCGACAACACGTGGGACTTCATGCGGACCGAGACCGGGCTGCGCGAGGAGATGTTCGGCCTCTTCCTCGAGTGGTGCGCCGAGCAGGAGGAGTGCGCGCTGCACGGCAGGGACGTCGAGGCACTGACCGACCGGCTGTACGAGCGGGCCGCCGAGGGCGAGCTGACCGACCCGAACGAACCGGGGAGCAAGCTGGACGAGATCGGGCTCGCGCTCTCCATGGAGAACCTCGTCCTCGGCAGGCAGTGGCCGAAGCTCGCTGACCACCTGGTGGCGCTGGAACAGCAAGCCGATCCCCGGATGCGGGCGGCCGGTATCCAGCAGGTCGGCAACGAGCCGAGCAAGCCGATCTGGTGCAACGACTGGAACTACCGGGTGAACACCTTCGCCGAGGCCGACCGCCTCGCCGACCGGCTCGCCGAGGCCGCACCGAACGTCCGGTTCAGCAGCTACGACTACTGGGCGGTCGCCTGCCTCGGCTGGCCGCGCAAGCCGGTCAACCAGCCGCACGAGCTCGAACTCAGCGAACAGGTGCCGCCGATCCTGATCGCCAACGCCCGCTTCGACCCGGCGACGGTGTACCCGTGGGCACAGGCCGTCGCGGAGCAGAGCGGTATGCCGCTGCTCACCTACGACGGCGGTGGCCACGGCATGTACTTCGTGGACTCGTGCTCCCGGGAGTACATGCACGACTACCTGCTGACCGGGAAGACCCCACCGGACGGCACCCACTGCCCGACGCAGGACGGCCCGGCGGCCAGGTCGGCCGAGCCGGCACTGCCCATGCCGCCGAGCCTGACCACCGGTTTCGCCTGAGCCTCCCGTTGAGGGGGTCTACGCCTCCACCGGCTCCGGTGCGGTGAGCCGGGCGGTGTTCGCGGCCAGGTCGTCCTCGGCGTCCTGTGCCGCGAGCTCCGCCCGGACCCGCTCGGCGTACTGCTCCACCTCCCGCCGGGTGCGGGCGGCCGACCAGCCGAGTACCGGGGCCACCAGCCGGGCGACCTCCGGCGCGGCGGCCAGCCCGCGGTCGTCCGCCTCGACCGAGATCCGCGTCCGCCGGGTGAGCAGGTCCTCCAGGTGCAGCGCGCCCTCGTGGGTCACCGCGTACACCGCCTCGGCCTGGAGATACTCCTCCGCACCGGGGATCGGTTCGGCCAGCTCCGGGCGTTGCCGGGTCAGCTCCAGCAGCTCCCGGACCGCCGACCCGTACCGGCCGAGCAGGTGCTCGATCCGGCGCACCGGCAGGCCGCTGTCCGCGGCGACCCGTTGCCGGTCGGCCCACAGCTCGGCGTACCCGACCGCGCCCAGCAGCGGCAGCCGGTCGGTGAGCGAGCGCGGCACCGCGTGGCCGAACCCGCGCACGGCGGCGTCCACCACGTCCTTGGCCATCACCCGGTAGGTGGTGTACTTGCCGCCGGCCACCACGAACAGCCCGGGTGCCGGTTCGGCCACCGCATGCTCCCTGGACAGTTGCGCCGTCTCCGCCGAGGTTCCCGCGAGCAGCGGGCGCAGGCCCGCGTACACGCCCTCGACGTCCTCGCGCGTCAGCGGCGTGCGCAGCACCGAGTTCACGTGCTCGAGCAGGTAGTCCAGGTCGGCCCTGCTGACCGAGGGATGGCTCTTGTCCAGTCGCCACTCGGTGTCCGTGGTACCGATGATCCAGTGCTTCCCCCACGGGATCACGAACAGCACGCTCTTCTCGGTACGCAGGATCAGCCCGGTGTCCAACCGGATCCGCTCGCGCGGCACCAGCAGGTGCACACCCTTGGACATGCGCACCGAGAACGGCGCTTTCGCCCCGGCGATCTCGTGCAGCTCGTCGGTCCACACCCCGGTCGCGCTGATCACCCGCCTGGCCCGGACGATCAGCTCCCTGCCGTCCTCGAGATCCCGCACGGTCGCGCCGACCACCCGGTCGCCGTCCCGGAGCAGCCCGGTGGCCCGCGTCCTGGTGAGCAGGGTGGCGCCGTGCCGCGCCGCGGTACGCGCGATCGTCATCGTGTGCCGCGCGTCGTCCACCTGCGCGTCGTAGTAGCGAATCGCGCCGGTGAGCGCGTCCGGCCGCAGTGCGGGTGCGTGCTCCAGCGCTGTGCCGCGGGAGAGGTGCCGGTGCATGGGCAACGCCCGCGCCCCGCCCATGGTGTCGTACAGCAGCACGCCAGCGCCGATGTATGCCCGTTCCCACACCCGGTGCCGCAGGGGCAGCAGGAAGGGCACCGACCGGACCAGGTGCGGGGCGAGCCGGCGCAGCAGCAGGCCGCGCTCCTTGAGCGCCTCCCGCACCAGCGAGAAGTCCCGCTGCTCCAGGTAACGCAGGCCGCCGTGGATCAGCTTGCTGGACCGGCTGGAAGTGCCCGCCGCCCAGTCCCGTGCCTCCACCAGCGCCACGGACAGCCCGCGGGAGGCCGCGTCCAGCGCCGCACCGGCGCCGACCACTCCCCCGCCGATGACCAGTACGTCCAGTTCACTTTCCCCGGCGGCGTCCAGCGCGGCCGTACGGTACTCCGGGCTCAGTCGTGCCGACCCCATGCGTGCCCTCCCTGTGCTGTCCTCGCGGCTGAGCCGGCCCGGCCGGCCGAGCTGTAGCCGTGTACTCATTCCTCGATCTCGACCCAGTCCAGGGTTCGCGAGACCGCCTTCTGCCAGCCCGCGTAGCCCCTGTCCCGCTGCCGGTCGGTCCACGTCGGCCGCCAGCGCCGGTCCTCCTGCCAGTTCTGCTCCAGCTCGTCGGTGGACCGCCAGAACCCGACGGCCAACCCGGCGGCGTAGGCCGCGCCCAGCGCGGTCGTCTCGGCGACCACCGGGCGGGACACCGGGACGCCGAGAATGTCCGCCTGCAGTTGCATGCAGAGCTGGTTGGCCGTGACGCCACCGTCCACCCGCAACACGTCCAGGCTCACGCCGGAGTCAGCGGTCATCGCCTCGACCACATCTCTTGTCTGGTAACAGATCGCCTCCAGCGTCGCCCTGGCGACGTGCGCGTTGGTGCTGTAACGGGACAACCCGAGCAGCGCGCCGCGGGCGTCGGAACGCCAGTACGGCGCGAAAAGCCCGGAGAAGGCCGGTACGAAGTAGACGCCGCCGTTGTCCTCGACCTGGCCGGCCAGCGCCTCGCTCTGCGCCGCGCCGCCGATGATGCCGAGCTGGTCGCGCAGCCACTGCACGGCCGAGCCGGTCACCGCGATGGAACCCTCCAGCGCGTACACCGGCTTCTCCTCGCCGAACTGGTAGCAGACCGTGGTGAGCAGGCCGTGCTGGGAACGGACCAGCTCGTGCCCGGTGTTCAGCAGCAGGAAGTTTCCGGTGCCGTAGGTGTTCTTGGCCTCCCCCGGCCGGAAACACAGCTGCCCCACGGTGGCTGCCTGCTGGTCCCCGAGGTCGCCCGCGAGCGGGACCTCACCGCGCAGCGGGCCGTCCGCCCTGGTCGTCCCGTACAGCTCGGGATTGGACGAGGGCAGGATGAACGGCAGCATCCGCCGCGGGATGTCGAAAAACGACAGCAGCTCGTCGTCCCAGTCCCAGGTCTCCAGGTTCATCAGCATGGTGCGGCTGGCGTTGGTCGGGTCGGTGACGTGCACCCCGCCGTCCACCCCGCCGGTGAGGTTCCACAGCAACCAGCTGTCCGTGGTGCCGAAGATCGCCTCCCCCGCCTCGGCTGCCTCCCTGACCCCCTCGACGTTCTCCAGGATCCACTGCAGCTTGCCCGCGGAGAAGTAGGTCGCCGGGGGCAGGCCCGCCTTGCGCCGGATGACCTCGCCGCGGCCGTCCCGCTCCAGCGTGGCCGCGATCCGGTCGGTGCGAGTGTCCTGCCAGACGATGGCGTTGCAGTAGGGCCGCCCGGTCCGGCGGTTCCACACCACGGTGGTCTCCCGCTGGTTGGTCACCCCGAGTGCGACGAGGTCGCTCGCCCGCAGGTTCGCCTTGTTCATCGCGGTCTCGATCACCGCGCGGGTGCGCTCCCAGATCTCCGTCGGGTTGTGTTCGACCCAGCCGGCCTGCGGGAAGATCTGCTCGTGCTCCAGCTGGTGCCGCGCGATCTCGTTGCCGCCACGGTCGAACACCATGAACCGGGTACTGGTGGTGCCCTGGTCGATGCTGGCGATGAAGTCGCTCATGGGTGCTCCTCAGGCTTTCTGGGCAGTCGCGGCCGGGACGGGGGCGGGTTCGAGCGGCGGTTCGGCCGGCGGCAGGAAACGCCCGATGAGCAGGCGGTAGGCCCCGACGCCGATGATGCCGCCGATCAGTGGCCCGGCTATCGGGACCCAGAAATAGGGATGGCCATGCTGGTCCAGCCAGGCCGTGCCGTACCCGGTGAGGTACGAGGCGAGCCGGGGTCCGAAGTCGCGGGCCGGGTTGATCGCGTAACCCGCGGCGCTGCCCCAGGCCATTCCGATGCCGACCACGACGAAACCGACCACCACCGGGGCGAGGAAGGGTGGCGGGGCGAGGTTGCGCATATCGGTGATGGCCACCACCAGGAACAGCAGGATCGCGGTACCGATGATCTGGTCCCGGAAGGCACCGAGGTCGCTGATCGGCAGCACCCCGTTGCCGGGCAGGGTGGAGAACACGCCCTGCGTCTCGACGGTGTGCTCCGGATCCACACTGGACAGAATCTCGGAGTAGTTCCACCGGACCAGCAACGCGGCCACGAACGCGCCCGCTGTCTGCGCCAGCGCGTACGGGCCGACCTTGCGCCACGGGAAGTCGCGGAACACCGCGAGCGCCACGGTGACCGCGGGGTTGATGTGCCCACCGCTGACCCGCGAGGCGACATAGACCCCGAGGATCACGCCGAGTCCCCAGGCCCAGGCGATGCTGTCGTGATCGCCGATCTCGGCCGCGGCGACCTGGGCCACGACCCCGCATCCGAACATGATGAGGATGAACGTGCCGGCGAACTCGGCGGCCATCTCGCCGACGAGCCCACGGGCCTTGAGACGTTCGACCATGTCTCCTCCGACCTGAAACGAGGCTGCGCGCCGGAAGGGCGGCAGCGTTGACGGCTCCTACAACCCGCGGGGTCGGGCTGGACATTAAGCAGGGGTTTCCCGGAGGTCAACGAACCCAATTCGACAATGTCGAATGCCAGGGCCTGGTTGGATCCGGTTCGTCCGATTACTCTGCCGCGACTGTGACCCAGCTCATGGCCCGTGCGGACGACCTCGTTCGTTACCCACCGCGTGTTCGACATTGTCGACCCCACGTCGACGCGCTAGGTTCGGCCGCGTGCCTGGTCCGGTCCAATCCATCGAGCGCGCGGCGGCGATCCTGCGACTGCTCGCCCGCGGCTCGGGACGCCTCGGCGTCGGCGAGATCGCCAGTTCGCTGGAACTGGCGAAGGGAACCGCGCACGGCATCCTCCGTACCCTGCAGGCGGTCGGCTTCGTCGAGCAGGACCCCGCCACCGGCAAGTACCAGCTCGGCGCCGCGCTGCTGCATCTTGGCACCAGCTACCTGGACGTCAACGAGCTCAGGTCAAGGGCGATCAACTGGGCGGACGCGCTCGCCTCGCGCAGCGGGGAGGCGGTGCGCATCGGCGCGGTTGCCGAGGGCAGCGTGCTGGTCGTGCACCACGTGTTCCGCCCGGATGACACGCTCCAGACACTCGACGTCGGCACCCTGCTCCCGCTGCACGCCACCGCGCTGGGCAAGGTGCTGCTCGCCTACGACACCGACCTCGCCGCTACCGTGCAGCGCGGCGCGTTGGAGTCATTCACCCGGCGCACCATCGGTGGCACGCAGGCGCTCGCCCGCGTACTGGCCGAGGTGCGGGACGCCGGCTGGGCCGCCGAGGTCGAGGAGTCGATGCCAGGCGAGGCCGGTATCGCGGCACCGATCCGCTCCTACGGGGGGCTCGTGGTCGGCGCGATCGGGGTGTCCGGTGCCGTGGAACGGATCTGCGACTCCCGCTCCCGGCCGAACTCCACTGTGGTCGGCTATGTCCGGGACGCGGCGCGCGCGGTGTCCCGCGATCTCGGGGCTGCCAGGTAACGGAGGCTGCTGATGGCACAGAAGTACGTGATGGCGATCGACCAGGGAACCACCTCGACCCGGTGCATCCTGTTCGACCACCGCGCCAGGCTGGTGTCCGTGGCACAGCGTGAGCACCACCAGCACTTCCCCAAGCCGGGCTGGGTCGAACACGACGCCGTGGAGATCTGGCGGAACGTGGACCGGATCGTGCCGCAGGCGCTGCGCGAGGCGGGTATCGAGGCGAACCGGATCGCCGCGCTGGGTATCACCAACCAGCGGGAGACCACCGTGCTGTGGGACCGGCACACCGGGGTCCCGGTCAGCAGGGCGATCGTCTGGCAGGACACCCGCACCGATGAGCTCGTCGACCGGCTCGGCGCGGCTCCCGGTGCGGAACAGGTCCGGGAACGCTGCGGGCTGCCGCTGGCCACGTACTTCTCCGCGCCGCGGGTCTGCTGGCTGCTGGAGCACGTTCCCGGGCTGCGCGAGCGCGCGGAACGCGGGGACGTGCTGTTCGGCACCATGGAAAGCTGGCTGATCTGGAACCTGACCGGCGGGACGGACGGTGGCGTGCACGTCACCGACGTCACCAACGCCAGCCGCACCCTGCTGATGAACCTCGGCACCCTGGACTGGGACGAGGAGCTACTGTGCTTCTTCGGCATCCCACGCCGGATGCTCCCGGAGATCCGGTCCTCCACGGAGGTGTACGGGGACACCCGCAGGGTGGTGCCCGGCATCCGCATCGCCGCCACCCTCGGCGACCAGCACGCCGCCCTGTTCGGGCAGACCTGCTTCGCGCCGGGCGAGGCGAAATGTACCTACGGAACCGGCAGCTTCCTGCTGATGAACACCGGAACCGAACCGGTGCACTCCACCCACGGCCTGCTCACCACGGTCGCCTTCCGGATCGGCGACGAGCCGGCGCGCTACGCCCTCGAGGGCTCGATCGCGATCACCGGATCCCTGGTGCAGTGGTTCCGGGACGGGCTCGGACTGATCACCAGCGCCCCGGAGATCGAGACGCTGGCCCGCACGGTGGAGGACAACGGAGGCTGCTACATCGTGCCCGCGTTCTCCGGGCTGTTCGCCCCGCACTGGCGCAGTGAGGCACGCGGCATCATCGTCGGGCTCACCTCCTACATCACCAAGGGCCACCTCGCCCGCGCGGTGCTGGAGGCCACCGGCTGGCAGACCCGCGAGGTGGTGGACGCGATGAACGCCGACTCCGGCCTGCGCATGGCCGAGCTCAAGGTGGACGGCGGGATGACGGCCGACCACCTGCTGATGCAGTTCGTCGCGGACGTGCTCGCCGTGCCGGTGATGCGCCCGATGGTCGCCGAGACGGTGTCGCTGGGCGCGGCCTACGCGGCCGGGCTCGCCGTCGGCTACTGGCCGGACCTGGAGGGCCTGCGACGCAACTGGCACCGGGCCGCGCAGTGGCTGCCACGGATGGAGGAGCGGCGCAGGGCCGAGGAGTACGCCAGCTGGCAGCGCGCCGTCGAACTCACCTTCGGCTGGATGCGCCCGCACCGCGCGGGCGGCTGACACCGCAGGCGCTCCCGGCGTGTTTGCCGCTCCCGTCCGCGTGTTTGCCCTCCACGCGCGCGAGTTGGCCATTCATGCGCGCGAGTTGGCCATTCATGCGCGCGAGTTGGCCGTTCCCGTACGCGAGTTGGCCGTTCGCGTAGCCACGGCCTCACTCGGGCGAACGAATGCCCTCGAACATCACCCGCGTACCCGCCTGGATCCACCTTTCCCGCTGGGCGGCGGGGTCCTTCGCGGTCAGCAGGGACAGCCCGCAGGAGATGATCACCCCGATCAACGCCTGGGCCGTCACCTCGGTGTCCAGGTCCGCGCGCAGGAAGCCCTTCTCGACGCCGTTGCGCAGGTACAGCTCGGTTCCCTTGGCCAGGCCGCGGTAGGTGTCCAGGGTGAGCGCGGTCATCTCCGGGTCCGCGCCGAGGGCCTCCACGAACATCAGGCGCACGACCTCGGGATCCTCGACGAACAGCGTGAACAGCCGGTCGCAGATCTGCTCCACCTGCGCGCGGTACTCGGCCACCGTGTCGGTCGCCCGCGGGTCGGCGAAGGCCATCACCGACATCAGCCGCTCGGCCGCGTCGGCCAGTACGTGCATCAGGATGTCCCGCTTGTTGGCGAAGTACCGGTAGAAGGTCCCGTGGCCGATCCCCAGCTCGTTCGCGATGTCCGCGATCCCCGCCTGGTGGTACCCGCGCTCGGTGAACACCTTGAAGGCCGCGTGCACGATCTCCGCGCGCCGCTGCTCCGCCCGTTCCGCCGCCCGATCCGCTGCTGTCGTCATCGCCTCCGAGTATCCCACCCGTCGGCGCCAGGCTGTGTTCAACAAGGCGCGCCCGCCGCATCACCTTGCGCAGGTACCTCCTTCGACAGCTCCTAGCTCCGGGCGGCTTCGAAGCGGTACCGCACGCCGGTGAGGTCTTCGGACAGCTCCCACAGTCGCCGCTGCATCTCCCGGTCACGGGAAGCCTTGTTCGAACCGACCCGGTGCGGGTACCCGCTCATCTCCCCCGGACGATTCGGCCCGATGAACGAGCCGCCGGGCAGTTCCGGGACTGTGGCCGCGTGCAGCGTCGGCAGCGCGCCCCCTTCCGCGCTCTGCGCGATGACGCGGTTCATCAGCTTCATCCCGAGGTCCTGGATCGATTCGGTCCTGCCCTGCAGGTTGGTCGCGGCATACCCGGGGTGCGCGGCCATCGAACGCACGCCGGATCCCGCCGCCTCGAGCCTGCGCTGCAACTCGTAGGCGAACATCAGATTCGCCAGCTTGGCCTGGCCATACGCGGACCAGCGCCGGTACCCGGCGGAGAAGTTCGGATCCGCCAGCCGGATGCGACCCAACCGGTGCAGGAAGCTGGACAGGGTGACCACCCGGTCGGTGATCCGGTCCAGCAGCAGCCCGGTCAACGCGAAGTGCCCGAGGTGGTTCACCCCGAGCTGCGTCTCGAAGCCGTCCTTGGTGCGCCCCTGGGGCACCGCCATCAGGCCCGCGTTGTTGATCAGTACGTCCACCTGACCTTCGAGTTCGTCGGCGAATGTCCGCACGGAGTCGAGGTCGGCGAGGTCGAGCGCACGCACCCGCACGGTGCCGGGCAGTTCCGCCGCTGCCGCCCGCCCCTTGGCGACGTCCCGGCAGGCCAGCACCACTCGCGCGCCCGCGGCGGCCAACTCCTTCGCCGTGACCAGGCCGAGGCCGCTGTTCGCCCCGGTGACGACCACGGTGCGCCCGTGCTGGTCGGGGATGTCCTTCGCTGTCCACCTGCTACTCATCTGCTCACCCGGTACGTGTAGTCGTCCAGATCGAATCGCTTGCTCCACCGCCGGGCCGACAGCACCGACGACGGTCGAATGTAAGGCATATCGCCGGATGAGTTGACCTGATACGTGCCCAGTTCACGATCGAGCGAGGTGACGTGACATCCGGGCTGCTCGGGGCGCCCGATCACGGCGACTTCGTGGTCGGCCGGTCCCATTCGCCCACCGCCTTCCCGTTCGGTGCCGCGGCGGGCAGGTCCCGGTACCGGTAGTCGTCGAGCGAGAACCGGCGGCTGGACCACCATGCCTGCAAGGCCGTGGTCGGGCGCAGCAGCGAGAAGTCGCCATGATGATCGATGTAGTAGGTGTTCGCGCTGCCGCAGTCATTGCTGAACAGCAACGACCTGCTCGCCCGACGGTGGGCGAACGCGAAGAACCGATCGTTGGCCTCCTGCGTCACCTCGGCCGCGGTCGCGCCACGCCGCCTCGCCTCGGTGATCACCCGGATCGCGTGGTGTGCCTGGGTCTCGACCATCACGTGCCAGGAACTTCCGGTCCAGGAGAACGGTCCGAAGATGAAGAAGCTGTTCGGCAACCGGGGAATGCTCACGCCCTCGTAGGCCTGCACCTGCTGGGTGGCGAAGAAGTCCGCGAGATCGAAGCCGTCCCGCCCGCGCACCGGCACTTTGCGGTAGTTCTCCGGATCATTCGCCAGCCGGAACCCGGTGGCCAGGATCAACGTGTCCACCTCGTGCTCGCGGCCATCCCTGGTGCGGACCCCGGTCGGAGTGATCCGCTCGATGCCCTCGGTCACCAGCTCCACATGGTCCCTGGTGAAGGTCCTGTAGTAGGTGTTGGACACGCTGGGCCGCTTGCAGCCGAACCCGTAGTCCGGGGTGAGCTTGCGGCGCAGTTCGGGATCCCGCACCTGGGTACGCAGGTAGCCGCGGATCGCCCGCTCGGCCCGCTTCGCCACGAAGGAGCCCGGTTTCCCGGACACGATCACGCCGACCAGCAACAGTTCGACGACCGCCGCGGTGATCCCGCGCACCACGCTCTGGATGAACGGCAACCTGCGAAACAGCGTCCGGACCGCCGGCGGGATCCTCAGGTCGGGCTTGGCGAACACCCAGATCGCCCGGCGTTGGAACACGGTGAGCCGCCTGGCCACCTTCGCCACCTTGGGAATGAGCTGCACCGCCGTGGAACCCGTGCCGATCACCGCGACCCGCTCGCCGGCCAGGTCGTGCCGGTGGTCCCAGGCGGCGGTACGCAGCACCTTTCCCGCGAAGTCATCGAGGCCGGGAATATCCGGGGTGCGCGGGTCGATGAACGCGCCGAGCGCGGTGATCACGTAACGGCAGGTGAGCTCGCCCTCGCGCAGGCTGATCCGCCACAGGTGGTTGTCCTCGTCCCAGGTCCGCGCGGTCATCTCGGTGTTCAGCCGGATGAACTGCCACAGCCCGTACTTCTCCGCGCAGTGGTCGATATAGGCTTTGACCTCGCTGCCCTTGGGGAACACCCGGGACCAGTCCGGGTTCTTCTCGAAGGAGAACTGGTAGGTGAACGAGGGCAGGTCGACGGCGACATCCGGATACGTGTTGTCCCGCCAGGTCCCACCGATGTCCCCGGCCCGCTCGATGATCAGGAAGTCCTCGATACCGGCGTCCCGCAGCGCGATGCCCGCACCGAGGCCGCCGAACCCCGCGCCGACGACGATGACCTCGTAGTCCGGCTGCCCCGTCATCCGGCCACCTCGTCCAGAAAATCGCGGATCTCACCGATGGCGGTCCTGCCCTCCGGGATCAGGTCGGCCGCGGCCTGGAACACGTGCACCTGCCGCTCCCACACCTGCAGCCGCACCGCGACGCCCGCCCCGGCGAGCCGCCGCGCCATCAGTTCGGCATCCGGTAGCAGCAGTTCGGTGGAGCCGGCCTGAATCAACGTCGGTGGCATGGCGCCGAGATCGGCATCCACAGGGGACATACCGTTGCCACGCTCGCCCGCCACCCGCTCCGCGAGCTCTCCGACGGCGGTGAGGACGGCGGGCGGGAACACCGGATCCAGCCGGGCGTTCGGATGGGCGAGCTTGGCGCTCGGGTCCAGATCGGTCAACGGGGACATCGCCACCACCGCCGCCGGCGCCGGCAGGCCCTGCCCGGCGACCGCCAACGCGACCTGGAAGGCCAGGTACCCGCCGGCCGAGTCACCGGCGATCACGATCTCTTCCCGGCCGAAACCCTGGTCCAGCAACCAGCGATAACCGTCGACCCCGTCCGCGACAGCCGCGCTGATCGGTACGGCCGCGGTAAGCATCCGATAGTCCACATTGAGCACCGGGCCACCGGCCGCGGCGGACATCTCGGAGGCCAGCCTGCGATGGGTACGCAGCCCGCAGCAGACGAAGGCACCACCATGCAGGTACAGCACGGCCCGCCGGGAACCGGCTCCCTTGGCGTGGACCCACTCCGCGCGGCAATTCGGCAGGCGAACCGCGGAACGCTCGGTGCCGTGCCGGGCGCGTAGCACGAACGCCATCCGGTCGATCAGCCCGAACGGCCACGGCAGCTTCGGCAGCCGCCCGTACGCGGCCAGCACCGGGCGGACGAACACGCGGAGGAACACGGCCAGCAGGCGCGACCGCCGGCTCGCACCCTCCCGGTGCTCGACCGCGGGGGCCGGCACCCTGCCGGTCTCGTTCCCGGTCACCTTCGGCGTGGCCATGCCGGCACCTCCTCAGGCGGAATGACTTGTCATTCCGTACCGTCTTTCTACCACCTCGGCGCGCAGGCTCAAAGTGCACGGGTTGACACGACTGATCAACCGGGAGCATTATCTCAGCAGACGTTGAATTTGAGTTGCCAAGGAAGGAGTCACCGTGTCGAATGAGCCGGCCGGCCAGCCATTCGCCGTCGAGGAAGTCGACTTCGAGGCGTTCTATCAGGGCAAACCGCCCATCAAGGGCCAGGACGTCAGCTTCGGGGTCGTGCCGTGGGACATCGGCGAGGCACAGGCGGCCGTAGTCGAGCTCGTCCGGAACGGGAGCATCCACGGCGACGTTCTCGACGCCGGGTGCGGCCTCGGCAACAACGCGATCGCCATCGCCGAGCGGGGGCACCGGGTCACCGCGATCGACGGCTCGACCACCGCGCTCGAGCAGGCCCGGCAGCGCGCGGCCGAGCGCGGGGTCGACATCCGGTTCGTCCAGTCGGACGCCACCCGGCTGGACGAACTCGAGGGCGAGCGGTTCGACACCGTGCTGGACAGCGCGCTGTATCACTGCCTGACCGAGCAACAGCAGCAGGACTACGCGGCCGCGCTGCACCGGGTGGCGAAGCCTGGCGCGGACCTGCACCTGTTCTGCTTCGCCGATGTGCAGCACGCCGGCATCGCGCTCCCGCAGCCGATCAGCCAGGAGAACCTGCGCCGGAACCTCGGCGCACATTGGGACATTGTGGACATTCAGCTCACCTCCTACTCCACCGCGATGACCAAGGACACCCTGGCGCAGATCGGTGAGCAGCTACCCGCGGGCCCCGGTAGCTCGAACCCGGACGAGTTCGAGCTGGATGAGCAGGGCCGGATCGTCGGTCCGGTGTGGCACCTGCACGCCGTACGCCGGTAGGCGAAACCGCGGCAGGCTCGACCTGGAACGGGTGTGACACGGCGAGCTCACTCCGGCAACGCGATCCGACCCAGCCGCATGCGTTGCGGATGATCGCCGACCTCGGCTGCGCCGACCTCCACGCCGGTCTCGTAGGAGAGCGCGGAGACGCTGTCGGTGCCGCTCCAGGACACGAAGCAGTGCCGCCCGTCGCTACTCGGCGTCGCCCAGTACGGTTTCGTCCCGGACCGCACGAGCCCCTTGTTCCGGAATGTCTCCGGGGACACGATCGTGGCGTAGTCCGAGACGGTTCCCGCCACGCACAGGTCGGTGCCCTGCGGGTTCATCGCTATCCCGTGGTGCGCCGAGTCCAGCGGATACCGCTCCCGCGGGATGTCCTGCGCGTGCTCGGGGATGGGCAGGTTGGCCACCCGGGTGACGCGGCCCTGGTCGAGGTCGTACTCGACGAAGCCGTGGAAGAACGACACCTGGAAGTACACGAACCGCTCATCGGCGGAGAAGGTCATCGGCCGCACCGCGGAACTCATACCGGGGTACCCGGCCTCGCGGAGCTCCGCACCCATATCGAGCCTGCGCAGGACCTCGTTGGTGGAGCTGTCCACGACCTGGAAATGGCGGGCACCCTTGGTGCTGTCCGCCCAGTTCCCGTCCAGCGGCGTGTAGACGTGACCGATGCTGGCATGGAAGATGCGCGAACCGTCGCGAGAATACACGTTCTCATGCGGGGAGTCCCCCGAGGGGAACCGGCCGACCTCCTGCCCGGTGCGGACATCCAGGATGTGCACGAGGTTGGCGGTGGAGGCGGAAACCGCGACATGCCCGCCGTCCGGGGAAATCGCCATATGATCGGATCGCCGGCCATCCACCGGGAACCGCCATTTCAGCGCACCATGGGTGAGATCGATGGCGACCACATCGGCGAGGCTCGGCCGAGAGACGATCAACGTGCGGCCGTCCTCTGTGGTGTACATATCGTCGACGAGCTGATCGTGCCCCTCACCGATGGCCAGCCGGATACCGAGGAAGTACAGCAGCCGCACCGGGTCGGCGTAGATCTCGCGCAGCCGCTCGTCCAGATCGGGTACCACGTTGATCCGGCGGATGCGTTCGAGCCGCGGGTCCGGGGTCAGTGCATCCACCGTTCCGTCCCAGTTGTTCCCGACGAACAGGGCCTGCCGGACCGGCGCGGTGGCCTGCTCCGCGGTGCCGACCGGCGCGGCAGGCATCACCGCGGTCAGCGTCAACACCGCAGCCAGGGTCACGACTCGCCTGCTTCCAAGCATGTGCCCTCCCTTCACCCGGGAACCAGAGTTACTTGTGAGTATGCTTCACGTTCGCCCCGAGGGACACGCCTGTCCGGGTGAAGGTCGGTGACGGGTTCCGCGGCCCAGCCGCCGGGTGACACACCACGAGGTTGTGGGAGCTCAGCTCGAAAAGAGCGAACTCCCACAACATTCACCTGGTCGTCGAACCGCGCTGATCGTCAACCGGAATGATGGGCGAGCTGTGCGTCGTTCGTCAGGGTCGGCCCGTTGCAGATCGAAGGAGCCATCACATGGGACGGGCTGCTCCATCCCGCGCACCGGTAGCTGGAATGGCCGTACCAGTCATGACCGAACTCGTGCGCCGCCAGCAACGCGTCGTCGTTGACGCCACCCATGTACAGCGCGATCCGCTGGCCACGACCCCAGTTGCAGCCGACGACCCTGGAGCCGCCACCGCAGTCGCGGATGTAGCTGTTGCGGCACTCCACCGGGGTGCCGCCGCCCTCGGTGAGGCCGGCCCAGGCCGCGGCACCTTGGCGGATCGCGGAGGCGTACGGTCGACAGGAACTCAGCAGGTAGTAGCTACGATTGCTCGGCGTCTGCCACCCACCCGGCGGCGGTGCGGCCTGCTGCTGAGCGACGGCCTCGATCTCGGCGGCCGTAATGGCGTGGCCTTCCGCGGCGACCTCTGCCTGGGCCACCGGGCCGACAAATGCCATGGAAAGGGTGGCAGTGGCAGCCAGAAATGATCTCAAGAACAGCTTCTTGAACATAAGAATGTCCTTTATACGCAGGGGGAATCCCGGTGTGGCGACCGACCACACCAAACTGGACTCACCTAACGTAATTGGCTGACACGGCTTCACTCAACAGACCTTCGTAGGTATAACATCCCAACGTGAATTCAGGCGTATCCCGCACGAACCTAAGTTAGTTCTTAACTAGTCCTACAAGTACAAGGTTAGATGTTGACCGGCTCGCTACCCTGGACATCATTCGACCCTCGAGGAGGTCCAGATGAGCAGGAACAGCCGTGCGTCGTTACTGGCCATGGCATGTGCGGCAGTCGTGGCCGCGGTGGGGCTGACGGCTCCCGCCGCGGGGGCCGTGGCGGCACCGGATACCAACGCCCCGGCGGGGATGCATCGTTTCACCGTCTCGGTCGGTGGGCTGAAAACCGATTCGAAACAGAACTGGGTGCGGTTGGGAACGTACTCGTTCACCAGGGACAACAAAGTATACGAGTCGCATTTCCACTGGTCGCAACGCAAGCGTGTGAAGCGAAGCTACACCGGGGTACGTGCGGGCAACTGCGTCGCGCGCGACTGCGTGGTGCAGACGGCAGGCGGGTTCCAGGCCGGCAGCATGCCCGAGGAACTGTCCGGAACCTACACGGTGAACGGATCCACGCTGCGTATCCAGTGGGACGGCAACGGTTGGGAGGAGTGGCGGGTAAGCCGGCCCATCGAGGGAAAGCTGGCGAAGCTCACGTTCCTGCGGACCTCCTTCGGGGCCACCCATGGTTACGGCTACGGCAGCAACGCCGAGTGGAACGCTCGGGCTTCCATGGCGGACATCGCGGCGTTCGACCACTCCACGCTCGAACACAATTTCCACCTGTGGAAGACGGACAGGGGAACGCCCTACCTGGACGAAGGATCCGGTAAACCGTTCTGGGCCAGGGAGTGGCACCGGTGCGACGGCGATCGCTGCCTCGGCTCCCGCACCAGCAGCCCGACCGAGTACTACCTCTCCACCCCCAACACCAACTCCCAGGGCAGGCGGGACACGATCTGGCACTGGCGGACCTCGCTCGCGGACAACCGGAACGAGTACTGCTACACCGGGAACTCACACGTCAAGCCGATGCTCCAGGTCATAGACAGCGACGGCGGCTTCCACGGCTGGGTCGCGGTGGAGGCCTCGCTGAACCAGACCGTCCCGAGCCAGGGAAGGGATGCCGACGACATCGGTGTCTTCGAACTGACCGACGTCGGCTGAAACCTCGAGCGGCGTGCGACCGAGTGGCCGTGAACGGTCACCCGCACCGGCCGGTGAACACGTCATCCCGGCCATCGCCGGTCAGGTCGGCCAGCACCAGGCTGGAAAGCGGGCACCCGCTGGCCGCCAGCGGCGCCCACGACGACCGTCCACCCGACGAGTAGTACCACCGGCCTCCGCTGCTGCGGAACACGTCCGTGCGCCCGTCGCCGTCGAGATCGCCGAACCGCAGCGCGGACACCGGGATGGTGGACGCCGCGAGCGGCTCCCAGGATGCCGCGCCACCGGACGAGTATCGCCAGCGGTCGCCGACCAACGCGAACACGTCGGTGCGGCCGTCGCCGTCGAAGTCCCCGAAGCCGAGTGAATCGACCCGCCGGTTCGAGGAGGCCAGTGGCTGCCAGGAGGAGGTGCCCGCGGAGGAGTAGTACCAGCGGGTGCCGTTCGCGCGGAACACGTCGGTGCGACCGTCCCCGTCGAAGTCCCCGAACCTCAGGTCGGCCAGCGGAACCCCGGAGGTGTTCAGCGGCTGCCAGGAACTCGTCGCGCCGGAAGAGAACCGCCACTGTCCGTTCGACACCGAGAACACGTCGGTGCGACCGTCCCCGTCGAAGTCCCCGAACCGCATCCCGCTCCGGGTCAGGCCGGATACCGCGCCACGCACGAACGGCTCGCGCCCGCCCGGCGAGTAGTACCACCGGTCCCCGGTCGCACGCAGGACGTCGGTACGCCCGTCGCCGTCGAAGTCCCCGAAGCCGACCTCGGACACGTCGAACGTGTAGTGCCGCAGGCTCTGCCAGCTACCGGTGCCCGCGTCGGAAAGCCGCCAGCCGACCGGCGTGCGGTTTCCCAACCGGTGGCAGGTGCCGGTCGTGGTCCCGTAGGTGTTGGAACCCACGGTGAGGTTGCCGGTGAAGTGCCGCTGCAGCACCGCGGAGCCCGCACTGCCATGCGCGAAGCAGTTGGCCGACACCCGGGCCCCGGTGTACGGGCGGCCGCGCACCGCGACCGCGGGCTGCCGGCTGGAGCGAAAGCTGTTGTGGTTGATGTGGATGACGTCACCGGCCCACGGCGCGCCACTGCCCGAGGTCTCGTTCTCCCCGTGCATGTCGAAACCGTGCGAGCGGGCGTTGTCCACCACCAGGTTGTACCGGGCCTCGTAACGCTGGGTCCGGTACCCGTTGCCGGCGATGGCGTGCCGGTTCTGGGTGAAGGTGTTGAACTCGATCAGCGCGCTCGAGTTGTTGTACAGCACCACCCCGTAGCCAAGGCCGGTACGCCGGTTGTGGTGGATGTCGTTGTCGCGCACCCTGGCCTCGAGGGTGTCGCCGAGGTACACCGCGCCGTGTGACCAGGCGGAAAGCTCGTTGTTGTCCACGGTCAGGTCGGACGCGTTGATCGCCTCGATGCCCCGGGAGTTGTCGTACTGGTATGCGTTGTCCCTGATCTCCGGGTCCGGGCCGCGCAGCCGCAGGCCGGTGATCCGCACGCCGCTGCCCCGCGGTGAGAACTGCGCCCACGCCTCTCGCTGGCCGAGGTCGAGCTCGGTGTTGTACAGCAACGCGCCGGGCGCCCCATCCTGGCCACGGTCGCTGGCCAGCGTCACCCCGGCCGGGATCGCGACGCGCTTGTGACCGGTCAGGTCGATCGACGCGGTGCCGGTGACGAACACGGTGTCACCGGCGGTCGCGGTCGCGAGCGCGGCGAGCAACTCGTCCTTGGTGTCCACCTCGAGCACCGCCTCGGTCCCGGTGGACGGTGCCGGTCCGGCGGCGGCCGCGGGCGGACCCGCGAGCGCCATCGCCACCATCATGCCGACTGTGAGCTGGGAAAAGTACGACACGGACAACACCTGCTGACCCCCAGTCGTCTCGACCGCCTCAGTTGAGCACCAGCTAACCAGGTGAAGGCCCGGCGGTCCATGAGCACGGCGGCCCGGTTGACCGCAAGCGGCTCTCGCGCTCGCACCCGACCGCGACTAGAACATGTTACAGTTTGTCCATGATCCCCGACCGCTTCCTGCTGACCGACCGGGTGGCCGTGGTGACCGGCGCGGGGCGGGGCATCGGGGCCGCCACGGCGCTCGCGCTGGCCGAGGCCGGTGCCGACGTGGTCATCGCCGCGCGTACCCGGGACCAGCTCGACGAGGTCGCCGCGCGCGTCGCTGACGCGGGCCGCACGGCGCACGTCGTGGCCACCGACCTGAGCGACCCGGCGAACGCGGCCGCACTCGCCGATGCCGCGGTGACCACGTTCGGCAGGCTCGACATCGTGGTCAACAACGTCGGTGGCACACTCCCCCGCCCCCTGCTGGAAACCTCGGCCGAGTTCCTCGAGGAGGCGTTCCGGTTCAACGTTGCCGGCGCGCACGCGCTGATCAGCGCGGCCGCGCCCACGATGCTGAAATCGGGCGGAGGCTCGGTCGTCAACATCTCGTCGGTCATGGGCCGCGTGACCGGCCGCGGTTTCCTCGCCTACGGCACCGCCAAGGCCGCGCTGGCGCACTACACCCGGTTGGCCGCCGCCGACCTCGCCCCCCGCGTCCGCGTCAACGCGATCGCGGTCGGCTCGGTCGCCACCTCGGCACTGGACGTGGTGGTGCGCGACCCCGACCTCCGCGAGCGCATGGAGGCGGCCACCCCGCTGCGCCGCATCGGTGACCCGGAGGACGTCGCGGCGACGATCGTCTATCTGACCTCCCCCGCGGGTTCCTACGTCACCGGCAAGGTCCTCGACGTCGACGGCGGACTGCAGGCACCCAACCTCGAACTCGGACTCCCGGATCTGACATGACGAACTACCGCGTGGTGCAGTGGAGCACGGGCAACGTCGGCCGCAACGCGATCGCCGGCATCGCCGCCAGGCCCGACCTCGACCTGGCCGGCGTGTGGGTGTCCGATCCCGCGAAGGTCGGCAGGGACGCGGGTGAACTCGCCGGGCTCGGCCGCGAGCTCGGCGTCCTGGCCTGCGACGACGCCGACGAGCTGCTGGGCACGCGGCCGGACTGCGTCGTCTACACGGCCATGGCCGACGACCGGATCACGGAGGCACTCGACGACCTGTGCCGGTTCCTGCGCGCCGGGATCAACGTCGTGTCCAGCTGCCCGGTGTTCCTGCAGTACCCGGACGGCGTCGTCCCGAAGGAGATGACCGACCCGATTCGCGAGGCCGCCGCCGAGGGCGGCGCCTCGCTGTGGGTGAACGGCGTGGACCCCGGCTTCGCCAACGACTGGCTGCCGCTCGTGCTCACCGGTGTCTGCGAGCGCATCGACGAGGTGCGCTGCCTGGAGATCCTCGACTATTCTACCTACCACAACCGCAAGGTCATGCTGGACATCATGGGCTTCGGTACGCCGATGGACGACGTGCCGATGCTGCTGCAGCCCGGCGTCCTCACCCTCGCGTGGGGCAGCGTCGTGCGCCAGCTCGCGGCGGGCCTCGGCGTGCAGCTCGACGGTGTCGAGGAACGCTACGAGCGGCTGCCGGCGCCGGAGACGTTCGACATCTCCTGCGGCACGATCGAGCGGGGCTCGGCGGCGGCGCTGCGATTCGAGGTCCGCGGAATGCGCGGCGACGCACCCGTGTGTGTACTGGAACACGTGACAAGACTGCACCCGGACCTCGGTCCGGAATGGCCGCAGCCGTCGGGTCAGGGTTGTTACCGCGTGCAGGTCACCGGCGAACCCCACTACACCCTCGACCTGCGCCTGCTCGGAACCGACGGCGACCACAACACGGCGGGCCTCAAGGCCACGGCGATGCGACTGGTGAACGCCGTGCCGGCGGTGGTCGACGCGCCCCCGGGGCTGCTGACCGCGCTCGACCTCCCCCTGATCACCGGCAAGGGACTCGCCGGCCGGTGACCCGAGTCGGCAGACCACGGTGTTCACCAGCACCACCGGCTCACCGCCCTGTCGCCCGAACACCGGCGAGCACCACATCGGTGATTCGCTCCGCGTCTTCGCGCGTGAAGGGCCGCGGCCCGCGGAGGACATGGAGGTACATCGGGCCGCAGAGCAGTTCGCCGAAGAAGTAGCCATCGACCGGCGGCAACTCGCCCTGCTCGACCGCGCGATCCACTCGTCGTTGCACGGCGACGACGCGGTGCGCCAGGATCGCGTCCACCGTGCGGCGGACCTCCGCGCTCTCGTGGCCGGACTGGGCAACCAGGGCGAGCGCGCGACCCGTCGGCGTGGCGAGGCCGTCCGCGAGCGCCACCAGGAAGTCCACCAGGTCCCGGCGTAGCTCTCCGGTCTCCGCCAGCGATGCCATGTCTTCGCCGAACCGCAACAGGGCCTCCTTCACCAGCGTGGCGCGGTCGGGCCAGTTCCGGTAGACGCTCGTCTTGTGCACACCGGCCAACTCGGCCACTTCCTCGTAGCGGAAGCCGGCGATGCCGTCCCTGGCGACGAGCTCGGTCGTTGCCGCGAGGATCCGCGCTCGTACCCGGGCGGCGCGACCTCCGGGCCGCCGAACCACCGACCGTTCCGCAGGGCCTTTCGTCATCCGCTGCTCGCCTCCCTGGTCTTCGCTCGGTGCTGATTCTCGCCATCGGCCGGCTCCGGTGGCCACCGGAGCCGGTGCAGCGCTACGATAAATGCAACAAGAAGTAGACTTAAGGTGGGGAGGTGGCCATGGCGGGCACCTCCCACACATCCATCGGGCGAACCACGGAGTGATGAACAATGGATATTCTCGTCTCGGGCGCCGGCATCGCCGGGCTCTCGGTCGCACTCGATCTCGCCGGCCGCGGCCACCGCGTCACCGTGGTCGAACGCGCTTCCCACCTCCGGGTCAACGGAGCACCGATCGACATCCGCGGCGACGCGATCTCGATCGCGGACAGGATGGGACTGCTCACCCGGATTCGCGAAAACCGGGTCCGCATGACGGAGCTGGGCCGGTTCGTGAATGGCGACGGCCAGGCGGTCGCCCACGTTCCGGCCGAGGAGATAAGCGACTCCGAGGACGACGTCGAGATCGCGCGGGAGGATCTCGCGCGCATCCTGGCGGAGGCGCTCCCGTCCCCCACGACGATCCGCTTCCGGGACTCGATCGACTCACTCGCCGACGACGGCGACGGAGTCGACGTGCGTTTCGGCTCCGGCCGTACCGAACGTTTCGACCTCGTGCTCGGCGCCGACGGCCTGCACTCGGCGGTACGCAGGCTGGCGTTCGGGCCTGAGCGGGACTACCTGCACCATCTGGGTTTCTACGTCGGGCTCGCCGATCTCCCCGGCGAGGCGCGGCCCGACCGGCTCAACCCGATGTACAACGTCCCCGGCCGCATGGCAGGCGTCGCCCGCTACAAGGACAAGGCCCTCGCCGTCTTCCTGTTCCGCTCGGAACCCATCGACTACGACCACCGCGACCTCGACGCCCAGAAGCAGATCCTCATCGACGCCTTCGCGGACAACACCTCATGGAAGGTCCCCCAGCTCCTCGATGCGGTTCGTGCCGATCCCGAGTTCTACTTCGATTCGGTGAGCCAGATCCACATGCCCACCTGGCACCGGGGCCGCATCGGCCTCGTCGGGGATGCCGCACACTGCCCCGCCCTGCTCTCCGGCCGCGGGACCTCGCTCGCGCTCACCGGCGCGTACTTCCTGGCCGAGGAACTCGAGTCGAGCGAGAACCACCTCCTCGCGTTCGAACGTTACGAAACCCGCCAGCGCCCGCATGTCGAGTTCGCGCAGAGCACCGTCGGCGAAGGCGGCGACCTCATGGTGCCGCCCACCTGGGAGGCGATCAACACACGCAACGAGCGTCTTCGAGCGGCGAACGCCTGCTGACATCCGAGCTCGGCCCGCCTGCTCGATCGGCGTGGGTGCAGGATGGACCGGCACTGCACCACTCCGTGAAGTCGCTCCCGCAGGTGAACGATCTCCATCCGGCGGAGGAGGCTTCCTCCGGGCGGTCGCGCGATCCTTGCCCTGTGAAGAACGTGCGGAAAGCGGCGATCGGCATGTCCGTCGCCGCGATTGCGATGCTGGGGACGGCCGCGGCGGCAACCGCCGGCGCCGAGGTCTCACGAAACGTATCGGTACTGGGCAGGGCTGAAATCGATACCCACGATCCGGCCTCTGTCTTCGACATCTCGGTTCATGCGTGGGGGAACGGCCATTCCGGCAAGGGCGTGATCTGGATGTCGCATCACTACGCCGAGCAGGTCGGGTGGCTGGTCGCCCGGGTCGACTGCGTACGATCCGAAGGCCCGCTCGGTATCGTGACCGCGGTAGTGGCCGACGCCCAAGACTTCGCGGGAATCACGCCCAGGGATCCCATCAACTTGACGGTGCGCGACAACGGCACGAAAGACAGCCTCGCCTTCGCCTCGGGAGAACAGGTGAAGCGGTGCCACAGGTCGCGAACACGAGAACACGAGATCGCCAGGGGCGATTTTCAGATGTCCGTGCAGCCCCGCCGGCCGCGCTCTGTTCAGAAGTTACGTGAGGCGGAGTAACGTGATCGGCGCCCGGAGGCTCGGGCTGCTCGTGCGCGCCTGTCGCGAGCACGTTGGTCAGCCCATGCAACGGTTCGGCGCGACGAGTCGCTTTATCACGTCGATGGCGCGTTCTGCGTCGCCGAGTCGGCCTCGCCGGGCCAGCCTGCGTGGTGGCGGAAGCGGCAGGCGGCGCGGTGTTCGGTCGGGGTCACCCCGCGTTTGCGCTTGAACGCCACGCTGAGAGCGAAAGCGTTGGAGTAACCCACTTTGCGGGCAATCGCACCGACCGTCGCGTCGGTCTCACGCAGATGTTCCGCGGCCAGGGTGATGCGCCAGGCCGCGAGATAGGCCATCGGTGGCTCGCCGACCTCGGTGGCGAAGCGCCGCGCCATGGCCGCCCGGGAGACACCTGTCCTGGCGGCCAGCTCCGCGACCGTCCACGGTGCGCCGGGACGTCGCGGAGCAAACGCAACGCCCCGGCTACGACGGGATCCTCGGTCGGGCGGTACCACAGCGGGACGTCGGTGCCCTGGCGATCGAACCAGGCGCGCAGCGTGGAGACCAGAGCCAGGTCGAGCAGGCGGTCCAGCACGGCCTGCTGGCCCGGGCGGTCCCGCACCACCTCCTCGGCCACCTGTCCGAGCATCGGGTACGGGCACTCGGAGTCGCGCACCACGAGCACAGCGAGCAGGGCTTCGAGCAGCCGCTCGCTGATGCCGGCCCGCCCCTCGTAGGCGCCGCTGAGCAGCAACGCCGTGCCGCTCCCGGCATCGCCGCACGTTCGCGCGTCCCGCCCCTGCGCACGAGTGCGCTCGCAGTAGTCCTCGCGCGTCACCACACGCTCCGGCGGCGCTGACGGGTCGTCGGCCACCGCGTAGGGTTCGGGCCCGCGCACCACGGCCACCTCGCCCGGGGTGATCGGCCGGATCTCGTCCCTGGCCACGATCCAGGCCCGCCCGCGCAGGATACTCACCAGGGTCAGCTGCGCACCGCTGGCGAAGCGCACCGACCACCCGGGCGTGAGCGCCGTGCGAGTGATCAGGGCGGCCCGCGCACGCACCCCGCCCAGCAGCTCCGTCAACGGATCCACGACCGCTACTCTAGACGTCGAGACATCGGTACGAGTGCCATGAACATGGCACCGCTCACCGAAGGCGGCTTGACTTGGCCCATGACTCACCACCCGATCCTGGTCACCGGCGGCACGGGCAGATCCGGCGGCCGTGTCGTTGCCCAACTCAAAGAGAAGGGCATCCCGGTCCGCGTGGGCTCTCGTACCGGTGAACCACCGTTCGACTGGACCGAACGTTCCACCTGGGACGCCGCACTCGATGGCGTCCAGACCGTCTACGTCGTCGCCTTCGACGGCGAACTGCTGACCCGCCCGTTCGTCTCGCGCTGCGAGGAACGCGGCATCAAGCGGATCGTCCTGCTGTCCGGCCGCGGCGTGGACGTGCCAGGCTACGCGGGCGACAACAGCGCCGCGGGCGATACGCACATCGATGGCGAAGACGCCGTCCGCTCCAGCAAGCTGGAGTGGACCATCGTACGGCCGGCGTGGTTCGCGCAGAACTTCAGCGAAGGCTTCTTCATCGACGACGTCCTCTCCGGTGAACTACGCCTGCCCGCAGGCGACGGGGCGGCGACCTTCACCGACGCGGAGGACATCGCCGCCGTCGCGGTCGCCGCACTCACCGAGGACGGCCACAACGGCCAGACCTACGAGGTGTCGGGCCCGCGCGCGCTCACCTTAACCGAGGTCGCCGAGGAGATCTCGCGGGCGAGCGGGCGGTCGCTGCGCTACGTGGCGATACCCGAGGACCAGTTCATCGAGGAACTCGTCACGCAAGGCTGGCCCCGCGCCGACGCCGAGGACTACGCCACCACGATCGGCTCCATCCGCCGCGGCCTCGACACCCATGTCTCCGACGGTGTCCAACGCGCATTGGGCCGCCCCGCACGTGACTTCACCGAATTCGCCAAGAACGCCGCGAAGGCCTGGCAGGACTGAACGGCCCGGGCACGACCGGCGGGGCAGCGAACCGCCGGTCACCCGCACGGGAAACTCACTCAAGAAACAACTTCTGGGGAATCATCGTAGCTGGGGTTCCTGAGATCGCGTCGTGGTGGGGCAGAATTCACTCTGCCACACTGGCGACAATTCTTCGTCAGGGTAAATATTGCCGACCGTTCCGCAAGGGGGCTGCGCCGCACCTACAACGACCTGGGGACGCGGAAGAACGCCACGGACGAGGTAGGACCAGATCGGCTCAGCGCCGAGGACACCGCCCTGCTGGACGTGCTGCCGTACCTCGCATTCAACCTACGCCCGAACGCCTGCTCGGCCAGCGGGCGCCGAGAGTGTAGATGCTGTACGTGCCCCCGACGGGACTCGAACCCGCACTGTGTCGATTTCCGGAAGATCAACGCCGACATGTGTGGTTGCTTGCCGTCGTAGCCTCTCACCTGCTGGCTTCGCGGTCGCAAACGGTCATCGTCACCGGTCGTTCAGGGTCGTTTGCCACCCATTGCGGGGCGTAAGTGGGGCAGTTGATCTCGGGGTCAGGGCAGCAAGGTGAGCGCGCTGACGTGCCGCGGGCGGACCACGGTGAAGTGCCGCCGGTCGAGCGTAGCTACCTCGGACACGTCCATCCGCTCACTGAGAGCGATCACGGCGGCATCGCTCGTGCCCAACGGCATGTCCGCGTACTGCTCGACCAGCTCGGCCGCCCGTGCGTAGTCCGCGCTGGTCAACTCCCTGGTCACGAAGTCGCCGTCAGCGAGCGAGCGCAGGAACCCGGCCTCGGTTTTCGCGCCAGCGTAGCGACCGAGCAGGTAGCCGACCTCGGCCACGATCGGCGCTGGGACCACCATCGGCCGGTTGGCGAGGTGCAGGCCGGTAAACAGCTCCACGCAAGCGTGGTGGTCGGGATCGCGAGAGAACGCGGCAGCGACCAGCGGCCCCGTATCGCAGATGACCACTACCGGCCGAAGCCTTCGGCAAGCAGCTCTTCACTGCGGGCACCGATGGCCATGCCGTCCCCCTCCGCACTGGCGAACCAGGCTGGCGGCCAGGACTGGTCCTGAACCGGGCGAAGATGCCGACGCACGTCGTCCAGCACCCGGGGAACCTGCTCGTCCGGCAGCTCATTCACCAGGCGCATCAGCTCGTCACGCTCAGCGCTCATTACCGCAGTCTACCGTTGATTGCCGCTGGCTGGCGCCCATGACCGCTGATTTTCGGGGTAGACCAGGGAGGTGGATCTTGTCTCTACCTACAGTGCAGACTCGCGCACCGGTGCTGTTACTCGTTTTCGATCTGGGCGACTTAGTGGTAAGTGGCTTGCCTTCGACGTCAAACGAAATGTGCGAGTGCACATACTTAGCGAGGTTGCCAAGCGGTCAGATTGGGTGTCCATAGTTCACCACCCAGGCCGAGGACGTCGACACCAACGACACGCTGCTCGCCTTGCTCGTCTTCAGGAGAGCCCAGCATGCCACGGGCACCGTGGTGCCCGCGTCCGCCTGAACTCTGTGTACCGGGCGTAGAAACCTGGCTGGACCTGGATCAACTGCACGATGCGCTCGCTATGATCGTCAGGCTACCGATACGAAGGACCAGCCAAGCTGGTGAGGTCTGCTAGATGATAGAACCGCCACCATCTGCCTTGTGTCGTTCAAGAGGTCGTCAGGGCTCCATCAGATAGTTTGCCAGAGCGCTGCGCTTCAGACTCACATTGTCAATCGCCGGACGGGTAGCACCAGGGGAGACATGAATATCAGGGACCTGACCGACGCTGAAGCAGTTCGTCAAGCGATGCGTGAGTGTGACTCGCGAGGCCGTGAGGTCTTCCTGAGTACCCATCACTACGGGCAGGCCGACCAGTACTACGTTCAGCACGATGGCCGCTTGTATGACGCCAAAGCGATCGCCGGCGTCGCCTACGGGTATCAGTTCCGTAGGCAGGGCACGCCCTCACATGACGAGTTCAGTGGCGGTGAAGCTGGCGCCAATGCGGTGCTGCGGGGCCTGGGATTCGAAGTTGTCGATAGAAAACCGAGCACAGTCGATGGTGAGCGAGTCTGGCGACTTGCTGTTCAAGCTCACCTCCAAGCCACAGCAGGTGACGCCTCGCTGGAGCCAAAAACTCTGCGTAGCCTTGGAGTATACGGCGGCGCTCAGGGCGTGTGGGTTGACTCGAGACGAACGCAGAAGCTTGATAGCCGAGGGATCACCGTAGGCCTTCTGCACACAGGGCTCCACTACGCAGATGACTTCACGGACAAAGATGTCCTCTACCACTACCCTCGTACCAACCGGCAGCCCGGTCGCGATCGATCAGAGATTGAAGCCACTAAGGCTGCTGGTCAGCTCCGTATTCCGGTGTTCGTGATCAGTCATCCAGCACCGCGCTCGCCTCGGCGCAAAGTACAGCTTGGCTGGGTTGAGGGATGGGACGACGACAGTGAGCTCTTCCTGATCACGTTCCGTTGGCAGGCTCCGACCGACCTACTCGATACTGACCGGTCTGACGAGGAAGACTTCAACCTCCGGGGAGCCGGCCACCGACGAAAGATGCGGTCAGTCTCAGAAAGGTCAGGTCAGAGCCAGTTCAAGCTGAAGGTCCTCCAGCGCTACGGCCCGCGATGCCCGCTGTCCGGTGTCGCAGTATCAGCCATGCTAGATGCCGCCCACCTCGTCCCCCATGCAGAGGACGGAAGCGATGACCCCCGGAACGGGATTCCGCTCAATGCCGCCCTACACCGAGCCTTTGATGCACATCTGTTCGCAATCGATCCAGAGTCCCACAAAGTAGTGACGAGGGCTACTGGGCCCAGCCTCGACGAACTCGGCATCACGACGCCGACCTTGGAACACTTGCCGAAGCTGCCCCATCCGGACGCCTTGAGGTGGCGCTACAAAGACTGGCTACGTCGACAGAGCAACCAGTAATCTGCCGACCCCGGACAATTGATCGCCGAGTCGTCAACTGTTCAAGCCTGCGATCTACCGCTTAGCGCGGCGTGTCTGTCGTCGTCTGCGATGCCTGATCAACGTTGTTCTCGCTACGCCGTTTGCATACGCACCTGGTGATCTCCGTGCAGTGTGTGTGGAACGTTGTGATTGATTGTCGAGGGTAAAGTGTGGGTCAGCTACTCTTAGGTTGGATCGTTACCTGGGTCTATGGCGGCTGTGACGGAACTAGGCCTACGTTCGACATCGCGGAATATTACTGCCAGGGCTGGAGGCTTAGTGACGTCAGTTGAGGCTGTTGCTGCTGCAAGCGGTGGCTGCTGGGAGTTGTATCGCGACGGCGAGGGGCGACCGGTGGTCAAGGTTGAGCTTAACAACGCAGGGAGGACTTCCGCTGAACGTTCACTGATTTTGGCGGAGGTGAAAGATTTACTTCAATCGGCGCAGCGCGGTGAATTGAAGCCATACGCTGACCTCAAGCAAATCACGCGCAATCGGCTCATCTACGAGCTTCGCTGGGAGATTGGAGATCAGTACATTCCGGCACGGCTCTGGCGTTTGTACTTCGGGTGGCACGGCAACCGAGGACCGCTGCGCTTGGGTTTGAAGTTCGGGCAGAAGCCTCGTGGAGCGCAAGGGGGCCTCGTGCAAGACGCACACATCGATGAGGCAGGTCACCGGTACAGGGACTGGCTTGCTAGGCATCCTAACAGGTAGTATAAGTTACATTTGATGAGGAGGGGTTGGCATGCGTGACGACCTTGACGACCTGCTAGGCATCGACACCGACGACCCTGAACAGCGCTTAGCGCTGGATCTGGTCAAGTCAGATCGTCACCTGCTGCTGCGTCTTGTGGCCCTCCGTGGCGATAGAGGGCTTACCCAGGCAGAGGTCGGCAGACGGATGGGCACTACCCAGCCCGCTGTTGCTGCGTTTGAACGAGCTGACGCTGATCCGAAGTTGTCGACCATCCGACGCTACGCGCTCGCAGTAGGTGCTTCAGTTCAACACTCGGTAACTAGCCGTATTTCATCGGGATCGTCTGTAGTTTCGCGAGTTACTAGGTCGGTCACCGACTCTTCGTCTCGGTCGAAGAGGGTTAAAGTTGAAGCTTCGTCATCATTGCTGAGTGAGTCCAAGTGAATATCACCGTCTTTCTTGCTGATTACGCTCAGGGTAGTCCTGGGACAAAGATCGACGCTATGGGGCTATTCTGGTCTCGAACAAAGTCGCCACTTCGGTACCATTCGGTTATTATTGCGGTCGAGACGGATGGGGATGAAAATCTTCCGCAAAATATTCACTTAGACATAAAATTGGTCGATGACTCTGGCGAGGTGGTTAAGGATGGTTCTGGGCAGGCTGTTCAGGCCACCGCTGAATTGGGTGGACCCGGGGAGAGCAACTCGCCCGTTCCGGGGATTGCCCCTGTTGTTTTAGGTATTTCGCAAGGGTTGGACTTAATGCCCGGCGTCTACAGGTGGCAAGTGACCTCGCCTGAGATTTCCGGAAATCCATGGAGTCGCAGCTTTGTAGTGATCGAGTCATCTGAGGAAGTCACGGAGTCCTGATCAGGGTAGCCCGACAGCAGTGGGTGGCCCTCGCGCCATCCCGTCGACCTGGCGTAGCCCGATCACGCTGTGTCAAGGGGGCAACACTTCCTCGCTCTGGACGTTGCGTCGTCAAGCTTGCCCCCTTGATGCAGCGTGATAGCCCTCCGTGGAGGTTGGCGGGATGGCGCGGCCCGGCCGCCCACGAACCGCAGCCCGCGTGCTGACTGCTCCGGTTGGGCTATCCCGGAGACCTGCCAGTCCGGCGAGGACACCTCTTCTTTCATGGCGGCCTCGGCCTGCCTCGGCCCGGCCGCCGCGCGAGACCGGCGGCAGCCGCACGCTCGCGCTTGGCGGCCGGGCAAGGGCATAGAGGCCGAGCGGCCCGCCGAAGGCGGGCCGCCTTGAACAAGAAAAGAAACTCTGAACACACCGGCTCTGGCAGGTGGCTACCGGTGGGAAGCGTGGGATGTGACCGCGTTCGAGGGCACTTGGCCTGCGATGAACGCGGAGAGCTGCTCGGCGGCGACGGTGTAGCAGAGCTTGTTGGTGCCGGGGACGGTCCGGGCCATGTGTGGGCTGATGATGACGCCAGGGCAGGTCCATAGAGGATGGCTTTCCGGCAGCGGCTCCGGATCGGTGACGTCTAGCGCTGCGCGAAGTCGTCCGCTTTGCGTCTCGGCATAGAGGGCGTCCGTGTTTACGATCTTTCCTCGTCCCGCGTTCACGAGTGTGGCGCCATCTGGCATCGCGGCGAGGAAAGATTCATCAACGAGACCACGGGTGTCGTCGGTGAGTGGAGCTGTAATCGCGACTATGTGATGGTCTGGCAGTAGATCGTGGACTGATTCCGGCCCGTACACATCGCCGCGTGCTCTGCTGGCGACTCGGCTACTGGTTGCGCCGAAAGCGGCAAGGCGTTCGGCGATGGCGTTGCCGATGCTGCCTGCGCCGAGGATGAGGGCCTTCTTGCCAGAGAGTGTGTCGGCATCGACACGTCGGTGTGCCCAGACGCTCTCCTGCTGATACCGCACAAGCGCGGGCCACTGGCGGTAGAGGCACAGGATGGCGGACAGGACCCATTCGGATACGGGTCCGGCATGGGCGCCGCGGGCGCTGGCTAGCGTGATGTCGCTGGGTACGTCGCTGGACCATTCGTCGGCGCCCGCGGAGAGTAGCTGCACCATCTTCAGGTTTGGGAGCTGCCCGAGGAGCTTCAGCGGCCGGTGGCTGCTGCGGTAGGGCGGAATCAGGATCTCCGCATCGTGATGCGACGCTGGTAGGTCCTGGTTGGGGTCGTAGGTCAGTACTTCGAGTCCAGCGGTCTGGCGCAGGAGTTCGACGCCTACTTCGTCGTCGGTCTCGTTGCTGACAAGTACTTGCACCGTTCTCGCTGTCCCTTCTACCGGAAGATGGGCTGGAGTAGTCCTTGCGCTTGTTGCTGGAGGGGTGGGGAGTCGGCAGAGTTGTCGACCACCTGATGCGGCAGGAGCGGGCTGAAGTCCAGGTCTAGTCCGCTGAGGTAGGTGTCCCAGTTTTCGAGCTTCCAGGCGTCTCTGGCGGCTCCACGGTGCTTGAGGTACGTGAGCATCGAGGGGACGTCGCAACGCACCCAGATCACGTGTAGCTCGGCGCCAAGGCTTGCGATCGTCGCTGCGGTCCGGTTGCACCAAGCTTGATCGTTGAACTGGCTGATAAACGGTGCTGTAACCACGGCAGATATCCCGCACTGGACGTTCTCGGTGACCGTCGCGAGCAAGGCTTCGTATTCGGCTGGCCGGATGGCTTTGACGTACGTCTCCGACTCGCGGCTGTGGGGTGACTCGCCGAGACGTTCGAGTGCGGCTTCCACGACGTGTCGGGTCGTCGTGTCCTTGTCGATGATGGGCCAGCCGGTGTTCCGAGCAAGGATGCGGCCCAGCTCGGACTTGCCTGACCCCGCGTAGCCACCGATGAGAATGACCCGTGGCTTCTCGGTGTGCTCGTCGGGGGGCTCCGGGTAGTGCACAAGCCTGCTTGAGCGTGCGCGGTTAACGATGACGCCTTCCTCGGCGAGGATGTTCATTGCTCGGCTGATCGTGGCCACGCTCGTGCCCCATTCATCAGCGAGTGTCCGGGTGGTCGGGAGCTGCTGGCCGTGCTTCAGGACGCCCGCCTCGATGTCGTTGCGGATGTTTCTGGCTATGACGAGTGCGCTGGTGCCGCGCTGGAGCTCGTCTCGTTGGGCGTCTGAGCCTGCCATGCTGCCTCGTTCCTAGCCGTGTATCAGGTGTCCACCCAGAGGGTAACAGTTGGACCGCACTGTATCTCCGCAGGTCAGGGGCGAATTGTGGGCGACTTCACTCGAACTTGTTGACTCCTTCTGATCCTGACTGTTAGCTTCTGATACAGACAGATACACGGGCAGTCAGTACGGAGGGCACGATGCGGGACATCCCGGTGAACCTGAACGGCTTCAAGTTGATGGTGACTGAGGCTCCGGTGATGAAGATGCAGGAGAAGGACGGGCAGATGGCGCCGGTGACTGACCGGGAGGGCGTGGCGAAGTTCGTGGTGTCGTTGTTCGCGAAGCGTCGGACGCGGCCTGGCGAGTTCGCGCAGAAGGGTGAGGAGATCAAGGTGACGTTGGCGTCGGATCCGGGTGAGGGGTTCGAGGAGGGTGTCTACGTCGAGCTGATCAACGGGTGCCTGAACTCGTACCAGATGGAGACCGAGGATGGGCGCACGATTTCGGGGATTTCGTTTAAGGCGGAGGGGTTGAAGCCTGCCGGGCAGGCTGAGGTGCCCTCGGCGGCCTAGCCCGGCTGCGGGCCGGTGGGTGCCCGGCCGCGAGTCTTCCCCCGGGCTCGCACATCACCACCCTGGCGCGCTGCCTTACGCGGAAACGTCCCGCGGCTTCCTGGTGAGCGGTCCCGTTCGAGTCGGGCCAGCGCACTTTGTGTTGTTTGAGAATTCCAGAGTGGGCCGATCTATGCCTTGTTTCGCGCCTTTTGTGGTGGCGCGCATTGGCTCCCGGCGTTGTGTTCCGGGGGTCTTTGTGTTCTACCACCGATATGCGGAAAGGGGGTGGTGTGTGGTGGGCACGCGGATTCACGAGACGCGGCCGGTGAAGCGGAACCGGGAACTGTAGTCGGCGTGGCGTGGGCGTTTCGAGGGCTACCGGGAAGGGAGGTTGACAACCATGGGTAGCACGGTTTTCGGCGGTCGGGGCGGGTTGTCCTCGTACGACCCGTACGGCCCGACGTGCGGGTGTGTGTGATGGCGGGGCATGTGTGCTCGGCGAACTTTTGGCTGTCCCCGGCGGGGATTGCCACCTGCCGGGTGTGCGGTCGCCAGTGGTCTATCTGACGCGAGAGTGGAAAGGGGTGGGTGTGGTGAATGTTGTGCCGTATGGGGTGTGGCTGCTGCTGGTGGCCTGCTTGGTGGTGGCGATGCCGTGGGCGGGTATCGCGGCGGTGGTGGTGTCGGCGCTGGGGTTGTCCTGGCTGGGTAGGCGCCGGTCGGGTGCTGTTGGCGGGTGGTCGTGGTGACCCGGCGGGTGCGGCCTTCGCGGCTGTTGGGCCGGGTGCGGACGTGTCTGGAGCGGGAGCGGCGGGCCTGGTTGGCGATTCCGGAGCGGGAGTTGCCGGTTGAGCCCGGGTGGCGCGCGGGTTACTGCGAAGGGCTGCGGAAGGCGCAGTTGATCGCACGGGATGGGGGTTGAAGGGATGCGGGAGATTCACAACATGATCACGGCGGTTACGGCGGCGTATGCGGACTTCGCCGCTGCCGGGCCGGATAGGGAGACCCGGGATGCGGTGGGGAATGCGGTGCGGTTCCTGGTCGCCGATTTGAACTCGATCAATCAGTTAGCGGCACGGGAAGGAGCACAGCAATGCAGGTTGGTGTGATCAACCGGCGGGCGCAGGCCAAGTACGCCGAGTTCGTCTCGGCGTTGGACCTGGTGCGTGAAGCCTTGGAGGAGATCGACACGCTGATCGGTCGGGTTGATCCGAAACGGGCCAGCGGCGGCTGGACGGTCGCCACCCCGAAAGAGCTGAAGGGGCTGCGGCGGGCTGCGATGGAGCAGTTGAACACGCTGCGGGCTTCGGCGCAGAAGTACGAAGCGGAACTGATCTCACGGGAATGGAGGCTCTAGAGATGGCGACGCATCAGGTGGATCGGGTGCTGGAGCACATGGATACCGCGATGGGCCAGTTGCGGCGCAGCATGCGGGGGATGCCGGTGCGGCAGCAGGGCTTCAAAGGCGAGCACGATGAAGCTGCGCGGGCGGTGGCGCGGTTGACGGTGGCGCTGTCGGACTGCCGCCACACCATCCGCTAACCCCGGCATCCGGTGGGCACCACCGGACGGACACAACACATCAGACGTTGAGCGCGGGCGACCGGCCATCCTAACCCTTGTGACAGTCCCGACCGTGGGGCCGCGGGGTGTGGCTGGTCGCCCGTTCTTGCGCGCAGGAAGGGACCACGAAGCATGGGTAAGGCAGAGAGCGGTCGGCGGAAGGGCCGCGAGGTCAGGACGGCGCTGTGGCTGGGTCGCCACCCCGGCACACTGGCCACCCCGGCCGCGGTCACGGCGAGCGGGCTGGAACTCGGGTGGGTCACCACTGGCGGTGTTCTCGGCGGGCTCGGCGTGGGGTTGTGTGGGTGGTATCGGGCGCATCCGGACACCTTTGACACCTGGGCTGCCCCGAGGATGCGGGCGTTTTGGCGCCGCTGGAGTAGGTATGTCGGGCGGCGGTGGACTGATGCGCTGCGGGCGTGCGACTTGTACACGGTGCACCGCAAAACCAAGGAAGAGCGCTTCCCGAGGGTGTTGAAGGTGCGCTCTCCCTCGCCGAGTGTGGACACGGTGCAGGTGCGCATTCCACCCGGTCAGCATGCGCGGCAGTGGGAGGCCAAGCTGCCGGAACTCACCGAAGCACTCAAGGCCGAACGGGTCGCGGTGGAGCGGGTCAAGCCGAGGGTGATTGGGCTGGTGATCGAGCGGACGGAACCGTTCACCGAGGTCATCGACGCACCCGACATGCCGCAGGACACCGATGCGGTGGACATCACCGACTTGTATGTGGGTGAGGATGAGTACGGCGGTGAGCTGCGGCTGGGGGTGCAGGGTGGTCGACACACCTTCATCGCCGGGGCCACGGGTGCGGGGAAGAACTCCATCCCGATGGGGCTGCTGCGGGGCCTGGCGCCGCTGATCCGGGACGGGCTGGTGCGGCTGTGGATCTGTGATCCCAAGCAGATGGAGTTCTCGACGCTGGCGCCGATCGCGCACCGTTACGCCACCGACACCGGTGACTGCGTGGGGCTTGTCGAGAACTTCGTGGCGGACATGCAGGCGGTTCAGCGCCGTCTGTCCGCTGAGGGTCAGCGCAAGATCACCGTCTCGCGGGAGACCCCGCTGAATCTGTTGATTCTGGATGAGATCGGGGCACTGCTGGCCTACGGCGACGGTGCCGACGCGCGGGAATTGCGGAAGCTGCTGGCGCTGGTCGGCTCCCAAGGGCGGGCGACCGGGCATTCGATGCACGGGCTGGTTCAGGAGCCGACGAAGGACACAGTGCCGGTGCGGGACCTGTTCACCGTGCGCATCTGCCTGCGGGTCACCTCGGCCTCCCATGTGGACATGGTGCTTGGTGACGGTGCCCGGCTGCGGGGCGCGCTGGCTGATGAGATCCCCGACGGGGAGGAAACCGCGGGCATCGGCTACGTCATCCGGCCCCGCTCGCGGGTCCCGATGCGGTTCCGCAGTGCCTACACCACCGATGCCGAGATCGCCGAACTCGTCGCCTTCGTCCAACACGGACAACACGGTGCCGGGATGGATCTGCGGGTGGTGGCCTGATGACCCGCCGCGAGGACGCGCACCTGCGCATGCTTGACGCCTTCCAGCGCTTGCAATCGCGCGCGGCCGATTGGCTCGACTTGGTCCGTCAGGACACCGAACAACGTCTGGGTTCTTACGAGACCGAAGACGTTATCGAGGACCCGGACTACTGCGCAGCGCTCAAGGTGTACGGCGCAATCACTGACACGCAGGAGATCGCACGCCGTAGCGCGGCGTAACCACAGAGGACAGATCACAACAAGGATGGGAGGGACAGCACGATGTGGCATATCGGATTCCTGGCCTGGCGTGCATGGGTGTGGGCGCGAGTACTCGTCCCGGCGGGGCTGCTGCTGTGGCTGGTCTACCACGTACACGGCAACTCCCCCGCGTTTTGGATCACCACCCTGTTCGTGGTCGGGGTGCTGTGCGGTGCCTGGTTCGTACTGCGTGACCTCGCCCGCCACGAACGCGACACCCCGGCGAGAGGGGGACGGTGGTGAGCGATCAACTCGACCTGTTCGGCACCCCTACCGGTCAGGCCGCGACAGCGGCGGGACGGGCGTGCCCACCGGCCAAGACGCGACGCGGGGCGCGCTCGAGTGCGGGGAGCCCGGCGGTGGCTGTGGAGGTACTGGCTGAAATCGAGCAGTACCGGTACGGCATGTTGGATGACACCGACCGGGTGGTGGTGTTCGAGGACACCGACCGGGTGCGCATGGCCCTCGATGAGGACGCGGTACATCACCTGATCAGCCAGGGCTACGCGCAACGCTGCCCCGCCCGCGAAACCGTCTCCTGCCATCACGGCGCCATCCGCAAACCGGTCACGCCGCTACGGCTGACCAAACGCGGCCGGACGCTGCTGTATCGCTGGTCCAGCCTCGCGCCACTCCACCGATCCCAGGAAGGGTAGTCATGCACAACAATTTTGATGAACTGACCGGCCGTGTCCTTCGGCGGGCGAGTGAGTACTACGACCTTCGCCAACGGGAGAGCGCCCAGCGTCACGGCGAGTTCTGGTTCGTAGACGAGCGTCTCGCCGAGATGGCTGACGACATCAAGAACCACTTCGAGACGCTGGCGGACATCTTCCGGATCGAAGCCGAACGCTTCCGCACCGGACGTCTCTAGATCCGCAAAGGGGACGATCCTCATGTCTAACAGGGACAGTCCACCCCGGCGGTGGTCACTGGTGACCGTGATCCGGGTCGTGGTCACGGTGGTGCTCGGGGGGATCGGCGCGGCCGCGGGGTTCAAACATACCCACGATTGGGCTGTCCACCACGGCCAAACCGGATGGCTGGCCTGGGCCGACGCCGTGGTGATCGAGGGCATGGCCGTGGTCGCCGGATTCGAGATCCACCGCGACCGCGCCCAACCGGGGCCGCATCGGCCGGTGACCTTCCCGATGGTGGTGCTGGTGGTGGCCTTCGGCATCCAAATGGCCGCCCAAGTCGCGCTGGCCGAACCCACACCGGCAGGGTGGCTCCTGGCCGCGATGCCCGCACTCGGGTTCCTCGTGGTGGTCAAACTCCTCATGCGCCGCGCCACCCACCACACCACCCCAGCCACGCCAGCGAACCGGGAACCGGAGCCTGCTCCGACCGGCGAGACCACCCCGGCGGCCCCGGTCACGGTGCCGCGGCTGCGGCTACCCGCCGAGATCGCCGACAAGGTCGCTGATGTCGTGGCCGACTGCCGCCGTGACGGCCGCGAACCGACCACCAGCGACATCCGCGCAGCGACCAGGGTGTCCGAAACCTTCGCCGGTCAGATCCTCGCGACCTTGACCAGCAACAACGGCCACCCACACTCCTAGAAACCCTCCTCCGCACCCTCCTCCCCCGGGGCATAGCCACACCAGCCGGACACGCCCCGGGCTCTGGTGCGGCTACCCCCGGGGCGGCCCGGTGCCTCAACCCCGGATCGGAGCCGCACCTGTGCTCACCCTCGAAGACCGCATCCTCCAGCGGGTCCGCTCCCGCGACTACACCACCTGGCGCGCCAAAGTTCACAGCGTCAACGGCTGCGCCCAACCCATCCGGCTGGCCGGCGCCACCCAGTACCAGGACGCCACCACCGGCCGGGTCCTGCACCACCACGGCGGGGACATCCTCACCCCCTGCGGCAACCGGCGAGCCAGCGTGTGCCCGGCCTGCTCCGACCGCTACGCCGCCGACGCCTTCCACCTGCTGCGGGCCGGGCTACTCGGCGGCGCCAAGAACATCCCCGAGACCGTCACCAGCAAGCCCCGCACCTTCGCCACCCTGACCGCACCCTCCTTCGGCCCGGTACACACCGCCCGCACCAGCCACCGCGGCCGCCGCATCCCCTGCCGCTGCGGCGAGCACCACCACGACGCCGACACCCGCGTGGGCACCCCACTCGACCCGGAAAGCTACGACTACACCGGATCGGTCCTGTGGCAAGCCCACGCCGGGGTGCTCTGGCAACGCTTCACCATGCGACTACGCCGCGAGCTGGCCAAACACGCGGGCATCCCCGTACGAGACCTGCGCCATCACCTGCGGGTCTCCTACAGCAAAGTGGCCGAATACCAGCGGCGCGGGCTGATCCACTTCCACGCCGTCGTCCGGCTGGACGGCCCCGAAGGACCGGCCGATCCCGCACCGGCCTGGGCCACCTCAGACCTACTCGAGACGGCGATCGCTGCCGCGGTACCGGCGGTGCGGGTGGAGACAGCCCGGCCGGACGGCACGCGACTCGCACTGACCTGGGGAAGCCAGATCGACCAACGGCGCATCCAGCCGGCTACCGCGGCGGAGCTGGAAGACGAGCAAGGCCACATCAGCGAACAACGCCTGGCCGCCTACATCGCCAAATACGCCACCAAAGGAACCGGCAAGAGCGAAGCCGCGGACCGCCCCATCCGCTCCGAACTGGACCTGGAACACGTCCGGGTGTCGGAGCATCACCGGCGCATCATGCGCACCTGCTGGGACCTCGGCGGACACGAGCGCTACGCCCGGCTGAACCTGCGCCGCTGGACCCACATGCTCGGCTTCCGCGGCCACTTCCTCACCAAATCACAGCGCTACTCCACCACCTTCCGCGCCATCCGCGGCGACCGCCAAGCCTGGCGCCTGGCCGACACCCTCGACCGACTCGGCCTCGACCCCGGCACCGTCGCCGTGATCAACGACTGGCGCTTCCAAGGCGCCGGATACCACAGCGACGCCGAACGCGAACTCGCCGCAGGCATCGCCGAACGCATCCGCGACCACCGCAAACACCAATACCACCAGGAGAACCAACCATGAACCACACACTGTGGACCGTTGACGACGTAGCCACCTACCTCGGCGTACCCAAAAACACCCTCTACCAATGGCGCACCAAAGGCTACGGCCCCACCGGCCGCCGCATCGGCAAACACATCCGCTACCGACCCCAAGACGTTGACGCTTGGGTCGAACAACAAGGGGCTGTCTGATGGGACGGCCGCCATTGGCCGTGGGGACGCACGGCACGATCCGGTTCGTCAAGCTCGCAAAGGGCTACCGTGCGAAAGCTCGCTATCGGGGCTACGACGGCGTAGTCCGAGACCTGAGCCGCTCGGGAGCCAGCAAAACGAAGGCTGAGCGGGAACTCAAGAGCGCCATTGCGAGTGAGCTGCAAACGCCGACCGGCGGTGACATCACCGGCAGAAGCCGTTTCCGCGAAGTCGCCGAACGCTGGCTCGCCTGGCAGGAACGACGAGTCGCTGACGGTGAGCGTGCTACCGGGACCTTGGACAACTACCGGAGCATGCTCAATAACCACGTCCTATCGGCCTTCGGGGAACTGCGAGTGAGTGAGGTAACCGTTCCGCGGCTCGACCGGTTCTTTCCGGTCGTCCGGCAGAAGGCGAGTGCCGCGCACGCTCGAACTGCGCGGGCAGTGGTGGGTGGTGTGCTGCGCTACGCCGTCCGGCATGGTGCGCTCACGACCAACCCGATACGGGAGATCGAGCCGATCGAGGGCGGGTCACGTAAGAAGGCGCGTGCTTTGAGTCCGGACGAACGCCGGTCCTGGCTGGCTCAACTGGAGCTTGATCCGAGGGCGGTAGGCAAGGACTTGCCGGACCTGACTCGGTTCCTGATGGCAACCGGCGTACGGATCGGCGAAGCGCTGGCTCTGTACTGGGAAGACGTGGACCTCGACGCGGGAACGGTGGCCATCGCGTGGACGGTAGTGCGGGTTCGCGGCGAGGGCCTGCGCCGTACCGATCCCAAATCGGAGTCCGGTGAACGGCTGCTCGCGCTGCCCACCTGGGCGGTAGACATGCTGCGGCTGCGTTGGAAGACGGCGCAAGCCGAGAACCGTGCGCCGGACAGTCCTGTGTTCCCGGATACGTACGGAGGTCTGCGGGACCCCTCGAACACCCGGCGCGCGCTGCGGGAGGCTCGGGGCAGTGAGGGGTTCGCGTGGGTCACGTCGCACGTGTTCCGGAAGACAGCGGCCACGATCATGGATGAGGCGGGGTTGTCGGCTCGGGTGATCGCTGATCAGCTCGGGCACGCTCGGCCGTCGCTCACGCAGGACGTCTACATGGGTCGTGGCGCGGTTTCGACGGATGCGGCGACCGCGTTGGAAAACGTGTTGTGAGGGTCAGCGGGTTTGTGGGGCGTAAGTGGGGCGCACGATCACTCCGCCCCACTCCCACAAGCCGCTCACCAGCGTGTACGTACCCCCGACGGGACTCGAACCCGCACTGTGTCGATTTTAAGTCGACTGCCTCTGCCGGTTGGGCTACGGGGGCACGGTACAGCTTATGCCAAGCAGGCTCAGGAGGACTTGGACGCCCTGTCGAACTCTTCCTTCGGGTAGTTGATCTGCCCGAGCGAGATGACCTCCCGGCGGAACAGGCCGCCCAGCAGCCAGTCCATGGTGATCCGGACCTTGCGGTTGAAGGTCGGCATCGCCTTGACGTGGTAGGCGCGGTGAAACACCCAGGCCGGGAAGCCCTTGATCTTGAGGCGCAGCGCGTCCGCGACGCCCTTGTGCAGGCCGAGGCTGGCGACCGCGCCGAGGTTCTTGTGGAAGTAGTCCTTCGGCTGCCCGCCACGAACGACCCGGATGATGTTCTTCGCGAGGTGCCGTGCCTGGCGGACGGCGTGCTGCGCGTTCGGCGGGCAGGTCGCGGTGGGGTCCTCTTCGGTGCGCGAGAGGTCCGGTACGGCGGCGTTGTCGCCCGCCGTCCAGGCGTCCGGATGGCCGACGATCTGCAGGCCGGCGGTGGCCTGCATCCGGCCGCGCTTGTCCACCGGTAGGTCGGAGCCCGCCAGCACCGGGTTGGCCTTGACCCCGGCGGTCCAGATGATGGTGTCGCTCTCGAACTCGGTGCCGTCGGAGAGTTGGACGTACCCGTCCTCGAAGGATTTGGCCGCCGTCGAAAGGTAGACCTCGATGCCGCGCTTCTCCAGCTGCTCCGCGGTCCACACGCCGAGGGTCTCGCGCACCTCGGGCAGGATCCGGCCTGCCGCCTCCACCAGCACCCACCGGATGTCCTCCGGCTCGATGTTCTCGTAGTACCGGGTGGCGAACCGGGTCATGTCCTCGAGCTCGGCGAGCGCCTCGATGCCGGCGAACCCGCCACCGACCACCGTGAACGTGAGCAAACGCTTGCGCAGCTCCGGGTCGAGCGTGCTCGCGGCCTCGTCCAGCTTGGTCATCACGTGGTTGCGCAGGTAGATCGCCTCGCCGATGGTCTTGAAGGCGATGCCCTGCTCGGCCAGGCCGGGAATCGGCAGGATCCGGGCGACCGCACCGAGGGCCACCACCAGCACGTCGTAGGAAAGGTGCTCGGTGTGCCCGTCGGCGGCCTCGACGGTGACGGACTTGCGCTCGTGTTCGATGCCGGTGACCCGCGCGGTCAGCACGTGACAGCGCTTGAGTACCCGCCGCAGCGGGACGACGACATGCCGGGGCTCGATGGCACCAGCCGCCGCCTCCGGCAGGAACGGCTGATACGTCATATGCGGCTGGGGATCGACGACGGTGACGGACGCCTCGTTGGCCCGGAGCTTCTTCTGCAGGCCCAACGCCGTGTACAGCCCGACGTATCCCCCACCGAGAATCAAGATCCGAGTCGGTTCCGACTTCACTGCGGCCATACCGTCATACTCCCACCCATCCGGGCAGGTCGCTCGGGGACCCCGATCCGCTGTGACCAGCGTCGCCGCGACGACCGAAACGATTCAGTGCCGCTCACCCCGGGTGCGCCCACGGCTACCGGGCGAGGCCCGCGGCGGACCCCGCCTCGTGCAGCACGGTACGCAGCATGGCCGGGGTCAGCGTCCCGGTCTGGGTGTTGCGTTGGGAGACGTGGTAGCAGCCGAACACCGGTAACCCGTCCAGCACGACCCGCGCCCCGTGGCCGAACCGGGGCCGTGGCCGCGGCACGGTCCAGCCGCACTGATCCAGCACCGGCAGCAAGGCCTGCCAGCCGAAACCCCCGAGCACGACCACGGCGCGCAGGGTCGGCCGGAGCAGTTCCAGCTCCCGCACCAGCCACGGGCGGCAGGCGTCCCGCTCGGCCGGGGTCGGCCGGTTGGCGGGTGGCGCGCAGTGCACCGGTGCGGTCACCCGCGTGCCACGCAGCTCGAGCCCGTCACCGCGATGCGTGGACTCCGGCCGGGAGGCGAGGCCCACGTCATAGAGCGCCTGGAACAGCACGTCACCGGACCGGTCCCCGGTGAACATCCGCCCGGTCCGGTTGCCACCGTGCGCGGCGGGTGCCAGCCCGACGACGGCCAACGCCGCGTCCGCGGGGCCGAAGCCGGGAACCGGACGCCCCCAGTACTCCTCATCGGCGAACGCGGCACGCCTGGTCTCGGCCACCCGCTCGCGCCAGGTCACCAGCCGCGGGCAGGCCCGGCACTCGCCGACCGCGGCGTCGAGCGCGGCCAGCGTGGCGGGAAAGGTACTCACCCCGACATTGTCGCTTGATCTAGGTTGGAGACATGTCACAGACCTCCACGGAGACCGCAGAGCCACAAGCCGAGCAGGACGCCAAGCGGGACGAGCCCACCGACGACCTGGTCACCAAGCAGCACACCATCACCATCGACGGCCAGGAGCTGGCGTACACCACGCGAACGGGCCGCATCGTGCTGCGCAAAGAGGTTCTGACCAAGGACAAGTTCGAAGGGCACCTCGCCAAGGCGGAGGTGTTCCTGACCTCCTACACCCTCGACGGTGCCGAGCCCGGCTCCCGGCCGGTCACCTTCGCCTTCAACGGCGGTCCCGGTTCGTCCAGCATCTGGCTGCACATGGGGGTGCTCGGGCCCCGGCGCGCGGTCGCCGGCGACGTGAACGCCCCCGAGCCGCCGCCGTACCGGCTGGCCGACAATCCGGACACCCTGCTGGCGCACAGCGACCTGGTGTTCATCGACCCGGTCTCCACCGGCTACTCCCGTGCCGTCACCGGGGAGAAGCCGAAGGAGTACCACGACGTCGCGCCGGACATCGAGTCGATCAGCGAGATCATCCGGCTGTGGGTGTCCCGGAACGAGCGCTGGCTCTCACCGAAGTTCGTGGCCGGTGAGTCCTACGGCACCCTGCGTGCGGCCGGCCTCGCGGCGCACCTGCAGGACCGGCACGGCCTCTACCTGAACGGGCTGCTGCTGATCTCCTCCGTGCTGGACATGGGCACCATCCGGTTCGTCGAGGGCAACGACCTGCCGTACTCGCTGTACGTGCCCACCTACGCCGCGATCGCGCATTACCACGGCGTGCACGGCAACCGGCCGCTGGCGGAACTGCTGGCCGAGGCCGAGGAGTTCGCCTCCCGGGACCTGCCGTGGGCGCTGCAGCGCGGGGCGCGGCTGACCGATGCGGAGCGCACCGAGGCGGTGCGCAGGCTCGCCGCACTCACCGGGCTCAGCGAGTCCTATGTGGATCGGGTGAACCTGCGCATCGAACATCTGCGCTTCTTCACCGAGTTGCTGCGGGAGCGCGGGCTGGTCACCGGCCGGATGGACGGCCGGTTCACCACCTGGGAGCCGGACGGCGGCAGGGAGCTGATGAGCGACGACGCGTCGATCTCCCGGATCGTCGGCGCCTACTCGGCGGCGTTCAACCACTACGTGCGGGCCGAGCTGGGCTACGCCAACGACCTGCCGTACCAGATCCTGTCGGTGGACGTGAACAAGGCGTGGGCGTACGCCGACTACACCGGGCGACCGGTGTCCGTCGTGGACGACCTCAGTTCGGCGATGCGGGCCAACCCGCACCTGAAGGTGCACGTGGCCCTCGGCCACTACGACGGCGCCACGCCGTACTACGCGGCCGAGCACGTGCTCGCGAACCTGAGGATTCCCGCCGAGTTGCGGGAGAACGTGGAGACGGCCTACTACCCGGCGGGCCACATGATGTACGTGCACGAGCCCAGCCGCCAGCAGCAGGGTCGCGACCTCGGCAGGTTCATCGCCACCAGCTCGAACCGGTAGCTCGCGATGATCTAGCTCAACACGAGCATGGGGCAAACATGGGGCCAAAGGGGCCTACACCTGAGAGATACCCATGTTCGTTCCATGCCACAACCAGCACCCAAGCTTGGTCTTCGTAAGCACGTCGTCCTATGTCGACAACCAATGGATCGGGTGGGTCGACGACGACCGTGAGCGGAACGGGTAACGGTACGGCGGCCGGGAGTGGTGGGCGTGCTGGCGCGAAGACAGCGACACTGCCACCCGCTGAAACAGCGGTCTTGACACCACCCGCAGTGCGGCGCATCAAGCTCTCCTCGAACAGGTCAGCGGAGCCGAGTCGTGATCCACCGCGCCTGGCGCCGTCTGGTGACAACTCCGCAACAACCACCCATCAGCGGTAACGATCAAGCGCGACAAAGCCGATCCCCCGAATACTCACGACCAACCAGGAGGACCAATGCCTCAGCACATCACCACGGCGCTTCCGCTGGCCGGCCCGCCGTGGCAGTCCAGCCTCAGACCGCCGCTGAGACGGTGATCTTGCTGCGTTTCATTCAACGCATCCTAGCTTCGCCAGTTCCGATCACGCGACGAAGTTTATGGCAAGGCTCAACAACACAGCCAATCCACCAAATTGCCCGGGACCGGAGGTCCATCCATGCGGCTCATCGCGGCCGTGGCGCTTGCCATCCTTCTCGGGGGGTGCGGAACCGACGAGACCACGCCATCTCCGGCAACGCCCGCCGTATCAACCACGACCCAGCCAACAACATCACGCGACGCCGCTGATCTCTTTCTGCGCTTCCTCGAAGTCCAAGGGGTCACGCCTCCGCTGAAGTCAACTGCGGTCCGCCAGGCTGAATTGATCGCAGAAGACGTGTGCCTCAAGATCAAGTACGACGAACCGATGGTCGCCGCTCACCTCCTTACGCCACTCAACGGACACTATGAGTACACGGCACAGCGGTGGATCGCAGAGAATGCGCAAGCTGTGGCCAACGCGCTCGCCGACTCCTACTGCCAGAACAGCTAGCCTGACCGTGTTCACCCGATCGGGTAGTGGCTACCCTGGTGGTGCACCTCTTCGCGGAGGAACGCCCCGGTCGACGGGCCGGGGCACGCGAGGAGGGCGATTCCGCGAAGAGGTTGCTCGTGCCGGCACGCTCACATGGAGAACCAACCGAGATCGGCCAGCGCGTCCGGGCGATCCGTCGTCGGCGGGGCTTGAGTCTCGACACTGCGGCCGGGTTGGCCGGTATCTCGAAGGCGTACCTATCCTTACTGGAGCGCGGCGAACGCCGTTTCGAGCGGCGCGGCCTGCTCGAAGATCTGGCCAATGCGCTCGGTTGCGCGGTGATCGACCTCACCGGACAGCCCTATTTGCCCGGTGACCGAGTAAGCGCAGAAGCGCTGGCCACATTGCCGCCGATCTCGGTAGCGTTGTACGACGCTACGCTAGAGGACGTGCCGGACGTGCCCGCGCGACCGGTCGAGCAACTCGCCCGCTTGGCGCGCGTGTCGAACGAGCACTCGGCGAATTCACTCTACTCCCTGGCTGGATACGACCTCGGCGACCTACTGACCGAACTTCACGTGCACGCGGTGACCGGCGAGCCCGACACTCGGCGGGCCGCGCTCGCCGCTTTGGTCGAGGCGTGCTTCGTCGCCGCGGGGAATGCGCGGTCGCTTGGCAACTACGACCTAGCGGTGACGGCTGCCAGGCGCGCGCAGGATGCCGCACGGCGGCTAGATGACCCGGCGCTGTCGGCGTTCGCAGCGATGACAGGCACAGGCGCCCTGAGTCGGCTCGGCGCACGACACAGGGCGCAACGGGTCGCCAGTACGGCGCTTGCGGAAGTGGAGTATGTCGATCCAGAAGCCAAGTACACAGGTCCGGCCGAGGCTGCGGGCATGCTGCATCTGTCGTCGGCGCAGATGGCCGCCAAAGACCATGACGCCGACCGGGCCGCTACCCATCTCCAGGCGGCGGCCGAGCTGGCCGAACGTACCGGTGAGCGCAATGCGCTCCAGTTCACCTTCGGCCCGGCCAACGTACAGGCGTGGTCGTTGTCGGTCGCGGTCGAGCTCGGGCAAGGCACCGAGCGCGCCGAGACGATCGCCCGAACTCCAGGCTATGACGCGAATCTGGTCACGGCTGACCGGAAAGCGGCCCTGCACTTCGACCTGGCACGTGCCTACGCGCAGGCCGAGGGCGCGCGCGACGGCGACGCGGTGCGGCATCTGGACCTTGCGGACCGAATCGCTCCGCAGCGCATTCGCCACGACCCAGTATCCCGGGAGCTGCTCGCGGAGCTGGACACCAGAGTGAAGCGCCGTTCCTGGGAGCTGGAGAGCCTGAAACATCGGCTCACAGGGGTTGACAGTTTGTAAACACAAGCGCGTCACATCGCGCTTAGCGTTCGTCCTATGACGGACGGCGACTGGCCCTCGTCCCCTCCGGGATGGCTTGCGTGGCGGGGCGAGCTGCACTACATCACCGGCTACTCCCGCGGTCGGGAGAACGGCGGGATACGGGGGATCATCGCGTGCGTCGATCAGCGGATCGTGCACGAGGACCATGTGACGGTCGACCCGCCGAAATGCCAGACGTGCGCGGCCTATGCGGAGCGGCGCCGGGCCGAGCTGACCGATGTGCCGCCGGTGCTCGGCGGCTGGGGCGGGTGGCAAGGGGTGCCGCGGTGAGGCGCAGGCATCGGCCGCCGCGTGAGTTCGCGTCGCTGCGCGCGGACAGGGCCGATGTCGCCGGGTGGGACCGGCTGGCGCGGGAGGCCCGGACCTGCTGGCATTGCAAGGCGACCTACCCGACCGCCGAGCACGCCACCCGGTGCGAGGAGTTCCACGAGGCGCAGGACGATGCAGCTCGTGAGGCGGCACGCGGTGGCCGGGCGAGCGGAGCGCGCCGATGATCCCGCGGCAGGACCGGCCGCTGCTGGTGCTGGTGCTGCTCGCCCTGGCGGTATCGCTGGTGCAGTCGATCGGCCTGTCTGCCGGGTGGTGGTGCGGCTGCTGAGCCCCGGACGCTGCCGGTTCCCCTCCCCGACCCGAGGGCGTTCCGTCTCTCCGCCTCCCCCGTGGGAACGCTCCCGGGCCTCGGCGCGCCGCTGAACCCGTTCGGCACCCGTTCGGCCTCTTGTGTGCCGGGGCGGGCTTGCCGATGGCCCTGCTATGGCGGGACCACGTACATGTCCGATCTGCCTCGGCAACGGGCTCGACCCGAACGACGAGAGTCGCTCGGCATACTGCACACGGTGCGGAGGGACGGGCGAGGTGTATGACTAGCCAACCCACCTGCGACCTCTGCCAGGACACCGGCACGATGTCCTGGCAACAGCCGTGTCCGGATGGCGTGCTGCGCACCGTGGAGGTGCCCTGCACCCGCGACTGCGGCGGGCACTGGCAGCACCCCCACGCGGAAGGGGACCGGGTGATCGACCAGCCGGACGACCGGCCCACCCGTGTCCGCGGGCATGCCGACGAGGCTCAGGAGATCGGCGGCGACTTCATCCGGGCGGCGCTGGACCACGGCGGGTTCCTCCGGCCCAGGTAGCAGGCGACCGCAGCGAGTGACCCGTTCACCGCGGATCTCGCGATGAACGGGTCACTCACAGCAGGGGTTATCAGCGGAGGTAGCGGGCGCCGCGGGTCACGGCGGAGTAGGCGTCCACGGCACCGTTGCCGTAGAAGCCGTTGAATTCCGGGTTACCGGTGCAGGTCGCGGTGTACGACTCGTCCCGACCCTCGTCCAGGTAGTCGACGGTGCGGGGCACGGGGCACGGGATCTCCGCCGCCGTGCCCTCGAGTACGCGCTGCACGGCGTTCGGCGCCAAGCCGAACCCGCCGCGTCGCCACTTGCCGTACTCGGACACGATCAGCGCGGCCACCCCGCTGGCGTGCGGTGAGGCCATCGAGGTGCCCTGGAGATACTGGTAGTACCCCACCCGGCCGTCCGGAGCCGTGGCCTTCTGCACGCCGAGTTCCTCGCCCTCCGGGGTGACGTTGCCGTCCTCGTCCACCGCGCCCTCGGCGACGGCGATGTTGCGCGGGTACGCCGAGAGGATCAGGTTCTCATTGGTGCGGAACCAGTCGGTGCCGAAGAAGTCCCGGTAGTACCCGCCGGGGGCGGACACCGAGATCTGCTCCTCGCCGTAGTTGGAGTAGTCGGCCTTGGCCTGGGACGGGCCGAAGGAGCCGACCCCGAGCACATGCGAGCCCTCGATCGGCAGCGTGACGCAGCTGTCGTTGTCGATATCCCGGTCGTGCTCGTTGCCCGCCGGAAAGTTCGGGCTGCTGCTGTCCGGTGGCGGGTCGCCGAGGTCGATATGCGAGTTGCCGAGCGAGGCGACCAGCGTGACGCCCTTGCGGTGCGCGTAGCCCAGCGCCCGGTTGACCGCGGCGATGGTGGTGCGCTGCGCCCGCTGCTGCTCCGGCGTGTCGGCCGGGTTCGAGGTGCAGTTGTACAGCCACGGGTCGATGTAGAAGGACATGTTCACCACGTCGATGCCCGCGTCGCCGGCATAGGTGATCGCGTCCACCGCGGGCTGCAGGAAGAAGTACCCGGAGTCCTGCCCGGCCCGGATGTTCACCAGGCTCACCTTCGGCGCCACACCGGAGACGCCGAAGCCGTCCGCCGCCGCCGCGATGGTGCCCGCGACGTGGGTGCCGTGCCCGTTGCCGTCGTGATCGGCCGGGTCGACACAGCCGCGGAACTCGCAGGGCCCGTCCACCTCGGTGCCGTTCTCGTCGGCCGGGATGTCCCTGGTGAAGTTGCGCGACGCCGCGGCGTCGAAGTTCGGCGCGATGTCCGGGTGCGAGCCGTCCACCCCGGTGTCGATCACGCCCACCTTGACTCGCCGGTCCCCCGGCTGCTTGTTCCGCGCCAGGTCGGAGCGGGTGGACTTCAGCCCCCAGAGCTTGTCGTCCAGCGGGTCGGTGCCCACCGGCTCGGCCGGCTTCCGACCGGAACGCGCGTGGCCGGGTGCGGCCCGGTGGTGCTCCTTCTCCACCTTGTCCGGATCCGGCGCGGCCTTCTTCGTCGGCGCCTTACCGATCGGTCGTGCCTGCGCGGCCCCGAACACCTCGGGCGCGGCGGCCATCCGCTCGGCGAAGCCGCTCGCCGGCGCGGTCGCGGTGATCAGGCCGACCGCCGTGTTGCTGCGCAACACCGTTCCGCCTGCCTCCCGGACCGCCTGCTCGGCCGCTCCGACGCTCTGCCCCTCGGCCGCGAGCACCGTGAACTCGGTGGCCGGGCCTGCCAACTGTGGTTGCGCCGCCGCGGTGGGCGCGGCGACCGCGGTGATCCCGCCGACCAGGGGTACGGCCAGCGCTGCCAGGAAAAGCTTTGATCTTCTCACTCGTTTTCCTCCTCGGCAGTGGTGGAGGTCGCCCTACCGGGAGACACACGCGTGGGCGCCCAAGACCCGACGAAAGTATGGGGTCCGAACGGCCGAGCCAGGTCAGGCCGGGTCACGCAAGGCTGAGCGCGATGCCGTCCAGGATGTCGTGCTCGCTGACCACCAGGTCGGCGGGCCCGCCGCGCTCGGCGAACTGCTCGGCGAGTACCTGCACGATCACCGCGCCGCCGCCGATGACGTCCACCCGGCCGGGGTGGATCACCGGGTTGGCCGCCCGGGTTTCATGGTCGACACCGAGCAGCTTCCCGGCGACCCCGTCGATGTCCGCTCGGGACAGCCTGGACCGGTGGGTGCGCCCGGAGTCGTACTCCGGCAGCTCCTGCGCCACCGCGGACAGGGTGGTGATGGTGCCGGCCACGCCGATCCAGGTGGCGGCCCGCGCCACGTCCACCATGTCGTAGGCCTTGGCAAGGATCTCGGCCGCCAACTCGCGGGCCGCGGCGACCTCGGCATCGGTCGGCGGGTCGGTGCGCAAGGCACGTTCGGTGATCCGCACGCAGCCGATGTCCACCGAGCGGGCCGCGCTGACCTCGGCCTGCCGCCCGTCCCAGGTGCCGAGCACCAGTTCGGTCGAGCCGCCGCCGACGTCGACGACGAGGAACGGGCCGTCGCCCGGATCCTGTTCACCGACCGCGCCGGTGAAGGACAGCCGCGCCTCCTCGTCGCCGGTGATCACCTCGGCCTCGACGCCGAGTACCTCGCGGGTCATGGCGAAGAACTCGTCCCGGTTACTCGCGTCCCGGGTGGCCGAGGTCGCGACCATGCGGACCTGCTCGGCGCCCTCGCGCCGCGCGACGGCGGCGTAGCCGACCAGTGCCGCCCTGGTGCGCTCCAGCGCCTCCGGCGCGAGTCGCCCGGTCGCGTCGACACCCTGGCCGAGCCGCACGATCCGCATCTCCCGATGCAGGTCACGCAGGTCGACGGTGCCGTTCTGCCGGATGGTCAGCTCGGCGACCAGCAGGCGGATGGAGTTGGTTCCACAGTCGATGGCGGCAACACGAGGCATGGCCAAAGGGTAACCACCGGCCAGGACTCAGTCCGTCGACGTGCCGGTCACCTCGCCGGAGGGATCGTCCTCGGGGTCGTCGTCCCCCTCGCAGTCCGGGTTCGTGGTGGTCGACGTGGTCGTGGTCGTGGTGGTCGTGGTGGTCGTGGTCGTCGTCTCGCAGGTGGGCGGGTCCTGCGAGGTCGTGGTCGCCGTCCGCGAGGAACTCTCCCCGGGAAGCTGGTTGTCGCCGGTACCGGTGGGCGGGTTCGGTCGACCGGTGGAACCGGGCAGGTCCGGCGCCGGGGTCGGCGGCGGGGGCACCGCGCCGGGTGCCGGGGTCGTGCTGTTCACCTCGGGCGCGCCGACGGGGACCTCGCTGTCCGGGGTGGGCGTCACCCCCTGCCGGTACGCCTCCGCCCACAAAACCACCGTATTCACATACGTCCGCGAATTATTGTACCGAAACACAGCCGCCCGCAACTCACCATCCACCGCCATATCCAACCCACCCGAACACAAATACCGCCCCGTCGCCACCGTCGCATCATAAATATTGTTCGGATCCGAAACCCCATCACCATTACCATCCGCCGCATACCCCCGCCACGTCGACGGAATGAACTGCGTCGGCCCCACCGCACGATCCCACACCGCATCCCCGTCATACCGCCCACCATCGGTGTCCGCGATCGCCGCCACCGGACCCACACCATTCAACACCGGACCCAGAATCGGCTCCAACGTGTTCCCGTCCCCATCCACATACCCACCACGCGCATGATTCGACTCGATCCGACCGATACTCGCGATCAAAGCCCAATCAATCCGGCACCCCGGCTGCTCAACCCCCACCATATCCGCCGCGTTCCGGTACGCCTTCAACGCCGAACCCGGAATACCCAACGGGCCGCTCGGCAACTCGTAGGCGGGCAGCGTCTCCGGGTCGGGCTGCTCGGGCAGGCTGCCGTCCACCCCGACCCGGCTGATCCCCGGGTCGTAGCCGCCGACCAGCGCGAGATTCGCGCTGTGTTCGGTGCTGGCGGTGTTCGCCCAGTTCGCGGTGCCACCGCCGGCGGCGAAGGCGGGCAGCACGGCGAGGGTCCCACCGAGCATGGCGGTGGCCACCTTGTGCCGCACCGCGAATCTTCGGATCGCGCCGACCGCGACCTCCGGTACCCGATTGACCCGCACGCCCCACACTCCCCTACCGACGACAGCGGTACACCCCGATGGTTGTTCAGCCGGTGTGAAAACTCTGTAGTACGAGTCACTCGGGCCGACCTCGGTTCCGTCCCCGACCAGGTATCAGTATCGCCCTGCCAGGCGTTACCGCGCGCAGTCTCCCGCAGGCCACTCCGCGGCGAGCAGTTCGAGGGTTTCGTCGCCGAAGGGATTCACGTCCCGCCCGCAGGCGAGGGTGTGCGCCAGGTGCACGTGCAGGCACTTCACCCTGTTCGGCATGCCGCCGGCGGTGACCTGGTGTCCCAGCGGTTCGATCGCGTCCCGCTGGGCGAGGTAGGACTCGTGGGTCCGCCGGTACGCGGCCGCCAGCTCGGGATCGGCGCCGAGCCGCTCGGTCATCTCGCGCATGAGCCCGGACGCCTCCAACCCGCCCACCAGCGAGGCCAGCCTGGGGCAGGTCAGGTAGTACAGGGTCGGGAACGGGGTGCCGTTCTCCAGTCGGGGGTTCGTCTGGACCACCGATGGATGACCGCTCGGGCACCGCGCGGCCACCGCGCGCAGGGCACGCGGCGGCCGGCCGAGCTGCTCCGCGATCACCGCCCGGTCGGCTTCGGACACCGGCTCCAGCCGGGGCAACTCGGTACTGCTCACCCGGGTGAGCTTAGGACCGCCATGGCGGAAGCCGACGAGCGGGATACCGGTGGGATCACGGGCGGGAACACTGGTGGGAACGCTGGTGGGAGACTAGCGAGAAACGCTGTCCCAGAGCCGCTCGTACCAGGTGCCCTTCGGCGGGGGCTGCTGCTCACCGCCCGGCTGCCGCGCGCGCCGCTCGTCCTCCGGTAGCTGCACCATGTACGGGGTCTCGCCGGGCAGCACGAACCGTAGCCTGCGCCGGGCCTCGGCCTTGACCTCGGCCGGGTCGGACAGCTCGGCCTTGCGCGCCTCGAGCCGGGCGACCTCCTGCTCGAGCTCGGCCATGCGCTGCTCCTGCACCGCGACCTCGGAACGCTGGATCAGGTAGGTCCGTAGCGGCACCGCGATGGTGAACGCCAGCGCACACAGCACGATCGCCACCACCGCGGCCCTGCGGGTGTTGGAGAGGCCGAGCACCTTGGCCGCGCCGGAGGCACGCTTCGCGCTGAGCCCGCGCCGCAGCCGTGCCCTGCGCCCTTCGCGCCGCGCCCGCTCGGGGCGCCGGGAGGACGAGCCCTGGGCCCGTCCTCCCGTACTCCTGCGCCGTGGCCTGCGCCGTTCCGCCACGGCCTCAGCCCTCCGGCGTGAATCTCGGGAAGGCGAGATCGCCGGCATAACGAGCCGCGTCGGCGAGTGTCTCCTCGATCCGGAGCAGCTGGTTGTACTTGGCGACCCGCTCGCTGCGGGCCGGTGCGCCGGTCTTGATCTGCCCGACACCGGTGGCCACCGCGAGGTCGGCGATCGTGGTGTCCTCGGTCTCCCCGGACCGGTGACTCATCATGCTCTTGTACCCGTAGGAGGTGGCGAGGGACACCGCGTCCAGCGTCTCGGACAGCGTGCCGATCTGGTTCACCTTCACCAGCAGCGCGTTCGCCGCGCGGCGGGTGATGCCTTCCTCCAGCCGGTCCGGGTTGGTGACGAACAGGTCGTCGCCGACCAGCTGGACCCGGTCGCCGAGCTCGGCGGTCAGCCGCACCCAGCCGTCCCAGTCGTCCTCGCCGAGCGGGTCCTCGATGGAGACCAGCGGGTAGTCGTTGACCAGCTCGGTGTAGTAGCCGATCAGCTGCTCGGCGCTGCGCTTGTTGCCCTCGAAGGTGTAGGCACCGTCCGCGAAGAACTCGGTGGCGGCCACGTCCAGGGCGAGCGCCACGTCCCTGCCCGGGGTGTAGCCCGCCTTCTGGATCGCGGCGAGGATGATGTCCAGCGCCTCCCTGTTGCTGGTGAGGCTCGGCGCGAAGCCGCCCTCGTCGCCGAGCCCCGTGGCCAGGCCACGGCCCTTGAGCACCGCCTTCAGCGCGTGGTAGACCTCGGTGCCCCAGCGCAGCGCCTCGCGGAAGGACTCGGCGCCGATCGGCGCGATCATGAACTCCTGGATGTCGACATCCGTGTCCGCGTGCGCCCCGCCGTTCAGGATGTTCAACATCGGCACCGGCAGCACATGCGCGTTGGGCCCGCCGAGGTAGCGGAACAGCTCGAGCTCAGCGGAGTCGGCCGCCGCCTTGGCGACCGCGAGCGACACGCCGAGGATGGCGTTCGCCCCGAGCCGCGACTTGTCCGGCGTGCCGTCGAGGTCCACCAGCTTCTGATCCACGATGCGCTGGTCCACGGCATCCACGCCGGTCAGGTCCGGCCCGATCTCGTCGAGCACGGCCGCGACCGCGCGTTCGACACCCTTACCGCCGTACCGGGAGCTGTCGCCGTCCCGCAGCTCGACGGCTTCGTACTCCCCGGTCGAGGCCCCCGAAGGGACCGCGGCCCGCGCCAGCGTCCCGTCGTCGAGTGCGACCTCCACCTCGACGGTCGGGTTGCCGCGCGAGTCCAGAATCTCGCGGGCGCCTACCTGCTCGATGACCGCCACGCCTTAACTCCTCACCCGGTTGTGCCAGCGACGTCGGCACCCAGCGTAGCGGCAGGCGGAGATCACCCGCTGCAGGCACGCAGGTAGCACGCGGCGGAACTCATTCCGCGCGCACTTCCCGCCAGCCCGCGGGCAGCTCGACGGTGTCCGAGACACGCTGCCAGAAGGTCCAGCTGTTGCCGCCGATGTCCTGCACGGTGAACAGTCGCGCGCCGTAGGGCTGGTCCTGCGGCCGGGACACCTCGACATGGTCCCCGAGCGCGGCGCTGACCCTGGCGTGCTGCGCGTCCACATCGTCCACGTACACCACGTTGAGCTGGCCCACCGGGCCGTCCACGCCCTTGGCCTCCCAGTACTCGGGACCGACCGAGGTCAGTTGGACCTCCGCGTCACCCGCGGCCACGGTGGCCTGGAACACGGCACCCGCGGCGTCCTCATAGCGCAGCTTCTCGGTGAACCCGAACACCCGTACCAGCCATTCCAGCGCCTGGGTGGCGTCGGCGTAGTACAAATACGGCGCGAGGCCGAGATATCGCGGAGTGTTGTCCTGGTCGTCGCTCATGGCGGACAAGTCCATCATGCCGGTGATCGGCACGTGCAAGTCCCCGGGCCGCCGGCCGATCAGGCACAGCCGCCGTCCGCGGAAGCCGGCCCCCGATCAGGCGGCGATCCGGCCTTGCCGGGACCGGGATCGCCTTCACCGGCACCAGCACCCCGGACCCAGTGGATCTGCGTGCACGACTCACCCCGGAACGCGAGTACCGCCTGTTGGTCGGTATGGCCCTCCCGGCTGTTGACCGGTTGACCGCGGAACCTGGAAAGGGCGCCATGCGGCGAAAAGCTCGAGATTCGGCGGGGTCGGGAGTACCGTCGAGACCACCATGGTCGATCAGGAACCAGCAGCCGAACCGCACGGTGAGTCCCGGTTCCAGGCGTTCCGCCGGGCCGAGGAGCTGGTGCGGCACGCGCCCCTGGAAGCGTTGCGGGCGCTGGCGCCGGTGTTGCACGCCGAACCGGACAAGCCGAGCGTGCAACTACTCGCCGGCCGCGCGTACTTCCATTCCGCGCAGCTCCGGCATGCGGAGACGGCGTTGAGCAGGACGATCGAGCTGGACCCCGCCGACCACTACGCGCGCTTCGTCCTCGGCAGGACCCTGCAACGGCTCGGCAGGCTGGTGGAGGCGTTGGGGCAGATGCGGATGGCCTGGGCGATGTACCCGCTTCCTGAGTACCAGGAGGCGGTGGGCGAGGTCAGCGCCCGCCTAGCCCTGAGCGACGGCTGACCCCCTGCACCCTGACCGGCCCTTCAGGGGAGGGTGGCGGCGGCGTAGGCGTCGGCGCCACTGAACACGTCCTGGGCGTAGGAGATGGACCGGTTGTACGTGAGCACGGCGTCCCACCAGCCGTTCGGATCGGTCAGGTCACGCCCCTCGGCGCACAGGTAGCGGGCCGCGGCCACCGCGGCGTCGTCGATGTTCTGCGGGTTGGGCGGCTCGCCGTCCCTGGTGGCCCGCACACCCCACTCCCGCCAGGTGCCCGGAAGGAACTGCAACGGTCCCACGGCCCGGTCCCAGGCCCGGTCGCCGTCCAGCTTCCCCCCGTCGGTGTCCGGGACCTTCCGGACCCCGGGTGAGCCGTCCAGCGGGACACCGACGATCGGCTGCGTGGTCCGGCCGTCCGCGCCGATCCGGGCGCCGCCGAAGTTGCCGTGCCGGGACTCGACCCTGCCGATCCCGGCCAAGGTCCCCCAGGAAAGGTGGCATCCGGGCTGCTCGTTGCGCAGCCACATCTCGGCCCGCCCGTAGGCGGCGAGCACCCTCGCCGGCACCCTGGTGGCCTCGGCGACCCGCTCGGCCCAGGCGTCCAGCTCCTCCTGATCGGACTCGTTCGGCCGGTCCTCCGGGGCGACCAGCGCGGCCCGCGGCGCGGCCGCCCGCGGCTCGGGCCGCTGCTCCGGCACGGTCAGCGGCGGCTCCTCCGGGGCCTCGTCAGGGTGCACACCGATGGTCAGGATCAGGGTGATCGCGGTGCCGATCAGCGCCAGGGTGAGCACGATCCGGCCCACGTAGCGGCGCGGCGGGCGAGCGGCGGGCTCGGTCACCCCGGGCCCGGACTGAGCGGGTTCGACCACTCGTTCAGGTTACGTGGGACAGAGCGCCGGAGAACCGCTGGGACCTGCGGTAGTGAGTGGAGAAGCGCGCGCTTGGCGGAGTCCACGAGCGGGGAGGCGGGGCGCGCGACCCGCGGAGGTGACGGCCGTGACCGGACTCCGGGCCTCGCCGAGCCGGTCGTGCCGCGCGTTCCTGACAGCACTGGCGTCAGCGCGGCCAGTACCGGCGCCAGCCATCCGCGTCCAGGGTCGCCTGGTCCCTGCCGTCCGCACGGGCGGCCTGCTCGGCCGAGCGGACCCGCCGCGCGAACTCCTTGGCCACCGCCCGCAGCTCGCCCTCGGGGTCGATCCCCGCCCGGCGCGCCGCCGCGGCCAGCCGGAACAGCTTCGCCCCCTCGTCCGCTCCCGCGGGGAGCAGGTCGAACGGCACCTCGGCCCTGCCGGTGCGCTGACCCAGCTTCCCCGCCAGCGCCGCGGCGGGCTGACCGAACGCCACACCATCCACAAGGGACTCACGACGCTTCTCGTTCTGTTTCAGCTCCTCCCAGCGCGACTGCTGGTGCTCGGCCGAGTGCACCACCTCGGCGCCGGCGAACACATGCGGGTGCCTGCCGACGAGCTTGTCCACCAGTACCTCGGCGACCTCCTCGATGCCGAACGGGTCCGCAGGGTGCTCGGCAGCCACCCTGGCGTGGAAAAGCACCTGCAGCAGCACGTCCCCGAGCTCCTCGCGCATCGCGGCGCGATCGCCGTCCTCGATCGAGTCGAGCAGCTCGTAGGTCTCCTCGACCAGGTACTGCCGCAGCGACTCGTGGGTCTGCACCGCGTCCCACGGGCACCCGCCTGGCGCACGCAGCCGGTCCATCACCTCGACGGCCCGCACCAGCCCGGGCGCCGGGGTGCCGACCACCGTGGCCCCGGCGGCGATCAGCGCCGCGGCTCCCGGCTCCTCGGCCGAGGCCGCGACCAGCGTGACGGCCCGCTGCCGCACCAGCTCGGCCGGGGCCGGCGCGGGCTTGACGTCCAGGGCGCCCGCGGTGGCCTCCGGCAGGTCGGCCGCGGCGTACACCGCGTCGGCGGCACGCAACACGGGCCAGGCGGCCGCGGGCAGCACGCCGGGCATGGCCGCCGGCACGAGCACCACGGTGGGGTGCGGCAGGGTCATGGCTGCACGGTAATACGCGCCTCGAACTGGTAGCCGGTGCGCTCCTCCGCGCGCGGCGCGATGGTCATCCCGGCCTGATCCCACACGCCGTACCGGGGATTGACCTTGATCCCGAGCTCGTCGGCGATCGGCTGCAGCATCCGCAGCCCGACCGAGTACAGCACCTGCTGGTTCGAGGGTTGCTGGGCCGCGCCGCCGCCGGAGGCCGCGCCCGAGGTGTCCCGGTCCCGGACCAGCGCGACCAGCCAGCCGCCCTGCTGCCTGCTGGGCTGGATCACCAGCACCGTTCCCTCGCGGGCGCCGAACACCGCGCTGGTCGCCAGCTCCGGGCTGCTCTGCACGGCCTCGGCCAGCACGAACCGCCGATCGAGTACCTGCCTGCCTTCCTTGCCCAGCAGTTCCGCCGCGTTGTGCGGGTCGGCGGCCAGCTTGCGGCCGAGTGCCCGCGCCGTGTCCTCGGCGGTAGCGCCCGGCCCTTCCTCGGTGATCGTGGTGCCGATCAGGTCGACGGAGAGGCGCTGCAGGTACTTCTGCCCGAGCTGCTGCAGCATCAGCTGGTCGGTGGCGACCTGGTGGACCCTGCTCGGCTCGATCTGCACGGCCTTGGCGGCCGCGTCGAGGCCGCCGCTGCTCTCGATCAGCTCGGTGGCCTCGCGCTCGTCGACCCGCAGCCCCTCCCGCTGCGCGGCCACCGCCAGCAGTTCGTGGACGATCCGGCCCTGCACGACCTTGCGGGACTCGTTGTCGAACTTGCGCTGCTGTTTCGCCTGCTGCGCGGCGGGCACGTTGTCCAGCAACCACTGGATCTCGTGCTGCACCTCGCCGAGCGGGACGGACCTGTCCCCGACGATGGCGGCGGAGTCGACCTGGCTCGGACCGGACCCGCACCCGGTGAGCAGCAGTGCCGACGCGGCAAGAACGGAAAGCAAAGCCCGTGGGCGGCCGATGATCCTCATCACAACGCGTACCTTCTCACAGTTCGGCCCGGGGACCACAACACCGTACCGGCGCGAAACCGGTCACGGAGTCACAGCGACCGGTTGCCTGGTCATCGAGGTCAGCAACTGGGTGCACCAGTCCAGCAGGGCCTCATCCCGCAGCGGGGGCGCGCCGATCCGGCCGCCCGCGGGCCCCTCGGTCGGCTTGGGCACCGACACCGTGCTGGTCACCGACTTGTAGACGGCCTTCGGGTACAGCCGCTTCAGCCGCACCAGCTGCGACTCGGCCAGCGCCAGCGGGGTGAGCCGGATGTTGTTGCCCTGCAAGGTCACCTCGGTCACCCCCGCGGCCCGGCAGGCGTGCCGGAACCGCGCCACCGCGAGCAACCTGCCCACCGGGGCCGGCGGCTGCCCGTAGCGGTCGACCAGCTCGGCACGTACCTCCTCCAGGCCCGCGCCGTCCGGGGCGGCGGCGATCTTGCGGTACGCCTCCAGTCGCAACCGCTCCCCCGGCACGTAGTCGTGCGGGATGTGCGCGTCGATCGGCAGGTCGACGCGGACCTCGGTGGGCGTTCCTTCCTCCTCGCCCGAGCCCGCGCCCGCGTCCTTGCGGAAGGCGTCCACCGCCTCGCCGACCAGCCGGACGTACAGGTCGAAGCCCACGCCCGCGATATGTCCCGACTGCTCGGCGCCGAGGATGTTGCCCGCGCCGCGGATCTCGAGGTCCTTCATGGCCACGGCCATGCCCGAGCCGAGCTCGGTGTTCTGCGCGATGGTGGCCAGCCGGTCGTGCGCGGTCTCGGTCAGCGGGGACTCCGGCGGGTACAGGAAGTAGGCGTACCCGCGCTCGCGGCCCCTGCCGACCCGGCCACGCAGCTGGTGCAGTTGGGCGAGGCCGAGCATGTCGCCGCGTTCCACGATCAGCGTGTTGGCGTTGGAGATGTCCAGCCCGGTCTCCACGATCGTGGTGCACACCAGCACGTCGTACTCGCGTTCCCAGAAGCCGGCGATGATCTGCTCGAGCTTGTGCTCGTTCATCTGCCCGTGCGCGGTGACGATCCTGGCCTCCGGTACCAGCTCCCGCAGCCGGCGTGCGGCCTTCTCGATCGAGGACACCCGGTTGTGGACGTAGAACACCTGGCCGTCGCGCATCAGCTCGCGCCGGACGGCCGCTCCCACCTGCTTGTCGTCGTAGGCACCGACGTAGGTCAGGATCGGGTGCCGGTCCTCCGGCGGGGTCAGGATGGTGGACATCTCCCTGATCCCGGCGAGGCTCATCTCCAGCGTCCGCGGGATCGGCGTCGCCGACATGGTCAGCACGTCCACGTGCGTGCGCAGCGCCTTGATGTGCTCCTTGTGCTCGACGCCGAACCGCTGCTCCTCGTCCACGATGATCAGCCCGAGGTCCTTGTACCGGATCCCGGTCTGCAGCAGCCGGTGCGTGCCGATCACGATGTCCACCTCGCCCTCGGCGAGCCCGGCGGTGGTCTGCTCGGCCTCGTGCGGGTCGGTGAACCGGGAAAAGCCTTTGATGGTCACCGGGAAGGCCTGCATCCGCTCGGTGAAGGTGTTCAGGTGCTGCTGGGCGAGCAGGGTGGTCGGCACCAGCACCACCACCTGCTTGCCGTCCTGCACGGCCTTGAACGCGGCGCGCACCGCGATCTCGGTCTTGCCGTAACCGACGTCGCCGCAGATCACCCTGTCCATCGGCACGCTGCGCGCCATATCGCTCTTCGCCTCGTCGATCGCGGCGAGCTGGTCACCGGTCTCCACGAACGGGAAGGCGTCCTCCAGCTCGGCCTGCCACGGCGTGTCCTGCCCGAAAGCGTGACCGGGGGCGGCCTGCCGCGCGGCGTAGAGCTGGACCAGTTCGGCGGCGATCTCCTTGACCGCCTTGCGCGCCTTCGCCTTGGTGTTCTTCCAGTCCGAGCCGCCGAGCTTGTTCAGCGTCGGCAGCTCGCCGCCGACGTAGCGGGAGACCTCGTCGAGCTGGTCGGTGGGCACGAACAACCGGTCACCGGGATGGCCGCGCTTGGACGAGGCGTACTCCAGCACCAGGTACTCCCGGGTGGCGCCACCCACGGTGCGCTGCACCATCTCCACGAACCGGCCGATGCCGTGCTGGTCGTGCACCACGTAGTCGCCCGCCTTGAGCGCCAGCGGATCCACCGCGTTGCGCCGCCGGGACGGCATCTTCGTGTTCATGTCCCTTGTGGACGGTCCGGTACTGGAGCCACGGCCGGTGAGGTCGGCCTCGGCGAGCACCACCAACGCACGCTCCGGCACGACGAAACCGCCGGAAAGCCCACCGCGGGTGACGGTGACCACCCCCGGTCTCGGCGGCCCGGCCAACCCGTCGGCCGCCAACGTCGCGGGTACCTCGGCCGTGGACAGCTGCTCCACCGCCCTGGCCGCGGTCCCCGCGCCGGCCACCACCAGTACGGCCGCCCCACCGGAGGCGGTATGCGCGCGTAGCTCGCCCGCCGCCCGCTCGAACTCGCCGCGGTAGCCGGGCGCCGCCTCGATCGCCACCCGGTAGACCCCGGCACCCTCGCTGGTCAGCTGGGACAGCGTCCACCACGCCCTGCCGGCCTCGGTCGCGTGCCGCCGCACCGTGCCGAGGTCGCGGTAGGCCGAGGCGCCGAGGTCGATCGGGGCCTTGCCCCCCTCGGCGGCCACCGACCAGGATGCCTCGAGGAACTCCTGCCCGGTGCGGACCAGGTCGTGCGCGCGGGTCCGGATCTTCTCCGGATCGGCCAGCAGCACGTGCGTGCCCTCCGGCATGGCGTCGGTGAGCAGGTCGAGCTCGCCCTCGCACAGCACCGGGATCAACGCTTCCATGCCCTCGCACGGGATCCCGTCGGCGATCTTGGTCAGCATCTCGGCAAGGTGGGCGTCCGCGGCGTAGGTCTCGGCGAGGCCGCGAGCCGTGCTCTTGACCCTGCTGGTGAGCAGCAACTCCCGGCAGGGCGTGGCGGTGATCGCCTCGACCTCGGCCGCTTCGCCCGGCAGCGACCGCTGGTCGGACACCGCGAACATGCGGATCTCGCTGACCTCGTCGCCCCAGAACTCCACCCGGTGCGGGTGCTCGGCCGTGGGTCCGAAGACGTCCAGGATGCCGCCGCGCACGGCGAACTCCCCGCGCTTCTCCACCATGTCCACCCGGGTGTAGGCCAGCTCGATCAGCCGCTCGAGCACCTGCTCGAACTCCTGCTCCTCGCCGACCCGCAGCTCGACCGGGGCGAGCGAGCCGAGCCCGGGCGCCATCGGCTGGATCAGGCTGCGCACGGTCGCGACCACCACCCGCAGGCCGTCCTGGTCCGGCTGGTTCAGCCGGTGCAGCACTTCCAGCCGCCTGCCGACGGTGTCCGCGCGGGGGGAGAGCCGTTCGTGCGGCAACGTTTCCCAGGACGGGAAGGCGGCGACCGTGCCGGGACCGAGCAGGTCGGTCAGCGCGGCGGTCAGCTCGTCGGCCTCCCTCCCGGTGGCGGTGACCGCGAGCACCGGCCGGTTCGCACCCTCGGCCGAGGCCAGCGCGGCGGCGACCAGCTGCCTGCTGGCGTTCGTACCCTCGAGGTCCAGTATCGGCGCGCCCGCCCGCGTCACCACCCCCTGCAGGGTGGGGTCGGGCAGGACGGCGGACAGCAGTCCGGACAAGCAACCTTCGGTCACCGAAAGATCCCCTCACGAAAACCAGGCGACACCCTCGCCGGAACCAGCGGGGCGAGGGGTTGTGACCAGGGTACGTCCGGCGACCGCCGGGACGCGGAGCGGATCATGCTCGCGTTCACACAGCGAGCCAACGCCGGCGCGGGCATGCTGAGGGGATGCGTGCGCGACTCGCCGGAACCGCCGCCCTGCTCGCTCTCGTCGGCACCGCGACGGCCTGTACCCAGTCACCGACCGAGGCCGGCGAGAGCGGTCGGCAGGCCCCGCCAACCCCGAGCACCGGCGAGCTGTTCACCGTGCAGGAGGTCACCGACGGCCTGGAACACGGTTGGGACATCGGTTTCCTGCCCAGCGGAAAGGTGCTGGTCACCCAGCGGCCCGCCCGGCTGGCACTGGTCTCCGGCACCAGGCCGGGAGCCTCGGTGACCGAGGTGGACGCCGACCTCTCCGACGTGCACGTCCGCGGCGAGGGTGGCCTGCTGGGCATGGTGGTGCACCCGGACTTCGCCGAGTCCCGCCGGTTCACCACCTGCCAGACCTACGAGGAGAACGGGCGCGCGGTGGACGTCCGGCTGGTCACCTGGACGCTGGCTCCGGACGGGCGCAGCGCGACCAGGGTCGGCGACCTGCTCACCGGGCTGCCGGTGAACCAGAGCGGCAGGCACTCCGGTTGCCGGCCGACGATCGCCGCCGACGGGGCGTTGCTGGTCGGTACCGGGGACACCGCGGAGGACCCGGCCATCCCGCAGGACCTCGGCAGCCTCGGCGGCAAGGTGCTGCGCATCGACCTGAGAACCGGGGAACCGCTGCCGGACAATCCCTTCGCCGGCGCCGACGACCCGGCGCAGCGGCGCGTGCACACCTACGGCCACCGCAACGTGCAGGGCGTCGCGGTGCATCCGGCGACCGGGGCGGTCTACACCTCCGAGCACGGTCCCACCGCGCACGACGAGCTCAACCGGTTGCGGCCCGGCGGCAACTACGGCTGGGACCCCTCGCGTGGCGGCACGGTCGACGACTACGACGAGGACGTACCGATGACCGACCTGGACCGGTTCCCCGACGCCGTTCCGGAGCTGTGGACATCCGGGGACGTGACCCAGGCGCCGTGCGGGGCCGCCTTCCTCACCGGTTCGCAGTGGGGCGAGCTGGAGAACCGGCTGGCCGTGGTGGCACTCCGCGGGCAGAAGATGCTGTTGTTCCGGCTGGACAGCGCGGGCGAGGTCGCCGAGGTCACCCTCCCACCGGAGTTCGGCGACACCTACGGCAGGCTGCGCGCGGTCCGCAGCGGACCGGACGGGGCGCTGTACGTCACCACCTCCAACGGCACCAACGACAAGCTGCTGCGGGTCACCCCGGCCTGACCCCAAAGCCCCTGAACGTGGCGTTCGAGACATCAGATGTCTCAATAGTGCCGTTCGCAACGCTGAACGTCCGGAAAGCCACGTTCAGGGCACTGCCTCAGTGGCCGAGGTGGGCGCCACCGTTGACGTGCAGCACCTGCCCGGTGACGTGGCCCGCGCCGGGACCGGCGAGGAACTCCACGGTCGCGGCCACATCCTCCGGGACGCCCGCGCGCTGGGTGAACGTGTCCGCGACCAGCCGCGCCCGGCGCTCAGGGGGCAGCAGCTCGCCGAAGAACTCGGTCTCCTCGACCAGGCCGGGGGCGACCACGTTCGCGGTGATCCCGTGCGGGCCGAGGCCGCGGGCCAGGTCGGCATTCCACGCCTCGAGCGCGGCCTTGGCCGCACCGTAGGAACCGGCTCCCGTGCGGGCGGCGATCGAGCCGATCGTGACCACCCGCCCACCACGGCCCAGCCGGGACCGCACCGCGGTGGTCACCAGCACGGCGCTGAGCAGGTTGGCGTCCAGGTTGGACCGCCAGGCCGCGGCGATCCCGGCGAGGTCGTCCGCAGCCGGGGGCTCGGTACCGATATCGGTATTTCCGCCCGCATTGTTCACCAGTACGTCGATCCGGTCCGGCAATTTCTCGAGTGCCGCACTGACGGCATCGGGATCGGTCGCGTCAAAAGCGACATAGCGGACTCCCAGCCGGGTGGCGGCCTCGCGTAGCACGTGCTCTCTGCGGCCGGTGATGGTGACCCGGTCGCCGGATTCGGCGAGCAGCGCGGCTACCGCACAGCCGATACCCGTTCCACCTCCGGTTACCAGAACTTCATTGGGGTGGGGCATGACAATAGTTCCTTTAGTGTTAAAGTTTATATTATGAGCGACACTAGAGGCGGGTCGGATAATCCGTCAAGCGACGCGGTGGACGAGATCCAGCGGTCCTGGTTGCGGGAGCGTCCTGGCACCCCGGTGTCCTCGATCGGTGTGATCACCCGGATCTGGCAGATCAGCAAGCTGCTCGAGGAGGACCGGAGGGAGACGATGCTCCGGCTCGGCATGGACTCGGCGACCAGGGACCTGCTCAGCGCCCTTCGCCGGGTAGGCGAGCCCTACCGGCTGACCGCGAGCGAGCTGGCGCACCGCATGCTGGTGACCGCGGGAGCGGTGTCCCAGCGAGTCGCCCGCGCGGAGAAGGCCGGGCTGGTCCGCAGGGTGCGTTCCACGCAGGACCGCAGGGGCGTGTTCATCGAGCTCACCCCGGAGGGGCACGCCACCATCGAGCGGACCGTGGACCTGTTGCTGCTGCACGAGGACGAGTTGCTCGCCGAACTGTCCCCCGAGCAACGGGAACAACTTGCCGACCTGCTCCGAGTGCTGCTGGGTTCGCTACGCGGGCGGGCCGGTGTCTGACCCCGAGGTCGGGTCGCCGGATGTCACAGGTCCGTAATGCCACCGAAGGCCCCGCGGGCCTGCTTGCTGTTCCAGGATGGACGAATGGGACAGCAGAACTGGAGACACTCGATGCTTCGCGCGCGCAAGGCCGGCGCGGCGGTCGTGTCCTCGCTCGCCGCCGTGGTCCTGGTCGCCTGCGGTGCGGACCAGGGCGCCGAGCAGGACGCGAGCGCGACCGGGGCCTCGACCACCCAGGCCACGCCGAGCGGCACGACCGGCTCGACGGATACGCGGGAGGGCACCACCGAGCCCGCGGTCACCGTGCCGGAGAAGCTAAAGTTCACCAGCACCACGCTGGAGGGCGCCGAGTTCTCCGGGGAGAGCCTCGCCGGAGAGGCCGCGGTGCTCTGGTTCTGGGCGCCGTGGTGCCCGAACTGCGCGGCGGAGGCACCGGCCGTGGCCGAGACCGCGGGCACCCACGCCGGTGAGGTCACCTTCCTCGGCGTGGCCTCCCAGGACGAGGTGGGCAAGATGAAGGACTTCGTCCGCGAGCACGACCTCGGCGGCTTCACCCACCTGCAGGACACCGGCGGCGAGGTGTGGACCAGGTTCGACGTGACCTATCAACCCGCCTACGCCTTCATCAGCGAGGACGGCACGATCGAGGTGGTCAAGAACCAGCTCCCCGCGGCGGAGCTGGCCGAGCGGGTCGACCGGCTCGCCGGCGCGTGATCCGCGGATGGACCTGGACACACTCGGCTTCGCCCTCGCGGCGGGCATGGTCGCGACGGTGAACCCCTGCGGGTTCGCCATGCTGCCCGCCTACCTGACACTCGTGGTCGCCGGGGACGGCGCCGACGGTGCCGGTCGATCGGCTCGGGCCGCCGCGATCGGTAGGGCACTCGCCGCGACCGCGACCATGGCCGTCGGCTTCCTGGTGGTGTTCGGCGCCTTCGGGCTGGTGGTCGCGCCGCTGGCGGCCTCGGTGCAGCAGTACCTTCCGGCGGTCACCGTGGTGATCGGCTTCGCGCTGGTGGCGCTGGGCGGCTGGATGCTGGCGGGCAAGGAGATCACCCTGCTGCTACCGAAACCGGGCAGGGGGGCGCCGACCGCGCGGCTCGGCTCGATGCTCGGCTACGGCTTCGCCTACGCGATCGCCTCGCTGTCCTGCACGATCGGGCCGTTCCTCGCGGTGACCGCCTCGACCTTCCGCGGCGGCTCGGTCGCCGAAGGGGTCACCGCCTACCTCGCCTACGGCCTCGGCATGACGCTGGTGGTCGGGGTGCTCGCCGTGGCCGTCGCGCTGGCAAGGTCGGCGGTGGCGGGCGGCGCGCGCCGGATCCTGCCCTACGTCAACCGGATCGGCGGCGGCCTGCTGGTGCTGGCCGGCCTGTACGTCGGTTACTACGGGGTACACGAGCTGCGTGTCTTCCACGGGGGCGGCTCCACCGCGGACCCGATCGTGGACGCGGCGCGCGAGGTGCAGTCACTGCTGGCCGCCTGGGTGGACGCCGTGGGCGCGTTGCCCCTGCTGCTCGCCCTGGCGGCACTGGTCATCCTCGGCGTCACCATCGGCCGCGCCCGCACCAGATCCCGCCGTTGATCCCTAGTGGATGTGCAGGCGGGGCTTGTGCTCCAGGTGGGAAAGGCCGTTCCAGGCCAGGTTGACCAGGTGCGCCGCGACCTCGTCGCGCTTCGGCTTGCGCGCGTCCAGCCACCACTGGCCGGTCAGCGCGACCAGGCCGACCAGCGCCTGCGCGTACAGGGCGGCCAGCTTGTCGTCGTAGCCACGGGCGGCGAACTGCTTGCCGAGGATGTGCTCCACCTGCCCGGCGATGTCGTTGAGCAGGGTGGAGAAGGTGCCGGTCGAGCTGGCCACCGGGGAGTCACGCACCAGGATGCGGAAGCCGTCCTGGGACTCCTCGACGTAGGACAGCAGCGCCACCGCCGCCTGCTCCAGCATCGCCCGCGGATGACCCCCGTGCAGGGTGGACACCATCCGGTCGAGCAGGAGCTGGGTCTCCCGGTCGACGACGACCGCGTAGATCCCTTCCTTACCGCCGAAGTGCTCGTACACCACGGGCTTGGATACGTTCGCCCGATGCGCGATCTCCTCGATCGACGCCCCGTCGAAGCCCTTCTCGGCGAACAGCTCCCTGGCCACGTTCAGCAGTTGCTGCCTGCGCTCGGTCCCGCTCATCCGGACCCTGGCCACCGGGGCGGCCGGGCGCGCCCCGGTGGCCGTTTCGCGCTTGGCCCTCCGTCTCGCCGCCACTTGCACAGGGTAGCGGCCCGCGTCTAGTGGGACTCGGTCGACAACCTGGCCAGCCGCTGCGCTGACGGCCACTTCACGTTGTACGCCCAGCCGAACTTCTCGAACAGCCAGATGACTCGCGCCGAGATGTCGATCTGGCCGCGCCGCACCCCGTGCCTGGCCGAGGTGGGGTCGGCGTGATGCAGGTTGTGCCAGGACTCACCGAAGGAGAAGATCGCCAGCGGCCAGAAGTTCGCCGAACGATCCCGTGCGGTGAACGGACGTTCACCGATCATGTGACAGATCGAGTTCACCGACCAGGTGACGTGGTGCAGCACGCAGACCCGGACCAGCCCGGCCCAGAAGAACGCGGTCACCCCGCCCCACAGCGACCAGGTGAGCAGCGCGCCGAACACCCCGGGCAGCACCAGGCTGAGCAGCGTCCACAGCCCGAACAGCCGGTCGACCCTGTTCAGCGCCGGGTCCTTGACCAGGTCGGGGGCGAACCGCTGCACGTTGCTGGTGTCCCGCTCGAACAACCAGCCGAGGTGCGCGTGCCAGAACCCCTTCGCGATGGCCGCCGGGCTGGTGCCGAACAGCCACGGCGAGTGCGGGTCACCCTCCCGGTCGGAGAAAGCGTGATGCCTGCGGTGGTCGGCGACCCAGGTGATCAGCGGGCCCTGTACGGCCATGCTGCCCGCGATCGCCATCACCACTCGCAGCCAGCGCTTGGCCTTGAACGAGCCGTGCGTGAAATGCCGGTGGAAGGCCACTGTGATGCCCAGCCCTGAGACGCAGTAGAAGGCGAGGAAGATACCCACGTCGACCCAGGTCAACCCCCATCCCCAGGCGAAGGGGACGGCCGCGGTGAGGGCCACCAGCGGCACGAGCACGCCGAGGTACACCGTCACGTGCACGGGCATCGAGCGGCGGCCGCTGAGCATCGGCTTCTTGCCGGTACCGGATGGCTGCTCACCGGCGTTGGCGGAACGGTCGAGAGTGGCCGTCATGCGCGTCACTTCTTTCCGAGAGTTCAACAAGTCTCAAGCAAGGGTCACCTTACCTACGTTTCCGTAAGTTACGGTACAGGAGGTTTCCGGGATCGGGGTAGAGTCTGGTCGTGGCCCGGCGTCCCGGCCACCCTCGCGGCCAGGGCGTCATCGTGCCCGTTCGGGCAGGTCAGCGGCTGTGGCCAGGAGCCGTCCGGCGCACCCACCGGCCACCGTGCTCGGCGCGGAACCGGTGTGACTATCCTGACCAGGCGCGATCCGCCGTAGTGTAAGTGGCAGCACTTCAGATTTTGGTTCTGACAGTTCAGGTTCGAATCCTGGCGGCGGAGCGGTTCCTTCGGCAACGACGGGAATGTACTGGCACGAGGGGGTGCAGGCGGCTGCACGACGAGGCCCCGAACGCGGGGGAAGCCGACTCGCGGGACACCGAGCCACGCGATACCCACCGCCCGGCGTTGGGCGACATGTCCGATGCCTGGCTGCTCGGTCGTGCCCGCGAACTGATCGCCGCCGTCCAGCGCAGCGACCGGGGCGAGCAGCTGTCGGTGATCGCCACCCTGGACGAGATGCTGGAGGAGGCCCAGCGCCGCGGCGAGCCCGTGCTCGTCGCGCAGCTGCTGCGGGCGGCCGCGCTCGCCAGGCTGGTCACCAAGGGCCTCGCGACCGAGGCCGAGCCCCGGCTGGACGAGATGCTCGCGCATACCCGCAGGCACGGGCTCGCGCTGCTGCGCTCGGACGCGCATGCCCTGCGCGGCCGGCTGCTGGTGCTGGCCGGGCAGGAGGACGCCGCCCTCACCGAGATCGCGCGGGCGCTGGCCATCCTGGACGACGCCGCCACACCCGACCTGCAGCTCGGCAGGAGGGCATGGGACCGGCTGCTGTCCTCGGCGCTGATCGACTGCTGGATCGTGCTCAACCAGCTCGGCGTGTACGAGGCCGCGGAGGAAGTGATCTCCCGCGCGCACCAGGCGATCAGGGACAGCGCGGGTCCGCACGAGATCACACTGCAACTGATCAACCGGATCAAGATGCTGCTCGGCTGGGGGCTGCGGCTGGAACGCGTCGGGCGTTACGACGAGGCCGGTGAGAAGTTCCGTACGGCCGCCTCGATGGCCATCGCGGTCGAGGCGCCGTTCGCCGAGTCGCTGTTCCCGCGGCGGGCCGGTATCGCGGCCGTGGACCAGGTCGGCGTGCTGGCCGCCGCGCTCGCGCTGGCCGCGCCGAGCGCCGCGCATATCGAGCGGCTGCGGGAGCTGCTGAGCACGGACGGTTGGCCACACGAGCACGTGATCGTGACCATCGCGCTGGCCCGCTGCCTTGACAGCGACTGCCGCCGCGAGGAGGCGGTGGACACCCTGCTCACCACGCGGCACCGGCAGGCGGAGGACAACTCGCAGCCTTCGATGCGGCTCAACCTGATGCGCGAGCTGGCGCGCCTCGGTGAGACCGAGCCCGGCCAGCCCGGGGACCCCGGGGAGGCCGAGGGCCGGATCGAGGTGGATGGCAAGCCCGGCGGCCTGCTCTCCGACTACGCCGGCGCGCTGGAGGCCGAGCTGTGGTCGCTGCGCGAGTCGCAGATCGCCACCCTGAACACGCGCCGCGAGCACGAACGGCTTTCCGCCGAGCACGGCGCGATCACCCAGCAGGCCCTGCAGGACCCGCTGACCGGCCTGCCCAACCGGCGCGCACTGGACGAGCGGCTCCGTGCCCTCGCCGGCACGGCCGACTCCCAGCCCCTCGCCGTGGCGTTGGTGGACCTGGACGGCTTCAAGGACGTGAACGACCGGCACTCGCATGCCGAGGGCGACGACGTGCTGCGGGTGGTGGCCAGCACGCTCCGGGACGCGCTGCGCGGGGACGACCTGGTGGCCCGTTACGGCGGGGACGAGTTCATCGCCCTGCTGCCCGGAGCGCCGGTCTCGGCCGCGAAGCAGGCACTGGGCAGGGCGGTCAGCGCCGTGGCCGCCCTGCCCCATCACCTCTCCCACGGGGTCACCCTTTCCGTCGGCCTGGTCTCGCTGCGCCCGCAGGAACGCGCCGAGCAGGTCCTCTCCCGGGCCGATGCCGCCATGTACCAGGCGAAGCGCCGTGGCGGTAACCAGGTGGCCTCGGCCACCCTCGGTGCGGGCGACGAGGAAGGCGAACCGCCTGAGCACGACGTCGAGACCGACCCGACGTGGGGCCTCGAAGACCACACGTAGGATCGTGCCCCGGTACGAGTTCCGCCCCTGTTTCGATCTTGAGGAGTGCCGTGACCGGCCCGTTGAGCACGTTGATCCTCGCCGCCGGTGAGGGCACCAGGATGCGTTCCGCCCTGCCGAAGGTGCTGCACCCGATCGCGGGGCGGCCGCTGGTCGAGCACGCAGTGCGTGCCGCGGCCGGGCTGGGTCCTGAGCATCTGCTCGTCGTGGTCGGGCACGGGCGCGAGGCGGTCACCGAGCAGCTGGACCAGGTGGGCAAGGCGCTCGGGCGGCCGGTGTCCACGGCGGTACAGGAACGCCAGAACGGCACGGGGCACGCGGTGTCCTGCGCGCTCGCCGAGCTGCCCGCGGGGCTCACCGGGACCGTGCTGGTCAGCTACGGGGACACGCCGCTGCTGAACACCGAGGCACTCACCGAGCTGCTCGCCGAGCACCGGGACAGCGGCAACGCGGTCACCGTGCTCACCGCGGTGGTCGAGGACCCCTCCGGCTACGGGCGGATCGTCCGGGACGCCGATGGCGCGGTGACCGGGATCGTGGAGCACAAGGACGCCACCGCGGAGCAGCGGAGCATCGCCGAGATCAACTCCGGCGTGTACGCCTTCGAAGCGACGGTACTCGCCGACGCCCTTTCCCGGCTGTCCACGGACAACGCGCAGGGCGAGCTGTACCTGACCGACGTACTCGGGATCGCCCGCGGCGACGGCCGGAAGGCAGGTGCGCTGGTGGTGGACGACCCCTGGCTGACCGAGGGCGTGAACGACCGGGTGCAGCTCGCCACGGTCGGCGCGGAACTGAACCGGCGGCTCGTGCGGCACTGGCAGCGTGCCGGCGTCACCGTGGTCGATCCCGCGACCACCTGGCTGGACGCGGGGGTGACCCTGGCCAGGGACGTCACCATCGCGCCGGGGGTGCAGCTGCACGGCGGCACCACCGTCGGCGAGGGCGCGACCATCGGCCCGGACACCACGCTCACCGACGTCACGGTCGGCGAGGGGGCGAGCGTGATCCGCACGCACGGGTCCGGTGCCGTGCTGGGCGCAGGTTGCTCGGTCGGCCCGTTCGCCTACCTGCGGCCGGGCACCCGGCTCGGGGACGAGGGGAAGATCGGCACCTTCGTGGAGACGAAGAAGACCGACATCGGCAAGGGCACCAAGGTGCCGCATCTGACCTACGTCGGCGACGCGACCATCGGCGAGCACAGCAACATCGGCGCGTCCAGCGTCTTCGTCAACTACGACGGGGAACGCAAGCAGCACACCACGATCGGTTCGCATGTCCGAACCGGATCGGACAACATGTTCGTAGCGCCGATCACCGTGGGTGACGGTGCCTACAGCGGGGCGGGAACGGTCGTACGGCGGAACGTCCCGCCGGGAGCGCTCGCCGTGTCGGGGGGTCCGCAACGCAATATCGAGGGCTGGGTCGCGCGGCGCAGGCCGGGCAGCTCAGCGGCGGAGGCGGCCGAGGCCGCCCTCGCCGCACAGCAGGAAAATCAGCAGAACCAGGGGCACCTGGAGAACGCAGCAGACGACGGGGAGTCGCAACCATGAGCCCAAAGTCCGGTACGCCGAAGAAGAACCTGATGCTGTTCTCCGGGCGAGCGCACCCCGAGCTGGCCGACGAGGTCGCCAAGCACCTCGACGTGACAGTCACGCCGCAGACCGCACACAACTTCGCCAACGGCGAGGTCTTCGTGCGGTACCAGGAATCCGTGCGCGGTTCCGATGCGTTCGTGATCCAGAGCCACTGCACCCCGATCAACGAATGGGTGATGGAGCAGCTCATCATGGTGGACGCGCTCAAGCGCGGCAGCGCCAAGCGAATCACCGTGATCATGCCGTTCTACCCCTACGCGCGGCAGGACAAGAAGCACAAGGGCCGCGAGCCCATCTCGGCACGGCTGGTCGCCGACCTGTTCAAGACGGCGGGCGCCGACCGGATCCTCACCGTGGACCTGCACACCGCGCAGATCCAGGGTTTCTTCGACGGTCCGGTCGATCACCTGCTCGCGCAGACGGTGCTCGCCGACCACATCACCGAGACCTACGGCAATGCCGACGTCACGGTCGTCTCCCCGGACTCCGGCCGGGTGCGGCTGGCCGAGAAGTGGGCGCAGCAGCTCGGTGACCGGCCGATCGCGTTCATCCACAAGACCCGTGATCCCGAGCAGCCGAACCAGGCCGTGGCCAACCGGGTGGTCGGCCAGGTGCGGGGAAGGCTGTGCGTGTTGATCGACGACATGATCGACACCGGCGGCACGATCGTGAAGGCCACCGAGGCCCTGCTCGAAGCGGGGGCCTCGGACGTCGTGATCGCGTCCACGCACGGGATCCTCTCCGACCCGGCGACCGAGCGGCTGGCCAAGTGCGAGGCCCGCGAGGTGATCGTCACCAACACGCTGCCGATCCCCGAGGAGAAGCGGTTCCCGAAGATGACCGTACTGTCCATCGCGCCGCTGCTGGCCCGCGCGATCCAGGAGGTCTTCGAGGACGGCTCCGTCACCAGTCTCTTCGACGGCAGCGCCTGAGAAACAGGCACTGAACGCCGGGAGCGAAACAGCGGGCGAGGTGCCGAGCCGGGGCGTAGGTTCGCGGTCATGCGAGGGTTTCGGTTCGGGGTGAGCCTGCGTACGGTCGGCGGCCCTGCGGAGTGGTACGCGAAATGCCGCCGGGCGGAGGAACTCGGCTACGACGTCATCGCCGTGTCGGATCACATCGGACCAGGCAGGCCCGCACCGTTTCCGGCGTTCGCCGCGGCGGCCGCGGTGACCGAACGCATCCGGTTCACCCCCTTCGTGCTGAACGTGCCGTTCTACAACCCGACACTGCTGGCGCGCGAGGTGCGCACCACCGCGGCGCTCACCGGCGACCGCCTGGAGCTCGGCGTCGGCGCCGGGCACATGAAGTCGGAGTTCGACGACGCGGGCCTGCCGTGGCTGCCGGCGGGCGAGCGCATCGACGTCCTCGAGCGGGCGCTCGGCGAGCTGCGCCGCCGGTTCGCCGAGGAGGACACCCCCGCTCCCCCGCTGCTGATCGCGGGCAACAGCGACGGTGTGCTGGCGCTGGCCGCCCGGCATGCCGCCATCGCCGGGTTCAGCGGGCTGCGCCAGGCGCCGGGCCACCCGCCGGGCACCTTCCACCTGGCCACCGCCGCGGAGCTCGACGAGCGCGTGGCCTTCTTCCGCGAGCAGGCAGGCGAGCGCGCGGCGGAGATCGAGTCGAACCTGCTGATCCAGCACGTGGCACGGACCGGGGACCCGCGGGCCGAGTTGGACCGCTGGGCCGCGGAGATCCCGCACCTCGACCTCGGCGCGGACGAGCTGCTCGACGCGCCCCAGGTGCTGGCCGGCGACCCCGCCCGGATGGCCGACCTGCTGCGGGAACGCCGCGAGCGCTACGGCTTCAGCTACCTGACCGTGTTCGAGCCTGCGATGGCGGACCTCGCTCCGGTCATCCGGGAACTGGACGGTGAGTAAGGCCCCTGTCGGGAAGGCAAAAAGCCTGCTCTAGACTGTGCAGGTTGTCTCGGCGAGGCGGGCTCCCCCGGTGCCCGACGTGATCGACGCGGCGGCTCGAGTTGCCACCCGCTGCGCACGTCGTGCCTGCGGCATCGTGGATTCGCCGCCGAACAACCACCCGCAACAGGCCTGATCCCCACGCAAGGAGAGCACCACCGTGTCCGAGGTACGTCTGACCGTCGAGCCGCGCACCGAGTTCGGCAAGGGCGCTGCGCGCCGCACCCGCCGCGCGGGCAAGATCCCCGCGGTGCTCTACGGCCACGGCGCCGACCCGCGGCATCTCTCCCTGCCCGCCGTGGACTTCGCCAGGGTCATCCGGGACAACGGCCAGAACGCCGTGCTCACCCTGGATGTCGCGGGCGCCAAGGAGAAGGCCGAGAAGGGCACCGAGCTGGCCCTGACCAAGACCATCACCGTGCACCCGCTGAAGAACTACATCGAGCACGTGGACCTGCTCGTGGTGAAGCGGGGCGAGAAGGTGACCGTGGACATCCCGGTCGTGCTCACCGGCAACCCGGCCCCCGGCACCCTGGTCCACCAGGAGCTGGACACCCTGCAGATCGAGGTCGAGGCGCTGCACATCCCGGAGCAGCTCGAGATCTCCGTCGAGGGCGCCGAGATCGGCACGCACATCCTCGCCGCGCAGGTCACCCTGCCCGCGGGTGCCGAGCTGGTGACCGACCCCGAGTACATGGTCGTCGGCGTGAACGAGTCGCCGACCGAGGAGTCGATGGAGGCCGACGTCGACGCCGAGGGCGCCGGCGTGGTCGAGGACAAGTCGGAGAGCGAGTCCGCCGCGCAGTAAGCTCGGACCAGTGACACAGGATCTGCCCGGGGCCGGCGAGCTGGTGCTGCTCGTCGGCCTCGGCAATCCGGGGCCCCGCTACGCGGGCAACCGGCACAACGTCGGGTTTCTCGTGCTCGACGAGCTCGCGGCCAGGGTCGGCGGCAGGTTCAAGGCGCACAAGGGCGGGGCCGAGGTGCTGGAGGGGCGGCTCGCCGGCCGCAAGGTGGTGCTGGTCAAGCCGCGCTCGTTCATGAACCTCTCCGGCGGCCCGGTGGCGGGCACCGCGCGGTTCTTCAAGGTCGGTCCGGAGTCGGTGGTCGTCGTCCACGACGAGCTGGACCTGCCCTTCGGCGCGCTGCGGCTGAAACTCGGCGGCGGCGACAACGGCCACAATGGACTCCGCTCCATCACGAAGTCCCTGGGCACGAAGGAGTACTACCGGGTCCGGTTCGGCGTCGACCGACCATCCGGCCGGATGGATCCCGCCGACCACGTGCTGAAGGACTTCTCGACCGTGCAGCGCAGGGAGCTCGCGCTGCACCTCGATCGCGCTGCTGACGCGGCCGAGGCCCTGGTCGGCAGTGGACTTGCCGCCGCGCAGAACGCCTTCCACGCGGCATGACCGGGAACCTCGCGCAAGGAGATCCTGACCACCCCCGAGCGGTGTGGTCAGCCTAACGTTACGTGTCCGGGCACTCACCCAAACGCGGTCATTTACGCCCCTATTCGAGTCGACACGGTTCTCGACCCTGGCGTGATCGGTCCGTGACCGGCTACCACGGAAGGCGGCACGCACGTAGCCCCGCCTGGAAGTGAGCCCCGATGTCGCTGACCGCCGACGATGCCCGCAGCGTGGATTTCGGCACCGCCCCGATCGGTCGCCGCGGTTACGCCAAGGACGAGGTCGACGCCTTCCTACGGCGCATCGCGCTGACGCTGTCCGGGGAGGACGACCTGACCGCGGCCGAGGTCCACCATGTCGAGTTCTCCCGGCCACTCATCGGCCGGCGAGGCTACGACGAGCGGGAGGTCGACGCGTTCCTGGACGCCGCCGAGGAGGAACTGCTCGGCCGCAGCGGCCTGAGCGGGGACGCGCACCGCGTGCCGGCCGCGAGGGAGCAGTCTCCCGCGGTGGACGAGCACAACGAGCACACCAGCCACGCGGACCGGGGCGACTCCCGGCCCGCGCCGGAAAGGGAACACCTGTAACCCGCCCAACTCCCATCCCCCGGGGGCACACCATGGCAGTGACCGCTGAGGACGTCCACAACGTTCGCTTCCCCAGGGCCGCGCTCGGCACCAGGGGCTACAACGAGGTCCAGGTCGACCGGTTCCTGGACCGGGTGGCCGCCACCTTGGAGGGCGAGGACAACATCTCGGCCGCCGTCGTCCACGAGGTCTCCTTCAGCCGCACGCCGCTCGGCAGGCGTGGCTACGACGAGGCGGCCGTGGACGCGTTCCTCCGGCTGGTGGAGAGCACCCTCGTCGCACAGCAGGTCGGCGTGCCGGCGGGCGGTGCCGGACCGAGCGGCCCGTACGTGGCACCCGCGCTGGAGCACAGCCATGCCCGCAAGCCGCTCTGGCGCCGGGTAGTACCCAGGTAGGTGGCCCGGCTAGGAAGCCGAGCCCCCCGCGACCCGCTCGGCGTACTGGCTGGCCGTCGCCGCCCGCTTCACCTTGCCCGATGGCGTCTTGGGCAGGTTGCCCGGCGCCAGCACGACCACGGAGTAGGGACGGATCTCCACCGCGTCCCGCACCCGCGCGGAGACCTCCTTGGCCAGTGCGCGCTCGGCCTCCTGGTCGCCGGCCAGTTTCGACTCCAGCACCACCGCGAACCGCTCCCGCTTGGTGCCCGCGTCGATCCGCACGGCGACCGCGTTGCCGGCCCGCACACCCTCCACCGAGGTGGCGGCGCGTTCGATATCTGTGGGATAGATGTTGCGACCGCCCATAATGATCACGTCCTTGGCCCGGCCGCAGATGATGATCTGGCCGTCGACCAGGTAACCGAGATCCCCGGTGGCGAGCCAGCCATCGGCATCCTGAGTGACCGCCGGGCCGTCCATGGTCAGGTAGCCCGGGGTCACCGCCACCCCGCGTAGCCGGATCTCGCCGACCTCGCGTTCGGCCAGCCGGTTTCCGTGCTCGTCCACGATCTCGGCTTCCAACCCGGGCAGCGGCCTGCCCAGCCTGGCGAAGGAGCGCACCTCCTCGGTGCCACGGCGCGGATCGTCCTCGGGCACCGGAACCGCACGCTGCTCGGCCTCCAGCGCCCGCGCCTCGACCACGTCGAGGGAAAGGCCCGTGCCCACCGGTACGAAGGACACCGCGAGGGTCGACTCGGCCATGCCGTACGCGGGGAACACCGCCCGCGGGTCCAGCCCGAACCGGGCACCGGCCTCGGTGAACATCCGGACCGCACCCTCGTCGATCGGCTCGGCGCCGTTCAGCGCGATGCGCAGGCTGGAAAGGTCATAGGTGGTGTCGTCCTCGACCTTCGCCATCCGCCTGCCCACGATCGCGTAGGCGAAGTTGGGGGCCGCCGTGGCGGTACCGCGGTACTTGCTGATCAGTGTGGGCCAGATCAGCGGCCCGGAGAGGAACTCGACCGGGGTCACCTTGACCAGTTCGACGCCGAAGGTCATCGGCAGCGTCAGGAAGCCGACCATGCCCATGTCGTGGAAGGTCGGCAGCCAGGACACCATCACGTCCTCGGCGAAGACGAACTCCGCCGCCTCCGCCATCGCGGTCATGTTCGACAGCAGGTTGCGGTGGGTGATCCGCACCGCCTTGGGTTCCGCCGTCGAGCCGCTGGTGAGCTGCAGCAGCGCCGAGTCGCCTTCTTCGGTCGGCACCGGCTCGGGCAGCGGCTCCCCCGCGAGCAGGTCGGTGATCGTCCGGAAGGCGATCCCGTGCTCGGTGAGCACCGGCGCCAGCTGGTCGAAGGGCTCGCCCAGCAACACCAGCCGGGAACCGATCATGCCCAGCACCCGCACGGTGTCCTCGGCCCACTCGGCCAGGTCGGTACGCGGGGTCGGCTGGTGCAGCATGGTGACGCTGCCGCCGGCCAGCCAGACCGCCTGCACGGTCGGCGCGATCAGCGCGGGCGCGGCGGCCAGCACGGCAACCGCGTCTCCCCGGCCGAGGCCGTCCTCGACCAGTGCGCCCGCCGCCCTGCGGGCCTCCTCGTGCACCTCACCCCAGGTCCGCCGGACGGGCTCGTCCGGCTCGCCGGTGACCATGCCGCGTTGCCGACCGTCCTCGTCCGACGCCACCGCCGACGCGACCATCGTTTCCACGAACCGACTCATGGGTTAACCCTACCTATCGGCCGTGACCACGGCTTACTCGACAGCCTCCGAGGTCTCCAGCCAGCGTTGCTCCACCTCGTCCTTCTCCGCGAGCACCGTCTTGAGCTCGTTGTTCAGCTCCTGCAACCGGTCCGGGTCGGTGGCCGCCGCGGCGAGGGCGTCGTGCAGCTCGGTCTCCTTCTTGTGCAGGGTGTCCAGCCGCCGTTCCAGCCTGGCCAGCTCCTTCGCCGCCACCCGCCACTCGGCGGCGCTCGACTTCGCCGCGCCCTGCTGCTTGGCCTGCGGTCGCGGTTCGGCCGCCGCGGACCGGCGGGAGAGGTACTCCTCGATGCCGCCCGGCAGGTGGGTGACCTCGCCGTCACCGAACAGCGCGACCACCGTGTCGCACACCCGCTCCACCAGGTAGCGGTCATGGGATACCGCCACCAGCGTGCCCGGCCAGGAATCCAGCAGATCCTCCAGTTGCTGCAGGGTGTCGATGTCCAGGTCGTTGGTCGGCTCGTCCAGCAGCAACACGTTCGGTTCGGCCATCAGCAGCCGCACGAGTTGCAGCCGCCTGCGCTCGCCACCGGAGAGGTCCTCCACCGGCGTCCACTGCCTTGCGGGCGGGAAGCCGAGCTTCTCGGCCAGCTGGGAGGCGGAAAGCTCCTGCTTGCCGAGAGTGACCCTGCCGGCGATCTCCTCCACCGCCTGCAACACGCGCAGCTCCCCCGGCAGATCGTCCAGCTCCTGGCGCAGGTGGGCGAGCCGGACGGTCTTACCCTCGATGCGGCGGCCCGCGGCGGGCTCGGTCTCCCCCGCCAGCACACGCAGCAGGGTGGTCTTGCCCGAACCGTTCACCCCGACCAGACCGATCCGGTCACCAGGGCCGATCCGCCAGGTCGCGTTGTCCAGCAGGGCACGCTCGCCCGCGGTGAGCGTGACGTTCTCCAGCTCCAGCACGGTCTTGCCCAGCCTGCGCTTGGCGAAGGTGAGCAGCTCCACCGTGTCCCGCGGCGGCGGCACGTCGGCGATCAACGCCTCGGCGGACTCGACCCGGTACCGCGGCTTCGAGGTACGGGCCTTGGCTCCGCGTTGCAGCCAGGCGAGTTCCTTGCGGGCCAGGTTCTTGCGCTTCTCCTCCGCGCTCGCGGCCAGCCGGGCCCGCTCGGCACGGGCGTAGACCCAGTCCGCGTAGCCGCCCTCGTACTGCTCGACCCGGCCACCGGTCACCTCCCAGGTACGGCCGCATACCGTGTCCAGGAACCAGCGATCGTGGGTGACCACCACCAGCGCGGTCTTGCGGGCGTTCAGGTGATCGGCCAGCCAGCGCACGCCCTCCACATCGAGGTGGTTGGTCGGCTCGTCCAGCACCACCAGGTCGAGCTCGGCCACCAGCGTGGCGGCCAGCGCGACCCGCCTTCGCTCCCCTCCGGACAGTGCCGAGGTCGAGGTGTCCAGCCCCAGCGCGGAAATCCCCAATCCGTCTACAATAGACCGAACGCGCGAGTCGGCCGCCCACTCGTACTCGGCGGCATATCCGGCGAGGACGACCTCGCCCACCGTGCTCCCCTCGGGCAGGTCGGTGCGCTGGGTGACCACGGCCAGCCGCAGCCCGCCGACCCGGCTGACCCTGCCGGAGTCCGGCTCGGTGATCCCGGCGAGCACCTCGAGCAACGTGGTCTTCCCGCCACCGTTGAGGCCGACCACACCGATCCGCTGCCCCTCGCCGACTCCGAGCGACACCTTGTCCAGCAACGGGCGCACCCCGTAGGACTTGCTCACCGACTCCAGGTTGATCAGGTTGACCATCGAAACCGCTTGACCTTTCCAGGTGTTCTATCAAATGTCGGGTTGTTCAGGTCCGTAGCGTGTGTCACCACTGCTGTGAACTGCAACGACCTCCCGCCCGTCGCCCACCGCCGCCCAACCGGTGGCGCTGCGCGCCGCGGTGACCCATGGGCCTGGCGGCCCGCGGTCGCTGGGTCGTTCCGAATAACCCTCCAGGTATGGGGAAGTCGTCCGTCGTTCCGCGTCGCCCACAGCGCTCAGGCGTGCGCCTGGGGCGGCACGGGCCGCGGTGACTCGTCGCCGCCCACCATGCGGGCACCGGGCACCGGGCCGTGTGCCACCCGGACCGTCCGGCACACCCCGGCTCCGGAGAGCTCGGCCGCCACCGCCAACGCCGACTCGGCGTCCACGCACAGGAACGCGCAGGTCGGCCCGGAACCGGACACCGTGCCGGCCAGCGCCCCCGCGCTGACCCCGGCCCGCAGCGTGCGGCGCAGCCCCGGGCGCAGGGACACCGCGGCGGCCTGCAGGTCGTTCCCGAGCAGCAGGGCGAGCTGGCGCGGGTCACCGGAGGCAAGCGCCTCCACCACGGGATCGTGCGAGCCGACCCGCGGCGGGTCACCCGCGGACCGCAGCCGGTCCAGCTCGCCGAACACCCGCGGGGTGGAAAGCCCGCGCTGGTCGAAGGCGAGCACCCAGTGGAAGGTGTGCCTCGCCAGCACCGGGACAAGCTGCTCGCCCCGCCCCGTGCCCAGCGCGGTACCGCCGTACAGCGCGAACGGCACATCGCTGCCGAGTGTGGCACCGACCTCGGCGAGCTCGTCCCTGGTGAGCTCGAGGCGCCACAGCGAGGCGAGCCCGACCAGGGTGGCCGCGGCGTCGGCGCTGCCACCAGCCATGCCCCCGGCGACCGGGATCCCCTTGCGCAGGACGACGCGAACCTTCAGCTCATCCTCCGGCCTGCCCACCCGCGCGGCCAGTGCCCGCACGGCCCGCCAGGCGAGGTTGTTGCCGCCGGTCGGCACGGAGTCCTGCCCCTCGCCGTACACCTCGACCCCGGGCTCCTCGGTGGCGGCCACGGTCACCTCGTCGCTCAGCGACAGTGCCTGGAAGATCGTGGTCAGCTCGTGGAAGCCGTCCGCGCGCGCGTCGCCGACCGAGAGGTGCAGGTTGACCTTCGAGGGCACCCGGACGGTGACTGGTGGCGGGACGACGGCAAGCACGAGTCCAGCCTACGTGGCTGCCGGCGGCGCCGATTCACGTGTCGAGAGCCTGTTGCGGAGCAGGCACCGAGGCCAGGTCCATGGCGACACCGAGAACGATGCCGGAGTCGTAGGGCACGCTGACCCCGCCGCCGAACATCATGTCGTGCCCGAACAGCACGGCGACCAGCGAGAGCCGGATGCGCAACTGCGTCGCCTGGTCGGTCTCGCCTGCGCAGAGCAGCTCGAACAGCTCGCTCAGCCGACTGCTCAGCACGCGCTTGACGTCGAGCTCGCGCATGGCGGCCTGGTTCTGCTGCATGCAACGCATCAGCGCGCCCATCCCACTCTCCACCAGTGCGGCGAACCGCCGCAGCACACCGACCCGCATCCCGGCCGGGTCCCGCTGGGCACGCCCCCAGGCGATCACCTCGTCCAGCTGCGCGCCGAGGTTGTCGATCAGGCCGAGGATGATGTCGTCCTTGGTGCGGTAGTGGTAATAGAGCGCGGCCTTGGTGACGCCGAGCCGGTCGGCGATCTCCCGCAGCGAGGTGCGTTCATAGCCCTGCTCGGTGAACAGCTCGAGCGCGATCCGCTGAATGTTCTCCCTGGTGTCGGTGCGCCGCCCAGCCATCGCCACCTTCTCCCGCACGCTCGAACGCCCGAACTTACTTGACGACCGGCTGGGTTTCGCTAACCTGGCCCTGCCATTACTTGCCGGCCGGTAAGTAATGGCTCTCGTCTCGCAGCTTACCCGCTGTGCCGTGCTCCACTCATGCCGTAGAGGGGATCCGTCTTGACCGTGCTGACCACCGGCGCGCCCGCTCCCGACCGGGAGCAGGCCAGGCGACGGTGGCTGACCCTGGCCGCGCTCGGCCTCGCGCAGCTGCTCGTCGTCATCGACATGACCGTCGTGACCATCGCCCTGCCCTCCGCCCAGCGGGACCTGGGGATGTCCGACACCGCACGGCAGTGGACCATCACCGCCTACACCGTGGCCTTCGGTGGCCTGCTGCTGCTCGGCGGGCGGCTGGCCGATCGGCTCGGCAGGCGGACCACCCTGCTCGTCGGCATGGCGGGGTTCGCCCTCGCCTCGGCAGCCGGCGGCGCCGCGGGCAGCACCGAGCTACTGATCGCGGCACGGGCCGGGCAGGGTGTCTTCGCCGCGCTGCTGGCCCCTTCCACGATGTCCTTGCTGACCCTGACTTTCACCGAGCCGCGCGAGCGGGCACGGGCGTTCGGGGTCTTCGGCGCGATCATGATGTCCGGCGCCGCGCTGGGCCTCGTCGCGGGCGGGGCGCTGGCGGAGTATCTGGACTGGCGCTGGTGCCTGTACATCAACCTGCCGATCGCCGCCATCGCCTTCGTCACGGCCTGGGTGCTGGTGCCCGGGGTGAGCGGGCACCGGGAGACCCGGCTGGACTGGGCCTCCGCGGTCCTGGGCGGTGGCGGGATCGTCGCGCTGGTCTACGGGCTGGCCGAGGCCGGCGAGTACGGCTGGGGATCGGCGTCCGTACTGGGGCCGCTCGTGCTGGCCGTCGTGCTGCTGGTGGCCTTCACCTTCCGGCAGCGGCGGGCCGCGCACCCGCTGCTGCCGCTCGGGGTGGTCGCCCACCGGTCCCGGGCGGCCGCGTTCCTGACCGTCGGGCTCGCCGCGTTCGGGATGTTCGGGATGTTCCTGTTCCTCACCTTCCAGTTCCAGGCGATCATGGGCTATGGACCGCTGGTGGCGGGCCTGGCCTTCCTGCCGCTGGTGGGGGCGAACATCCTGGTCGCGACGCAGCTGTCCGGAAGGCTGCTGCCACGCACCGGGCCGCGGCCCCTGCTGGCCGGTGGGCTGCTGCTGCTCGCCATCGGGTTGCTGCTGCTGACCCGGCTGACCCCGGACAGCTCGTATCTCGGCCTGGTGCTGCCCGCCGAGGTGGCGCTCGGCTGCGGAGCGGGCCTTGCCATGCCGACCGTGCTGAACACCGCGACCAGCGGGGTCGCGGCGAGCGAGACCGGCGCGGCTTCGGCGTTCATCACCACCTCGCAGCAGGTGGGTGCCTCACTCGGCACCGCGACCCTGAACGCGATCGCGGCGGCGGCCACCGGCGCGGTCACCGGGTCGGGGAGCCCGGCCGCCGCGACCGTGCACGGTTACGCCGTGGCCAGTGGCTGGGGTGCCGCGGTGCTCGTGGCGGCGGCACTGGGCGTCGCGCTGCTCGCGGGCCGCACGCGGGGGAACTGAGCGAGCGGGGAGCCACCACCGCCGTGGCTCCCCGCCCTCGGGCTCACCAGCCGAGCGTGCCCAGCGCCTGCCGCGCGGTCTCGGCCACCTTCGCGCAGAAGTTCGGCTGGCCGGCCTCGGTATCCGAGGTGCGCACATCGAACTGCACGTACGCGGGTTCGGCCTGGACGTCCATATGGCAACTCAGCTCGGTCTCCGAGGTGATGTAGCCGGTGGTATCCCCGACCGGCACCGTGTCCTTGCCCCCGCCGGTGACGATGTCCGGGGCGGGCGGTTGCCAGAGGGTGAGCTTGATCCGGCTCGCACCCGCACCACTCCACTCGCAGCGCGGCCTACCCATGTCGTCGGTCCGCCGGCCTTCGCCGGCGCCGGCACCGAGGTACTTGGCCGTCTCCTCCGGCGTCAGCAGGCCGCACGGGTCCTGTTGCTGCCAGGACGCCTGCCCCGCCGGTGGCGGTCCGCCTGATGTGGACTGTTCGGTGCTCGAGTCCTGATCGGACGCTCCACCCTCGTCACCACCGCAGCCGGCGAGCCCGAAAGCCCCCGCGATCGCGATTACGGTAAGGAGTTTTCCTGCTCGCCTCGTCGTCACCTTTCTCCATCCCCCTGTGTTCAGATCTTCTGATGTTCGCCGGGCACCCGGGGTAACCGTCGGCTAAGGCCCGGTACGGTCCCAGTAAATCAGCTCGGTCGGCCGATCGGGGCGGACGCATTAACAGGGGGGAACATGCCGGATGGATTCTCGGTAAAAGAAGGGCATTTGGCCGGATTTTCGGTCCTTGCCGGCGAACTCGCGGATCAGACGGCTTCGTTGATGGGGCACGTCCACAAGGAGGCGCGGCCGGACGTCGGATTCACCGGGGTGATGAGCTGGCTCAAGACGCCGGTGGACACCTACGCGCACGAGACCGCGGTCCGGCTCGCCAACCGGGTGGACCTGTTCAACGGTATGTCCACTGAGCTCAATCGCGCTGCCTGGATGTACACCGGCCAGGAGGAGTCGGCGTACCAGGAGTTCAATGATCCGACCTTTCCCGGCCGGCCCACCGGGTACAAGGACTTCCCTGATCCTGTTTCCCACTCGCCAGGCGAGGAACCCGCGCTCGATGCGCCCGCGCACGAGGACGCGAATATCCGTGGCCTGCTCGACGAGGTGGGCGGGCTGATCAACAGCATCGACGACGCGATCGCCTTCCTCACCAACTGGAGCCCGGTCAGCGAGCTGGTCGAGCCCATGTCCGGCAACTGGACCGAGTTGACCCGCGCCGGTGAGGTGCTCACTCAGACCGGCAACGGGGCGGAGGTTGTCGCGGGCAACCTCGCCACGCAGCTCGGCAAGCTGGACGCGAACTGGAGCGGTGGCGCGGCGGCCGCCTTCCAGGACCATGCGAACAAGATCGCCCAAGCGATCGAGCTGGAGGGGCCGATCAACCGGCTGGTCGGCCACGTCTACACCGCCGTTGCGGGCGAGGTCGAGCGGGTCGCCGAGTTCATGGTCACCACGCTCAAGACCGCGGTGGACAAGATCGCGCAGGCGGCGGCGTCCTCGTGGATTCCGGGTTATGGCTGGGTCAAGATCATCGACGCGGTGCGCGCGGCCATCCACATCATCAACGAGGCCAAGGCGCTCATTGACTCCCTGAACACCGTGATCGAGCAGGTCCAGACCGTCGTCGAGGCCGCGCAGGACCCGATGGGCTTCGTCGAGGGCAAGGTCGAGGAGAAGATGGCCCCGATCATGGAGAAGGTCGAGCAGGTGCGGACCGGGGTGAGCATCACCGAGGATCTGGCCGCGCTCTCCGATGCCGATGCGCTGAGCGAGGTTCCCGAGGAGGACTACAGCGTCGGCCCCAACCCGAGGAGGCCCGGTGCCTGACTACATTCCGCCGCACATGCGGTCGGCGCTGGACTCCTTCGAGTCCGCCCTCGCCGACTTCCGCACGCAGCGAATCCGGGTCGAGCAGCTGGAGGTCCCGGACACCCCCGCGGTCGACCCCAAGCAGCTCGCCGAGGCGGCCCAGCGCGAGGACGCCCCGGAGAAGCTGAAAGCGGTGGCGCGTGCCGTCGAGGATGGCCGGGCCACCTGGACGGACGTCGCCATGGGCCGCACCGAGGTCGCCCCCGAGGTGCGGGAGCTGTTCGCCGCGAGTGGCCCCGGCATCGCCCGCGGCATGGCTGAGGCCGAGGCTGACTCTGCGGCCGAGGAGGCGCCGGCCGAGGAAACCCCCCGGCCTGGCACCCGGCGCGCCGCCGAGGCCGAGGACCACGACGACGAGGACTTCAGCCAGCGCAGCTTCCTCCGCAACGGCTGGTAGGCGGGGCACCCGCCGCTACCGGGATGCTCAGGCCGCGACCCCCTGCGGGCCACGCGCCGCATGGGTGACCCGCGCACCGCGCTCGGCGATCCAGGACAGCGCCGCGTCGGCCTGGTCACCGCGCAGGCCGAGCCGGAAGCGGGCGACCGGGGTGTCACCGACCCTGGTGAGCCCGCCGCCGATGGTGGCGAACTCGGTACCGAACCGGCCCGCGGCTTCCGGCAGCAGCGCACCCACGGCCGCGAAGCCCACCAGCACCACGTCCGCGACGCGGTCGTAGGAAGCGGCCTGCGCCGGGCTCGTGTCGATGGCGGGCAGTAGCTGCCGCGCGGCCCTGCTGCCCGGATCGGACAGCAGGCCGAGCAGGTTGCCGCTCTCCACCAGCGCACCCTGTTCCAGCAGTGCCACGTCCTCGCAGACCCGGCGCGCCACGTTCCCGTCCTTGGTGGTGAGCACCACCGTGACGCCGAGCTCGGCACGGGCCCGGTCGAGCACGGTCAGCACGGCGGCGGACTCCTCCGCGCCGACACCCTCGGTCGGGTCGTCGGCGAGCAACACGGAAGGGCCGGTGACGAGTGCCCTGGCGATCTCGGTCCGCCTGCGCTGGCCCGCGGAGAGCTCGCCAGGGCTCTGCGTGGCCCGCCGGGTGAGCCCGGCCAGGTCGAGCAGCTTGCCCACCCGGTCCCGGCGACCGGGGCCGTCGACCCGGAGCCGCTCAAGCGGCGCGGCGACGTTCCCGGCCACGGTGCGCTCGGCGTGCAGCGCGGCCTGGGTGTCCACCACGCCGACCTGCCGTCGTAACTCGCGTAACCGCCGCCCGTCCAGCGTGCCGGTGTTCAGCCCGTCCAGCCGGACCGTGCCCCGGTCCGGCCGCTCCTGGAGGGCCACGCACCGCGCGAGGGTCGACTTGCCGGCACCTTCGGGGCCGACGACGCCGTAGAGCGAGCCCGCTCCGATCTCGAGGCTGATATCGCGCAACGCCACCACGGGTGCGTTGCCGCTGCGGAAGGACTTGCTGAGGTTCTCGACTGTGATCACGGATGCTCCAAACACGGGCGCTGCCTGATCAGGCGCGCCACCGCCACCGGGTGCGCCGCTCGCGGTGGGCGGCGCGACAACGAACGGGAAACGGAATCAGGCGAAGACGGTGCGCCGACGACATGCGCTGACCGTGCGGCGGCACTCGTCGACGACTCGGCGCCGGGTGAGCATTCGGGACCTGTACACGGATTCCTCCATCGGTCCTGGCTGTAGCACCTGCCCGCCCGCGGGTGGTTGCTGCGGCATCTGCGATCCAGGTCTCTCAGCCGCTCGGGATGGATACGTTATGAGTAGACCGGAAAAGCCCCCGGCAACGCAAGCCTCTTGACCGACATCACACATCCCCCGCTGCCAGGCGGGTGAAGTCGTGGATGGTGAGCTGCTCACCGCGGGTACGCGGGTCGATACCGGCCGCCGTGAGGAGGGCCTCGGCGCGGGCGGACGAACCGGCCCAGCCGGCGAGCGCGGCACGCAACGTCTTGCGCCGCTGCGCGAACGCGGCGTCGACGGCGGCGAACACGGTGTCCCGGTCCGGCCCGGCGGGGGGCGCGGCGCGTTCGAAGGCCACCAGCGAGGAGTCGACGTTCGGCACCGGCCAGAACACCGACCGCGGCACGGCGGCGACCTTACGCGCCCGCCCGTACCAGGCCAGCTTCGCGCTCGGCACGCCGTAGACCCTGCTGCCGGGGCCGGCCGCCATCCGGTCGGCCACCTCGGTCTGCACCATCACCAGCCCGCGACCCAGCGAGGTCAGCTCGGCCAGCAGGTGCAGCAGCACGGGCACGGCCACGTTGTAGGGCAGGTTGGCCACCAGGACCGAGGGCCGCTCCGGCAGGTCCTCCGCCGCCAGCCGCAGCGCGTCGGCCGCGAGCACGGAAAGGCGCCCGGACGCGCCGGGCGCCTGCCGCCGCACGGTGTCCGGCAGCCGGGTGGCCAGCACCGGGTCCACCTCAACGGCGACGACCCGCGCACCGGTGCCGAGCAGGCCGAGGGTCAGTGAGCCGAGCCCCGGGCCGACCTCCAGCACGACATCCGTGCCGCCGACCCCGGCGAGCTCGACGATGCGGCGCACGGTGTTCGGGTCGTGCACGAAGTTCTGCCCGAGCTTCTTGGTCGGCCGGATACGCAGCTCGTCGGCGAGTCCCCGGATCTCGGACGGCCCGAGCAGGGCGGTTTCCGACGGTTCAACCACCGGCCAAGCCTAGGCTCCCGGCCAGGAACTCAGCGCGGCAGGCCCAGTTCGCGGGAGCACTTGGGCCAGGCGCCGTAGCCGCCGCGGTCGTCGCGCAGCTTGGTGGCGATGGCGATCTGCTGCTCCCTGCTCGCCTGGTGCGGGTAGGCCGCGTACTGGCTGCCGCCGTAGGCGTCCCAGGTGCCCTTGTTGAACTGCAGACCGCCGTAGTAGCTGTTGCCGGTGTTGATGGACCAGTTGCCACCGGACTCGCACTCCGCCAGCCGGTCCCACACCGCGCCGCCGGTCACCGGCGGGACCTCGGGCTCCTTGGTGCCGACCCGGACGACCTTGGGCTCGGCCTCCTTGACGATCTTGGTGGAGAGCTCCTCGCGGGCGACTTCCTTGTCGTTCTTCTTGGTCACCCGGTAGGTGACGATCCGCTCGCCCGCTTCGCCCTCTTCCTCGACCTCTTCGGTGCCCTTCTCCATGGTCGAGTCGTTGATCGTCTGGACAGGCGGTTCGATCGTCTCGGTCTCGTTCACCACCGAGACGCCGGTACGGCTGATGTGCACCTCGGCACCGTCCAGCAGCTTGTAGTCGAGGCCGCCTTCGGCCTCGTCCTCCGGACCGAGGGTCAGCTGCAGCTCGCCGAGCAACTCCTTGGTGGTGACCGCGTGCGTGGTCAGCTCGCGAGGCTGGTTGCCGCCGTCGTAGAGGGTGATGTTCTTCAGCGTCTTGACCTCGAGGGTCATCCCGTCCAGCGGGACCTCGCCGTCCGCGGGGGCCGACATCCAGGTGTTGCCGCCCTCGAGCACGTGGGACAGCTCGAGTTGCTGCAATGCCTCGCCGACGCTCGTCGCGCGCACCCAGGACTCGCGCGCGGTGCCGTCCACGATGACGTTGAGCTTGCGCCCCCGCTCCAGCTTGATGACCCCGCCATCGCCGACCGCGGTCTGCGGGGAGGGCGAGAGCGCGTCGTGCGCCCCGACCGAGAGACCGGCGTCGTCGAGCACCTCGCCGACGGTGTCGCCGAAGCTGCGCACGGTCTGGTTCTCACCGTCGACGTTGACGGTGACGTTCTTGTTCATCGCCAGCGCGGCGGCGCCACCGCCGGTCAGCGTGATCAGTACGGCGAGGATGGTGCCCTTGAGGAAGCGCTTCTTCCAGCTCTTGGTGGCGGCGACCAGGCCGTCCTCGAGATCGTCCGCGGCTTCCTCGGTCCTGGCCTTGGCCTGCTTACCGGCCTTTTTGCCCACCCGGTCCTCGCCGACCTCGTCCGGAAGGACGATCGGCGGCAGCATGGTGGTCTCGGCGTTGACCAGCCGGATCAGCTCGTCCACGTCGACCGAGGCCTCGGCCATCAGGTCGTCGGCGTCCGGCCCGAGCGCGGCGAACACGTCCTGTGGCGTGATGTCGGGGTTCGGCGAGTAGCCGAAGTAGTCGAAATCACCCGAGTCGCCGCCGTCCGGGCGCTCCAGTGTCGCGAGGCCCCCGGAGCCCGCACCAGCGTGCCCGTATCTACCAGTCACAGGGTCGATCCCTTTCGCGAAAAAGCCCAAAAGCCCGATGAGCTCACCTGAGCTACTGCCTTCATCTCGGCCCGCTCGTCGAGCGCACCGTTATGTCCGGCTCCCGCAGTCAGCGCCATCCCCAGCGGCCCGGGGCGAACCCCGCACCGCGATCCCCGACGTGCACTGACGTGACTGTGGGCGTACCCGCCGAAGCTCCACGCTGAGCTACCAACCGGCACGATCACGGGACAGTAACGAAGCCTGCCGGGTTGCGCAAACACCCCCCGGATTGTCGTGACGCTCATCACACCCACCCGTCTCCCTTCGCCGCCCAAACGGCGACGCTTCGCGTCACTGTCCCAACCGGGTGGCCGCTTGCCTTCGCTCGAATGTCGCAATGTGTTCAACCCACCGTGACTGCGCGCAGGCGGAACACGCGATCGGCATTGGCGTCCGCCGCGGCGGCGATCTCCTCGACGGGCTGTTCCCGCAGCTCGGCAAGGCCCCGCACGGTGTAGGCGGCGCAGTACGGCTCCCCCGGCCTGCCGCGGAACGGGTGCGGGGTGAGGTACGGCGCGTCGGTCTCCACCAGGAACTGGTCGGCCGGAACCAGCTTGGCCGCCTCGTGCAGCTCCCGCGCGTTGCGGAAGGTCACGGTGCCCGCGAAGGAAAGGACCCAGCCGGCGTCGACACACCGCCGGGCCATCCCGGTGTCCCCGGAGAAGCAGTGGAAGATCACCTCGTCCGGTGCGCCCTCCTCGTCCAGGACGCGCAGCACGTCCTCGTGCGCGTCCCGGTCGTGGATCATCAGCGGCTTGCCCACCCGCTTGGCCAGGTCGATATGCCAGCGAAAAGCCTCCCGCTGCGCCTCGGGCGGCGAGTAGTCCCAGTAGTAGTCCAGGCCGGTCTCCCCGACGGCGACCACTCGCTCCTCGGCGGCCAGTCGTTCCACTTCGGATTTCTCGGTCTCGCCGAAATCCTTGGTACGCGTGGGATGTATCGCCACCGCGGCGAACACTCGTTCGTCCCATGTAGACGCCCGTACGGCCCAGCGGGCCGCGGTGAGGTCGTCCGCGACGGTCACCATCCTGGCGATCCCGGCCCGCTCGGCCCGGTCGGCCATCCCGGCGACGTCCGCGGCGGTCGCCGCGCCGCAGGCGTCCAGATGAGTGTGCGAGTCGACGGCCGGTACCGGAAGGGTCTCCGGGATCGGCGGCAGTTCACGCTTGGACTGTTCACGCTTGGACAATGGGGGCCCACTCCGGTCCGGTCTCGGCCAGCTTCGGGTCCAGCTTGGCGAACAGGGGGCTCGGCTTGGCCAGTGGCCTGCCCACCTCGACCGGCATCGACTCCCAGCGCGCCTGCTCGCCGGTGTAGTCACCGGTGAGGATCGGGTTGATCCGGCCGGGTACGTCGAGGTCCTCGGCGTCGGTCAGCTCCGGCTGCGCCGCCCACACCCCGGTGCCGCCCATCGCCTCGTGCACCTTCTGCGCCGAATGCGGCAGGAACGGCGTGAGCAGGGTGTTGGCATCCGAGACCACCTGCAACGCGGTATGCAGCACCGTGTCCCTACGCTCGGGGTCGTCCTTCAGCTTCCACGGCTCCTGCTCGGAGAGGTACTTGTTGGCCGCCGACACCACGCGCATGGCCTCGCCGATCCCGGCCCGGAACCGGGAGCGGCGCAGGTTCTCGCCGACGGTCTCGAAGGCCTGCCGGGACAGCGCCTTCAGCTCCTCGTCGGCGGCCCGCGGGACCTGCGGCCGGGGTACCGCCCCGTTGTTCTTGTGCGCCATCGAGATGGACCGGTTGACCAGGTTGCCCCACTCGTTGGCCAGCTCGAAGTTGATCCGGCGGGTGAACTCGTCCCAGGTGAAGTCCACGTCCTGGGTCTCGGGGCCGGCCGCCGAGATGAAGTAGCGCAGAGTGTCCGGGCCGAACTCGCGCAGGAAGTCGTGCAGGTAGATGACCGTCCCGCGGGAGGTGGAGAACTTCGAGCCGCTCATCGTGAGGAACTCGCTGGAGGCGATCTCGGTCGGCAGGTTCAGCGCGTCGTAGGGACCCGGCTCGCCGCCCCTGTCGCCCTGCCCGTTGTGCCCGAGCAGCAGCGCGGGCCAGATCTGGGCGTGGAAGGTGATGTTGTCCTTGCCCATGAAGTACACGAGCTCGGCTTCCGGGTCGTTCCACCACTGCCGCCAGGCGTCCGGCTCACCGCTGCGGCGGGCCCATTCGACACTGGCCGAGAAGTACCCGATCACCGCGTCGAACCACACGTAGAACCGCTTCAGCGGCTCGTCCCGCCAGCCGTCCAGCGGGATCTTCACGCCCCAGTCCAGATCGCGGGTGATCGGCCGGGGGCGCATGTCGTCCACCAGGTTGCGGGTGAAGTTCAGGACGTTGGACCGCCAGCCGGTCCTGGTGGCCAGCCACTTGCCGAGCGAGTCGGTGAACGCGGGCAGGTCGAGGAACAGGTGCTCGGTCTCGATGAACTTCGGCTTCTCCCCGTTGACCCTGGACACCGGGTTGATCAGCTCGGCGGCGTCGAGTTGGTTGCCGCAGTTGTCGCACTGGTCGCCGCGGGCGCCGTCGTAGCCGCAGATCGGGCAGGTGCCCTCGATGTAGCGGTCCGGCAGGGTCCGGCCGGTGGACGGGCTGATCGCGCCGGTCGTCGTTCTCGGCACCACGTAGCCGTTGCGGTACAGGGCAAGGAAGATCTCCTGCACCACCTGCTCGTGGTTGCCGGTGGTGGTGCGGGTGTAGAGGTCGTAGGTCACGCCGAGCCCGCGCAGGTCCTCGGCGATCACCCGGTGGTACTTGTCGGCCGTCTGCCGCGGGGTGAGCCCCTCCTTGTCGGCCTGCACCAGGATCGGCGTGCCGTGCTCATCGCTGCCGGAGACCATCAGCACCCGGTTGCCCGCCATTCGCTGGTACCGCGCGAACACGTCCGAGGGGACGCCGATACCGGAGACGTGGCCGATGTGCCGGGGGCCGTTGGCATAGGGCCAGGCCACCGCTGTCAACACGGGGGTGCTCATGGCTGTTTAGCCTACGGAGGGCGTCTCGCCTATCTCATCTCGGGAGGATCGTTGTCCGCGACCAGACTGCTGGTGCTCGGAGTCGTGCGGATGTACGGCAAGGCACACGGCTATCAGGTGCGCCGTGAGCTGCAGACCTGGTCCGCCGACAAGTGGGCCAACATCCAGCCGGGGTCGATCTACCACGCGCTGAAGAAGATGACCACCGAAGGCCTGCTCGAGCAGGTGGAGACCGAGCAGGGCGGGTCAGGGCCGGAACGGGTGGCGTACCGGATCACCGAGACCGGCGAGGCCGAGTTCCAGATCCTGATCGCGCAGGCGCTGGCCCGGCCCAGCGCGACCGGGTTCGAGTTGCCCGCGGCGCTGGTGCTGCTCACCACGCAGCCGAGGCAGCGGCTGATCGGCCTGCTCAAGCAGCAGCTGATCCGGCTGGAAGGCGACGAGGAGAGCTCCCGGCTGCTACTCGAGGAGGGCACGAGCTGGGGGCACCCCGCGCATGTCACCGAGCTGTACCGGCTGTGGCAGCGCACCGCCGAGGCCAGGGCGAGCTGGCTACGAGAGCTCATCGAGCGGTTGCGGGCCGGCGAGTACGTGCTGGCCGACGACTCCGACCACGCCTTCGGCGAGCCCGGTGGCGCCGAATAATCAAATTTGACTACCTACGACTGACCCGGCAGAGTGACATCGCTAGTTAGTCAAGTTTGACTACCGAAGAGGGGAATCCCATGATCAAGGCACGCGGCCTCGCCAGGCGGTTCGCCGCCCGCGGCCGCACCGTCGACGCGGTCAAGGGCGTCGACCTCGATGTGGCCGAGGGCGAGCTCCTCGGCTTCCTCGGCCCGAACGGCGCCGGCAAGACCACCACCCTGCGCATGCTCACCACGCTGCTGCGCCCGACCTCGGGCGAGGCGACGGTGGCCGGCTGCGACCTGCGGAAGGATCCGGTGGGCGTACGCAGGCGCATCGGGTACGTCGCGCAGGGCGGCGGCACCGCCCCGGAGTACAAGGTGGCCGAGGAGATCGAGCTCCAGGGGATGCTGTACGGGCTGAGCAAGGCCGACGCGCGCAGGCGTGGCGCCACGCTCACCGAGCAGCTCGATCTCGCCAATCTGGACCACCGGCTCACCAAGACACTCTCCGGCGGCCAGCGGCGCCGGCTGGACATCGCACTGGGGCTCATCCACGATCCGAAGCTGGTCTTCTTCGACGAGCCGACCACCGGGCTCGATCCGCAGAGCAGGGCGAACCTGTGGGAGCACATCCGGCGGTTGCGCGCCGAGCACGGTGTGACGTTGTTCCTGACCACCCATTACCTGGACGAGGCCGATTCGCTGTGCGACCGCATCCTGGTGATCGACAACGGTGAGATCGTGGCGGAGGGCAGCCCGAACTCGCTGAAGTCCCGGGTCTCCGGCGACGGGGTCGAGATCGGCGTGCCTGCGGAGTCGGTGGCCGCGGCCGCCGAGATCGCCGGGAGACTCGAGGGCGCGCACGAAGTGACCTGCCTCGAGGACACCGTGCGGTTCCGGGTGCCGCGCGGGGACACCGCGATGCCGGAACTGCTCAGGGCGTTGGACGCCGCCGATATCGGCATGACCGCGATGCAGGTGCACCGCCCGACCCTGGACGACGTGTTCCTCACCCTGACCGGCCGCACCCTGCGCGATGCCGAGGAACGCACCGGCGAGGCCGCGGAGCCCGAGGAGGCCGCCCATGTTGCGTGACAGTTGGCTGATCTTCCGCAGGGACCTGATCCTCAGCACCCGCAACCCGACCTGGCTGATCATCCAGATCATGCAGCCCTTGCTGTACCTGGTCCTGTTCGGGCCGCTGATGGAGAAGATGGTGCAGAACACGCCGGGCTTCCCGCCCGGCAACGCCTGGCAGATCTTCACCCCGGCGCTGATCGTGATGATCGCGCTGTTCGGCAGCTCGTTCGTCGGCTTCGCCCTGCTGGCCGACTACCGCACCGGGGTGGTCGAGCGGCTGCGGGTCACGCCGGTCAGCAGGCTCGCGCTGTTGTTGGGCAAGGTCGTGATGAACGCGATCCAGGCTGTCGTCCAGGCCGCGCTGCTCATCGTGCTGGCCTACGTCGCGTTCGGGCTGAACGCTCCGGTCGGCGGGGTGTTGCTCAGCCTGGTGATCGTGGCCCTGCTGGCGATCACCCTCGCGTCCTCGTCCTACGCCCTCGCGCTGCGACTCAAGAGCGAGGAGGCCTTCCCCGCGCTGCTGAACGCCATCCTGCTGCCCTTGCTGCTGCTGTCCGGAATCCTGATCCCGATCACCACCGGGCTGGCGCCCGACTGGCTCTACACCATTTCGCGGATCAACCCGTTCAGTCACGTGGTGGAGGCGCAGCGCGGCGTGTTCCTCGGCGACTTCAGCATGGACACGCTGTTCACCGGCGGAGTCGTACTGCTGGCGATGACCGTACTCGCCGTGCTGTGGGGCGCTCGCACCTTCCAGCGCGAGAACGCCTGACACCGCACCGACGACCGGCCCGGGCGGGCACCGACCGCCTGCCCGGGCCGCATGCCGCCGGACGCGCCTGCCCCTTGTCGTCCCACGTCGGAGGCGACCGGCGGGTTAGCCTCGCCGGTCATGGACGAACAGGACGCCGCGGGCGGGATCAACCTGTCGCACCACGAGACCGTGCGCGACTGGGGAGCCGCGCGCGCCGCCGGGATCCGATTCGCCAGCATCACGATCACCGAGGGCATGAACTGGACCGATCCAGCGGCCTGCAAGCAACTCGGCCTGGCACAACGGGTCGGCATGCATACCGGGGCACGCCACTTCGCCCGCCCCGGAGCGGCGAACGAGCAGGCGGAACACTTCGTGCGCACGGCTCGACCCCTTGGCGCGTTCGCTCCCGGCGCCCTCGCGCCCGCGCTGGACGTCCGGGTGGCGGCCGTGGACGACCGCTTCATCCGGTCCTGGATCAAGGCCGTTCGCGGGGCGAGCCAGCTACGCAGGGTACTGGTCTACGCGGAGTACGAGGACTGGCTGCATCGGCTGCGTCCCGCCAAGTGGGTGGACGACGAGGTGATGCTCTGGCTCACCCGGCACAACGGTATTCCCGGCAGGCCGGGTTGGTTCCACTCCAGACTGAGCCTGCACCAGCACGAGTCCGGCCGGGACGCCGTCGTCTACCCGTTCACCCTCGCCGACCTGCTGCTGTGAGTGCCGCACCACACGCACGAGGGCGCGGCCGGTAACCCCGCGTGCTGGGGCGACAATGGCGACATGCGGTTGGTGCGCAGGTTGCTGCGCTCGGAGGTCTCCCCGGAACGGGCGTTGCTGGCGCTGGACGCGCGCGCCCGATCCCTCGGCCTGCCCGCACCGGCGGCGCTGTGTGGTGACTGGTTCGGCTCACGCGCGATCCTCGCGCCCACCCTGGGCGGCACGCCGGTGCACGAGATCGAGCAGGCCTTCGCGATCCCGACCCGGCAACCCGTGATGCCGAAGGGGACCTACCCCGCAGGCGCGGTGGGCGGCGGCTGGTTCGGCTATCTCTCCTACCAGCTCAGCGACCCGGCCGGGGCCGGATCCGCACTGCCGAAAGCGGTCTGGGGTTGGGCCGATCATGTCCTGCGCCAGGACACGGACGCGCACTGGTGGTTCGAGGCGCTGGTCCCCGAGGGCGCGCCCGATCCCGCCGATCTCGCCACCGAGCTCGACGAACTGCTTGCCGCGCCGCCACCGCGGCGAGCGGGTTGGACGCCGGTGGAGTTGCGCCGCCCGGCCGCGGCAGGGCACCACGCCGCGGTGTCCGAATGCGTTCAGGCGATCCGGGCCGGCGAGCTGTTCCAGGCCAACATCTGCACCCGGTTCGACGGTGCTTTCGACGGACGGCCCGCCGAGCTGTTCGCGGAGGGCGTGCGCGGCCTGCTGCCGCGCCGGGCGGCCTACCTCGCGGGCGAATGGGGCGCGGTGGCCTCGATGTCGCCGGAGCTTTTCCTCGCCCGCGGGGGCAGCCGGGTGCACTCCACGCCGATCAAGGGGACCCTGCCCCGCAGGGGTCCCGCCGACGACCCGCTCGCGGCGAGGTTGCGGGAGTCCACAAAGGATGTCGCGGAAAACGTGATGATCACCGACCTGGTGCGTAACGATCTCGGCCGGGTGTGCCAGGTGGGCAGTGTCCGGGTACCCGAACTGCTCGCCGTGAAGCCCGCACCCGGGGTCTGGCATCTTGAGTCCACAGTGGAAGGACAGTTGCGGGGTGAGGTGGACGACGCGGACCTGCTGCGGGCCACGTTCCCACCCGGTTCGGTGACCGGAGCGCCCAAGCTGCGCGCGCTCGACCTCATCGCGGAGCTGGAGCACCGGCCGCGCGGTGTCTACACCGGTGCCATCGGGCTCGCCTCGCCGGTGGCCGGGATGGAGCTGAACGTCGCCATCCGGACGCTGGAGCTGCACGCCGGAAGGCTCGAGCTCGGGGTCGGGGGCGGCATCACCGCCGACTCCGACCCGGCAGCCGAGTGGCGGGAATGCCTGCACAAGGCGGCCCCGCTCGAGCAGTTGCTCGCCGCCCGCACCTTCCCGCGCAGCGTTCCCGCGTGACCGGTGCCGGTCAGCCGCCGCCGGCCCGGCGCGCGATCACCGCGTCGTACAGCTCCTTCTTGGACACGCCCGCGGCTTCGGCCACCGCGGCGGCCGCGACCTTCAGCCGCTCGCCGGTCGCCGCCCGTTCGGCCACCTCGTCGACCAGCTCGGCCACCGGTGCCGCGGGTGGCTCGGCCCCGGCCAGTACGACGGTGATCTCGCCGCGCACCTTCGACGAGCTGGTCCACTCGGCCAGCTCGCCGAGGGTGCCGCGGCGGACCTCCTCGTGCGTCTTGGTCAGCTCGCGGCACACGGCGGCCGCGCGCCGCGGGCCGAGCGCCTCCACGGCGTCGGCGAGGGTGCCGGCCAGCCGGTGCGGGGATTCGAAGAACACCGTGGTCCGCCGCTCGCCAGCCAGCTCGCGCAGCCACCGGCCCCGCTCCCCCGGTTTGCGTGGCGCGAACCCCTCGAAGCAGAACCGGTCGGCGGCCAGCCCGGACAGCGCCAGCGCGGTGGTCACCGCGGACGGGCCGGGTAGGCAGCTGATCGGCAGATCCTCGGCGACGCAGGCGGCCACCAGCCGGTAGCCGGGGTCGGAGACGCTCGGCATCCCGGCGTCGGTCACCAGCAGCACGGTCTCGCCGGCGCGCAGCGCGTCGAGCAGCCGCGGCAGCCGCGCGGTCTCGACGTCCTCGTAGAAGCTGATCACCCGGCCACGCGGGGTGACCTCGAGCGCGGTGGTCAGTGCGCGCAGCTTCCTGGTGTCCTCCGCGGCGATCACCTCCGCCTCGGCCAGCGCGTCCAGCAGCCGGGCCGAGGCGTCCCGCGGATCCCCCAGCGGGGTCGCGGCCAGCACCAATCGGCCCCCGGCCGCACTGCTGGCCATCCCGAACCCCCTGCTGGTCTCGACTCCGGCCCAGCGTAACCGGCGGCGCGGACGACGAACTCACATCGTCGCCTTTAGGATCGTCTCCCGTGACCGCGCTGCTGACCCGACCGTCCGGGGACGGTCCATATCCGGAGCAGGGGCGGCCGGGACAGCCGCCGACCGATCGGGAGACGGCGCTGCTCGGCAGGCCCATGCCCGGCGACCGGGTACGCGCGCTCGTGCTGACGCTGGTGCTGGTCGTCATCGGCGGCTTCGTCCGGCTGCAGAACCTCGGGGTCCCCACCGACAAGGGCACCCCGGTCTTCGACGAGAAGCACTACGTACCGCAGGCGTGGCAGATGCTGCGCAACGGCGGCTACGAGGACAACGCGGGCTACGAGCTGGTGGTGCACCCGCCGCTGGCCAAGCAGCTCATCGCCATCGGGGAGTGGCTGTTCGGCTACAACGGGTGGGGATGGCGGTTCAGCGCGGCCATCGCCGGCACGGTGATCATCCTGCTGACCATCCGGATCGCCCGCAGGCTCACCCGCTCCACCCTGCTCGGCGGGATCGCGGGCATCCTGGTGATCTGCGATGGCGTGCTGCACCTGCAGTCGCGGATGGGGATGCTGGACATCTTCCTCGTCGTGTTCGTCCTCGGCGCGTTCGGCTGCCTGCTGATGGATCGCGAGCAGGTGCGGGAACGGCTCGCGGTCGCGGTGCGGCACGGCTGGATCGACGAAACGCCCTACGGCCCGCGGCTCGGTTTCCGCTGGTGGCGGTTCGGTGCCGGGGTGCTGCTCGGCCTGGCCACGGCGGTCAAGTGGTCGGGGGCGTACTACGTGCTGGCCTTCGGCCTGCTGTGCGTCGCCTTCGATATCGCCGCGCGGCGGGCGGCCGGGGTGCGGCGCCCGTGGGTCGGCGTGCTGCGCAGGGACCTCGCGCCCGCGCTGTGGGGCATCGGGGCGATCGCGGTGCTGGTCTACCTGAGTAGCTGGTGGGCCTGGTTCGCCAGCGAGACCGCCACCGACCGCAACTACGTGCAGATCCACAACGAGGGCGGCGGGCCGTTCGGTTTCGTGCCGGACGCGCTGCGCTCGCTGGTGTCGTACACCTTCGCCGTGCTGGACTTCCACGAAGGGCTCGCCACCCCGGACGGCGACCCGCACCCCTGGGAGTCCAAGCCGTGGACCTGGCCGATGGGGCTGCGCCCGATGCTGTACTACTACGAGTCGGGCGACGCGGCCGCGGGGTGCGGACAGACGAACTGCGTGCGGGCGACGATGCTGATCGGCACCCCGGCCATGTGGTGGCTCGCGCTGCCGGTGCTGGGCTGGGGCCTGTGGCGGTCGGTGTTCCGCGCGGACTGGCGTTACGCCGCCGTGCTCACCGCGTACTTCGCCGGCCTGCTGCCCTGGTTCGTCAACCTCGACCGGCAGATGTACTTCTTCTACGCCGCCCCGCTCGCGCCGTTCCTGATCCTCGGGCTGACCCTCGGGCTGGGACACATCCTCGGGCGAGCGGCGAGCGGTTTCGAACGAAGAGGAACCGGCCTGCTCGTGGTGGCCCTCTACGTCGGCCTGGTGGTGGCCAACTTCGTCTGGCTGTGGCCCATCCTGAACGGCGACTCGATCACCAACGAACGCTGGCAGTCCGAACTCTGGCTCCCTTCCTGGCGCTGACCCGCTTGTTGACCGTACGCAAACAGCAAACTCGCCTACATGAATGGCCAACACGGTTACGTGAGCAGCAAACACGCCCGGCCCCGGCGTGTTTGCTCCCCACGCGGGCGAGTTGGCCGCCTGCGCGCGGATGCTGGGTGTGTCAGCGGACGCGGGGGACCAGGCGGGTGACCGGGCCGTCCGGGGCGGCGCCGCTGCGGGAGAGCCAGCCCTCGACCTCCTTGCGCACGGCGTTCAACGTGGGTCGGTTGCGCGGTTGCGGGTCGAGGGAGGCCATCAGCAGCTTGGCGTGCACGCTGCGGCGGGGCAGTTGCGCGGGCGGCTCGGCGCGGGCTGCGGCCATCAGCGCGGCCATCGGGGTCTCGCGGGTTCCCCGCGGGGGTGAGCCGGACAGCGCGTAGCTGACCGTGGCGGCCAGTTGCCAGGCGTCCGAGGCGGGGCTGGCCGCCGCGCCCGCGGCGGCTTCCGGGGCCACGAAATCCGGCGTGCCGATCATCATCCCGGTCGCCGTCATCGTGGAGTCGCCCTTGCTGCGGGCGATCCCGAAGTCGATCAGGTGCGCCAGCCCGCCGGGATCCAGGATCACGTTGGACGGCTTCACGTCGCGGTGCAGCACGCCCTTCTCGTGCGCGGCGGTCAGCGCGCCTGCCATGGTGGCCCACAGCCTGCCCGCGGCCACGTCGTCCAGCGGGCCGCCGTTGTCCACCACGGCGCCGAGCGGCTGCCCCTCCAGGTACTCCATCACCAGCGCCAGCCCGTCCGGCTCCTCCACCAGGTCGTACACCCGGACACAGTTCGGGTGGTTGATGGTGGCCAGGGCACGCGCCTCGCGCTGCATCCGCTCCTCGGTATCCGGATCCGGGGCATGCGCGATCTTCAACGCCACCGTGCGGCCGAGCTGGTTGTCCACCGCCTGCCACACGGTGCCGAACCCACCGTGGCCGAGCCTGCGCAGCCTGCGGTACCTGCTGCTGCCCGCCTGGCCGGACCCCGGCGGCACCGGGACCGGCCCGGGCACGGCGGCCAGCGCGCCGGCCGACTCCTGCGCGGGCGCGACCGAGGTCGCCGGGTACTGCTTGTCCGGTGGCGGGGGCGGCTGCCGCTGCTGTTCCGCAGGGGGGACATAGGGCGGCGGGTCCGGTTCCCGGCGCGGCTCCGGCTTGCGCTCCGAACGTTGCAGCACCGACCGGCTCGGCGGTCCCACCAGCGACACCGGGATGATGCCCAGCACGCTGACCGGCAGGAACCCGAGCCACAGGTGCACGGCCGTGTTGGCCTCGACCCCTGCGGTGAACAGGACCAGCGCGATGAAAGAGATCCAGAAGAACCGGCCGGGCCAACCCGGGCCACGCCGCAGCGCCGAGCGCGCCTGCAGCTTGACGAACAGCAGGGACAGCAGCGGCAAACCGACCAGCGCGCCGAGGTAGTAGCCGTAGGCCAGCGCGCCGGCGGAGGGGTAGAACAGGGTCTCGTACACGTTCTGCCCACCGCCGAGGTAGCTCGACTGCGCCCCGACGAAGCAGTACTCGGTGGTCATCGTCGACCGCTCGGGCCCGGAGAGCCCGCCGGTGCCGCCCGCGTTGACCGCCCGGTACACGCCGGACACCCCGTTGGCCAGCAGCCACGGCAGCAGGAACACCGAGACGACGCCGACGGCGCCGATCACCGAGACCACCACCGCGTCGTAGCGGTTGCCGGTGCCCTTGCGGATCAGCGCGACGAGCACCGCGCCGAGCACGGGGAACAGGGCGATCAGGGCACCGGCGGTGCTGGTGGCCCACACCCAGTCACCAGGGCAGAATCCCGGTCCGAACAGCTCGTGCGCCAGGGACAACAACGAGCTAGCGAATGACTCCACCCCTCGCTCCTTCGTCGTGTCCCGTGCGCGCGCCCGGTCGGGCGGCCGTCACCAAGTATGTCGGTTGGCATCCCGGCGAGGTTGCCCGCCCGTCGGCTTCGCCACCCGTTCGCAACCGGCGGATCACAGGCCCGGTTGCCACACCACCGGCAGTGCCCGCTCGGCCTCCACACGCCAGCGCTCCCGCCGGTAGTACAGCACCACACCGGCCAACGCCACGCTGCTGAACACGGCGGCCACCACGACCAGCACGACGCTCTCGGCCAGTGCGCCGAGGACCACCGCCAGCAGTCCGAGGATCGACAGTACCGTGGCGAGCGTTCCCGCCACGCCCGGCTTCCGCCAGACCCACCGGCCACCGGCCTCGATCTCGGCGAGCAGGTCCCCGGCCATGGCTACCAGCCGCGGATCCTCCGGCGCCACCCGCAGCATCCGGGTGGCCGCGTACCAGCAGGCCTGCCGCTGCCGCCCGCTGGTGATCACCCGGACCTCGTCCCTGGTCAGGCTGCGCGCCTCGACGGCGAACGCCTCCAAGGCGGCGGCAAGCCGCCGCCGGATCTCCGCGTTCTCCGGGTCCGCGGCCAGCTCGCGTTCCAGCTCGGCCACCGCGGGCGGCACCTCGCCGCCCGTACCCGGATCCCGCATCTCGATCCTCCCGAAACACCCTCGCCCTACCCGGGGTAGATGCTACGTTGTGTGCCCGATTCAACACGAACGCCTGCCGCGCGGGAGGAATCCGGTGCCTGGGGGACAGTGGAGTTCCAGTCGGCTCGCCCTGGTCGCCGCGGTCGCCAACCTGACCGTCTGCGCCGCGGTCGGAACCACCCTGCTCGTGGTCTCCGCACCAGGGGAGGTGCGGACGGGGACCGCGCTCCCCATCCGCACCCCGGGGACCACCGAGTCCGCCACCGTCCCCGGCACCACGCCCCCCACCACGACGAACACCACGACCACGGGCGTGCCCGCCGGCCTGGAGCGCACCCCCGGCCCGAACGGATTCAGCACGGTCGTTCCACGGGGCTGGCCGACCGAGCCACTGAGCGGTCCGGGCGCCGTGCAGGCCGCCGACCCCGAGGACGGCACCAGGACCCTGCGCTACGGCGGCGCCGCGCATCCCGCCGCCGGGATCCTGGAGTGGCACACCGACTACGAGCGGCAGGTGTCCGAGCAGCGGGAGGGCTACCGACTACTCGAGCTGAACGAGACCACCCTGCGTGGTTTCCCCGCCGTCGTCTGGGAGTTCGAGTGGGACGCGCCGGAGGGCCGCAGGCACACCCGCTCGATGTACTGGCGCACCGGCGGGATCGAGTACTTCGTCTACGCCGCCTCCCGGGTACGGGACTGGCCGGACACCGAACCGATCCTCACCGCGATGATCGAGCACTCGCGCCCCTGACCGAGGAGCAGCATGACCCAGTGGAATGCCCAGGTACCGGCCGAGCCGGGGCGGGACGACACCACGCGGTACCTGTGCGCGGCCGCGCACCTGGACTCCGACTACGCCGACGGCGCCATCCGTGAGTTCCTGGTGGAACCCACCCGTCCGGTACCGCCGTCACCAGGCGTGCACGCGGCCTCGGTACTGGCCGAGGCGGTCGCCGCGCGGACCCGGCGCAAGCTGCGGGACGGCGTGCTCGCCGTGCTGATGCTGCTGTTCCTGCTCTCCGGCGGCGTCGGCCTGCTGGGAACGTGGGTACTGCTGGCCGTGCTGATCTGCCTGCCCGCCATGGTCCGCGGCAAGCGCGGCGACCGCAGCGTCGCGGCACGCACGACCCGGGTGCTGATCGTGTTCGCCCTGCTCGCTGTCGTGCTGGCGGTCTCGCTCACCGACACCCTGCTGGAGTTCGCCGAGGAGATGGAAGCGGGCGTGGCGTTCGACTACTGGATCACCGACACCTGGGACGTGATCGGGTTGGTGACCCTGGTGCTGATGCCGGCGGTGCTGGTCGCCGACCGGATGGTCGTCTGGCGGCTGGTGACCGTGTGGTTCGGCAGGCTGGCAGGCAGGCGGCCCGCCGACCCGTTCGCGACCGAGCGGCCGCTGTTCGGGATCAGCCCGCCGCGATTCCTCCACCAGGTACGCCGGTACCAGGAGGAGGCGCCCGCGGGCAGTGCCACCCCGGGCGCACCGCTGGTGGTGTACCGCGGGTTCGACCCGTTCGTCGGTGCGGGCCACGCGCGCCATCCGTGGTCGGTCGCCGTACCGCTGGAGAAGCTCCCCGAGGACACCAAGCCGGACGGCTCGCCGTTCGAGGAGCTGAGCACCGAGCTGCTGTACCAGCGGGTACGCGAGGCGATGGCGGTGCTGCCCGAGAGCACGGCGCTCTCCCCCGACCGCAGGCTGCGCGAGCTGCGGAGCACCGGGGTCGTGTTCGCCTCGTCGGACGAGCTGATCGACAACGTGAACAACCCGGTCGCCCGGAGTTACCTCCCGCGACTCGACGCCCCGCCTGCCGACCGGCTGCCTGCCGAGGAGGTCGACCCGCTGCGGACGCAGCCCCGCGAGTGGGCTCGCTACTACCTTCGCTTCCGGGTGGAGACCTGGGACCGCGACCTGGTGATGTCGATGCACCTCCACGCGGCGGTGGATCCCAGCACCCTGTACCTGGAGTGGACACCCTGCGTGCTGCCGCCGATCAAACCGGAGTACCAGGCGATCGACACGATGGCACGCAACTCGCTGGTCCCGGTCGGGCAGGGCCTGCTGCGCTGGCTCAAGCTCCCGGTGACCATCCTCGCCCGGCTGCGGCACACGCTGAGCTGGATCCGGCCGCTGCCGCACGATCCGAGCGTGCTGGTCGCCGACCGGTACGGCTCGCTGCACAGCCTGCGCGAGTTGGCCGCCGCCCCGGAGGTACAGAACTACTTCCAGTTACTGGACATCGAGCGGTACGACAAGATCATGGAAAGCAGGCTGCTCCCCGCGATCATCGCGCTGATGCGGGACGCCGGCTACTCCCCGGCCGAGTTCGAACGCCAGGTGTCCACGGTGGTGCACAACTCGGTGAACATCCACGGCACCAACTACGGCGCCTTCAACGCCGGTGGCACCACCCACGGGCCGATGAGCGGGGCGACCGCCGGTAAGGAGCGAATCCCATGACCTCGGACAACCCGGCCAATCCCGGGTACCAGATCAACATCACCGGGAACAACTACGGCGCCGTCAACGTCGGCGGCACCACCCACGGACCGATGAGCGGGGCCACGGTCCACCAGACGTCCGCGGAGCTGCTGACCCTGCTCGACCGGCTGCGGGCCGAGCAGGCCGGGCAGCAGGACATCGAGCGGCACCTGGAGGGGCTCGCCGAGGACGTGCGCGCGGCGCGGGCGGGCGAGGCCGTCGAGCCCGCGGCCGTGCTGAGCAGGTGGGAGCGGGTCAAGGGCCTGCTCACCCAGGTCAGCCAGGCAGGCGAGCCGGTGGTGCGGATCAGCGAGCAGTTGAATCAGTTGTTCGGACCTGGCTGATCCGCGGGACGTCATGGAGCCATGGGTGACTGTGCCCTCGGCGGGCGTGACCCAGCTCGCGCGACGCACGGTCCTGCCCTTACCACGGTCCTCGGTGGCATGGTGGTTCGACATCACCGTGCGGGCAACCGGTCCAATGCCGACTGGCTCTCATCATCCGCGGCGCGGTAGATCACCAACACCTGGTCCGGATCTTGCAATGGCGTAAGCGTTTCGAAATGCACTGCGATCGAACCGACGTCAGGATGCCGCATCACCTTGCGCCCCCGGCCGTTGACCCTGACGTCTCGCTCGTCCCACAATCGCGCGAATTCCTGGTCACGAGTGATGAATTCGGCGATGAGGTCGGTCAACGCCTGATCCTCCGGATGCGCGGCCCACGCGGCGCGCAGGTGGGCGACCCCTTCCCGCACGACGCGTTCGCGGTCGACATAGAAATCGCGCATCTCCGGACGCATCAGGCATAACCACATCGCATTGCGCTGCGACACCGGCAGGTCGTCGAAATCCAGGAGCAGCCTCGCCATTTCGCCGTTCCAGGCCAGGATGTCGTAGCGGTGGTTCATCAGCATGGCCGGCAGTGGCGACAGGTCGGCGACCAGCCGGGCCAGCGAGGGCGCCGCAGTGGTGGCGAGCTTGTCGGTGTTACAGGGTCGCTGCTGTGTCAGGTCGAAGAGGTAGGCGCGCTCGTCGGGGACCAGGCGCAGCGCCCGGGCCAGCGCCTCCACCACCTCCGCTGAGGGCCGCAGCCCGCGGGCCTGTTCCAACCGCACGATGTAATCGATGCTGACCCCGGCCAGCTCGGCGACCTCTTCGCGGCGCAATCCCGGGGTCCGCCGGGACTGGCGACGCGACGGCAGGCCGAAATCCTGCGGATCCAGGCGTTCGCGCCGGGTCCGCAGGAACGCGGCCAACTCCTGTGTCGTGTCCACGCTGCGGGTCATCATGTTCGGTCCAACAGCCAGGGTAGGACTGGTGTTCCCAGGAACTTCCTTCCCTTACCCCTGGCTCACGGTGGTCGCAGGCTGGTGCTCGACGACGATCACGAACACAGGAGGACACGATGTCGCTCACCCTCGACACCTACCGGCTGCTGGGCCGCTCCGGGCTGCGGGTCTCACCGCTGGCGCTGGGCACGGCGACCTTCGGCACCGAGTGGGGCTGGGGCGCCGAGCAGGACGATGCGCGCAAGCTGTTCGACACCTACGTCGAGCGCGGCGGCAACTTCATCGACACCGCCAGCACCTACACAGGCGGCAGCTCCGAGCGCATGCTGGGCGAATTCACCCGCGACCACCGCGAGAGCCTGGTGCTGGCGACGAAATACACGACGCTGCGCCGGCCCGGCGACCCGAACTCCGGGGGCGCTCACCGCAAGAGCCTCCTCGCGTCGGTGGAGACCAGCCTGCGGCAGCTGAACACGGACTACATCGATCTGCTCTTCCTGCACGTGTGGGACTTCACGACACCGGTCGAGGAGATCCTGCGCGGCCTGGACGACCTGGTCCGGCAGGGCAAGGTCCTGTACGTGGCGATGTCCAACGCTCCGGCCTGGGAGATCTCGCGCATGCAGGCGATCGCCGACCTGCGCGGCTGGTCGCCGCTGGTCGCGCTGCAGATCGAATACAGCCTTATCAACCGGGGCGGAGAACGTGACCTGATCCCGATGGCACGGGCGATGGGGCTGGGGGTGACCCCGTACTCACCGCTGGGCGGCGGCGTGCTTTCCGGCAAGTACAGCCGCGCCGACCTGACCGCGACGAGCACTGACTCCGGTGAAAGCAACCGCAAGAGCTTCAACGCCGGCTTGGGCATGGTCACCGAACGCACCCTCACCATCGCCGACGTCGTGCGGGAGGTCGCCGCGGAGGTGGGACGCACACCCGCCCAGGTCGGGCTGGCCTGGACCCTGCGGAACCCGGGCGTGACGGCACCCGTCATCGGCGCTCGCACCCCCGAGCAGCTTGCGGGGAATCTGGGCGCCCTGGAGATCGACTTCACCGCCGATCAACTGGCCCGCCTCGACACGGTCAGTGCGATCGACCTTGGCTACCCGCACGACCTGCTCGCCAGTGACCACATACGCACTGTGACCGCGGGCGACCTGAAGATCGAAACCCGCCGCTGATACCCCACCGAGCGGGATCGCCGACGGCAACGACGAGCCGGTAGCCTCCACCATCGAGGATCCCGGCATGCTGGACGCGCTTCGGTCGACGCTACGCGGCACCCGGTAACCAGCGGATTCCCCCGGGTAGCTACTCCGAACGGTGGATGACTAGGACGAAAGTATTGGTCTATACCTTTACGGGTCGCATATGTCGACCCATCGGAGGTGTCCTGTGCGCAAGCGCAAGCCCTTGACCACCATGCTTGCCGCGGCGGTGCTCTGCCTGCCCGCGGTGGGCATGTCCGCCGGGACGGCAGCCGCCGAACCGGCGGTGCCGAGCGGCGGCCAGCACGGTTTCGACAAGGTGATCCCGGCGCCGGTCGAAGCCGAGCCCGACCCGAAGGAGAAGTTCTGGCTCAGCCCGTTCACGTTCATCCGTACCCAGCCGGGGTCCGCGGAGGCCAAGCAGGTCGGCAAGTACCTCGCCGAGCAGCTGCGACCGGCCACCGGGTATCCGCTCCCGGTCGTCTCGACCCGGCACTCGTTCCTGCCGAACATCTCGCTGTCACTGGGGAAGGCCGACGAGCGCGTCGGTGAGCAGGGTTACCAGCTCGATGTCACGCGCAAGGGCGTGCGGATCCGGGCGAACACCGGCGACGGGCTGTTCGCCGGTGTGCAGACCCTGCGCCAGTTGCTCCCGGCCCAGATCGAGGCGAACGAGCCGCAGCGGCGGATCTGGACCGTTCCCGGCGGCAGCATCCTGGACTACCCGCGGTTCGGCTACCGCGGCGCGATGCTCGACCTCGCCCGCCACTTCCACGACGTGGACGAGGTCAAGGCATACATCGACGAGATCGCCGCGTACAAGGTGAACTACCTGCACCTGCACCTCACCGACGACCAGGGCTGGCGGATCCAGATCGACAGCTGGCCCGAGCTCACCACGGTCGGCGGTGGCCCGGGCACCGGGGTGGACGGGGAAGGCGGCGGCTACCTGACCAAGGCCGAGTACGCCGAGCTGAACCGCTACGCCGCCGCGCGGCACGTCACCATCGTCCCGGAGATCGACATGCCGGGGCACACGAACGCCGCGCTGTCCACCTACGCCGAACTGAACTGCGACGGCGTCGCACCGCCGCCGCGGACGGACATCGAGGTCGGCTACAGCTCGCTGTGCATCGACAAGGAGATCACCTACGAGTTCGTGGAGGACGTGATCCGCGAGGTCGCCGCGATGACCCCGGGGCCGTACCTGCACATCGGTGGCGACGAGGCACACGCCACCACCGACGAGGAGTACCGCACCTTCATGGACCGGGTGCTGCCGATGGTCGGCAAGTACGGCAAGAGGATCTCCGGCTGGGACGAGATCGCCCAGGTGGACCCGCCGACCTCGGCGGTGCCGCAGTTCTGGGACACCGATGGTGAGGACGCCGATGTGGCCGAGGCCGCCGCGCGGGGCAACAAGATCCTGCTCTCCCCCGCCACCAAGGCGTACCTGGACATGAAGTACGACGAGAACACCGAGTTGGGTCTGAGCTGGGCCGGCTTCACCGAGGTGGACGACGCCTACGACTGGGATCCCGGCACGCACATCAAGGATGTGCCGGAGAGCGCGGTTCTCGGTGTCGAGGCTCCGCTGTGGTCGGAGACCCTGCGCACGCTCGACGACATCGAGTTCATGGCGTTCCCCCGGCTTCCGGCCATCGCGGAGAACGGCTGGTCGCCACGGGCCACGCACGACTGGGAGTCGTTCCGGGAGCGGCTCGCCGCGCACGGTCCGCGCTGGGAACTGCGGGGCGTCAACTTCTACCGCTCGCCACTGGTGCCCTGGAAGTGATCGCCGTGCGGAAGTAGGAATCCGCCGAGTAACTGGGCCACCTCGATCCCCGAGTCGAGGTGGCCCAGGAGGGCTGTTCAGAACGACCCAGCGACCGCGGGCCGCCAGGCCCGTGCGAGCGGTCGTTGCAGGCCACGACGCTGGCGAGGCATACTGCGGATCTGAATAGCCCGACTATGGAATAAGACACAGCCCTTTTTCGGTCCGTTTCCGGTCATTCGCCGCCGAGTTTCCTGCGCAGCGTGGCGCGGTACCGCTCGGCGAGCCAGGGCGCCGCGAGCACCCGTTCGGCGAGCTCGCGACAGGCCTGCCCGCGCGGCTCGTCCAGCGTGGCCGGGGAGGCGAAGGTGAGCAGGAAGACCTCGGCGACGGTGGGGCTGCTCAGGTCCCGCTCCACCAGCCGGATCGGGCCCGAGGTGGGTACCAGGCCGGGGCGAACCACGCCCAGGTACCAGCCGCAACGCCCGGAGTCGATCATCGCGGTGAGCACGTCCTTACGCCCGGCTTTCATGCCGAGCTTGTAGCAGGGGGTGCGCGGCTGGCTCACCCGCAGCAGCGCGGTGCCCCACTCCCACACGTCGCCGATCCGCACCCGCTGCTCGTCCGCACCGGCGATCGAGAGGTTCTCCCCCACCGAACCGGCCTCCAGCGCGAAACCGTTCGCCGCCCAGGCACGGTAGTGCTCGACGGGATAGGCGTACACGGCCTTGTCCGGCCCGCCGTGCACGCGCTGGTCGGCCTGCCGATCGCCGTCCAGGTTGGCGGGGCCCAACCCGATCTCCGGTTCGATGACCCTGGCCTTGCTGATCGCGCTGTACACGTCCCCGTCCCGCCGGGTACCGAGCACGCTGGGCTCACCGGTGTAAACACCGGAAACGGTCAGCTCCACGGCGACGTTATAGCACGATCGTTCGTTCTGTTCGGGACGTGGACCCCTCGCTCGGGATTTGCTAAACAGTAGCTACCTGGTGAATCAGCGGTGAAGGAATCCTGAATGAGCTACGAACGGTTCGTCGTGGTCGGGGACAGTTGCGCCGAGGGGCTGGACGACCCCTACCCGGGCGGCGGGCAGTACCGGGGCTGGGCCGACCTGGTCGCGGACGGGCTCGCCGAACACAACCGGGCCGTTCGTTACGCCAACCTCGCCGTGCGGGGTCGCAGGCTGGACCAGATCAGTACCGAGCAGCTCCCGGACGCCGAGCGGCTGCGCCCCGACCTGGCCGCCCTGTTCGGTGGTGGCAACGACGTGCTGACCCCTGGCTGGAACGCGACCACCGTGGCCGCACGGGTGGACACCGCGGTGCGCAGGCTGGCCGACTCCGCACCCACCGTGGTCACCTTTACACTCAGCGACATCTCCGACCGGATGCCGTTCGGCCGGCGGCTGCGCCCGCGCATCGAGGCACTCAACGAGGCCATTCGCGCCGCCGCCGGGACCTACGGTGCGATACTGGTGGACCTGTGGCCGGACCAGGCGGCCAGGGACCTGCGGTACTTCGGCCGGGACCGGCTGCACCTCGGCGAGCACGGGCACCGGCGGGTGGCCGCGCACGTGCTGGACCGCCTCGGCCTGCCCTACGCGCGACCGTGGCTGGACCCGCTGGCCGGCGCACCCGCCAGGCCAGGGCCGCGTGCGCAGGCCGACTGGCTGCTGCGCGAGGTACTGCCCGCGGCCCGGACCCGGCTGCGCAACCGGATCATCGGCCGGTCCCCCGGCGACGGCTTCCTACCCAAGCGCCCCGAACTGCTGCCGGTCACGACCCGGTGAGCCGGGCGCGAGCAGCTCAGTTCGCGCCCCAGCCGCCCTGCACCATGGTCTGGAACACCCACCGGCCGTCCGCCTTCACCAGCAGGTCCCCGTAGCGGACCTCCGTGGTGTGGCCGCCGACCGTGATCCGGGCATCGGTGACCACGAACACCAGATCCCTGGTGAGGAAGACCGGGGTACGGGTGGACTCCATCGAGACATCCCCGGAGCCACTCATCTCTTCCATGCGAGCCAGGAACCGCTCCCGATCCCAGGACTCGGCCGAGCCGTCACCGCCCCCGTCGTTGGTCACCACGTTGATCGGGAAGAGCGCCATATCGGCCATGGCCGCCACATCCCCCTCGGTGGCCGCCGCGTCATAGGCGGCGAACCAGTCCAGGACGCTCCGGATGTCCTCGTCGGTGGGAACGAACCCCGCGCTGCCGGTGGGAAGGGTGGACTGTTCGGTCACGGGCGGCTCCTCGCCTCACGGTAATTTCGACTGTACCGTACAGCATACGCTACAGGTTACGCGCTCGCCACCGGAGCGGGTTCCGCGGTTCCCGGCTGCTCGAACTGGGTGCGGTACAGCTCCTCGTACCGGCCACCGGCCGCGAGCAGTTCCTCATGCGTGCCCCGCTCCACGATGTGTCCCGCCTCGACCACCAGGATCTGGTCCGCCGCCCGCACGGTGGACAGCCGGTGCGCGATCACCACGGCGGTCCGACCCTCCAGCGCCTCGGTCAGCGCCTCCTGCACGGCGGCCTCCGAGGTGGAGTCCAGGTGCGCGGTCGCCTCGTCCAGGATCACCACCCGCTGCCGGGCCAGCAGCAGGCGCGCGATCGTCAGCCGTTGCCGCTCGCCACCGGAGAGCCGGTAGCCACGCTCGCCGACGATAGTGTCCAGCCCCTCCGGCAGGCCGGCGATCAGGCCGTCCAACCGCGCCCTGCGCAGCACCTCCCACAGGTCCTCCTCGGACGCCTCGGGGCGGGCGAGCAACAGGTTCTCCCGCACGGAATCGTGGAACAGGTGCCCGTCCTGGGTCACCATGCCGATCGTGTCCCTGATCGATTGCAGGGAAAGGTCCCGTACGTCCACACCGGACAGTCGAATGGTGCCCTCGTCCACGTCGTACAGCCGCGGTACCAGCTGCGCGATGGTCGACTTGCCCGCACCGCTGGAGCCGACCAGCGCCACCATCTGCCCCGGCTCCGCGCGGAAGGACACCTCGTGCAGCACGTCCACCCCGCCCCGGTTGTCCAGGGTGGCGACCTCCTCCAGCGAGGCCAGCGACACCTTGTCCGCCGAGGGGTAGGCGAAGCGCACTCCCTCGAACTCCACCGAGATCCCGCCGTCCGGCACGGGCTTGGGTTCTGGCTTCTCGGCCACCAGCGGCTTCAGGTCCAGCACCTCGAACACGCGGGAGAAGCTCACCAGCGCGCTCATCACCTCGACCCGGGCGCTGGCCAGCGCGGTCAGCGGGGCGTACAGCCGGGTCAGCAGCATGGCCAGGGCCACGACCGAGCCTGCGTCCAGCTCCCCCACCAGCGCGTAGTACCCGCCGAACCCGTACACCAGCGCCAAGGCCAACGCCGAGACCAGAGTGAGCGCCGTGATGAAGACGTGCTGCACCATCGCGGTGCGCACCCCGATGTCCCGCACCCGGCGGGCCCTGGTGGCGAACGCGGCCGACTCCCGCTCGGGCTTGCCGAACAGCTTCACCAGGGTCGCGCCCGGGGCGGAGAACCGCTCGGTCATCTGGGTGCCCATCGCGGCATCGTGGTTGGCCGCCTCGCGCTCCAGCCGGGCCAGCCTGGTGCCCATCCGCCGCGCCGGGTACACGAACAGGGGGAGCATCGCCAGCGCGAGCAGGGTGACCTGCCAGGAGATCCCGAGCATCACCACGCCGGTGAGCACCAGCATCACCAGGTTGCTGACCACCCCGGACAGCGTGTCGCTGAACGCCCGCTGCGCGCCGATCACATCGTTGTTCAGCCTGCTGACCAGCGCACCGGTGCGGGTACGGGTGAAGAAGGCGACCGGCATCCGCTGTACGTGGTCGAACACGGAGGTACGCAGGTCGACGATCAGCCCCTCACCGATCCGCGCGGACAGCCAACGGTTCAGCAGCCCGATCCCTGCCTCGGCCAGCGCGATCGCGGCGATCAGCACGGCGATCCCGACCACCACGCTGGTCTGCGCATCCCCGACGATGGCGTCCACCACCTGGCCCGCGAGCACCGGTGTGGCGACCGCGAGGAACGCCATGGCGACGCTGAGCACCAGGAACCAGCCGAGCTTCTTGCGATGCGGCTGGGCGAACCCGCCGATCCGGCGCAGGGTCTGTTTGGAGAACGGCCGCCGGTCCTGCTGTGCGTGCATGGAATGGTAGAGCGACATCCATGCGGTGGTTTCCATGTCCATGGCGCGGTTCCCCCGTCTCGGTAGGGCGTGTGCGAGCCGTGCTGTCGGCGCGACGATGACTCTACGACGAGCCACCGACAGCAACCGTAAGACCTAAATCATACTTGAGGTCAATTCGGCGATCGGCCTCGCCTGCTCGGAAGGTTTCCGTGCGGCCGGGAACCGCTAGTGCTGCTCCGATCCGCTGGTGACGGCACGGGCGAGCCGGAAGCCGAGCGCCATCCGCGAGCTGGTGCCGAACCGCCGCTGCAACGTCGACACCATGCTGCGTACGGTGCGGCTGCTCACTCCGATCCGGTCGGCGACCTGCTGGTCGGTCGCGCCCTGCAGCAGGAGGTACACCACCTCGAGTTGGCGGTCCGAAAGGCCGGCGTCGCACCGGAGGTCATCGGTGAGCGGACGCGCCTCGGACCACAGGAAGTCGAAGAGCTGCCCGCAGGGTCCGGCGAGCGGTGCGCGCAGCAGGACCGCGCCCGCATCCCAGCCGGCCTGGTCGAGCGGGAGGATCGCGCAGCGGTCGTCGAAGATCAGCATGCGTCGCAGCGAGTGCTCGTGCACCCGGACCCGGCGGGGTCGCGTTACCGCATCGCCCGCCATCAGCTCGCTCCGCGCGAACTGGGTGTCGACGAGCAGGCGCCGCCGCCTTCCGGCGACGGCCAGCAACTCGAGCAGGGAGGAGTCATGGCTCGGCAACCGCACCCCATGCCCGGACAGCGCCGCGTCCACCGAGGTCGCCCGGCAGGCGAGCCGCCGCAGCCGATGCAGCACGTCGGAACGATCCCGCAGGATGTCGACGAATTCCCCGTGAGCCCGAAAACGGGTGGACTCCGATGGAATACTAGGCACGGTCGAATTCGCTCCCTTGAATCCATCTGGTCATCGGCTTCGCACATCGTATTTTGTATCAGGTCAACCGATGTCCTCAAAGGTCCATCCAGGGGATATCAGTCCGTAACCTCGGTCGCACGAAAGTGCTTCGCGTTTTTCGAATAACGGCGACCTCCGTCAAACCGCACTGCGACAAGATCGCGATACTGTGAATTTCTGTCCAACAGTTTATCGTGTTCCCCGGTTGCCACCACCCTTCCGGAGTCCAGCAGCACGACATGCCCTGCCCTGCGCACGGTGGACAACCGGTGCGCGATGACCAGCAACGCGCACTCGGTCCTGACCTGGTCGATGGCCGCGGCGAGCGCCGCCTCGTTGATGGCGTCGAGATGTGCGGTCGGTTCATCGAGCAGCAGCAGGTCGGGCTTGCTCAGCAACGCGCGCGCGATCGCGACCCGCTGGCTCTCGCCACCGGAAAGGCGGCATCCGCGCTCACCGACCGGGGTGTCCAACCCGAGCGGCAGCCGGTCGACCAGTTCCCGCAAATTGACCAGATCCACCACCCAGCGCAGTTCATCGGGACCGGCGTCAGGGGCGGCGTAGCACAGGTTGTCCCGGAGCGTTCCGTGTAGGACGGGGGAATTCTGGTCGACCAGCGCGATCCGGGAACGCCATTCGGCGCGGCTCAGGTCACCTTCCCGGCTGCCGTTCAGCAGGATCGACCCTCCCGCCGGATCGTAGAAACGTTCGGCCAGCGAGAAGATCGTCGACTTGCCTGCGCCGGACCTGCCGACCAGCGCGACATGCGAGCGCGCCGGAACCTCGAACGACACGCCTTCCAGCACCGGCCGGTCCTGGTAGGCGAACCGGACGTCCCGGAACTCCAATACCGGAGCCCCGTTGCGGTGAACCCCGCCGCTCACGCCGCCACCGGTGTCCTCGACCGGAAACCCGGTGACCTCGTGCACGCGCTGCAACGCGCCCATTCCTCTTTGGACGAGTCCGACGCCCTGCAACACGGAAGCCAGCGGCATCACGAGGTAGGTGGCGTACAGCATGAAGGCGACCAGGTTGCCGAGCGAGGTGGCGTCCCGCGCGACCATCGTGCCACCGATGAGCAGCACGAGCACGAGCGAGCCGCGCAGGGCCAGCTCCACCGCGGGGCTCATCACGGAGGTGAGCTTCGCGGCACGGACCCCGGCGGCGTAGGCCGACTCGGCGCTGCGCCCGGTCCGCTCGGCCTCCCTCTCCTCCGCCCCGCTGGCCCGCACGGTCCGGATCGCGCCGAGCGCCCGCTCCAGGTCGGCGGTCATCGCGCCGACACTGCGCTGGGCCCGCTCGCTCGCAGCCCGCAGCCTGCCGAGCAGCGCGGCCACCACCACGGCCGCGGCCGCGACGGTGGCCGCGACGACGAGGAACAGCATGGGGTCTATCCACACCATCAGGGCAATCGTGCCGAGTCCGGTCAGCGCTCCGGTGACGAGCTGCACCGACGCCGTGGTGACCACCTCGCGCAGCACCGTGGTGTCCACGCTGACCCTGGACATCAGGTCGCCGAGTCGGTGCTCGTCGTACACCCGCATCCGCAGCCGCAGCAGCCGGGCGATGAGCCCGCGCCGCACGCCGAGTACCACCGCCTCACCGGTGCGTTCGAGCAGGAAGAGACCGAACGCGTCCACGCAGGCCTGCGCGGCGAACAGCGTCGCGAGCGCGGCGGGGATCGTCCAGTGCAGCGGTTGCGGGCCCACCGAGTCGATGGCGTGCCGCACCAGCAGCGGCTGCAGCAGGCCGAGCCCGGAGGCCAGCACCGTCAGTGCGATCGCGGCGGCGAGAACCCGGGAGTGGCCGGATGCCAGTCGCACCAGTTCCGGCACGCTCGCCCGGTCGCGCCGGGTCGCGGGTTCACTCATGAACGCGCCGGTCCGGCGGGCTCGACGGCGATCAGCCTGCGGAAGTAGTCCGCGGGGACGTTCTCGTCGACCGGCTCGCCCCCGGCTTCCACCCAGGCATGCGCACCGAACGGGGGCATGGCACGGACGCCGACGCACCACGTCGGCCAGCTCCCCCGCATCCGGCACAGCACGGTGACCGCGAGCGAGCGGGGCAGGCATCCCTGCGGGCCGAGGCAGGTCAGGCTGACCGCGAGCACCGCGTCCCGCGCGGACCTGGCCTCCCGGTGGGTCGCCTGCCGGGCACCCCGGCGCAGCACCACGAGTACCCGGCGGACACGTTGCGGCGGCAGCGTGGCGAGCGCCCTGGCGACAGCCACCGCGGCGCGGGCCGCGACCCGGCGGCGGAACGGAACCTCGGACGGCCTGCTGAGCGCGCTCGGCGTGGTCATGAGCTCACCAGGCCCGCCGAGCGGAGCCCGTCCACCAGGGTGCGCACGTCCGCGCGCGCCTTGGCCGCGTCGACCTGGTACTCCTCGGTGAGCGCGGTGACGGCCTGCTCGGTGTCATCGCCGGCCAGCAACGTGTTGACCACGAGCACTCCGCTCGGATTGAGCTGCCAGTAGCGGCCGCTGCGCTCGTCGAGCAGCACCGTGCCGTACTCGGTGTCCGCGAGGGACACATCCTGGCGCAACTGGAAGGTCATTTCCCGCTCCCGTCATGAGGCATTGGCATTGAGGGGTTTCGGGGCCGCGAGCGTCCGCAGCCAGATCTCGCAGCCGATGGCCGGGTACAGCACGGCGGTGCGCAACTCGGGCGTCGCCGGTCGCGCGGCCAGGTCGAGCAGCCGGTCGCGGTCGACCAGCCCGAGCTCGGCCAGCCGCGACTGTGACCAGAGCGCGGCCAGGTCGCCGCGGTTCTCCCGAAGGCCCGCCGCGGCGTCCAGCGCGGCCTGCGCCTTGCTGGACCGCGCGAGGCACTCGTCCGGCACGACGCCGCGCATGGCGGCGACGAGCGCGGGCTTGTACCGCCACGGCGTCACCCTGTCCTCCGGGCGCACCGAGAGGCATGCCTCGATCACCCGGTCGTCGAAGTACGGCGACTGGATGGGAAGGCCGGCGCGGGCGCTCATCTGCTCCCACTGGCGAATGATGCGGGTGCAGGAGCGGATCTGCTCGAGGTCGGCGTGCTCGCCCCTGGTGGGCCCCAGCGGTTCGGCGTCCCGGGCCGCCGCGGCGACCACCTCCGCCGCCGCGCTCCGCGCGTGGCCGGTCACCCACTCCGCGCACCGAGGGGGTGCGCTCCACCCGAGTGCGGTGGCGACCGGGGGCGCCGCCGGCCCGCCGAGATCGCCTGCCGCCTCGGCGAGCCAGCCGCGGTAGGAACGGCGGTCGGCAAGCGCCCGGACCATCCCACCGAGCGACCAGTGGAACAGGGCACGGGAACCGCGGGCCCTGTTGATCGCGAGCAGCGGCCGCCTGCGCAGCAGCGTGTGGTAATGCGCCTCCGAGCACCACGCCACGTGATCGCCGCCGATCCCGGTCAGGCGGACACGGCAGCCCCTGGCCGCGAGTCCTTCGAGGTCGCTGAGCAGGCGCGCCCTGTCCAGCATTCCGATCGTCGGCTCGTCGAGGGGGTCGTCGATCTCCAGCAGTTTCTCGTAGACCAGCGGGGACGCCTCCGCCCGCCATACGACGTGCTCGACGTCCGGCAGGTGCCCGGCCGCCCGCTCGGCCCAGGCGCGGTCGTCGTCCGCGGGGTCGATGCCGGGCCACGTACTCGCCACCACCCTGGCCGGGCCGCGGGCGGCGAGGAAGCACAGCGAGGTGGAGTCGAGGCCGCCGGAAAGGTCGCAGCCGACGACGCCGCCCGCGCGGGTACGCGCGTCCACCGCGGCCGCGAGTGCCTCCCGGATGGACGGTGCCGCATCGGCGAGTGCACGCACCGGCCGGGGCGGCTCCCACCACCGGGTCACCGTGCTCGCCCTGCCGTCCGGGGCCACCGTCACGACGCTTCCCGGTGGAACCGCCCGCACCCCGCGCCACATCGGTGTCTCCGGTACCGGATGCGGCACCGGGAAGAGCAGCCGCGCGGCCAGTTGCCGCTCGTCCACTTCGGATCCCGCGAGCGCAGCCAGCAGGTCGGCACGGTCGGCGGCGACCGTCACTCCACCCACCTCGGCGTGGAACACCAGCCGCAGCCCCGAGGCCGTGCCGTAGACGCGGAATCCGCCGCGCAGTGTGGCCACGAGGTGGAAACTCCCCGGCAGTCCACGAACGACCTCGTCGAGTCGTGCCAGGTCGGTGAGGTGCTCCGCCCTGCGCGCCAACTCGGCGGGAGTGACCGGGCAGCAGCCGATCACCGCGATCCGCGCCTCGCCCGCCCCGGCAACCGTCATCTCGTCGTCCCGCCACCGGCCGACGAGCCACGGGCGGCCCGAGGGGTGGTTCAGCGTCCTGGCACCGTGCGCGCGTACCCGCGAAGCCACGGCGAGAGCGGCATCGCGATCCGGTAGAACCGCGAAATACGCTTCGCCGTGACTCGGGGTGCCACCTGAATCAGGCATGGGCAACGTGGGTCGTCGAAATCAGTTCTTGCTGAGGATCAGCCGGTCGTTGCCGGAGAACTGCAGCAGTCCGGTTGCCTCCTGGAAGGAGCCCAGCTCGACCAGCATCGGGGCCTCGTAAGACTTCATCATTTCCACCTTTCGCGCATTCGATCCTCATATTCGTGTGCGCACACCATTGAACATAACAAGATCGGCGAATGGCCGATAGCCGAATGCGCTTCCGGAACAGGAAAACCCGCGTCAGTCCTTTGCGGAGTCCGTCAGTAGAGCGGGAAGGCCCAGCCACCCGGGTAGAACGGTTCCCGGTCGTGCCGGAACGCGATCGAGGCGCGGGCCAACGTTCCAGGCCGCCGTTCCCGTACCAGACCCGCGGCCCCGAGGGAGGCCAGGGATGTCCCGCCGAGGTACGCGGCTCCCAGCTCGGTGGAGGTCAGTTCGAGGTCGGCGGCGGCCTGTGCTCGCTCGCAGCTGACCTCCTCACCCTCGGCCCGCAGCCGGTAGCGGCCGGTGTTCCACGGGCAGAAGGCGTCTCGCACGGCCAGCACCACCTCCAGCGGGACCGAGTACCGGCGCCCGGCCAGTGCCCGCTCGACATCGACCAGCCGCACCCAGATCCGGTCGACCGGGCAGGAGCGTGCCGCCCGCGGATCGGTGAGCAGGTGCGGCAGCGGCTCGTCGGGCGCGCCCTCGTACTCGATCCACCCCGCAAGGTCGATCCCGGCGAGGTAGCGCCACAGCGCCGCGTACGCGGTGCGGGAGACCGCCGCCAGCTCCTCGACTCGCACCGTGCCCTCGTGGTGCCGGTACAGGGCGTACCCGGTGGCCCGGCCGTCCGGTTCCCGGTGCACGGCGAAGCGGAACCCGCTCGCGCCGTCGCGCGCCTCCGGCTCGTCGAACAGCCGCACGTTCCAGTGCGCGTCCTGGCGATCGGGCCAGCCCACCATGAGGGTCCGGACCTCGTCGTAGACCCGCTCCAGCACCGGCCGCGCCCGTTCGGCGTCCAGCAGCCGGATCGACCCTTCCCCGAAGTCCACGCCAGGGCGGAAGCTCATCGCCGACTTGTCGCAGCGGAACTGGTTGCCCCGGGTGGCGGGGCCGTAGCCGTAGCGGCCGTAGATCGGGGCCTCGGCGGGGCGCAGCGCGGCCACCGGCTCGGCGCCCTGCTCGTGCAGGTCGGTGAGCTGCCTGCGCATCATCGAGGTGAGGATGCCGCGGCGCCGATGTGTCGGGGTCACCCCGACCGTGGCCACCCCCGCGACCGGCAGGACGGCGCCGGGCACGGTCAACAGGCGGCGGTAGAGCGAGGCACCGCCGACGGGTGCGTCCCCGTCGAAGGCGGCCACGGTCCGCTCCAGCTCGGTGGCGGCGCGCTGGTTGGCGATCTCCGCCTCGGTCCGGTCGATGCCGTAGGTGTCGGCGATCATGCGCGCCCAGGCCGCGAACTCGCCGTCGGTGATGGGACGCAGCGGGTAAGGATCGGTCACCCTGCCTGTGTAGCCGGGCGGCGGGCGGGCGCGCGATCGAATTTCAGCCGCGTACGCGGTGCAGGAAGGCGCGGAAGGCTTCCGGGGACAGCAGCAGCGCGCCGCCGTCCGGGTCCTTCGAGTCCCTGGCGGCCACCCGATCCGTCCCGAAGGCCACCTCGACGCAATCGCCGTTGTTCGCGCTGTGACTGCTCTTGATCCACTGGGTTGCGCGCAGGTCCTGTGCTGGCACGGCTGACCTCCAAGGCTAGGTCCCGTCGATCATCCCTCTGATCAACGTGAGCGACCTGGTCGGCGCGGACGCCACCGACCGCAGGTTCTCCACCGCCATTTTATAGGTCCGTACCGCGTCCTGGTCCTGCACGTACACCGCACCGTCCAGGTGCTCGTTATAGGCGATCGACTGGGCCCGCTCGAAGTCCAGCACCGAGAACTTGCCCATCGTGGCCGTGTGTGGTCCGTCCTCCGGCCGCAGCACCTGGATGGTGACGTTCGGCTGCCGGGCCAGCTTCAGCAGGTGCCGGAACTGCGCCTCGCGTACCTCCGGCGTCCCGACCTGCAACCGCAGCGCCGCCTCGCCGATCACCGTGTGCAGCTGCAGCGGCTCCTCCTCGGTCAGCCGGTTCGCCCTGGCCAGCCGGAAGGAGACGAACCGCTCGCCGTGGTCCCGCCGGACGAACCCGGTGGCCTCGGTGATCGCCTGCGCGTACTCCTCGGTCTGCAGCAGCCCTGGCAGCACCATCGGCTCGAAGACGAACTCGGCCGCGGCCAGCCCCTCCAGCCCGACGAAGGTCTTGAACCAGTCCGGCATCACATGCGACCAGGGCGCCCACCAGCTCTTGCCCTCGGTCTGCGCGCACAGCGAGACCAGCCGGTCCACCTCCTGCCGCGGTGCGCCGTAGGTGTTCAGCACGTGTGCCACGTCGTCCGGGTACTGCTGGTACCGGCCGGTTTCCATGTAGCTGACCTTGGCGCGGGTGAGCCCGGACGCCTCGGCGGCCTGCGCGATGGTCATCCTGGCGTGCTTGCGGACGTGTGCCAGCTCCACGCCGAGCAGCCAGCGCATCGCCGACGGATCACTCCTGGTGGTCATGCGCCAATCCTCGCGCATCCAGAGCAGGTCTGGGAGTCACACAATCGTGCAATTGTCACTGCGAGATGTCTCGCATAGTTTCTCACCAGGAGGCTTGCATGGATATTGATCAGATCACGCTGTCGGTACTCGCCGACGAAGCGCGAGAGTACGCGCCCCGCCTTTTCGCCCTGTACGGGGTGTACCGGGAGCACCTGTTCCCCGAAGACGAGGACGGCTACCTGGGCTGGGGCATGGAGTTCACCGAGCTCGGCAAGGCGATCCTGTGGTTCCCGGACGGCAGCACGCACTGGGCGCACTCGGCCGCCGGGATTCTCGACCACCACACCTGGCACAGCGAGGCTCGCCTGGTCTGGCTCACCGACCCGCACCCACCCACCGCCGACGACTACGACCTCGCCGGCCACTGACCCCTGCTGTGAAGGGCCCGTTCCCTGCGAAAAACGCAGGGAACGAGCCACTCACAGCAGTTGGCTTCAGCCGGTGAGCAGGGTCAGGCGGTAGTGGGACAGGACGGCGTTGATCGGCTGGAAGTAGCTGGCGCAGGGATACCAGCGGGTCGCGGCGACGAGGTGGCCCTGTGCGTGGGCCCGGCCCCGGGAGTCCAGCGTGAACAGCGGGGCACCGCGGTCACCGTCGCGCACGCAAATGTCGGTCTGGATAACGCCGCGCAGGGTGCGGTCGGGCAGGGTCACCGTGCGGTCCCTTGCGGTGATGGTGCCGCACTTCCTGCCGCTGACCGGGCTGGAGATGCAGACCTTGTCGCCGACAGGGGCCTCCTTGGCACCGGCCACCGTCAGCGGCTGGCGGGTCTCCGGCAGCGCGATCCAGGGACCTTGCTCCCATTGCCGGGTGTTGCTCACCTCGACCAGCGCGGCATCCGGGCCGACCGTGCTCGCGAAGGCGATCGTCCCGATCAACGTCCCGTCCGGGCCGTACACCTTCTGCCCGACCTTTCCGCAAGCGCCGTGGGTGAGTACGTAGCCGACCTTTCCGCTACGCACGTTGAACGCCGACACACACGGCCGGTGGACCGGGCCGGTCGGATCGGCGTTCAGCTCCATCCCGCCCATCAGCGGGCGGGATGGGGCTTCGGCCGCGGCGGTCAGCGAGCCGGTGAGACCGGCGGCGACCAGCGCGACGACCATCGTGACAATGCGGGGCAGAAAACGTTTCCGCATGACATTCTCCTCATTCGCAGGGGCTTTCACGGTAAGCAGCCCCGCGCACCCCGCCCAGCCGTCAACCGGAGTATTCGCCCTACACCCCCTCAGCCGGTCAGCCGAGGTCGGGATCAGGATGATGGCGGCCGCTGTAGCCCGTTGAGGAGCAGTTCGATCAACCGGCGAGGGTCGTAGCGGGGATCATCGTCCCGCCCAATGCAGAGGTTGCCGATGCCGCGCATCAGTTCGTAGGCCTGCGTACCGGGCGTGGCCTCGTCGGCGTCGACCGCGGCGTCGAGCAACTGCGCGCAGACGGGCACCAGGCGGTCGAGGAAGTAGGTGTGCAGCGCCTCGAAGCCGCTGCTGTCGGATTGCAGCGCGTTGGCCAGTCCGTGCTTGGTGACCAGGAAGTCGACGAAGAGGTCGACCCACTGACGGAGTGCCGCGAGCGGAGAGCCGGCGCTGGCCAGCAGGGCCGGACCGGCCTCGGCGCAGGCTTCCACCTGGTGCCGGTAGACGGCGACGACGAGATCCGCCCGCGTCGGGAAGTGGCGGTAGATCGTCCCCATCCCGACGCCGGCCCTGGCCGCGATCTCCCGGATCGGGGCGTCGACACCGGAGGTGACGAAGACCTCCGCGGCGGCGGCAAGCAGCGCCTGCTGGTTGCGCCGCGCGTCGGCCCGCTTGCTTCGCGCCTGCGCCTCCCCGGGCTGGCTTTCAGGGGTCACCACGTGCTCCTTCCGGCGACGGTTGACGAAACGGAACAGTGTTCCGTATATTTGTGGAACATCGTTCCGGTTCGAGCATAGTCGACGCCGGTCGCCAGCCCTTGGGAGGAAGCCCACACCATGAGTGCATCGACGTACGCAGCCGACACCACCAGCGCAGACGCACCCGCCGCTGTCCTTTCGGTCAGCCCGGTGGTGCTGTCGGCTCCCGGTCGGCCCGTGGATCTACAGCTGCGAGTCTCCGCGCCCGTGACCGGAAGCGAGCTGCCGATCATCCTGCTCTCGCACGGCCAAGGCCCCTCGAACAACCTGTCCTCGCTGAATGGCTACGCCCCGCTCGCCAACTTCTGGGCGGCGCACGGCTTCGTCGTGCTCCAGCCCACCCATCTGAGCTCGAGGACGCTGGACCTGAACGCCGACCATCCCGAGGCGCCGCTGTACTACCGATCGCGGGCCGAGGACATGACGATCATCCTCGACCGGCTCGGCGAGATCGAGAACGCCGTCCCGCAACTCCGCGGGCGCCTCGACCGCGGCAAGGTCGCCGTAGCCGGGCACTCGATGGGCGGGCACACCGCGAGCCTGCTGCTGGGCGCGCGGTTCACCGATCCCCACGACGGAACGGAAGTGAACCTGGCCGAGCCCCGGATCGCGGCGGGTGTGCTGCTTGCCTCGCCAGGCCGAGGCGGCGATGCGCTCACCGAGTTCGTGCTCGAGAACTACGCCTTCCTCTCGACCATCGACTTCTCCACGATGACGACCCCCGCGCTCGTGGTCGCCGGGGAGAAGGACACCTCTGCCCACCTGACGGTCCGGGGCGCGGACTGGCACACCGATCCGTACTTCCTCTCCCCGGCCCCCAAGGCCCTCGTCACCCTGTTCGACGCGGAGCACGGGCTCGGCGGGATCTCCGGGTACGACGTCGCCGAGACCACCGACGAGAACCCTGAGCGAGTTGCCGCGATCCAGCGGCTCACCTGGGCCTACCTCCGCACCGCGCTCTCCCCCGGGGACCCGGCGTGGCAGGCGGCGCGCGACGAGCTCACGACCGGCCCCCCCTCCGCTCGGACGCGTCGAATCCAAGTAACTCGACCAGGCCTTCACTCCACACCCCGCTGCTGTGAGTGGCCCACTCGCAGCAGTCAGGAGCGGTGCTGGGGGATGTTCCAGGGGTTGGCCTCGCGCAGGGGCGTGGGCAGCAGGTGGTCGGGCCAGGACTGGTAGCTGACCGGGCGCAGGAAGCGTTCCATGGCGGCCGTTCCGACCGAGGTGGACAGCGGCGCCGTGGTGGCGGGGAACGGGCCGCCGTGCTGCATCGCGTGGGTCACCGCGACCCCGGTGGGCCAACCGTTCCAGATCACCCGGCCGCTGCGCTCGGCCAGCGCCTCCGCAAGCACGGTGACCTCTTCCCTCTCCTCGGCATGCAGGGTGCCGGTGAGCTGCCCCGGCAAGGCCGCCAACGCCCCCGGCAGATCCGCGGGATCGGAGTAGGTCACCACCAGGCCGAACGGGCCGAAACACTCCTCGGCCGCGGTGGCGTCGAAGTCGGCGATGCTCATTTCCAGCAGCCGTGGCGCGAGCGAGTCCTCCGCGTCCGGCCATACCAGCGTGCGCACATCGGGACGTTCGCCGAACCTGCGGGCGCCGTCCAGGTAGCCCGCGGCGATCCGCTCGTTCAACATCGGCGCGGGCGCGACATCCCGGAGCGTCTCCGCGATCCGGGAAACCAGCTCGCTGCCGGCCGGCGCGAACAGCAGCCCGGGGTTGGTACAGAACTGCCCCGCGCCCTGGGTCAGCGAACCCACGTAGCCCGCCGCGATATCGGCGGTACGGGCCCGCGCGGCGCCAGGGGTGACCACCACCGGGTTGACGCTGCCGAGCTCGCCGTAGAACGGGATCGGCTCCGGCCGCTCCGCCGCGATCCGGGCGAGCGCGAGCCCGCCACGCACCGAACCGGTGAACGCCGCGGCCCGGATATCGGGATCGCGCAAGGCATCCACCCCCGCCTGCTCCCCCTCGATCAGGGCGAACACTCCCGGCCTGCCCAGCGCACGCTCCACCACGGCGGCGGTGCGGCGGGACAGCTCCGGGTGCCCCGGATGCGCCTTCACCACCACCGGGCAGCCCGCGGCCAGCGCCGAGGCGGTGTCCCCGCCAGCCACGCTGAAGGCGAACGGGAAGTTGCTCGCGGCGAACACCAGCACCGGGCCCAGCGCCGTGCGGTAGCGGCGCAGCTCGGGGCGCGGGCCGGACGGCCAGTCCGGGTCGGCCGCGTCAATCCGGACATCCAGGAAGTCCCCGGCCCGTACCTGCTCGGCGAACAGCCGCAACTGGAACACCGTGCGGGTCAGCTCCCCGTTCAGCCGGGGCGTGCCGAGGTGTGTCTCGGTGTCGGCCAGCGGCACCAGGTCCTCGCGCTCGGCGTCCAGCGCGTCGGCCATCGCCTCCAGCGCGGTGGCCCGCTCGGTGGGCGAGGTCCGCGCCCAGCCTCTGGCTGCCGTGCGGTCGATCATGTGTCTCCCTTGCCGTGAACGGATCAGAGAACGAAACCGGCCGGGAACGGATCACGCGGGTCGAGCAGGTAGTTCGCGGTGCCGGTGATCCAGGCGCGGCCGGAGAACTCGGGCACCACGCCGGCCAGGGTGCCGACCGTGGTTTCCTCGAGCAGGCGCCCGGTAAACCGGGTGCCGATGAAGGATTCGTTGACGAACTCGGTATGCAGCGGTAACTCGCCGCGCGCATGCAACTGGGCCATCCGCGCGCAGGTCCCGGTGCCGCAGGGCGAGCGGTCGAACCAGCCGGGGTGGATCGCCATGGCATGCCGGGAGTGTCGCGCGGTGGAACCCGGCGCCACCACGTGCACGTGCTTGCACCCGGAGATCGCCTCGTCCACCGGATGCGCGGGCGGGTTCCGCTCGTTGATCGCGGCCATGATGCCCAGTCCCGCGGCCATGATCCGGTCCTTCTCCGCCCGATCGAACGGAATGCCCAGCCGCTCGCAGTCCACAATGGCGTAGAAGTTCCCGCCGTAGGCCATGTCGTAGCGGATCTCGCCGAGGCTGGGGACGTCCACCACCGCGTCCGGCTCCAGCACGAAGGCGTCCACATTGCGCAGGGTCACCCGCTCGGCGACGCCGTCCCGCACGGTCACCCTGGCCTCGACCAGCCCGGCCGGGGTGTCCAGCCGCACCACGGTCTCCGGTTCGGTCACCGGCACCATCCCGGTCTCCACCAGCACGGTCGCCACCCCGATGGTGCCGTGCCCGCACATCGGCAGCAGGCCGCTGACCTCGATGTACAGCACGCCCCAGTCGGCATCCGCGCGGGTGGCGGGCTGCAGGATCGCCCCGCTCATCGCCGGGTGCCCGCGTGGCTCGTCGACAAGGAACCGCCGCAGCTCGTCCAGGTTCTCGATGAAGTAGCGGCGCCGCTGCGCCATGGTCTCGCCGGGGATCGGGCGCACCCCGCCGGTGACCACCCTGGTCGGCATCCCCTCGGTGTGCGAGTCCACGGCGGTGAGGGTGCGGACCGAGCGCATCAGCCCGCCCCGCCCTCGAGTGCCTCGATCGCGCGGGCCATATCGGCCCGGACCCGCTCGCGGTGCTCCTCGATCAGCGGACCGCGCGGCGGTCGGCAGGGACCGCCATACCTGCCGACCATTTCCATGCCCAGCTTGATCGCCTGCACGAACTCGGTTCGGGAGTCCCAGCGGAACGCGGGCACCAGCGGCTCGTACAGTGCGCGGGCCTGCTCCAGCCTGCCGGAGGTGGCCAGCTCGAACAGCCGCACCGACTCCGCGGGGAACACGTTGGGGAACCCGGCGAACCAGCCGGTGGCGCCCATCAGCAGCGACTCCAGCGCCACATCGTCGGCGCCGCTGATCACGTCCAGCCCCGGCGCGCGCTCCCTGATCTCCAGCACCCGCCGCACATCCCCGGAGAACTCCTTGACCGCGACCACGTTGTCCAGTTGCGCGATCTCGGCCACCAGTCCCGGATCCAGGTCCACCTTGGTGTCCAGCGGGTTGTTGTAGATCATCACCGGCAGGCCGACCGAGGCCACCGCCTCGTAGTGCGCGAGGATCTCGCCGCGGTTGGCCCGGTACACCGTCGGTGGGAGGCACAGCACGCCGTGCGCCCCGTCCTCGGCGGCCAGCTCGGCCCAGTGCCTGGCCTGGTGCGCGCCGACCCCGTGCACCCCGACCACCACGACGCCGTCCGCGCCGACGGTCTCGATCGCGGTGCGGGCCACGGCCCTGCGCTCGGCATCGGTCAGCGAGGAGTACTCGCCGAGCGAGCCGTTCGGGCCGACCCCGCGGCAACCGTTCTCGAGCAACCACCGGCAGTGCTCGGCGTAGCGGTCGTGATCCACGGTCAGCCCGGCCGGGGCGCCGGGGTCCTCGGCGTAGGGAAGGGCGGTCGCCACCACGACGCCGCCGAGACCGGTCGGTACGCTCATCTGTCCCTCTCCTTCTCCGGTGTGCCCGCGAGATCCGCGAGCCGGATGGGCTGCGCGATCGGGCGGTGGTGCACCGTGCACACTTCGCCGCCGGAGCGGGCGGTGAGCTCGGCCACGGTCGGGCCGCAGATCCGCCCCTGGCACGGGCCGAGCCCGGCCCTGGTGCCCAGGCGGACGGCACGAGCGCCGCTGCGAGCCGGACGCTCGAGCGCCCGGCGCAGGGTCCGGTAGTCGGTGCCCTCGCAGCGGCACAGCACGGTGTCCGGGCGCAGCCAGCCCGGCCAGCCGCTGCCGGTCGGGTGCGCGCGGGCCAGCCGGGCGGCGAAGGCGCGGCCCCGGTCCCGCCGACGCCGCAGCCGGGTGATCCCGGCCGGATCGCCACCACCGGCGACCCAGCCGGCCACCGCGCCCTCGGTCGCGGCGGCGGGCGCGCCGGCGACCCCGGTGATCTCCCCGGCGGCGTACACCCCGGCCACGCTGGTCCGCTGGTCCCCGTCGACCAGCACGAACTCCCCACGATCCAGGGCACATCCGGCCGCCACCGGAAGTTCCAGCCGCGGGCTGAACCCATGCCCGACACACACCGCGTCCACCGGCAGCACCTGTTCGGTGCCGGGAACGGGCGACCAGTCCGGCCGCAGCCGCGCGCTGACGACCTCCTCCACCCGGCCGTCGCCGCGGGCCTCCACCACCGCGCGCCCGGTCCGGTACGGGGTCCGGTGCCGTAGCTGGCCGGTGGCATACCCGGCCAGCTCGATGGCCTTTCCCGCCTGTGGCACCAGTTCCCAGCCGCGGGCGGCCCAGCCACGCAGCAGGGTGGCCGCCGGGTTGGCCTCCAGCACGGCCGGCACCCGGCCACCCGCCTCCAGCAGGGACGCGGCCACCGGCAGCAGGAACGGCCCGGTGCCGCAGACCACCGCCCGCTCCCCGACCAGTACCCGCTCCCCCTTGGCCAGCGCCTGCGCGGCGCCCGCGGTGAACACCCCCGGCAGGTCCCAGCCGGGAAAGGGCAGCACCCGGTCGTGCGCGCCGGTGGCCAGCACCAGCGCGTCCGGGTCCAGCACGGCACGCCCGCCCGCCGCGTCCGCCGCACCGCGCAGCAGGTGCACCAGCGGCGGCAGGTCCGCGCGGGGTTCCAGCGCCCATACCGAGGTCCGGGCCGAGAAGGTGCAGCGGGGGTGCTCCCGTACCCGGCGTTGCCGCCGGTCGAAGGCACGCCAGCCGTGCTGCAACCGATGCTGGCTACGGGCGGCGTAGGCCCGCGGCAACATCCGATGGTACTGCCCGCCGGGACGTTCGGCCTCGTCCAGCACGGTCACCGTGGCCCCCGCACGCAGGGCGTGTTCCGCGGCGGCGAGCCCGGCCGGCCCGGCGCCGATCACCACCACCCTGGTCATTCCCGCTCCCGGGTCAGCACGGCGTCCCCCTCGCGGGCGGTTCGGCGGCAGGCCCGCACGTCGGGCTCACCGTTCACCGTCACCAGGCAGTCGAAGCAGGCGCCGATCCCGCAGAACACGCCGCGTGGCCCGGAAGGGCCGCGGCGCCAGGACAGCCGGCCCGCCCCGAGCAGCACCCCGGCGATGCTCTGGCCCTCGATCCCGGAAACCGGCGCACCGTCCACTGTGATCGCCAGCGGCCGGTCGGTGCGCCCGGCGCGGTCGGCCGCGGCCGGAACCATTCGAGGGCTCATACCGTCTCCTCCGCGGCTCCGCGCGCTGCGGTCGCCATGGGTACCGCGGCTTGACACAGGACGACTCATGCGTCTCCTTCCACCATGACTCCGGCCCGGCCCACCCGGAACGGCTCGGGCTCGATCGCGGCCGGCTCGTCGAGCAGCAGGTTGCGCAGCAGCCTGGCGGTGCCCGCGGCGAGGCCGATCCCGGCGCCCTCGTGCCCGCTGGCGTGCCAGAGGCCGGGCCGGCGGGGGTCCGCGCCGATGATCGGCAGGTGGTCCGGCACGTAGGGGCGGAAGCCGCCGTACGCCCGCATCACCGTGGCGGCACCGAGTCCCGGGAACAGCCGCAGCGCGTTGCCCGCTATCGCGGAAAGCACGTCCACCCGCAGGCTCGCGTCGAAGCCGACCTGCCGGCGCGAGGAACCGAGCAGGATCGTTCCGGCCTTTGTGGACTCGACCACCGCCGAGGTCCGCAGCTCCGCGCTGTCGCTGCCGACCGCACCCACATAACCCGCGTCATAGACCTTGTGGAACACGGTGGGCGGCATCGGGGTGGTCACCAGCACCTCTCCGCGCCGCGGCCGCACGTCCACGGGCGCGCCGAGCAGCGCGGAGAGCTCCCCCGCCCACGGCCCCGCCGCGTTCACGAAGGCGTCGGCGCCGAGCACGCCCTGGCTGGTGCGGATCCCGGTCAGCCGCCCGCCCTCGGTATGTGCCCCGAGCACCCGGCAGCCGGTGCGCAGGGTGGCGCCCGCGTCCAGTGCCGCGGACAGCAGGGTGGTGGCCGCCGCCACCGGCTGCACCTGGGCGTCCTCCGGGTAGTGGAAGGCCGCGGTCACCGCGGGCGTCAGGTGCGGTTCGGCGGCGGCGAGCTCGGTGGCGTCCAGCCGTTCCACGACCACCCCGGCCGCGCGCTGCCGCTCGACGAAGGCGGCCAGCTCCCGCGCGCCCTCCTCGGTGGTGGCCACGACGATCCCGCCCTTGGGATCCCATTCCACCTCCGCACCGGCCCTCGCACCGATCGAGGCAAGCGTTTGCGGCCACAACGTCCTGGACAGCTTGGCGAGTTCCAGCTCGGGACCGGGGCCCTTGTCGGAGACCAGGACATTGCCCTCCCCGTGGGCGGTGGTGGCACCCCCTGGCCGGTCGCGGTCCAGGACGATGACCTCCAGCCCGGACTCGGCCAGCTCGCGGGCACAGGCGGCGCCGATGATCCCGGCACCCACCACCAGCACCCGCGTTCTGGACATCGAACCCTCCGGTGTTCGTTAAAGCGAACGGTGTCAGGCTAGGCAGGCCCGCGGGAGGTGTCAACGGTCACCAGGGCTCACTACTGGCTCGCTACTGGATCACTCCGCGCCGGAGTGCCCGCTGTCCAGGTCGAGCCGGTTCCCTGGGCGGTACTGCAGCAGCAGGACCGAGCGCACCGGACCCTCGACCGCGGTGTAGGCGTGCGGTAGCACCGCGTCGAACGCCACACAGTCGCCCGGCCCCAGCTCCGCCGAACCGCCGTCGACCTCCACCCGCAGCCTGCCTGCCTGCACGATGGTGTGCTCGACCCCGACATGACCCAGCGAGGACTGCCTGCCGCCCGGCCGGACCTGCTGGTCGTAGACCTCGAAGATGGCGTCCTCGGTCTCGATCCGGCGCAACGGCCGCAGGTCGACGGCCTCCCCGCTGAGCACCTCGACCTCATCGGCCCGCACCACGGTCATCCCGGCGGGTTGGCGGTGGTCCAGCAGGTCCGTTATCGGCAGTTCCAACGCCCTGGACAGGCTGAACACCGTCTCGATGGTCGGGTTGCCCGCGCCGGCCTCGAGCTGGGAAAGGGTGGCCTTGCCGATCATGGAGCGCCGGGACAGCTCGGAAAGCGAGAGCCCTCGCTCTGCCCGCGCCCGCCGCAGGTTGGCCGCCAGCAGGTCCCGCACCGACTCACCGGTACCGTTCACCGTCTCCCATCCTCCCGTTCGGTAAAGCGTACGCTTTCGCCGAAAGAATCGTTCGGTATCCCGATCGATCGGGGCCTACTGTGCCATGCGCCGCGCCGGCGAGACACCTCGGTCACGATGCTCTAACGTCCCCATCGGGGCGCTTGTCCACCATCGGGAGGGAGTCGCATGGCGGTCGAGGTCCTGCCGCAGCTGCTGGAGGAGAACGACATCGCCGGGCTGCAGCTATGGCTGGCGGAACACCCACCGCACGAGATCGCCGACGAGATGGCCCGCGCCGATCCGGTCGGTGCGGCGCTGCTGCTGCGATTGCTGGGCAAGAACCGGGCGCTGGAGGCGTTCGAGGAGCTCGACCCGCCGACCCAGCAGAAACTGCTCTCCGGGTTGCGGGACAGTGCCTTCCGCGAGCTGGTCGAGCGGATGGACCCGGACGACCGGGCCCGGCTGCTCGGCGAGGCACCGGCGAAGTTCGCGCACCGGGTGCTGACCGGGCTGAGCGCGCCGGAGCAGCGGATGACCGCCGAGCTGCTCGGCTACCCGGACAACTCGGTCGGCCGGTACATGAGCCCGGAGACCGTGGCGATCCGCCATGTGCTCACCGCGGGCGAGGCACTGCGGGTGGTGCGGGCCAAGGGGGCGGACGCGGAGACGATCTACACCTTGCCGGTGGTGGACGACGAGCGCCGCTACCTCGGCCGGATGCGGCTGCGGGACCTGGTACTGAGCGACCAGGACACCCCGGTCGCCGAGCTGACCGACGCCGACAGCCCCACCGTGCGCGCGGTGGACGACGTGGAGGGCGCGGCCCGCCTGCTACAGGAGACCAACCTGCTGGCGCTGCCGGTGGTGGACAACGAGGACCGGGTGGTCGGGTTGCTCACCGTCGACGACGCGATCGAGGTGATCGAGGCGGCCGACACCGAGGACATCGCCCGCCAGTCCGCCGCGCAGCCGTGGAGCGGGCACTACATGTCCGCGGGCGTCGCGCAACTCGCCAGGTCCCGGGCGATCTGGTTGCTGCTGCTCATCGTGGCCGCGACGCTGACCGTGAACGTGCTGCAGTTCTTCGAGGCCACGCTGGCCGAGGTCACCGCGCTGGCGCTGTTCATCCCACTACTCGTGGGCACCGGGGGGAACGCGGGCGCGCAGGCGGCCACCTCCGCGGTGCGCGCGCTGGCCGTCGGCGAGGTGCGCAGCGGGGACGTGCTGCGGGTCGCCTGGCGGGAGTGCCGGGTGGGGCTGCTGCTCGGGGCGATGCTGGCCGCCGTGGGCTTCGTGGTGGGCTCGCTGCTGGTGAGCGTGCCGGTGGCGACCACGGTCGCGCTCTCCCTGGTGCTGATCTGCGCCTGGGCCGCCATGATCGGCTCGACCATGCCGCTGCTGGCCAAGCGCCTGCGCATCGACCCCGCCGTGATCTCCGCGCCGCTGGTCACCACCCTGGTGGACGCCACCGGGTTGATCATCTACTTCACGATCGCCCATCTCGTACTGCACGTGTGAACCGGCGGATCGCCGCGAGTGCGTCCAGCACGTGCCCGCGCTCGGTGGCCGGCCCGCCGATGGCCAGCCGCAGCCACACCTCGCCGCGTACCTTGGTGTGGCTCAGGTACAGCTCGCCGGAGTCGTTCAGCCGCTCCAGCACCGCCATCGTCGCCGCGCCGGCGTCCGCATCGGACAGTCCCGGCCAGCGCGGGCGGAAGCACACCAGACCGAGCGGGTGGTGTTCCAGCAACGCGAAGTCGGCGTCGGCGCGGACCAGGTCGGCGAACTCGGCGGCCAGCGCGACCCCGCGCCGGATGTGCGCGCGCAACCCCTCCGCGCCGTACCAGCGCAGCACCGACCACAGCTTGAGCGCGCGGAACCTACGACCCAGCGGTACCTGCCAGTCCCGGTAGTCGATCACCTCGCCGGACTCGGTCGCCGAGTTGCGCAGGTACTCCGGGAGGATGGCGAGCGCGTCGATCATCGGTTCCCGGTCGGCCAGCCAGAGCACGGTGCAGTCGAAGTTGGTCAGCAGCCACTTGTGCGGGTTGGTCACGTAGGAGTCGGCGTACTCGTGCACCCCCTCGTTGATCCAGCGCAGCTCGGGGCAGACCGCCGCCACCCCCGCGTAGGCGGCGTCCACATGCAGCCACGCCCCGTACTCCCGGCACACCTCGCCCAGCGCGGCCACCGGGTCGATCGCGGTGGTCGAGGTGGTTCCCACGGTGGCGCAGACCATCGCGGGCACCGCACCGGCGGCCACGTCCGCGCCGATCAGCGCGCGCAGCTGCGCCGGGTCCATCGCCAGCGTGTCCGGGTCGGCCTCGACCACCCGCACGTTGTTCGAGCCGATGCCGACGATCCGGCCCGCCTTCTCCAGCGAGGAATGGGTCTGCGAGGAGACGTAGACCGTGTACCGCCCGGTGATCCCCTCGGTGGCGATCTTGCCACCGCTCGCCCGGTGCAGGGCGGCCAGCAGGGCGACCAGGCTCGCGCTGGACGCGGAGTCCTGGATCACCCCGCCGCCCGCCGAGTCGGTGCGGAAACCTGTCGGCAGGCCGAGGAGTTCGGCGAGCCAGTCCACCACGACGGTCTCCAACTCGGTGCACGCGGGGCTGGTGGCCCAGACCATGCCCTGCACGCCCAGCCCGGCGGAAAGCAGGTCGCCGAGGATGCCGGGACCGGAGGAACTGCACGGGAAGTAGGCGAAGAAGCTCGGGTGCTGCCAGTGCGTGACCCCGGGCAGGATCGTGTGCTCCAGGTCGGCCAGCACGGCGTCGAAGGGCTCACCGTGCTCGGGCGGGTGCCCTGGCAGCGCCGCCCGCACCTCGCCGGGCCGGGAGGGCGAGCGCACCGGATAGGACTCGACCCGGGTGAGGTAGTCGGCGATCCAGTCCACCACGCGCTTGCCGTGCGCGCGGAACTCCTCCGGCGTCATGTGCTCACTCACCGCTGTGCCCTCCCGTTCCAGGCCCTCCCCTGCCGGCCACCTGCCACGCCGCGCGCAGCAGGTCGATGATCCCGCTGACCGAGACCTTCGGGTCGACGAGACGCTGGATCGCGATGCCGATACCGAGGCTGACCACGGCGCCGGCCAGTGCCTTCGCCGGCAGCAGCCCGGTAAGCCCGAGGCCGTGTAGCTGCCGCTCGAAGGACTCCGCGATCAGCTCCACGGCCACGCGCTCGCGGTTGGCCAGCGCGTTCACCAGCTCCGGCTCCTGCCGGGCCTCCAGCGCGAACTCCAGCTCCAGTCGCGGCCAGCCGCTGCTCATCGCGGTGTTCGCCCACTTCTCGAAGGCCGCCAGCTTGTCCTCGACCGGGCGGTCGCCGAGGAAGATCGCCCGGACCTCGTCCAGCTGCTCGGCGTGGATCTGGTCCAGCACCACCAGCGCGAGTGCGCTCTTGCCCTGGAAGTTGGAGTACACGGCGCCGGTGGAGAACCCGGCCTCATCGGCCACCTTCGCCAGCGAGGTGGCGCTGTACCCGTCCCGCAGGAACAGCTCGCGCGCGGTCGCGACCAGGGAGTCGCGGGTGCGAGCCTGGCTCTCGGCGCGGGTCAGTCTCGACATGGTCCCGATCGTAAACGTTGACAGCCAGTACTATCCGGATTACGTTAGCATTCAGATATTATCATTATCCGACTTGCTGGACGCGGAGGGCAGTGGAGGCAATGGTGGCAACGCACTCACTCCGGGCGCGCGCCTGGCGCAACCTCGGCCTTCTGATCCACGGCTACGGCCGGACCAGCCAGAACAAGCTGCGCGACGCCGTCGGCGGCCGCACGGTGCTGGTCACCGGCGCCTCCTTCGGGATCGGCGAGGCCACCGCCCGCAGGCTCGGCGCGGCCGGAGCCACCGTGCTGATTGCCGCCCGATCGAGTGAACCGCTGCAGGCGGTCGCGGACGCGATCAACGCCGAGGGCGGCACCGCCCATGCCTATCCCACCGATCTGACCGAGCCCACCGAGGTGGACACGTTGGTCAAGCGGCTGATCGACGAGCACGGGCAGGTCGACGTGCTGGTGAACAACGCGGGCAAGTCGATCCGCCGCTCACTGGCCCGGTCCTACGACCGGCCACAGGACTTCGAGCGCACCATCGACGTGAACTACCTCGGTCCGGTACGGCTCACCATGGGGCTGCTGCCTGCCATGCGGGCCCGCGGCCGCGGGCATATCGTCAACGTGTCCACCCAGGGAGTTCGCCCGTTCCCGGTGGCACCGGGGTGGAGTGCCTACCTCGCGTCCAAGACCGCGTTCGAGGTGTGGATGCGCAGCATGGCACTGGAGGTGCGCGGCGACGGCGTCACCGCCAGCAATGTCTACATGGGACTCGTACACACCAGGATGAGCGCGCCGACCCCGTCCCTGAGCAGGCTTCCGGGGCTCACCCCGCAGGACGCCGCCCGGCTGGTGTGCGACGCGATCGTGCGCAAACCCAGGTCGATCACCCCGTGGTGGTCCCCTGCCGTCTCGGTGGGCAACACCCTCCTCAGTAGACCGATCGAGACGATGCTGGGCACCGTCTTCCGGCGCGGCGAGAAAGGATCGGCCCGGTGAACCGGCTGCTGGCCGACGCGGGACTGCTGGCGCGGACCGCCACCGCGATCGGCCGCGCGGGCGTGCTCACCGCCACCCGGCCCGGCCACCTGCTGCCCGCACTGCGGGCCTATCTCGATTCCGGGGCCTCGCTGGCCACGATCACCGCGCTGGCCGCGGTACACGCCCCGGACACCCCCGCCGTGATCGATGAGCGCGGCCCGCTCAGCTACGCGCAACTGCGCGAGCGCACCACCGCGATCGCCGGGGCCCTGCGCACCGAGTACGGCCTCGGCTCCGGCTCCACGGTCGGCGTGCTCTGCCGCAACCACCGTGGTTTCGTGCTCGCGACCGTGGCCGCCGCGCGGCTCGGCGCCGACGTGGTGCTGCTGAACACCGAGTTCTCCGGGCCGCAACTGCGCACGGTGCTGGAGCGGCACCGGCCCGATGTGGTGATCGCCGACGAGGAGTACCTGCCGCTGCTGGACGGCGTGCGTACCGTGCTCGCCTGGCACGAGGGCGATCCCGGCGAGCCGACCCTGGACGCCCTCACGGGTCCGCGGCCGCCCCGGCCCCGCGGGCAGGGCCGGATCACCCTGCTGACCTCCGGAACCACCGGTACGCCGAAGGGGGCACCGCGCAGCGCGGACGCGCTCGCGTTCGCCGGACCGCTGGCCACCATCCTGGACCGTGGCGGGCTGCGCCTCGGGGACCCGGTGCTGGTGGCGCCCCCGCTGTTCCACGGCTTCGGTTTCGCCATGTTCGGCCTCGCCGCCTTCCTGCGCTCCCCCATCGTGCTGCGCAGGAAGTTCGACGCGGCGGCCACGGTGGCCGCGCTCGGCGAGCACCGGATCCGTTGCCTTGCCGTGGTTCCGGCGATGCTGCACCGCATCCTCGCGCTGCCGAGGGAAGACCGCGACCCTACCCTGCCGGCCGGCCTGCGCTGCGTGCTGTCCGGAGCGGCTCCGCTCCCGCCCGCGCTGGCCACCAGGGCGCTGGACGAACTCGGCGAGGTGCTGTGCAACGGCTACGGCTCCAGCGAGATCGGGATCGCGGCCATCGCCGGTCCGGCGGACCTGCGGGCCGCACCGGCCACCGTAGGCAGGCCGACCCTCGGCGTCCCGGTGGCGATCCTGGACGAGCACGGCAAGCAGGTACCCGAAGGGGAGATCGGGACGGTGCACGTCGGCGGCAGGCAGGTGTTCGGCGGCTACACCGGCGGCGGGAGCAAGGGCACCGTGCGCGGGCTGATGAGCACAGGGGACCGGGGACATTTCGACCGCGAGGGCAGACTGTACATCGACGGCAGGGCCGACGACATGATCGTCTCCGGTGGGGAGAACGTGTACCCGCAGGAGGTCGAGGACGTGCTGTCCCGGCACCAGCAGGTCGGCGACGCCGCCGTGCTGGGGGTCGCGGACGAGGAGTTCGGGCAGCGCCTGGTCGCCTACGTGGTCGCCGAACCGGGCCACGCGCCGACCGAGGAGGAACTGCGCCAACACGTGCGGGACAACCTGGCCAGGTACAAGGTTCCCCGCGCGGTGGTGTTTCTCGACCAGCTACCACGCAACCCGACCGGCAAGCTGCTGCGGCGGGAGCTGCCCCGCGCATGATCGCGCTATCGTGGCCGGGATGCCACGAGTACTGCTGGTAGAGGACGACGATGCGCTGGCCGAGGCCTTCTCGCTGGCCCTTGGCGGGCTGGGACACCAGGTCGACGTGGCGTCCGATGGGGAGCGAGCGCTGGAGGCGCTGTTCGGCTCCGGCGCGGGTACCGATGTGGTGCTGCTGGACGTGATGCTGCCCGGGATCGACGGGTTCGAGGTGTGCCGCCGTATCCGGGCCCGCAGCATGGTGCCGGTGATCCTGCTGACCGCGCGGGGCGACCCGATCGACATCGTGGTGGGCCTGGAGGGCGGGGCCGATGACTACGTGGTCAAACCCACCGAGCCGCGGGTGATCGACGCCAGGATGAAGGCCGTCCTGCGCAGGTCCTCGCATACGCCCGCACCGAGTGAGCCCACCGTGCGAATCGGCACCCTGGAGATCGACCCGGCTGCCATGGTGGCGACCAAGGAGGGCGCTGAGCTCGACCTCACGGCGACCGAGCTGCGGCTGCTGATGGAGTTCGCCGAGCATCCCGGGCAGGTGTTGAGCAGGCAGACGCTGCTCAAGCGGGTGTGGGACTACGGCTACGTGGGCGATTCGCGGATCGTGGACGCCGCCGTCGCACGGCTGCGGGCGAAGATCGAGGACGACCCGGGTAACCCGGCGCTGCTGCGCACCGCGCGCGGGCTCGGGTACCGCCTGGTGCGCCCGTGAGCTGGCGCCCTCCCCGCCTGCCGTATCTCGGGCTGCGCACCCGGATCGCCATGGTGGTGATCCTGATCACGACCATGGCCACGACCGGGATGGCCTTGGGCGCCTACCAGCTACAGGCGAACACCACGAAGGACCGGTTCGACAATGCCGCGAACGCGGGCTTCTCCTCCGACATCGCCCAGGCCAGGGCGCGGGTGGACGCCGTAGCCGGGCAGCCGCACAACCGGGTCGAGCGGGTGGTCGACTACATGCGCGGCAGGCAGGGGGTCGACTGGGGCGTCTTCGCCTACCACGGCTCGCCCCGGCCCGCGGAAGGGCATGGCCCGCCGGCCACGATGGTTGCCAGCAGCACCTGGTTGCGGCCGTCGGCGATCGGGGCGATCCCGCACCCGCCTTCCTGGATGCTCGACGAGGCCTATCTGGGTACGCAGCCACAGCCGTCGACCACCATGGAGACCGATGGCGGTGTCCCGGTGCAGGTGATCGCCGGCTGGCTGGCGCCCCGCCTGGCGCTCGTGGAGTACTACAACCTGGGGCCGATGCGGGCCGAGCTCGACCGGTTGCAGGACATCCTGACGATGATCGCGCTGGTGGTAGCGGCGCTGGGGGTGGTCGCGGCGGTGATCGCCGCGGCCCGCATCCAGCGGCCGGTGCGCCGGGTGGCCGCGGCCGCACGCGAACTGGGCGACGGCGACCTGGACATCCGGCTACCGGTACGGGGCCGGGACGAGCTCGCGGACCTGACCAGCTCGTTCAACACGATGGCCCGCAGGCTCAGCGAGTCCATCGAGGAGCTGAAGGCCAAGGACAACCAGCAGCGGCGGTTCGTCGCCGATGTGGCGCACGACCTGCGCACCCCGGTGGCGTCCGTGGTGGCGGCGGCCGACAGCCTCGAGCACGCCGACCCGCAGTCCCGCGCCCGCTCCGCGCACCTGCTCGGCACCCAGGCCCGGCGGCTGGCCAAACTGGTCGAGGACCTGCTGGAGATCTCCCGCTTCGATGCCGGGGCCGCCGAACTGCGACCCGAGCGGGTCGACCTGGCGGCGCTGGTACGGGAGGCCATCGAGGTGAGCACCGGCGAGGCGGAGGTGCGGCTGGCGGCGGAGGGGGACGTGACCGTGACCGCCGACCCGCGGCGACTGCACACCATCGCCTGCAACCTGCTCGCCAACAGTGTGCGGCACGGTGCGGCGCCGATCACCGTGACCATCGACGGAACCCGGTTCGACCTGGTGACCGTCCGCGTCGCCGACTCAGGGCCGGGGATTCCGGAGGAGCTGATGCCCATCTTGTTCGACCGCTTCGTCCGCGGTGACCGGTCCCGCAGGGCCACCGAGGGCAGCGGGCTCGGGCTGGCCATTGTCAAGGAGAACGTGGCAGCGCACGGCGGGCGGATCGAGGTGACCAATATGGACGGAGCTGTGTTCACCCTGGCCCTGCCCCGGCATGCCCAGGACCGGCCGGCCGAGGATGCTGGCTAAGGATCTTCTCGTGGGACCAGGGCGGGCACGGGTACATTTCTCGGCGCCGATTCCGGGGCGATCCACCGCAACCGCTACCTGCCGCACGCAGTTCCTCGACCTGGCCGCGCTCTCGATAATCACTCGATCGTGTTCGAACTGGTGGTCGACGCTGCGGTATTCTGGGGTTGTGACCAGGACCGATGGGATGGACACCTCCCGCATGGGCGAGGAGGAACTGCTGGCCGCGCTGGGCGAGATCGAACAGCAGCGGCGAGTTCTCTACGCCCGGGAGTTGGCGGTGCTGGCCGAGCTGGACGGCCGCAACACCGCCTCCCGCAAGGGGTATCGGGATGTGGCCGCCCTGGCGCGGGAAATCCTGCGGGTCAACCCGCACGACGCCCGCCAGCGGGTGGCCCACGCCCGGGCACTGGTGGCCCGGCACGGGCCCACCGGCACCCCGCTGGAGCCCGACCTGCCCGAAGTGGGTACGGCCCTGGCAGAAGGGGCGATCGGGCCCGAGCACGTGGAAGTGATCCGGGCGACCGTGGCGAAGTTCCCGCAGCCAATCCACCTGGACGACCGCGACCACGCCGAAGCCCTGCTGACCAAAGCGGCGCGGGAGTACGAACCGCACACCGTGGGAACGTTGAGTAAAGAGATCCTGGCCCGGCTGGACCAGGACGGCACCCCACCCACCGAGGAGGAGCTGGTCCAACCTGATCGGGTACTGGACTGGCGCACCACCCGCGGTGGCCGGATCCGAGGAAACTTTGACCTGGACGCCGAAACCGCCGCCCTGCTGACCGGGCTGGTGGAGCCGCGGGCGACACCCCGCAGCACGAAAGAGGCACCGGACCGGCGGAGTAAGTACCAGCGGCAGGGGGACGCGTTCGCCGAGGTACTGCGGGTGGCCGCCGGGTGTCCGGAGGAGGGGCCGACCGAGGCGGGGGAGCCGTTCACCGTCATGGTCTCGATCACCCTGGAGGATCTGAAGCACGGCACGGGGTATGGGCTGCTGCAGGGGCAGGAGTCGTATTCGGCGGCCCAGATCCGGCGGATGGCCTGCGACTCGTATGTGGTACCCGCGGTGCTGGGTAGTAGGGGCGAGATCCTGGACATCGGGCAGAAACGCCGCACCGTCCCCCTCGCGATCCGGCGGGCGTTGATCCTGCGCGACAAGGGATGCGCGTTTCCGGGCTGCCGGAGAAAACCCCAGCAATGCGACGCGCACCACGTGATCTACTGGGCTGAGGGTGGGCCGACAGCGCTGTACAACCTCGCGCTGCTATGTCTCTTCCACCACAACCTCATCCACCACACCGAATGGCAGGTACGGATGCGCAACGGACTCCCCGAGTTCATCCCACCCGCCTTTCTGGATCCGGAGCGAAGACCCAGGCGCAACCTTTTACACCGCCAAGGAAAGGAGGACGTATGAAGTGTTCCTCAAAAAGCGCGGTGGTACTGCTTGGGCCAGGATTCGCGTGGATCGGTATCCCGGATCCGCAGTGCCCAGTAGGGGTCGCGCAGCATCGGTCGTCCGATCAACACCGTGTCCACCAGGTCGGGGATCGCCTCGTCAAGGTGGTCGGCCTCGCGGATCACACCCGACGCCGCCACCGGGACGCCCGCCGTGCGCAGCTGCGGCCCGTATCGGGCATTATGCAGCGGCTCGGCGGGTCGGGGCGCCTCCGGTGTCAACACGCCCGAAGCGAGGTCGATCATGTCTACGCCAACCATGCCAAGCCGGGCGGCGACGGCAGTCGCTTCCTCGACCGTCAGGCCACCTTCGATCAGATCCGAGACAGGCAGTCGCACGATCAGTGGTTTGTCATCGGGCCAAAGGGTCCTGGCAGCGGTGACCATCTCCAGCGGGAACCGCATCCGCCCCTCGAGACTTCCTCCCCATCCGTCGGTACGCAGATTGGACAGTGGGGACAGGAACTCGTGGAACAGGTAGCCACTGGCCCCGTGTAGCTCCAGTGCCTCATAACCAGCACGATGGGCATTGCGGGCGGCTCGGCTGATGTCCTCGAGTACCCTCGTGCCGTCCAGCGTGGTCATCTCGGTCGGTACCGCCAGGCTGGCGAACGCGATCGGTGAGGGCGCGAGCGGCTGCCACCCGCCATTCTCGCGACCCACCGGGCTTCGAGTCCCGCTGTTGTCCCACGGCACCCCGTGCGAGCTCTTGCGGCCCGCGGCTCCGATCTGGACCGCTGGCACTGACCCCAGGGAGCGGATGGTGGATGTGAGCCGTTGATGACCGGCTACCTGCTCCTCGCTCCACAGCCCAAGGTCCTGCGCGGTGGTGCGCATGTCGGGGGCCACGCCGGTGCACTCGACCATCACCATGCCCACGCCCCCGATCGCCCGAGCCCCGTAGTGGATGAGATGCCAGTCGGTCGGCACTCCCGAGTCGTCCGCAGAGTACTGGCACATTGGCGAAAGCCACACGCGATTGGGCACCGACAGCTCTCGTAGACGCAGCGGAGTCCACGCCGCTGAGGTTGCCACGGTCATAGCCCAAGCGTAGGCGCGATCGCTGGACGCGGCGTATCATTGAGTCCGCATTTCGTGTCCGATCGTCCAGGAGGTGCGGGTGGAACCCATTGACGATCTGCTCGGGACGATGACGATCGAGGACTCCCACTACGTCCGTATCGCAGCGCGCGCTCCGTGGGGGATCGCGTTCCCCTCGCGACATCTCGCCAGACTGATCCTTGTCTCGCAAGGGTCATGTTGGCTTACCGGAGCGGGGTTGAATGAACCGCGACGCCTCACGGACCAGGACTGCTTCCTCGTCCGAGCCGGGGCGACCTTCGAGCTGCAGGACACCCTCGGACGCGAGCTCGTCGACTGCGAGGACATCTCCGGGGATCCGGAGGTCCCGGCCATCGCGGGCGGTAACGGCGAACTCACGGAGATCGTCTCCAGCCGGTTCACCGTCGACGCCGTCGCCGCCGATGCGCTGTTCGCGCTCCTGCCGCCACTGACCCGGATCAGCCTCGACGTAGCCACTGGACGGCTGCTGCAGACCACCTTCAACCTGATCGCCCAGGAGACGATGGCCGGGGAGCCCGCCGCCGGTTTCGTCACCAGCCGACTCTCCGAGGTGCTGTTCGTTCAAGCTCTACGCGCCTGCTTCGCCGAGGTGGGTAGCGGCTCGATCGGGTGGCTCGCCGCGCTGCGGGAGCCGCGGCTGGCCACCGCGATGCGGGCGCTACACGCCGACCTCGCCCACCCATGGACGCTCGGCGAGCTCGCGCACATCGCGGACATGTCCCGGTCGTCCTTCGCGGCCACGTTCCGAGCGACAGCCGGTGACACGCCCCTGGGCTACCTCGCGACCTGGCGGATGTATCGGGCGAAGCGACTTCTGCGCGAAACAACGATGAGCGTGCACGAGGTTGCCCTCGAAGTCGGATACCAGACGGGCCAGGCGCTGAGCCGTGCTTTCCAGCATCGCGAAGGTGTACCACCGGGAGCCTGGCGACGAACGTCAACTCCGCGAGCTCGCGTCAGCCGAGCTGCTCGGCGAGTCCGACGATGATGCCCTCGGGACCGCGGACGTAGCAGGGCCGATAGAGGTTCTCGTACTGCTCCAGCTCACCCACGAGTTCGGCGCCGTGGGTACGCAGGCGGGCAAGGACGTCCTCGATGTCGTCGACCGCGAACATGATGCGACGAATACCCAGCGTGTTCGCTGGCACATCCTGCGGCTCGGGGCTGATCGACTTCGGCCGGTGGAACTTCGCCAGCTCTACCTTTCCATGACCGTCCGGAGTCCGCAGCATGGCGATGTCCTGCCGGACGTTGTCCATCCGCTGGATCGTCACGCTGGACCTCCTTCGTTTTGGTGCGGCCACGGTAGCCGCGTCCACCTCTTGCCGGACAAGGCCCTGGGGTCCCGAGGAGGGCTCAGCGCTTGAGCGTGAAGGTGAAGTCTCCGGAAAGCTTGCCACTCAGCCGGACCGCCGAAACGAGATTTCCCTCCATGATCAGTCTTTCTACCTCGGCCCGCGAAAGACCACAACCTTCAGCGATCAGTCGCACCGGCCGGACAGGGATCCGCGCCACAAAGCGGACCGAGACGTCGATCACCTCGTGGTCCAGGTGATCCGATCCGCCGGTGTCCAGGCGCCAGGCGTTGTCCCAGTCGAGGGCGATGCGATTACGGCGCTGCAAGGCCGGATCCTGGAGCAGCTCAGCTGTCAGGCCAGGATCGTTGTCATGCAGCCGGTCCAGCAGCTCAGGTTGTATGGAGCGTACATTCATCCGCTCCAGGAACGTAAGTTTTGCAGTTTCCCCGCAAGCGGTACAGCGCGCGAGGAGCCAGGCGTCGATGAGTTTTTGGTTCGCGTTGACGCGAAATTTACCGCTCGCCCGGAAGCGCTCGGACGTGCACGTATGGCAACGACGGCGAACGAGCGGCAGGCAAATGGGAATGACCATCCAGTTATTGAGCACAGAAGTACACCCAGTTCAGTGAGAAATCCGCAGCAAAAGGAGCGCGACGCACATGCGCGACGCACGACAAATCAGCGCTCGGGAAGTCTCACTTGGTGTACAACGGCACGTCCTTGACTAGACAACTTGGTCCGGCAGCATGGTAATGGCAGGCAGCGGCGCCGCTCCACTGGTTTTCGGGCGCCGCCCCGCCAGGTTCCATCCGCCGGACCGGCCTAGTGTTGGTTGACCTGCGTCTGACCGGGGTGCAGGGTGTCGCCGCACTCTCGACGCGGCCATTCCCTGGCGAACGACCTGCGGTCCACCTCCGTCAGCGTCGTGTTCGCGTACCGGCGCAGCCGTTCCAGTGTCTGCCGATCCGGGACGACGTCCTTGCGCACCCAGTCGCCGTTGGGCGGTCCGGGATAGCTGTACTCGAAGATCTGGTAGTAGTCCCGCTCCATCCGCGGGTCCGAGGGAATTCCGTTGGCCGCGCTCCACGGGGCATGCGAGTGGATGAAGGTGGGCTTCACCTCATCGAAGATGTAGTCCCGCTTGCCCTGGCGGTCACCGGACGCCATGTAGTCCGCGATCCGGGCGCTCACCAGCCCGGCCATATCCACCAGGTGCAGCCTGCTGGTCATCGCGGAGCCGCCGAGATCGGGCAGGAGCAACGAGCCCTGCTTCAGCTCCAGCATGTCCGCGTAGGCGTTGAACCCGCGCCCCATCCGGTCGGCCACGAAACACATCGAGATGTTCGGGCTGTCGCGGAACTCGCTCGCCGCCGCCTCGAAGGACACGGCCGACGGGAGCAGCACCGCGGCCAGGCCGGTGGCCCCGAGCACCCTGGCGTGGCGACCGACACCGCGCAGCACCTCGGCGACGGCGAGCGTGCCGACCAGCGCGCTCAGCACCCATACCGGCGTGGCGAAGCGAAACTGTGCCATCCAGTCGGCCCGCAGCACGGCGAAGGCAAGCAAGGCAAGGCCCAGCGGCACCAGCAAGGCGAGCAGCGCGGGCCGCCACCACACGCGGCGGGCGAGCACCATGCCGATGGCCACCGCCACCGCGAGCACGGCGAGGGCACCGGCGTAGCCGACCAGCGCACCCGGCCTGGTCAGATCCTCGACGACCGGCATGTCCTGTTCCTTGGCCACCGCGGGGTTGGCGACCAACCGGCCGAACTCGAGGTAGCGCCAGCAGAAGTAGGTACCGACCGGGAGCAGGAACGCCACGGTGGACAGCGCTGCCCTGCCGAGCACCGGGCCGATCGTGTAACGGCGCAGGCCGATCAGCGCGGCCAGCGGGTACACCCCGGCGTAGATCAGCCCTTCCGGGCGGGTGAGTGCGGCCAGCGCGGCGAGCAGCCCCGCGCCCACCGCGATCCGGCCGAACAGCAGCCGGTGGTGCAGTACCGCCCGGAAGAGCAGCACGGCCAGCCCGGTAACGGTCAGCGCGAACAGCGAGTTCGAAAGGCCGGAGAAACACCAGATGACGAACGAAGGGATACTCGCGAGCGCCGCGCCGATCGCCAGCGTGGCGAGCCAGGGCCGCCGGGTGACCATCGCGGCGGCGCGATAACAGAGGACCAGGATCCCGGCGCAGCACAGCAGGGCCAGGCCCTTCGGGAACAGGACGTAGTCCGGGACGCCGAACAGGGTTCCGTGGTCGAACAGCCCGAGCAGGCGCCCCGCCGCCAGCAGCAGCATCCAGGACGGGTTGGAGAAACCCTCCACCGGCACGGCGCCGAGCTGCACCACCGGGCCGAGCCCCTCGGCGACGCTGCGCGCGTAGGCGAAGGTGATCCCGGCGTCGTCGATGATCCAGTTCCCGTACCGGGTGGCGTGCCAGCCGATCGCCGCCGTACCGGCCAGTACCGACAGGAAGGGCAGCAGCCGACTCGCGTACCCCGGGCCGGGCGCGGGCGCTTCTCCTGCCCGCACCCGCCGCCGGAAGGTCGGCCGGCCCTCGGCCACGGTTGTCGTCATGTACCCCGCTCCCCCTCTTGGCTGCGAACGATGCTCCAATCGGATCCGCGGTCACGCTACGGGGCGCTCGCGACGAGGATGTGACGATCCTTCGACAAACCTGTACGCGCTGGTCAGCGCACCGGGGACGGCGAGGCGCCCGCGGTGAGCCTACGCGGCGCGCCGCCGCCGTCGGCGGGCACGGCGAACACGGCGGGGCCCGGCTTGGTGTAGGCGATGGTGTGCGGGTCCAGCCATGCGGGCTGGTCATCCACGTGGTCCGGCTCGGCCAGCGCGGTGTCCGCGCCGGTCGCCAGGTCCAGCACGTGCAGCCGCCACCGCTGCCCGTTGCGCTTCTTGTAGGCGATACGGGTCCCGTCCGGGGACAGCGAGGGGCACTCGACATTTCGGCGGAGCGCGGTGAGCGTCCTGGTTGCCAGGTCACCCCGCATCAGCCAGGTACTGCCTGCCGAGGACATGGTGGCGTAGAAGGTGCGGTCGTCCTCGGCGAAGGTGACGCCCCAGTAGTTGACGTCCTGCCGCCGGTACGGGCTGCCGTCGAGCAGGGGCTGGAAATCCTCCAGCGACCCGTAGTGGGCGCCGCTGCGCAGGTCGTAGATCCCCGCGGTGGTGGAGTAGGCGCCGTTCGCCAGGTAGGAGTCGCCTTCCCGGAACACCGTCCACCCCACCAGGTTCCCGGAAGCGGAGACCCGCACCCTGCTGGGTATCCCCCACAGCGGCAGCGTCAGCTCGCTGTGTCCACCGCTGCCGTAGACCTCGAGTTCGGCGGAGAACCGCCGACCCAGCCCGCGCAGGCAGGCCAGGGTTCCGCCCGCCGCGTAGGCCCGGACGCAGTGCGGCCCCGCACCGAGCCATGTTCCATCCATAGTGGACTGTACTACCCCGCCGCCGGCCTTGACGTGCAGCAGGGTGCCGGTGCGGTGCAGATCCAGGTTGCCGGCCCGCGCCCCCGCGTCACCGCCGGCGCCACGCCACACCACGTAGCCCGCCATGAGCGCGAGCACCATGCCGATCAGCGTCCCGCCGAGCAGGACTCGCCCGCGCGGTGTCCTCATCGGTCCCTCCCCCTCGCGCCGAGCGGGGCCGCGACCGCGATCGCCACGCACAGAGCCGCCGCGAGGAACCCGAAGGCGGTCGTGGGCGCGGTGAGCTGGGCCATGATCCCGAACAGCACGGCGCCGCCCGCCCGCGCCACGGCCTGGACGGTCTGCACCACGGCCAGGCCGGTCGCGCGAACCTCCGCCGGGACCAGCTGCCCGGCCAAGGCCATCAGTACCCCGTCGGTCGCCGCGTAGAACAGGCCGTGTAGTCCGAGCACGGCAAGCGCGGCCGGCCATCCGCCGAACGGTCCGACCAGGACGAGATACCCGCCGAGCAGCAGGACGTGACCGCCCAGGAACAGCCGCCATCGACCGACGCGATCGGCGAGCCTGCCCGCGGGGGTGGCGGCGAGCATGAAGGTCACGGCCGTGCCCAGCGGCAGCAGCGGGAGGACCGTGGGCGCGAGCCCGATCCGCTGTTGAATGGCGAGATAGAGGAACATGTCGCCGACGGTCACCAAGCCCAGCAGCCCGGCGGCAAAGCAGGTGCGGCGCAGCCGCGGCCGGGCGAGCGCGGTGAGCCCGGCCCGCAGGGTCCCGCGCCGCGCCCCGCTCACCGGCGCGGGCCTGCGCACGAAGAACACCAGGATGAGCACGCCGATCACGGCGAACCCGAAACTGGCCCCGAACACCAGGTCGTATCCGCCGAGGACCGCAGCAAGCAGCCCGAAGGCGACGATCGGGCCGAGTAACGCCCCGGCGGTGTCCATCGTGCGGTGCACCCCGAAGGCCCTGCCGAGGCCGTCCGCCGGGGTGCTCAACGTGATCAGCGCGTCCCGTGGCGCCGTGCGAATGCCCTTGCCCGCGCGGTCGACGCCGACCGCGAGGCCGATACCGGCCATCGAGGTACCGGCCAGTGGCAGGGCGAGCTTGGTCAGCGCGGAGAGCCCGTAACCGGTGACCGCGACCGCCTTGGCCCGGGAGAACCGGTCGGCGACATAGCCCCCGCCAAGCCGGAGCAGGGCACTCGCCCCGGTATAGAGGCCGTCCAGCAGGCCGAGCTGCAGGTAGCCGAGCCCGATGCCGTACATCAGGTACATCGGCAGCACGGCGGTCACCATCTCGGCGGAGATGTCGGTGACGAAGCTGACCATGCCGAGGGCGAGAACGGTTCCCGGCACGCGGCCCCGGCCGGGACCGGTGGTGGGCGTGGCCGGCGCGGCCGCGCCGGCTCGGGTGGTGGACAGGTACACGGGGCACCTCCGAGACCGGCCGGCGGGAGGTCCCGCCGGCCGGTGCTGGTTCAGTTCCGGATCTCGATGTCGTCGACCTGCGCCTCGAACAGGCTGGGCGTGGCGGCATCCGCGGCCTCGAACAGCAGGCCGACCTCGCGGCCGGCGAACGCGGAGAGGTCCACCGTGGCCCGCTGCCAGCCCGCCTCCACCTCGGCAGGGGCACCTTCCCGCTCGAACACCGTGGTTACGGTGCCGCCTTCACGGATCGAGAGCCGGAGATGATCCTCGCTGGTGGAGTTGTCTCCGTGTCCCACGCTGTAGGCGAAGGTCAGCGCCGGTGCCCCGGCGGGCAGGGTGATGGCCGGAGAAGCGATCGAGGTGGTGCCGTCGTCCACGTCATGCTCGCCGTAGTCGAAACCGGCTCGCCTTCCGGTGGACAGGCAGTCCCACCCGCTCGCGGCGCTGCCGAGCTGCTTGAGCTGGCCGCTGTAGTCCGATCTGGTCTGCTCGGGGATGCCACGCTCCCAGTGGCCGGTGCTGGCAGTGTCCGTCCCTGCCGGATCGGCCCGCCAGCCCCGGTCGGACTCGAAGTCGTCGGCGAAGACGACCTCCCCGCCCGGCCGCACCGAGATCCGCAGCTCGGCCGATCGCCGCAGCTCTCCTGAGGTGCCGGTGACGGTCGCGGTGTACTCGCCGACAGGAGCCGTGGCCGATGCGGCCAGCGTGAGTCGGGACTCGGCGGTTCCGCCGGCCGGCGGGGTCACTGTGGATGGTTCGAAGGCACCGGTCACCCCGTCCGGAAGCCCGGAGACCGCCAGGTCCACGGCCGAGCCGAAGCCGCCGCTCGCGGCCACCGACACCGTGCTGGCGACGCGGGCGTCCCGCCGCACGGAGACCGCCGCCGGGTCGGTGCTGAGCCCGAAGTCCGGCCCCTGGTTCGCGTTGTGGCACTCCCCGCTCACCCGGTCGGTGAAGTCACGCCCGGAGACCGGCTCGAAGGTGAAGGAGTAACCGGTCGCGGAGAGCTCGAACCTTCCTACCCCGAAGGTGTCGTTCTCGAACACCTCCGATGGTCCGTCCGAAGAGGATCGGCCGGAGTAGAGTCCACGGCCCCCGGTGCCGATCACGAACTGCCGCAGCCCGTTCTCGGCGTCCTCGGTGCCGTCGACTGTCGCCGGGGCGAATCGCTCGTAGGAGTGGTCGTGCCCGGAGACCACCACATCGGCCCGGTAGTCGGTCAGCGCCTCGTACACGTCCGACATCCTGCTGCTGTCGCCGTGGCCACCGGTGGAGAACCGGGGATGGTGCCAGTACGCCATGGTGCACGGTTTGGTGTTGCGCTCGAGGTCCTGGCGCAACCAGCGTTCCTGCGCGCTGCCGGAGCGTGCGTCGATATTGGAGTTCAGCGAGACGATATGCCATTCGCCGAGGTCGAAGCTGTAGTAGTACTCGCCGCGATCGCCGATGTGGACACCGTTGTCCCGGTAGTAGTCGTCGTATCCCACCGCGTCGGAGTAGTACTCGTGGTTTCCCGGCGAGGGATGGACGATATCGTTGAACCTGCCCCAGTACGGATCGTAGTTGTAGTCGAACTCGCTTCGGGTGCCCGAGTTGTAGGCGTTGTCCCCCGCGGTGATCACGGCGTCCGCGCCCATCCCGGCGACCACGTCGTCGGTCTGGTTACAGGCCGAGCCGCAGATGTCCCCCACCGCGGCCACGGTCACGGTGTTCGCCGTGTTCACCGTGTTCGCTGTGTTCTTTGTGGCCTCCGCTGCCTGCCCGGCCGGTGCGGGTGGCTCCGCGCGCGGCGGGGATTCGGATGGCCACGCACCGGCCGAGGCGGTCATCGCGAGGAGACCGATGGTGCTCGTGGCGACGAGCACCATGCGACTGCCGATCGTTCGTCTGCTTCGCATCTCGAACCTTCCGATGGTGGGGAGTGCTCGGGCTCGGTGCTGATTGGACAGCCGGGTCCGTGCGGCGGCTATCCTCCTTAAGTCTCTTCCTGGACAACTCTGGACGAACTACGCTGAGCCCGTTTCTGCGCGGAAGGTGCGGAAGGTTGGGCGCCATGGATAACCGGTTCAGCTCCGCGCTGCGGGCCGCGATCGCCGGCAGCGGGCACAGCCTGGATTCCCTGTGCAGGGAGTTGGCAGGCCGTGGCACGCCGGTCAGCGTCAGCGCGTTGAGCAACTGGCAGACCGGAACGAACCATCCCGAACGCAGGCGTTCCATCGCGGCGATCACCGGTATCGAGGAGACTTTGGGGCTGCCGCCGAGGGCGCTCACGGTGTTGCTGCCGGACCGGCGGCCGCGCGGGCGGTGGCAGCCACGCGGCGAGGTTCCCGCACCGCACCGGTGGATGTGGCGCAGCCCGCAGGCGGTGACCCGGTTACTGGCCAAACTGGACGCGACCCCGGATGACCTCTACCGTCCCGCACGGGTATCCCGGCAGGTCAAGCAGACCATCGACGAGTGCGGCCACGAGTACGAGAGCCAGGTGCGGGAGGTCATCCAGGGTGACCGGGGCGGCTCGTGGCGGGTCATCCTGGTGCTTCGCTGCCAGTCGCTGCCGCAACCACCCGCGCTGGTACCGATCGAGGGCTGTCGCACTGGCCGGTTCCGCGCCGAGACGCCCCACTCGCTGTGTGCCTTCGAGCTACTGCTCGACGAACCGTTGCCGGCGGGCGAGTTCACCCTGATCGAGTTCGCCCTGCGCTTCCCGCCGAGGCAGGCCGAGGACCACTACAACCTCCGAATCCAGTCCGGGGTGCGCGACCTCGTGCTGCAGACCACCTTCCATCCGAGCAGGACACCCGCCCGGTGCGCCGCCTTCCACCAGCCGGCCACCGGCCGACCCACCCAGACCCTCGCCGAACGCGCCGGAACCGGCGGGAACCCGGTGTTCCGGATCGTGCTGGCCGACCCCGCACCCGGGATCTACGGCATCCGCTGGACCTGGCCGGATACCGGCCGGGGCGCACGCTAGGTCAGGCCGGTGGTGGTCTGGCCGCGGTGCAGGGCCGGGCCGCACTTGCGGCGTGGCCATTCCCTGCCGCCGGCCTTCCGGTCGATCTCCGCCATCGCGGTACCGGCGTAGGCGCGCAGCTCGGCCAGGGTCGCCTGGTCCGGAACCACCTCCTTGCGCACCCAGTCGCCGTTCGGCGGCCTGTCTTCGCCGTAGTCATAGCGGTAGATCTCGTAGTAGTCCCTGGCCAGCCGCGGGTCCGAGGGGATCCCGTTGAGCTCGCTCCACGGCGCGTGCGAGTGGATGAAAGTGGGCTTGATCTCCTCGAACACGTAGTCCCGCTGGCCTTCCTTGTCGTCCGCGGCGATGTAGTCGGCGAACCGCGCGGAGACCAGCCCGGCCATGTCGTGCAGCCGCAACCTGCTGGTCAGCGCCGAACCGCCGAGGTCGGGCAGCAACAGGGATCCCTGCTCGAGCCCCAGCATGTCGGCGTAGGTGTTGAATCCGCGTCCCATCCGGTCGGCGACGAAGCACATCGAGATGTTCGGCGTGGCTCGGAACTCCGATGCCGCGGCCTCGAAGGACGCGGCGGACGAGGCCAGCACGGTCACCAGGCCCACCACACCCAGTGCCCTGGCCCGGCGCCCGAGCTGCCGGAGGGCCTCGATGGCGGTGAGCGTGCCGACCAGCGCGCCCAGCACCCAGACCGGGGTGGCGAACCGGTGCTGTGCCATCCAGTCGTCCCGCAGCACGGCGAACGCCAGCAGCGCGAGGCCCAGCGGGACGAGCAGGGCGAGCAACCCGGGCCGCCACCACACCCGCCTGGCCAGCACCATGCCCAGCAGCACCGCGAGCAGGAGCACGGTGAGGGCGCCGGCGTAGTCGACCAGCTCGCCGGGCCGAGTCAGGTCGTCCAGCCCGGGAAGGCCCTGCTTCTTGGCCACCGAGGGGTTCGACACCAACCTGCCGAACTCGAGGTAACGCCAGCAGAAGTAGCCGCCGACCGGTACGGCGAAGGCGGCGAGGGACAGCGCGGCGCGCCGGATGCCGCCGCCGACCGCGTGCCGGCGCACCACGGCCAGCGCGACGAGCGGGTAGCTGCCCGCATAGATCAGGCCCTCCGGCCTGGTCAGCGCCGCGAACGCGGCAAGCCCACCGGCCAGCAGCGCGACCCGGCTGGACAGCAGCCTGCCGTCCAGCACGGCGCGGAACAGCAGCACCGCCAGCGCCGTGATGGCCAGCGCGAACAGCGAGTTCGCCAGGCCGGAGAAGGACCAGATGACGAAGGAGGGAATGGCCGCCAGCACCAGCCCGATCGCGCCCGTCGCGAGCCAGGGGCGACTGGTGACCTTGGCCGCGGCCCGGTAGCAGAGGGTGAGAATACCTGCACAGCAGAGCAACGCGAGTGCCTTCGGGAAGAGCACGTAGTCCGGGACCCCGAAGAGCGTTCCGTTGTCGAAGAGGCCGAGCAGGCGGCCCAGCGCCAGCAGCAGCATCCAGGTGGGGTTGGAAAAGCCCTCCACCGGATCGGCGCCCCTCTGCACCACCGGGCCGAGGCCCTCCGCGACGCTGCGGGCGTAGGCGAAGGTGATGCCCGCGTCATCCACGATCCAGTAGCCGTACACCGTGGCGTGCCAGCCGATCGCTACCGTGCCGATCAGCACGGAGAGCAGGGGAAGCGGGCGGCCGGCCCATCGGCCGAGCCCGGCCCGCCTCCCTCCGCTTCTACCCCCGTCGGACTCCTCGACGGGCTGCTTGTCGAGCGTGCTGGCTGTCATGGCTGAACTGCTCCCCCTGGCTAGGGCCTGCCTCGATCCGGTCGTGCACACACGCTAGCCGGGGCGGCCCGCCGGTCGTGGTGGGGTGTTGACACCGGCAGTTGCCCATGGTGGTGGGGGTTCAGGAGCCACAGTGTTCGTAGGGGCTTTCGTAGTCGGCGGAGCCGATGGAGCCGCCCCACCGCACGCACTTGTCCGCGGCCGACTTGCGGACCGGGCCCGCGTAGTAGCTGTAGTTGCCCGAGTCCGTGGTCTTGCTGCCGCCCTTGACCTGTAGGGAGGCCGAGACGGCCGTGGGCTTGCCGATGTTCGTCGACTTCATGGTGACGACGCAGTTGTAGCCGCTGGAGTTGTTGTAGAGCAGGTACACCCGCCCGGCGGAGCCCAGCTTGGCCGAGTTGATCCGGCCGTAGCCACTGCCGCAGGCCTCCTCCGGCGTGTACGGGTTGCCGGAACCGTCGCAGTTCTTGCTGGTGTAGCTGCGGGTTCCGTAGTAGTAGATCTGGCTACCGTTGAACTTGATCCGCTGGGCGGCCCCGTTGAGCCGCTCCTCGAAGTGCAGGTGCGCACCGGTCGATCCGCCGGTGTTGCCCACCTCGCCGATCTTCTGCCCCTGCGCGACCCTGGCACCGACCGACACGTTCTGCGTGGACAGATGCGCGTACCGGGTGGTCCAGCCGCTGCCGTGGTCGATCTCGATCCACCTGCCGTAGCTGGTGTTGCCCTCGTTGCGCACCTTCGACACGGTGCCGGATGCCGAGGCCACCACGGTGTCACCGTGGTCGCCTGCTCGGTTGAAGTCCACGGCCAGCCGCGGGCTGTGGTTCGTCCGGGTCTGGCCCGACCAGGTCTGGTTGCAGGGGAACGGCATCTGGAAGTTGGTGGCCGCGCTCGCCTCCGGGGCGTTCGCCACGGTGAGCGCACCGAGCCCCATCGCCGCCGCCGCGACGGCCCCCAGGAATCTCGTCAATCGCATGGATACACCCATCTCCTTGTCGTCCTTCGGGCACCGGCGGCGACACGGCCTCCCGGTGCCGCCGTCGAGAATCGACCGTGGTCCTGACTTCGCGCTGACACCTCGGCGGCGCACCCGCCAGGCGCCGGGGAACACCGGGTGACATCTCCCGCGTCCACGCAGCGCAGAGCACACGTACGGGCGCTGACGTGCCGCCGGCCCGTGCCCGAAACTCGGTAAGGTCCCGGCCGGCACCCGGGCATGCCGACGACGCGATGGGGGCTCGATTGGCCAGTGATCACCGTCTGTCCTTCGCCGTGCTCGGGCCGCTGCTGGTCAGCCGGGCCGGTACGCCGCTGACCATCCGTTCGGGCAGGCAGCGGGCACTGCTGGGGGCGCTGCTCATCCGGGCGGGCGGCACCGTCTCCGCGGACGAGCTGGTCGACGGTCTGTGGGGAGACCGGCCGCCCGCCGCCGCGCACGCCACCCTGCAGACCTACGTGATGCGGCTGCGCCGGAGCCTCGCGGACACCACCGAACCGCGGCTCATCCGCACCGAACCGGGCGGGTACGCCATCCACCCGGAGCCGGACCGGCTGGACCTCACCCGGTTCCGGCGGTTGCGGGACGACGCCACCACCGCCGCCGAGCGCGGTGACCTCGCCGAGGAGGCCCGCCTGCTCGGCGCGGCGCAGGCGCTGTGGCGCGGGCGGCTGCTGGCCGACCTGCCCTCGCTCGGCGCAGGCCATGACCTGGCGGCCCAGCTCGAGGAGCAGTGGTTGGCGCTGGTCGAGCGCAGGTACGCGGCGGAGCTGGAGCTCGGCAGGCACGCCGAGATCGTCGGCGACCTCCACGCGCTGGTCGCCGACCACCCGTTGCGCGAGCGGCTGTGGGCACAGCTGATGCGGGCCCTGCACGAAAGCGGGCAGCACGCGCAGGCCCTCGACGTCTACCGAAGAGCCGGCGACGCCCTCGCCGACGAGCTGGGCGTCGCGCCGAACACCGAGCTGCGCGAGTTGCACCTGGCAGTGCTCACCGCGACACCCGAGCCGGGTGGGCCACCGCCGCCCGGCGCTCCGGCCTGGCTGCCCCGGGCGAACCGGGACTTCACCGGGCGAGCCGCGGAGATCGACCTGCTCCGCACCGGGCTGCGCGGCGGCGCGGACACCTGGGTGATCACCGGGCCCGGCGGGGTCGGCAAGACCAGCCTGGCCGTGCACGCGGCCCACCTGGTCCGCACGCGGTACCCGGACGGGCAGCTGTACCTGAACCTGCGCGGCACCGAGTCGCGTCCGGTGGACCCCGGCGCGGCGCTCGAGCGCATGCTGCGCGGGCTCGGCGTGCCCGGAAGGGCCATTCCCGCCTCCCCCGCCGACCGCGCGGAGGAGTTCCTCAGCATCCTCGCCGATCGCAACGTGCTGCTCGTGCTGGACGATGCGGCGGACGAGCGGCAGGTGCGGCCCCTGCTGCCACGTACCACCACCTCGGCCGCCCTGGTCACCAGCCGCCACCCGCTCGCCGGCCTGGAGCAGGCCAAGGTCATCCCGCTGGACCTGCTGTCGGAGCGGGATGCGCTGCAGTTCATCCGGGATACCGTCGGCGCGCGGAGGGTCGACGGCGAGCCGCGGGCGGCCGCGGAGATCGCGCGGTACTGTGGTGGGCTGCCGCTCGCGCTGCGGATCGCGACGGCACGCCTGGAGTGGCGGCCGCACTGGCGGCTGGACCGGCTCGCGGTCCGCCTCGCCGACGAGCGGCGCAGGCTGGACGAGCTACGGGTCGGGGACCTCGACGTCCGCGCCAACCTCAGCTACGGCTATCACCGCCTGGACGAGCCGCACCGCCGGGGGTTCCGGCTGCTCGCCATGCTGGACGCGCCCGACTTCCCCGCCTGGGTCGCGGCGCCGCTGCTCGGCCTCGATCCGGACCCGGCGGAGGACCTGGTCGAGGCTCTGGTGGACGCCCGCCTCGCGGTCTGCGTCGGGCGGGACACGCTGGGCCAGGTGCGGTACCGGCTGCACGATCTGCTGCGTACCTTCGGCAGGGAGCTGGCCGCCGCCGAGGACATCGAGCCGAGGTCGGCCCTGCGGCCGGTGTTCGAGCTGTGGCAGGCGCTGGCGGAACGCGCGGACCGGGGGTTGGCGCACCTGCCGCTGTGCCGTGCCCCCGCCGGCACGCCGGGGCCGGCGCTGGCCGGTGAGCTCGCGACGCTGCTGCTGGCCGACCCCCTCGCCTGGTTCGAAGCCGAATGGCTGAGCCTGCGCGCCGCGGTCGAGCAGAGTTCCGCGCTCGGGCTGGCCGAACAGACCCGCGGGCTGGCGGTGGCCTCCGCGGCGTTCTGCGACCTCCAGGCCCGGTTCGCCGACTGGGAACACGTGCACCGGATCGCGCTGCGGCACCCGGAGACCCGCGCCGACCCGGTTCTCCTCCAGCAGCGCGGCGTGCTGCACTGCCGCCGGCGCCGGTTCGCGGCCGCACACGCCGACTTCACCGCGGCGAACGAGGGCTTCGCGGCCGGCGGGGACGCCGGTGGCGCCGGGTACGCCCGCCACGGGATCGGCTGGGCGCACGAGTGGTCGGGGCGGCAGGAGCAGGCGCGCGAGCACCACCGCGCCGCGCTGGAACACTTCGCCGCCGCGGGCGACCGGTACGGCGAGGTGGACGTGCTGTGCTCGCTCGGCGCCATCGAGCGCAGGGCGGGCCGCTTCGCCGCCGCCGAGTCCTACCTCAGCCGGGCGGACGAGCTGGCGCGGCGGTTGGCCGACGACGCCCTGCTGGTGGCGACCACGCTCGAGCTCGGCCGCCTGCGCCATGCCGCCGGGTACCCGGAACGGGCGGTGGCCTACCTCGAGGAATGCCTCGGCACCGCCCGGCTGCTCGGGGATCCCGACATGGTGACCAGCGTCCGGCTGTACCTCGCCGACTCCTACCTGCGGATCGGCGGTACCGACCTGGCGGAGCGACACATCAGGACCGCGCTGGCCGCGGCCGAGCGGCAGGACAACGCCCTGATCCACGGCTGGGCGACCCGGCTGCTCAGCCGCGTGCCGGGCGCACCCGGAACCGCGCTGCTGCTGGCCGAACGTGCCGTCGCGATCGCCGAGCAACTGGAGTCCCCGTTCGAGTTCGCCAGGGCACTGCGGCAGTTCGGCAACACCCTTGCCGCGGCGGGCAGGGCGGAGGCCGCGCGGCATTCGCTCGCCCGCGCCGCCGAGTTGCTCACCGCGAGCGGGCTGCACGCGGAGGCCGGGGAGGCGCGGAGCGAGCTGGACGCCTGCGCCGCCGAGCAGCTCAGGAGTTGAGCCGACCGTTCCGGAACCGCCGCGACTGCTCCAGCAACGAGCGCCCTTCGGGCACCAGCCGACGGCAGACCAGCGCGTGCTCGCGGCGCAGGCGAGCCTGGGCCTGCCGGAACGCCCGGCACGCCGGTGCGATCCCCGCGGGCAACCCGGTAGCCGTGCCGGGGTCAGCTTCGCCCAGGAGAACGGGCAGGGAGCACACGAGTGGGCGGCAGCCTGGCCAGTCTCGTCGCCGTCGCCGCGGCACGTCGCGACCGCCTCGGTGCGGGCGGCGCCAGCGGACGGGCCAACCGGCGCAAGGCGACCCGAGTTGCGCGGCACAGGGTACCGAAAAATGTCGGATATTCCAACATAAATACGCATTCCCGGACGGGACGAACAGACTTTCGTAGCTACCGCGAGCCGAACGATTACCGCGAGGATACCCCTGGGTGCGGCGCGTGTTGCCGCATTTCCGAGAAGGGGAGGAATTGCATGAAAATACGAAGAATCGCGATTCTGGCAACTGCTGCAATGGTAGGAATTTCCACGGTGGGTATTTCGCAGGCACACGCCGAGGTGCCGCGGATCGAGGTACGTGACGGGGCTACCCAGCCGGCGTTCTCCAGAGCGAACGCGATCGTCGAGTCCGTCTACGTGGCAGCCGGTATGGACTCCGACGGCGACGGCGAACAGGACCGGATCGCGCTCGACATCATCCGGCCCGCGGAGACCGCGAGCGGTCTGCGGGTGCCGACCGTGATGCAGGCCAGCCCGTACTACGACCTCACCGGGCTCGGGGCCGCCGGCCACGCGGCGGGGGACGATACGCGGATTCCGCGGCCCATGGGCTTCGACCGGTGGTACGACGACTATTTCGTGCCCCGCGGTTACGCCGTGGTCGAGGTGGAGATGCAGGGCACGTCCCGGTCCACCGGCTGCCCGACGACCGGCGGGCCGGAGGACACGCGCAGCGTGCAGGCGGCGATCGACTGGCTGAACGGGCGCGCCCCGGGCTACCGCGCGGACGGCAGCGAGGTGCACGCCGACTGGAGCACCGGCAAGGTGGGCATGGCGGGGGTGTCCTACAACGGCACCCTGCCCAACGCGGCGGCGGCAGCCGGGGTGGACGGGCTCACCACCATCGTGCCGATCGCCGCGATCTCCAGTTGGTACGACTACACCCGTGATCAGGGCATCGGTTACCGGGGCGACTGGGGCTACCGGTATCCGGAATGGCTCGGTAGGTACGTGATCAGCCAGGAACAACGACCGATTTGCCGGGATGTACTGGCCGAACTCGGGAACAACGCGGCGGACGGGACGTACGGCTACACCCCGTTCTACGACGTTCGCAATTACCGCGACTCGGCGGACAAGGTCAAGGCTTCGGTGTTCGTCGTGCACGGCCAGGAGGACTGGAACGTCAAGCCGAACCACTTCTCCCGCTGGTGGGCCAAGCTCGCCGAGCAGGACGTACCGCGCAAGCTGTGGCTGCACCGCGAGGCACACGTGGACCCGATCTCGGTCCGGCCGGAGGAGTGGCAGCGGCAGATCGGGGCCTGGATGGACTACTGGTTGCAGGGTATCGACAACGGGATCATGGACGAGCCCATGGTCGACCTGCAGCGGCCCGACGGCCACTGGGAGAACTACCGCGACTGGCCCGCCCCGGAGGCGCAGGACTCCGCCCTGTGGCTGGAGCGGTACAACCGGCTGCTGCCGACGCGGCCCGGCAGCGAGCGGATCCGGCGGTTCACCGACGACCTCGACCAGAGCGAGGACATGATGATCGCCGAGCCGGACCGCGAACGGCCGCACCGGCTGGCCTTCACCACCAGGCCACTACAGCGGGACCTGCGAATCTCCGGTACCCCGTCGTTGCAGGTCGAGATGGCCGCGAACCAGACCGGCACACCGCTGACCGCGCTACTGGTCGACTACGGCCCCAACCAGCCGCTGATCCCGCAGGACAAGACGCCGGAAGAGCTGTTCGCCAGTTCCTGCACCCCGCGCGACGTGGCTGACCGCACCGGCTGCGCGAAGCCGTCCACGATGCTGCGCAACGACAATCCCTACTCCGTGGTCACCCGGGGTTCGATCGACACCCGGAACAGGGAAGGGCTGACCGAGGAGCAGCCGTTGCAGCCCGGACTGCAGTACGAGGTCAACTGGGAGACCCACCCGAAGGACTACGTCTTCCCCGCGGGGCATCGGATCGGTGTGGTGCTGGTGGCCAATGACGAGTCCTACATCGCCCCCGACGCGGCCGGGGCCACCGTGCTGGTCACCCTCGGCGCCAGCAAGCTGACGCTGCCGGTCGTCGGCGGGCCGCCCGCGCTGGCCCGGACGCTCGGGTCCGCCGGGTAACGAGACATAACGACAAGTAACCGCTACCGGTGACCTGTTCCCTGCGAAACGCGCGCGGAACGGGTCACTCATGGCGGGGCTTACCGTGCCGGCCGCGAAGGCCGGCACGGTAAGCTTGTCCACAAGGGATTGACCAGTGGTGGGGTGGTGACTCCGCTAGGATCATGGGTATGGCCCGCGTGCGTACCGAGCTGGACGACATGTCCTTCCAGGTCCAGCTCCCCCAGCAGGTACGGCGGGTGGTCTCCCTGGTGCCGTCGCTCACCGACGCGCTGGCCGCGACCGACCGGCGGTTGCTCGCCGGGGCGACCACCTGGTGCACGCACCCGCCCGACCTCGAGGTGGAACGCGTGCGCGGCACCAAGAACCCCAATGTTCGGCGCATCATCGCCATGGCACCCGACCTGGTGCTGCTGAACAAGGAGGAGAACCGCAAGCTCGACCACGAACGGCTGACCGCGGCCGGGATTCCGGTGTGGGTGACCGTGGTGGAGGACGTGGGCAGCGCCCTGCGGGCCCTGGATCGGCTGTTCACGGTCGCGTTGGACCGGGCGGCGCCGGACTGGCTGGTCTCGGCGACCCGGCGGCTCGGCGGGCCGGTGCCCGACCCGGTCGCCAGCGCGGTGATCTGCGTGTGGCGCGATCCGTGGATGGTGGTCGGGAGCAACAACTTCGCCACCGACCTGTTGCGGCGGATCGGCGTGCGGAACGTGTACGCCGAGCACCCCGGCCGCTACCCGCATATGCCGCTGGCGGAGATCCAGGCCGCGGGCACCGACCTGGTGATCCTGCCCGACGAGCCGTACCCGTTCTCCGCCGAGGACGGGCCCGCCGAGTTTCCCGGTACGGCGACGGTGGTCGACGGCCGCCTGCTGACCTGGTACGGCCCCTCGCTCGTGGACGCCAAGCAAACACTGGGCCAGCAGCTCGGTCTGATCGGAAAAGGTGCGTAGTGAAGATCTACACCCGCAAGGGCGACTCCGGCGAAACCGGTATCTGGGGTGGCAAGCGGCTCGGCAAGGACGAGGCGCGGATGGAGGCCATCGGCACGGTGGACGAGGTGAACGCGGCGATCGGCGTCGCCGTGGCGCACGGGGTGCCGGACGGCGTGGCGGAGCTCCTGCAAACCGCACAGAACACCCTGTTCGTGGTGGGTTGCGAGCTGATGGCGCCGGAACGCACCGGGTCCGGCGCCTCGGTTCCCCGGCTGACCGGGAACGAGGTGCCGGAGATGGAAGCCGCGATCGACGAGCTGGACCAGCGGCTGCCGGAGCTGCGGAACTTCATCCTGCCCAGCGGGACGGTGGCGGCGGCGCAGATCCACCTCGCCCGCGGGGTGTGCAGGCGGGCCGAGCGCAGCGTGGCCACGGTGCGCCGCGCCGAGGAGGTCGGCACCGAGGTGTCGGCCTACCTGAACCGCCTGGCCGACCTGCTGTTCGTGCTGGCCCGCTACGTCAACCACGACGCGGGGATCACGGAGATCCCCTGGGCACCACGCGGCTGAGCGGCTGCCGCTACCCGGGCGGCTCCTCCGTGCTCGAGGCCCGCCTGCGCAGCAGGTAGGTGTCCATCACCCAGCCCTTGCGCGCACGTGCCTCGGCGCGGGTGGTCCTGATCCGGTCGGCGACCTCGGCGACCGGACCGGAGACCAGGATCTCGTCCGGCGTGCCGAGGTAGGCGCCCCAGTAGATGTCCAGGTCGGTGTCCGGGAGCTCGGCGAAGGTGCAGTGCGCGTCGAGCATGACGACGACGTCGTCCACCCCCTCCGGGAAGCCCCGCGCCAGTCGCCTTCCGGTGGTGAGCTGCACCGGCTTGCCGATCTGGTTGAGGATGGTGCGGTGCCGCGCGGTGAGCGTGGCGATACTGCTGACCCCGGGGATCACCTCGAACTCGAACTCCACCGTGCCCCGATCCAGCACGGTGTTCAGCATGGCGATGATGTTGTCGTAGAGGGTGGGGTCGCCCCAGGCCAGCACCGCGCCGCAACCCCCGTCCTCGACCTCGTCCCGGATGAGAGCTTCGTACACATCGGCCCGGCGCTGGTGCCAGTCGCGGACCGCGCCGACGTAGTCACCCGCGGTGCGGTCCCGCTGCGGGTCCTCGGCCACCGCCACCCGGTAGGACGGTTGCTCGATGTACCGATCGAGGATCTCCCGCCGCAGGCTCACCAGGTCCTCCTTGGCCTGGCCCTTGTCCAGCAGGAAGAACACGTCCACCTCGTTGAGCTTCCGGATGGCCTGGACGGTGACCTGCTCCGGGTCGCCAGCGCCGATGCCGATCACGAAGATCTTCCTCATGCGGACAAGTCTGCCACGCGGCCACGGACGAGCCTGCCCACCAGGTCGGCTGCCCGCGACCGCCGGTTCCCCTTCCGGTCAGCGTCGTTGCAGGGCCCGGACGTTGTCGCCGAAGGTCCAGCCCTTCGAACCGTCCCAGTTGATCGACCAGGTCATCAGGCCTTTCAGGCCGCCCGAGTAGTGGTTCCATGCCTGCCCGACCAGCCCGGTCGACATGTAACCACCGCCGGCGCCCCGCTGCGCGGGCAACCCGGGAACCTGCTTGTCATAAGGAACGCGGATCGTGGTGCCCTGGATGTTCAGCCCGCGGTTCAGGCAGTCCGTCTGGGCTGTGAACCCGCGCACTGTACCGGCCTGGTAGGAATCGCCCGAGCAGCCGTACATGCTGCCGTTGTAGTACTGCATGTTCAGCCACCACAGCCTGCCGTTGTCGGCGTACTTCTTGACGATCGGCAGGTATGCGCCCCAGATCGAGCCGTACACGACACTGCCGCCGGTGACGTAGGCGGTCTCCGGCGCCATTGTCAGGCCGAAGTTCGGGGGCATCTCGGCCAGCACCCCGTCGATGATGTGGATCAGGTTGGCCTGCGAGGTTGACAGCTGGTTGATGTTTCCGCTGCTGGTCAGCCCGGTCTCGATATCGATGTCGATCCCGTCGAAGTTGTACTTCTTCAGGATCGGTACCACGGTGTCGATGAACCGGTCGGCGACGGCGCGCGAGCCGAGGTCGATACCGGCGGTCGCACCGCCGATCGACATCAGGATGGTCAGCCCGGCTTCCTTGGCCGCGCACATCTCGGCCGGGGTGGCGACCTTGACCGTCCGGTCCATCCCGTCCTCCCACCGCACGGTGCCATCGGAAAGAATCACCGGAAACGCCGCGTTGATCACATTGTAGCCATGCTGGCGAATGCGTGGATCAGTGATCGGAATCCAACCCATTCCCGGATGGACTCCGTTTGCCTCGCCGTCCCAGTTCTCCCAATAACCGTGCAGGACCTTGCCGGAGGGTTTCGATTTCACGGCACAGGTTTCAGCCTGCTCCGATGCGGCCGGCCCGGCGGTGGCGGTCGCCACACCGACCGAAAACGTTGCGGTGAGCGCAATCCCCAGGCCGATTCCCAACAGGCGACGTATCCGACCAGTCATATCCGGCCTCCTTCTCGGTATCCCGCCGTTATGACAAAGTTTGCCGACAAAAGCAAGACGACCACCGGGACAGAGAACTTAAGTATCGGCCTGAATGGCTCAGTGGAACGGACCGCTCCGGCACACTGGTTCGGCGTTCGGACCGATATCCCCCGACGCGCCCAGCGCCCATAATCACCCGATCGTGGTCGAACGGGTGGTCGATGTATGCGGTATCCTGGCTTTGTGACCAGGACTTTCGGCATCGACACCTCTCGCATGGGCGAGGCGGAACTCCTGGCCGCGCTGGACGGCCGCACCACCGCCGGGCGGCGGGGGTATCGGGATGTGGCCGTGTTGACGCGGGAGATCCTGCGCATCAACGCTTATGACGCCCGGCAACGGGTGACGCACGCCCGAACAGCGGTGGCCCGGCACGGCCCCACCGGTACCCCGCTGAAGCCGGACCTGCCCGAGGTGGGTGCCGCCGTGGCGGAGGGCGCGATCGGGCCCGAACATGAGGAGGCCATCCGCGCCACCATGGCCAGGTTTCCGCAGCCGGTGAGCCTGCCCGATCGCGAGCACGCCGAGGCGCTGCTGACCACAGCCGCCCGGGAATACGAACCCCACACCGTGACCGCGCTGGGGCGAGAGATCGTGGCCCGCCTGAACCAGAACGGAAACCCACCCACCGAACACCACCTGACGCGGCCCACCCGGTTTCTGGACTGGCGCGACACCCAAGGTGGACACCTACGCGGCACCTTCGAGTTGGATGCCGAGACCGCGGCGTTGGTGACCGGCCTGATCGAACCCCGCGCCAAGCCCCACAGCAGCCCCGAGGAACCCGACCGGCGCAGCAAACACCAGCGGCAAGGCGACGCGCCCGCCGACATGCTCCGGGCCGCGGCCCGATGCCCGGACGACGGACCCACCGAACCCGGCGAACCCGTCACCGTCATGGTCTCGATCACCCCGGACGACCTCAAACACGGCACCGGCCACGGGCTCCTGCACGGGCAGGAATCGCACTCCGCCACCCAGATCCGGCGCATAGCCTGCGATACCTACGTGGCGCCCGCCCTACTGGGCAGCACCGGCGAGATCCTGAACATCGGGCAGAAACACCGCACCATCCCCCTCACCATCCGCCGAGCCCTGATCCTGCGAGACAACGGGTGCACGTTCCCCGGCCACCGCCGCAAACCCAAACAATGCCAAGCACACCACGTAACTTTGTGGGCCAACGGCGGCCCGACCGCACTACACAACCTGACACTGCTATACCCCCATCATCACCACAACCTGATCCACCACACCGAATGGCACATCCGCATCCGCAACGGACTACCAGAGTTCATCCCACCCACCTTCCTGCACCCGAAACAAAGACCCAGACGCAACCTTCTACACCGCCGAGGTCGCGGCGCGGACGATGGCGATGCCGAGCACGGCGACCAGCAGTAGGACCCGGGTGTTCCGGCGCAGGCTCGGTGCGGTGAGGTACGCGGCGAGCGCATAGCCGAGGGCCGCCATTCCGGCTGCCGACGCGGTCGCGTTGGCGAGCGTCCGGTCGGCGAGCCAGGCCATGAACAAGGTTCCGACCGGGCCGAGCAGCACCACCGGCCATACCGGATCCACTCGTGCCAGCCGCAGTAGTGGCCAGGATGCCGCGACGGAACCGCCGAACACGAGGGCGGTCGTGAGCATCAGGTTGACGAACAACGCTCCGAGAGGAGCGGCGGCGCAACCGAGCCCCTCGCACCGGAAGTCATCACCGTCGACAAAGAACGGCAGCCCACCGATCGCCTGGAAGACGAGCCACCAGGCCAGCACGAGGACCGCTCCGATCACGCCGGCCAGCAGCGAACGGACCAGTGGCGACCGGTGACCAGGCCGCGACACGGTATGGTCGGTCCCGTGCGCTGCCGGTTCGGACATCGGGCTCCCCAGGTTCGACGACCGGACGGTGGATGACCGTACCCGGCGCGACGCGCTCAGCGCACCCGATCGACGCCGATCGACGCCAGGGCAGCGGCCCGGGTCTCGTGGGCGGAGAACTTCTGCTCCAGGCCGGCGCAGGCCAACGCTCGCCGCACGGGATGTGTGTCCACTACCAGTTCCAGCGGTATGCCGACCCGGTTGGTGCGCTCCAGCAGGTCTCCCAGCAGCCGCAAGCCACCAACGGAACAGAACGACACCCTGGACAGATCCACCACCACGGCGGTGGTGTCACCCTCCGGCCAGCGCGCGAGTTCGTGCTCCAGCCGCGGAGCCGTGATCGCGTCGATCTCCCCCAGCACCATCGCCAGCACACAGCCCTCGCCGGTGCGCGACACGGTCACGGAAAACGGCTCGGCGCCGTCCTGCCAACCCAGCGCGAGCGGCCTGAGTCCGAAGTAGTCCTGCACGGTCACTCCTCACCGGACCGCCCGAACCCAGCACCCCCACGATCGTTCACCGCCGAGTCCAGCGGCCTCTCCTGTTGACCGGCGTCACCATTGATGGGGAGATGGTGACTTCCTTACCGGCGCCGGTCCGACGCTAGTAGGTACCGCACGCGGCGACCACCCCCGGGGGGCGCCGAACGGTCCGCCCCGGACGGACGCACTACCACCGACAATCACCACAACGGCAGCACACGATCATGATCGGCGACCGTCCGGGGCGAGCGGGTCTGGTCACCGAATTCAGCCATTCAGACCACCGCTCGACGCACGGTCCCGATCGACGCTAGGCGATCGCGAGCACGATCGTCTGGGTGATCAGGCCGTCGTCCGTGGCGCGTCGTTGCAGGAAGGTCACCCCGGCCGCGATCTCGAGGAAGGTGGCGCGGAGGTGGTCGATATTCCCGGCGTCGGCCTCGGCCGCGAGGCAGAAGGCGGCCAGCCGGATAGCGGCCGCGGCCTCCTCGGTGAGCGGACGTTCCCATGGTCGGCTGACCATGGGCCCCGCGGTCTCCTCAAGGGTGCCGGCGACGGCCGCGGCCCAGGAGCCGGGAAGTCGTCCCCTTACGGCCGCGCAGCCGGACCGGAGCCGCTCCGCCAGCGTGTCCGGGTACACCACGAACTCCGTCTCGGGGACGCTGGTGGCGGCGACGAGTTCCCGGCCCAGCCTGGCCGGCCAGTCCCGGCGCGCGCCGTCGTCCAGTACCCGGGAAAGGGACTGGGCCAACGCGCTGCCGAGGGTGTGCTGGAGCGCTCGCACATAGTCGGTGTCCGCGGCGAGGTCCAGCGCACGGGCCTGGCTCACGTCCACCACGCGGCCCAGCGGATGATCGTTCCCGATGGCCTCCACGGCGTGCTCGAGCAGGCGCACGAGTGAGTCCTCGCTTTCCTCGGCGAGCTTGTACTCGTACTCGTTGAGCGTGCGCTCGTTGTTCAGGTCACTGACGAGGGCACGGACGCGCTTGTGGTCGAGCGGAACGGCGGGATCGAGGGCACGCACCGTCTCGATGGTCCGGCTGAGGTCCTTGGCAATGCCGAGCATGTGCTCATGCGCCGCCTCGACGTCCCTGGCAAGGTTCCGTAGCGCACCGTGATCGTGGTCGACGTGATCGAACGCCCGCTCCCACTGCTGCAGGTACTCGGTGTGAATAGTGTGGGTGATGGTGCGCGCATGCTCGAGACAACGCACGGTGACGATGGAGCTCAGCAGGAGCAACCGCAGCAGCTGCGGCATCGAGCGCTCGATATCCGTGCCGAGGTGCTGGGTGAGGGTCGGCACGTCGACGGCATGGGGATGCACCGAATCGGCCGGTGACCACAGCGCGGACACACCGTTTCCGCTCTCCGGCGTGATCCACACGCTGCACGTGGGCAACGCCCTGCGGACCGCCGGGTCATCCAGCTCCGTGCGGGTCGGCAGGTGATAACCGGGCTCGCCGTCGGTGATGTCGTTGATCCACCGGGCGAACGCGGCGGCATCGCGCCTGCGCACGCCGACGACCGGCTCGTCCTCGTTCCTTCCTTCGTCCTCCGCGTCGTTCCCTGGAAAGGCGTCACCCGCGGTCTCCTGCCGGTACAGCCGGTAGATCCGATCGGTGACCGGGCGGGAGCACACCCGCCGACCATCGCCGGTGCGGGTCACATGGCGGGTGTGGTTGGTGATCACCACGCGGATCATCAGCCTGCGCAGCTCGGGGTCGGCCTGCGGGGTCAACGCCGAGGTCAGCAGCTCCTCGAGGTGCCGCCGCAGCTCGGGCGCGAGCTCGCGGCCACCGTCGGCGCAGTCGAAGGCCAGCGAGAGCGCGGTGACACTGCCGGATTCCAGGCAGGCCCGGACAATCGGGTCGGTGTCCGACATCGCCGCGTACAGCACCGTGGTCTCCCGCCACCAGTTGTCATCCACGGCCTGCTCCAGCACACCGGCTATCCCCTTGTCCTGGATGTGCGCCGCCGCGAGGTACTCCTGCAGGGTCTGGTGGGCAAAGGAGTACAGGCCGTTCTCCCGCTCGATGAGCAGCCCGTGATGGCGGACATCCGCGAGCAGGTCCGCCGCGGTCACCTGCTCGGGCATCCGGAGCAGGGTGCTTTCGAACTCCTCGTACACGTCCTCGCGTGGCAGGTCACGCACATGCCGTCGCATCATCCGGAACGCGAGCCCGCGCAGCAGGACTTCCTTCTTGGGTCCGCTGAGCGTGCTGTCCAGCTTCTTGGCCTCCTGCCGCCGCCACAACATGACCTGGCAGATCTCGCTGTACAGGCCGGCCCTGCTGCCGGGGAGAGCACCACGGTCCCGATGTACGTTGGCGATCATCGTGAGCAGCAGGGGGTTGACCGTCAGGTCATAGAGTTCGGGCGCGCCGTTGAGCCGCTCCAGCAGATCGTCGGCCGCAGACTGGGCGCGTAGCCGCGCACCCTCGTCCACCACACCGGCGGCATGCTTCTCGACCGCGAGGTACCAGCCGTGCACGAACTCGGCCACCTGCGCGTAGCTGAAGCTACGCACCTGCAGTACCTGCGCACCGGTGATCGGCGCCTCCCGGTAGCCCCGTGGCCGGGAGGTGACCACGTAGGCGTTCTGCGGATACTGCGTGGTCTGGTGCTCGATCCAGTCGGCGACCTGCCTGCGGTCCGCGGGCAGGCCGATCTCGTCCAACCCGTCGAGCAGCACGACGCACCTGCCGTCCTGCAGCCGCTGCTCGAACCAGCCGGGCGGTTCGGCGGAGGCATAGCGGCCCAGGGTGCTACGCAGCAACTCGACCAGCGTGACGTCGGGGCGCCCCACGATCGTGCGGACATGGTCGCGCAGGTACAGCACGATCGGCACGGTGCGTTGCCCGGGACGCTGGCAGACCTGCCGCGCGGTGTGCCGCAACAGCGTGGTCTTCCCGCTCCCGGGAACGCCGACGACGGCGAAGATCTGGGTGTCCGAACGATCGATCAGCCGCCGGAGCGACAATCGCTCGGTGACATGTTCGGGCAGCCGGCCGAGGACTCCTTCCTCGGCCTTGCTCGCCGCGTGCCGCGCGAGGCCCATATCGACGAAGACGTCGTCCAGTTCTGGCGTGCAGAAGCCGATCGTCGTGAGGCCCTTGAGGTCGACGAACCGCAGGCTGTTCAGCACGAACTCCCGGTAGTGTTGCTCGAACCGGGACGCCAGCCGCCCCACGGTCTGCTCGATCCAGTCGACGATCCGGACCTGCCAGCGTTTCCACAGCTCCCGCGCGATGGTCAGCACGAGCCCGTAACCGGCGAGCAGGGTTCCGGTGACCACCGGATGACTCACGATCGGCCGCCACCACACGCCCACCGCGACCACCGGGAGCACGATCGCCGCGGCGAGCAGGCCGACCTTGCCTCTCCTGGACAACAACGTCGTTCCTCACTCCGAGCGGGGACGGGTGCGTCCCCCACTCTACGCAGCCCGGTCGACACGGACCGGCACAACGGGCGAATCGGCAATAACGAACTCGATCGACGCGGGAAAGTTTCCACATCGCCGCCATGGTTGGAAAATGAGCGAAATCGATTCAAAGAGCCACATTTTCACGAATACTGTTAACGCCGTTGAATAATACGGGGCTTCATTCGGGAAGGCTTGCCAGTGCCGACTTCGCGAGTGATAATTCTCGCCCCGTCCACCGCCGGCCGCCACGAGGTGAGGCAATGCCCCGGTCCACGTCATCGGCCGATCAGGGACCGGCGGAGATCCTGCGGCAGGAGAACTTCGCCGAGGCCCTGCGGGCGGCGATCCACCGCCGCGGCCTGACCCTGGAACGGATCCAGAGCCGGCTGGCCGCACGCGGGATGAAGCTCAGCCTGGCGACGCTGAGCTACTGGCAGCAGGGGCGCAGCCGGCCGGAGCGTCGCACATCCCTGCATGCGCTGCGGGAAATCGAAACGATCCTCGAACTGCCACCGAGTACGTTGCTCGACTTCCTCACGCAATCACGACCGTGTGGCCGCCGGCCGCACGGCGAGGACGCTCCCCCGCGCACCGCGCTCCCCGAGCGCGCCAACACCGGCATCAGCGTGCTGAGCGTGTCCGACTTCTGCAGCGTGGACGCCGAGCGGAACCTGCGCATGATCTCCACAACCCAGGTCGTCCGTAGCGTGGACGAGCCCCAGGACCGGATCCTGCTCGTGCATGCTGTCGACGACGGCGACAGCATGCCCACCGATATCCGCGTCCGGATCGGCCGGTTGGGCGCGGTGCGCGTCGACCACGAGGCCGGGTACCTGGCCGCCGAGATCCTGTTCGGCAGGACGCTGGTGCGGAACTCGACCACCGTCATCGAGTACGACACGGTCCTCGACACCGGCACCGTCCCGTCCCGGCGGTACGAACGTCGGCTACGCGACTCCCTGCACAGCTGCCTCATCCGGGTCGGCTTCGACGCGGCCGCCCGGCCCACTCGCTGCTATGCGTACTACCGCCCCACCGCACCGGACGGCCCCGGCGAGCGCACGCGCTTGTGCACCGACGACTCCCTGACGGTGCACACCTTCGCACCCGACGCGGCCCCCGGGGTGTACGGCATCTCCTGGCGCTGGGGGTGACATCGCGCGGCCACGCTACCGGGGCGCCGAGGACGCCCTCGCCACCAAGGTCGGCCGCAACAACGTGCTCTGCACAGGTTCCCCGCCCATCAACCGCATCAGGGTGTGCACGCTCTGCTCCCCGATGGTCTGCATCGGGGAACGCACGCTGGTCAACGGCACGGTGAGCTCCGCGGCCAGCGGGATGTCGTTGAAGCCCACCACCGACAGCTCGCGACCCGGCTCGATCCGGTGGTCGCGCAGGCAGCCGAGGACGCCGATCGCGGCGGCGTCGTTGACGGCGAAGATCGCCGTGGGTGTGCTGCGTGCGCGCAGCAACCGTTCGGCGCCCATCCGGCCGCCCGCGGTGTCGAAGGTGGTCCGCACGATCCGGCCGCGGGGAATGCGATGCCCCGCCTCCCGGTACACGTCGAGGAAACCCTGGGTGCGCTCCAGGGCGTTGCTCGCGTACGGCAGGCCGGCCAGCACCGCCGCGCGCCGATGACCGAGCTCGAGCAGATGCTCCGCGGCCATCCGCCCACCGGCGTAGTCGTCGCAGGTGATCGCCGGATGGTCCGCGGCCCTGCGGTTGACCAGCACGAAGGGCAGGCCGTGCTCGGTCAGCACGTCCAGCGAACCACCATCGACAGGGGAGTCGCCGAGGATCATCGCGTCCACGCCGTGGGAAAGCAGCACATCGACGCACTCCCGGCGAGTGACCGGATCGTCCCAGGAGTTGGTCACGAGCGTCTGGAACCCGTAGCCGGCCGCGGCTCGTTCGATCCCCTCGTAGATGGTGGCCAGCACGGTGTCGGCCATCCGGGCCATCACCACGCCGAGCAGCCGGGTTCGCTGCCTGCGCAGCGCAGCGGCCTGCGCGTTCGGCACGTAACCCACCTCGCGCGCGACCTGCCTGATGTGCTCCGCCGTGGCCGCTGAGGCCGACCGGACCCCGGGTACGGCGGACCCGTTGAGCACCCGCGACACCGTCGACACGTGGTACCCGGACAGCTTGGCGACCGTCGCGAGGGTCGCCCTTCGGGCCGGGGCGTTGGCGGTTTCCTGGTCCTGGATCCGCTGGTCGTGGCTCTGCTGGTCGTGGCTCTGCTGGTCGTCGCTGTGCACAGTGCGATCGTGCCATGAACCTCCGAGCCGCTCTTGACAGCGAGCCCACACGGGGCTTCAATCGCGCAAACGTTATAGCCAATTGTTTGCGCGCCCGGCGAGGGTGGTGAGGGCATGCGTCCCGCTGGTTCCGACGAAGCACCGGTAGGCGCCCGGCGACCGGTTTCGGCCCGGATCCGGCTGCTTCCCGCGTTGCTGTGCTGCTGCGCGGTCGCGGCCGCCGTCGGCCTGGTACTGCCCGTGCTGCAGGAGCGGCTCACGGCGGGAGACGCCGGCTGGCCGACCGAGGCCTCCTGGCTCGGCCGACTCCTCGGCGATCTGACCGAGGCGCAGTTCTATGCCGTCGCACCGGCGGGACTCGGCATGCTGGTGCTCGCGGTGGGCGCGCACCTGGCCGCGCGACGCGGGCTTCGCCTGCGGGGCTTCGACATCAGCTATGGCAGCGGCCTGCTGCCCTGGGTGGTCGCCGCCGCGCTGGGCGGGTTGCTGCTCTCGCATGCCCTGTGGTGGTGGACCCGCACCGGGTCCTGGCAACCGACCTTCGTGCCGTTCGTCTCCGTTCCCCCGGCGGTGGTGCTGGTCTACGGTGCGGGCTGGCGGGTGGCCCCGACGGCCGCCGTACTGGGCGGGGTGCTCAGTACGCCGCTCGCGCTGGCCGCGGTGAACCTGGTCTGCGTACCGCTCGGCCTGCCCAACGTCGTCGGGAACGTCACCGGCATGTGGTCCAGCGCGCTGGTCGCGTTCGCGCTGTGCCGCAGGTTGCCGTGGATGGTGCCACCCGCCCCACCGGAGGGCGGCGGGCCCGAGGGACCGCGCCAGCGGGTGTCCTGGCTGCCCCGGCGCATGCTGGCCGACTTCACCGAAGCCCAGTTCTACGGCAACGAATGGGCCTCGCTCGGCATGCTGGCCGGGCTGCTGCTCGCATGGGCGGCCGATCCCGCCGCGCCGGTCTACGGGTCCGGCCTGCTGCCCGCACTGCTCAGCGCGCAGTTGTTCACCGCGGCGCTCGGATGCTGGTGGCATGCCGACCGCTGGCGGCGGCACGGCTGGTACCCGACCTTCGTGCCGGTGGTGTCGCTGGCGCCCGCCGCGGTGCTCACCTACGGCGACGGCTGGGCCGTCATCCTCGGCGGCGCGGTGATCGGTGCCCTGCTCGGTCCCCCGCTCGCCAGGGCGATCATCGTCCGCCTTCCCGCCGACTTCCACCCGTTCATCGGCAGCGTCGCCTCGATGACCGTGACCACCCTGGTGGGCATCGGGATCATGGGTATCCCGGATGCCGCCGGGCTGCTCTGACCACCGTCCATCGTTTTCCGGGAGTCGCCGTGACCGAGTATCCCCTCATCGAAGCCCCGATCACCCTCGTAAGGGCGCGCCGGATCCGCTCGCTCACCGACCCCGAGCCGGAGGCGCTCGCGATCGCCGGGGAGCGGATCGTGGACGCGGGCGGTTGGGACACCTTGCGGGGACGCTTCCCGCGAGCCAGGCAGGTCGACTTCGGCTCGGCCACCATGGTTCCCGGGCTGAACGACGCGCACGCCCATCCCAGCCTGCACACCAGCGAGGACCTCTATGCCGACCTGGCGCCGACCAGCACGCCGACGGCCACGGCCGTCCGCGACGCGCTCGCCGAGCTGGCCGCGCGCACCCCGGAAGGCGAATGGGTCGTCGGGCACAACTTCGACCTGTCCCGCACCCGGGATGGTGACCGGGTCGACCGGGCATTGCTGGACGAGGTGTCCCGGCGCCACCCGGTCCTGGTGATCCACTACTCGTACCACGCGGCCGTGGCCAACTCCGCGGCGCTGCGGGCGGGTGGCTACCGGGACGACTCCGCCGATCCGGTGGGTGGAAGGCTCGGCAGGGACGCCGCGGGGCGGCTCGACGGTGTGGTGCACGAGCGCGCGTGGATGGAGGCCTACCTCGGCCATGGGGGCCGGCAGGCACTGGTGCCACACCCCACCCTTGACACGCGGGTCACCGCGCTGGCCCGCACGCTGGAGCGGTTCAACGCCGCCGGGGTGACCTCGGTATGTGACGCGATGGTGCACCCGGACGACTGGCGGGTGTACCAGGAGGCGCACCGCAGGGGCCTGCTCACCGCAAGGGTGGGCATGCTGCTGTGGTACGAGTTCTTCCGGCACGCCGCCGAGCTGGGGATGGCGACCGGACTCGGCGACGAATGGCTGCGCTTCACCGGCGTGAAGATGATGACCGACGGAGCGTCCTCCGGCGGAACCTGCCTGTGCACGGCAGGTGCCAGGGGCATCCAGCTCATGCCGGACGAGGAGATCGACCGGACCGTGCGGGAGGTGCATGCGGCGGGTAGCACCGTGGCGGTGCACGCGAACGGGGACATCGCGGTCGGCAAGGTGCTCGACGCCATCGAGTCGGCGCAGCGGGAGGTCGCGGGTAACCGGCGGCACCGGATCGAGCACTGCTCGATGGCCGACACGGCCACGGCGAGGCGACTGCACGGGGCGGGGGTGGTTCCCGTCCCGTTCGGCGCCTTCGTGCACTACCACGGGCACAACTTCGTCAAGCACTATGGCCACGAGACCGCGGCCACCATGTGTCCACATCGGACCTTCCTGGACGCGGGCCTGGCCGTGCCCGGATCGTCCGACTACCCCTGCGGGCCGCTCGAGCCCCTGCTGGCGCTGCGGTCGATGACCACGCGGCGGGCGCAGGACGGGACGGTGCTCGGCGCGGGTGAGCGGCTCTCGGCAACGGAGGCACTGCACGCCTACACGGTGGGCTCGGCATACGCCTCCGGCGAGGAGACCGTGAAGGGAAGGCTCGCACCCGGCATGCTCGCCGACTTCGTCCTGCTCGACCAGGACCCGCTGACCGTGGAACCCACCCGGCTCGACGCCCTGCGCCCGCTGGCCACCTGGGTCGGCGGGCGCCAGGTATGGGCGGCTGACCAGCAAGGAGAGACATCGTGAACGACAACCTCACCGCGGCGACCGAAGAAGAGCGGTTACTGCTCGCTCCCATCAGGACAGTCGGGGACCTGCTCGAATCGGGCGCGGTTTCCCCCGTCGAGCTCACCGAGGCCGCGCTCGGCCGGATCGAGCGGCTGGATCCCGGGCTGCAGGCGTTCGCCCATGTGGCGGGTGAGCAGGCGCTGGACGCGGCCCGCGCGGCGGCCGAGCGAATCGCGGGCGGGCGGCGGCGCGGGCCGCTGGACGGCATCGTGGTGGCGGTCAAGGACTGCGCCGCCGTGCGGGAGCTGCCGCTGGAAGCCGGCTCGGCCGTACTGCGAGGCAACATCGCGGGGCAGGACGCGGCCACGGTCACCGCACTGAAGGCTGCGGGCGCGATCATCGTCGGAAAGACCACATTGGACGAGTTCACGCTGACCACCGTCGGTCCCGCCCGCAACCCGCTGGACGGTGAGCTCACCGCGGGCGGGTCCAGCGGCGGCTCGGCGGTCGCGGTCCGCGCCGGGCTGTGCTCGGCCGCGCTCGGCACCGACACCGGCGGCAGCGTGCGGATCCCGGCCGAATGCTGCGGTATCACCGGGCTGAAACCCACGCACGGCCTGTTGCCGACCGAGGGGATCATCCCGCTGGCACCATCCCTCGACCATCCCGGTGTGCTGGCACGGTCCGTTGCGGACACCGCACTGGTACTCGAGGCGCTGCTGCCCGCGAGGCCGAGCGGCCTGGACGCCGCGCTGACCGGCGGCGAGAATCGGTACCGGATCGGCGTTCCCGCGGGGCTCGACTGCGATCCTGCCGCGTGGCAAGCATTCTGCACCGCCGTGGAGCACGCCCGCGGCCGCGGTGCCGAGGTCAGCACGGTGGAGCTGCCCGACCTCGAACAGCTCGGGCAGGCACACTGGACCATCCTGAGCAGCGAGCTGGCCACCTACCACCTGCGCCGGTTCGGCACGGAGGAGGACCGGTACCAGCAACCGATGCGGGACGCCATCGCCGCGGGGAGCGCGGTCACCGTGGCCGACTACCTCGCCGCGCAGGAGCAACGGGGGCGGTTGCGCGCGCGGGTGAACGAGCTGCTGGACGGGGTCGACCTGCTCGCCATGCCCACACTCACCTGCGCGGTACCCCGCAGGGATGCCGCGGCGGACCCCACCGCGGCGATGGTCCGGCTGACGTCCCTTTTCAACCACACCGGGCATCCCGCGCTCAGCGTCCCGCCCTCGACCGCCACCGGGGACCGCCCGGCCGGGATCCAGCTCGTCGGGCGGCACTTCACCGAACGCGCCCTGCTCGCCGCCGCGGACACCTTCGTCCAACTGCTGTGAGTGGCCCTCCCACCCGTCTCCCACCACCACCCAAAACGGCAGGGAACGGGCCACTCACAGCAGACGACCGGTGCGGCCTCAGCGGACGAGGTTGCGCGGATGTCCTGCGGTATGGGCCAGGATGTTGTCGCAGGTGGTGTCGAGGATGCGCTGCACGGCGTCGCGGGTGTTGAAGGCCGTGTGCGGCGTAATCAGCACATTGCGCATGCGCAGCAGGATGTGGTCGCCCAGCAGCGTCTCCAGGTTGTGTTCCCGTGCGAACATGGAACGCACCAGCTCGGCCTCCTCCCGGACGGTCGGTTCCTCCTCGAGCACGTCGAGTCCGGCCGCGGCGACAGTGCCGTCGGAAAGCGCGCGTAGCAGGGCAGCGGTGTCGACCACGCTGCCGCGGGAGGTGTTGATCAGGATCGTGCCGCGCTTCATCGCACCGAACTCCTCCGGCCCGAGGAGGTGGTGGGTACCGGGGCAGGCAGGTACATGCAGGCTGATCACATCCGACCCGGCCAGCAACTCATCCATTCCGGTGTAACGAAAGCCGAGCGTCGGCGCGAGATCCTCGTCCGGTGCGGTGTCCACCGCGAGGACCTCCATGCCGAAACCCTTGGCGAGCCGAATGGTGTGCCTGCCGATATCGCCGGTGCCGATCACGCCCATGGTGCGGCCCAACAGGTCGAAGCCGGCCAGCCCGGCTTGGGAGAAGTCGCCCCTCCGGGTGCGGTCCACGGCCTCGACCAGGTGATGGCTCAGCCCCAGCAGCAGTGCGAAGACGTGCTCGGCCACGGTGTTCTTGCCGTAGGTAGGCACGTTGGCGACCCGCACCCCGTGCCGAAGGCACCAGTCCAGGTCGATGTGGTCGAACCCGGTGGAGCGGGTGGCGATAAGACGCAGGCCGGTGAAGGCATCGAGGACCTTCTCGTCCAGGGCCGAGTAGATGAAGGGCGAGATGACCTCGGCGTCGGCATGCTCCCCGGCCAGTTCCTGGTCGAGTGGCGCCGCTTCGAACCGGACCTCGTGTTCCGCGCTCAGCCGCCGGAAGGCCGCGCGTTCCCACTCCTCGGCCTCGAAAACGGATATCCTCATCTCGCCCTCTCCTCGTCCCTCGGCGCCGGGCGTTCCCGCCCGCACTGGAAAACTAGCCGCGCCGAGATCCGGGAGAATGCTGGACTTGGCCCTCTCCCGGTAGGACCAACGTCCCTCGCACCCGGTGCCTCGTGCCCTGTGCCCGAGCGACGGCCCGGATCGATGCTCGGATGTCGCCCATTCCGAGGAGGCTGTCATGCACTGGTACTACGACCATCCCGGCCAGGGCTGGCTCGGGTGGACCCTGATGATCGTGGCCATGGTCCTGTTCTGGGGCGGCCTGATCACCGTCATCGTGTTGCTGCTGCGGCGCCTCGCCCGGCCGGACCGCACCCCGGCGGCGCCGGAAGCCGAGTCGGCGGAGGGCGTCCTCGCCGCGCGCTTCGCCCGCGGCGAGATCGACGAGGAGGAGTACCGCAGACGCAGGGCCGCGCTGCGCGAGTGAGCCCGGTACTCCGGTGGCTCAGGAGAGGGTGATGTCCTCGCTGCCGGACGCGGGGCGGAACACGGCGTCGTAGTACAGGGTGGCCGTGGTGTCGGCCAGAGCTTCCACGTCGGCGTCGGCGGCGTCCACGATGTGCAGGGCCACGCCCTCGATCATCCGGGTGATGACCGTGGACACCAGGTCGACCCGAAGCGTCCCGGGAAGGTACTGGTTGCGGCTGAGCCAGCCGAGATCGTGCTCCACCTGCCGCCGCAGCCGCTCCCGAAACCGTTCCCACTTCCGCGCGTAGTCCTCGTGCAACCGGCTGGCCTGGTGCAGCGCCAGCAGGATCTCGCGCTCATCGTGGCACCGCTGGAAGAACGCGGACAGCGCGACGGAGAGCCTGCGGCGCACGCTCGGCTCCTGGCGCGGGCCGTTGACGACGGTGAACAGGTCCTCCAGCAGCCGATCCACGAGCTCGGTGAAGACCTCGTCCTTGGTCGTGAAGTAGCTGTAGAAGGTGCCGTGCGCGACGTCCGCTTCCTCGGTGATCTGGCTGATCGTGGTGGAGACGAACCCCCCTCGCCGGAAGCAGGCGTACGCAGCGTCGAGCAGGGCCGCCCGGTTGCGCTCCCTGCGCCGCTGCCTGCGCGGGGACTCCCCCGCACTCGCCTTTCCCTGCCGACCGCTACTCACCGGGGCTGCCGGAGCCGAGGAAACGCAGCACGATGTCGTTGTAGGTCTCGGCGAACTCGAGGTTCAGGCCGTGGTTCATCCCGGGCAGAACGTTCAACTCGCAGTGCGGGATGGCCGCGGCAAGCTCGGGCGCGTACCGGGCATTCACCGTGTCCAGCTCGCCTGCCAGCAACTGGACCTCCGCGCGCACCTCGGCCAGCCGGTCCATGGCGTCGTGCCGCAACGAGGCTTCCAGCTGCGCCTGCTGGGTCTGCGGCCGCGCAGGCTTGCCATGGATCTCGCGCAGGAAGAAGGCCCACCGTTGCGGTTGCCGCTCGGGGAAGTCCTCGCTGAAGGTCATCTGACGAACGATCCGCACCATGTCCTCTTCGGACTGCTCCGCCGCTGCCGCCCCCGCGGCGGCCTCGGCGATCTCCTTCGGCATCCTGCCCAGCCCATTGCCGACGATCGAGAGGCGCTCCACCCGTTCCGGGTGGTCGATGGCGAGCCACTGCGCGATCATGCCGCCGAAGGACAGCGCAACCACGTGCGCCCGCTCGATACCCAGCTCGTCCAGGATGCCGATCGAGTCAGCCACCAGCTCGCGGGTCGAGTACGGGCCGGGTGCGGCGGGCACGCCCTCCCGGTTGCTGCCGGGGAGGTCCTGGGCGACGACCCGGTAACGCTCGGCGAAAGCAGGGATGTTGTAGTGAAACCAGTCCATTGTGGCCGCCATGCCGGTGATCATCAGCACCGGGAAGCCGGTGCCGTGCTCCTCGTAGTACACCGGCCGGCCGCCACGTTCGGATATAGGCACATCGTCTCCAAATATGACTCGCTAGTCAATTATTGATCTAGTGGTCAGGATAGCCCAAGATGCCGAGCAACGCCCGCGCCGCCGCGTCCAGCTCGGTGAGCGGCAGCTCGGCCGGCCGCGCCAGCTGCATGGCGGCGGGCAGTCCGGCCTCGGCGAGCAGTGCCCGTGCCTCGTTCTTGCTCAGCTGCCGTCCGGCCGCTCTGCATCCGGTGATCAGGGCCTCCCGCAGGGCGTTGGCGGCCACCGCCCCGGTTCGCTTCGCCAGTTCGGCCGCTGCCGCGGCAACGGGGGAACCGCCGCCCTCGGCACGGCGGGTGACCACCGCGACCCTGCCGTCGAACTGCCGGACCTCGAGCCGGTATCCGGCCCGGATCAGCCGGTCGAGATGTGGATGCCCGGCCAGGGTGTCCTGAGCTCCGGCGGGTGCCGCCACGGTGAGCTCCCTTCCCGGCCCGCACAGCAGCACCCGCGGCAGCTGGCCCGCGAAGCCCGCCGTGAGGTCGAGCCATACCGCGCTGGACATCGCCCGCTTGCGCACGCCCGGGGCCTCCCCGGTGAGGGTGGCCAGGTAGTCCGGCACCGGCACCGCGGGATGCCGCCCCCAGCCCTCGCCGACGGTCAACTCCTCGCCGGTGCCCTGCTGCCCGCCGATCAGCCCGGCTGGCAGCCGGTCCGCCGACTCCAGCGAGCTCGCGCCGTGGCTGTAGATCCTGAGCCTGCCGTCCTCCGCGCCGGGTTGCTTCCAAGCATGCTTGGTGGGCCGGCACAGGTACAGCGAGCTGGCCGAGCCCAGCGCCTCGGCGCCCTGGTAGGTGTTGAACCGGGGCAGCACCGCCTCCAGCATCAGGCCGAGCCGGGTCAGCGCGCGCTGCACCTGGAAGCTCAGCTCGACCTGCCGTTCCCCGCTGCCGTAGCAGATCGCCATCCGGGCCCAGCCACTGCGGCGCAGCCCCTCCAGCCCGCGCCTTGCGAACAGCCCGATGCCGTCCGCCGTGTAGGGCGGGTCGGTGAACACCAGGTCGGCGCCGTCCCGGACCGGTTCGGGCAGCCCGAGCCGTAGATCGGCGAACCAGGTACGGACGTCCAGCGCCGCCCGCCGCGCGTGCTCGCCGAGCACCCCGAGCACCGTGTCGTCCACATCCACCACAGTGACCTGGACCGAGGGCAGCAGCGCGGCCACCGCCAGCCCGGTCAGGTCCCGGTCGCCGAGCACCAGCAGCCGGTGCCCCGCGAGGTGAAAACGCTCGGTCAGCCACAACGCCCTGTGCACCACCGTGTCCACCGTGGCGGGCACATGGTCCAGGTCGCGGCGGGGCGCGGGGAGGTCGGCCCGCGCGGCCGCGAGGACCGTACGCAGCCGCTCCTCGGTCCCCCGGTCCGGCCGGGTGAGCACCGGGCGCAGCTGGTCCGGCGCGGCCAGGAAGTCCGGGTCCAGCCGGACCGCGCGATCCTCGGCCGATACGGCCGAACCGAGCAGTCCGAGCACCTGCTTGACCCCTTCGCGAGAGACGCCGGAACGGGCAACCAGCTCGGCCATCCGGTGCGATCCGCCGTCGGCGAGCTGTTCCAGTACCCCTAGGGCAAGTGGCAGGTCGATCCCCCAATAACGCTCGATGCCGCTGCGCAACTCGGCCGGGTTCGTCGTCACCGGCGCACTGTACATCCGGGCGATCCCTGATCCTCCCGCCCGCACGCTGCGGTAGAACGTGAGGTATGCGAAAGCACACAGCCACCCCTCGGGGGCTCGCGGCCATCGCGCTCGCCGTCACCACGGTCATGACCACGGTTTCCGGAGTCGCCGCGGGCGAACCGGCCGCCGGGGAGACGGAACTGCGGGAGGCGTCGGGGCGCGGACTCGCGGCGAACATCCGCTACACCGAGTACGGGATCCCGCATATCAAGGCGGCCAACTTCGCCGGGCTCGGCTATGGGTACGGTTTCGCCGCCGCCAAGGACAACATCTGCGTGCTGGCGGACACTTATCTGACCGTCGACGCGCAGCGCTCCCGCTACCTCGGGCCGGACGCACCCGGCAACCGCGCCTTCGGGTCGGCGCGCACCAGCCTGAGCAGCGACCTGTACTTCCAGCAGGTCATCGACTCCGGGGTGGTCGAGCGCGCGCTCGCCGAACCACCACCGGCAGGCCCGCGGGCCGAGGTGCGCGACATCATCCGCGGGTACGTCGCGGGCTACAACCGCTACCTGCGCGACACCGGCGTCTCCGGCATCTCGGACCCGGCATGCCGCGACGCCGAATGGGTCCGCCCGATCACCGAGATCGACGTGTACCGCCACTTCTACGCGGTCGCCACGATCAGCGGGCAGGGTCAGATGATCGACGGCATCACCTCGGCAGCACCACCGGGCCCCGGCCAGGGCTCGGCCGGCGCCGAACCGGCGATCCCTGCCGATATCGCGGACCGGGTGCGCCGTGCCATGGGGCGGCAGGACATGGGTAGCAACGCGATCGCCGTCGGCAGGGACGGTACGCGCAACCGAAAGGGCCTGCTGCTGGGCAACCCGCACTACCCCTGGCACGGCGGCAGGCGGTTCTGGCAGTCCCAGATGACCGTGCCGGGCAAGCTCAACGTCAGCGGCGGCAGCCTGCTCGGCCTGCCACTGGTGCAGATCGGCTTCAACCGCGACGTGGCGTGGAGCCACACGGTCGCCACTCCGCGAACGTTCGGCCTCTACCAGGTCGACCTCGTGCCCGGCGAGCCGACGACCTACCTTGTCGACGGCCGCGCGGAGCGGATGACAAGCCGCACGGTCTCCGTCGAGGTCCGCGGGCCGGACGGCTCGCTGGACACCGTCGAGCGCACCCTCTACTCGACCCGCTACGGGCCGGTGCTGTCCCCCACTCGCAACCTCCCGCTGCCATGGACCGAGACCGGCGCCTACACCATCCGCGACGCCAACCACGGCAACCTGCGCGGCCTGAACACCTGGTTCGAGCTCGGCAGGGCGCGCAGCACCCGCGAGGTCCAGCGGGTGCTGGCCAGGACCCAGGGGGTGCCGTGGGTCAACACGGTGGCCGCCGACCGGCAGGGCCACGCGCTCTACGCCGACGTCCAGGTCGTCCCGCATGTGACGGACGAGCTGGCGCGGCGGTGCAGCACCCCGCTCGGCTCGCGGATCTTCCCGGCGACCGGCATCCCGGTGCTCGAAGGGTCCAGGGGTGAATGCGCGTGGGGCAACGACCCGGACGCACTGGTGCCCGGCATCTTCGGTCCGAGCCGGATGCCGGTGCTGAACCGGACCGACTACGTCGCGAACTCCAACGACAGCGCCTGGCTATCGAACCCGCGGCAGCCGATCACCGGCTATCCGCGGATCATGGGTGATATCGGCACCGAGCGCGGGCCGCGCACCCGGATGGGGATCACCGCGGTCGAGCAGCAACTCGCCAGCGGCCGGTTCTCCCGCAAGGACATGCAGGACCTGCTGTTCGACGACCGCAGCTGGGCAGGCACCCAGGCGGCGGCCGACACCGCCAGGATGTGCGCGGACTTCCCCAGCGGCAAGGCACCGACCTCCGGCGGTGGCACTGTCGAGGTCGGCAGCGCCTGCACCGCACTGTCCGAATGGGACCAGCGGATGGCCGCGGACAGCCGCGGTGGCCTGCTGTTCGAACGGTACTGGCTGAAGATCGCCCGGCTGCGCGAGAAGTGGCGGGTTCCGTTCGACCCGGCCGATCCGGTCGCGACACCGAACACGCTGAACACCGGTGACCCGCGAGTGCGGCAGGCACTGGGTGACGCCATCGCCGAGCTACGGGCGGCGGGGATCGAACCGGACGCGCCGCTCGGCGAAAACCACTACGTGGTGCGAAACGGCGACCGGATCCCGGTCCACGGTGGGCACGGCGACCAGGGTGTGCTCAACATGATCGTCCCCACCTGGGACCCGGAAAAGGGCAACACCGAGGTGGAGCACGGGTCGAGCCATATCCAGGCGGTCTCCTTCTCCAGGGGGCACTGCCCGGACGCGGCCACTCTGCTGACCTACTCGCAGTCCAGCGATCCGAGCTCACCGCACTACGCCGACCAGACCCGGCTGTTCGCCGATGGCAGGTGGGTACGGTCCAGGTTCTGCGAGTGGGAGATCTGGACCTCGCCCGAGCTGCGGCTGGTGCGCCTGCGCGAGCGCTGACCTGAAAGCCTGTTCAGCTGGCGGGCCCCTGGTCCGGGGACCAGAGCCGCTCGGCCCGTGCCTTCAGCGCACGGGCCACGGCGTCGAACCCTTCCTTGACCCAGGGGCCCGCCTGCCGCATCACCTGCCCCGCGTGCTCGCCGCTGAAGGTGTCGGTGGTGCGGTAGCTACAGCGGCGCGGCCCAAGAGACTCGATCCACTGGTCGCGGACCGCGAAGATGCCGGGCAGCTCATCCCCGGTGTCGTAACGCAGGTGGTGTGGCGGGTCGACGACCCGGATGTACTCGCGGTTCACGAAGGTGCCAGCCGAGCCGTCCATGGCGGGCACGGTGAGATCGATCCGGTCCCCGATCCGCAGGGTGGTCTCCGCGCGCACCGTATACGGGTTCCATTCCGGGTAGCGCGGGTAGTCGACCAGCACCTCCCACACGAACCGGGCCGGTGCCTCGATCTCCACCGTGACGGACTCGACGATCTGCGACTCGCTCATGACGGCATGTACTCCCCACCGTTGACGTCCAGGGTCGCCCCGGTGATCTCGGAGGCGTAGCGAGACAGCAGGAACAGCACCGCACCGGCGCAGGCCTCGTCCGGTGGGATCCGGCCGAGTGGCTTGTCCCCGGCGATCTCCCGGTAGACCTCCTGCTCGGTGACGCCCCGCTGCTCCGCGGTCATCCGCAGGTAGAACCGGACCCCCGGACCGTCGAGCCAGCCCATCAGCGCCTGGTTGGCGCGGATGCCGTGCTCGCCGAGTTCCAGTGCGAGCGAGCGGGTCGCCGCCCCCATCGCCGCCTTGGCCGCCGCGTACCCGCCGTCCCCGCGCATCGGCTTGCGGGTGGTCATCGTGCCGATGTTGACGATCGAGCCGCGGCCGGCCGCCTTCATCCCCGGCACCACCGCGCGGGTCACGTTGAGCGCGCCGAACAGGATGATGTCCATCGAGCGGCGGAGCGCCTTCTCCGGTGCGTCCAGCAGGTCGGCGAAACCGGGATGCCCGTAGGCCGAGTTGACCAGCCCGGTAATCGGGCCGAACCGCTCGGTGGCGGCGTCCACCAGCCGGTTCACCTCCTCCGGCTTGCGGACATCGCAGGCAACGCCGAGGGCCTCCCCGCCCGCCTCGGTGATCCGCTCCTTCTCCCGGTCCATCACCTCGGTCGAGCGCGCCGCCATGACGACCTTCGCGCCCTCGGCCGCGGCGCGGGTGGCCAACCGGGCGCCCAGGCCCGGCCCGACCCCCGTGACGAGCACGACCTCGCCGTCGAGCATCACAGGTACACCTCCGTATAGGCTGCGAAATCCCGTTCGAGTTGCGCGCGGGACAACCCGAAGTCCTCAGCGGTGTAGGAGTGCGCGGCGTCGCGTTCCCGCCGGTCACGGTCCAGATAGGATTCGAACGCGGCGTCGTCCGCCCCGTCCGGGGCGAGGTCCAGCGCGTCGAGCACCCGGCGAGCCTGACCGGCGGGCTCGGCTACCATCGCGTCGAACCGGACATCCACGAACCGGTGTGGTCGCCGCGCGCGCACCGCGGTGAACTCGCGCAGGGTGGTGGCGAACCGGTCGCTCCAGTACCGGCCGATCGCCACCGGGTCGACGGAATCGCTGTACTGGGCGGACATCGCGCGCACCATCGAGGCGTAGGAAGGGACCGCACGTACCGGTGACCGGTGGGTCATCACGATCCGGCTGCCGTCGAAAGTGTCCAGTACGGTATCCACCGCGGTCAGATGGTGCGGTGACTTCAGCACCCATCGGCTGCCCGCGCGGCCGGGATCCTGCCATTGCAACACCTGCAGCCACTGGCGCAGCTCGTCGTAGGCCTTGCCCTGGTCCGCCGACCGCAACCAGTCCCCGTAACCGGGTACCCGGTAGAAGGAGTCGAAGCTCATCGAGGTGAACGTCCGATCCAGCAGGATCACGTCCTCCTCCGGCGCGTCCCAGGTCACGGTGTGGATGTCGCCGAAGTCGGGCGAGAGCTCGAGGAAGGCCGCCATCCGTTGCCGGGCGCGGTCCTTGCGCTCGGCCGCGTCCGGTCCCTCGCCGGGGAACGGGACCGGGTACGAGGTCTCCCAGGACAGCGTGGAGGTCAGCTTCGGTGCGGCGGACAGCAGCCGGTGCAGCAGCGTGGACCCGGTACGTGGCAGGCCGCAGATGACCGCGGCGACGACCGGCTCCACGTCGAGGATCTCCGGATGCTCGCGTTGCAGGGCGCGCAGCCGCAGGCGATCAGCCAGCAGGGCGATGAGCCTGCGCCGCGTCAGCTCGTGCCCGAGTTCGGACAGGCGCGCCTGCTCGTTCAACGCGGCCACCAGCACTCCGAGCGGCTCGAGGAACCAGTCGTCGCCGAACTCGAACAGCCCGGTCTTGTCCCGCGCGGAGGCCAGCAGCAGGTCCACGTCCAGCGGTGCGGTCGTCGCGGTCACGTGTTCTCCTTGTCGGTGAGCGAGTCCAGTGCGACCACCCGGCAATCCGGGATGGGATGGGACTGCGCGCCGAGCCAGCGCAGGAGCGCGGTTCCGCTGCCGTGCCCGCAGGTGTCGATCCAGTTGCCGAAGCCGGGATCGCGGTCGGCCACCACGATGGTCAGCCGGCCGCCGGCGAGAACGGCGGTGTGCTTGTTGACCGTGATCCGGCGCCGGTGCTCCAGTGACTCCATCCACCAGTTGTCCAGCTGGAAGTTCCAGTACGGGCAGTCGGGCACCTCGGTCTCGATCACCCAGGCCTCGCCGGGGCGCAACGTCCAGTAGCCGTGCAGGTAGTAGATCTCCGGGTCACCACCGGCCCGTTGGAACATGTTCTGGCCGAAGTCCGCGAGCTCGTTGGGCCTCGCCATGAACAACTCGGTCCACTGGGCGAAGGTCGCAGCGGTGCCGTGCACGGACAGCGCGGCCCGCCGCAGCGCCCTGGCCAGGAACTCCGGGGTGAGCTCGGCCGGCTCCGCGGGGCCACCGATCCGCTCGATCGCCCACCGTCCCGGCGTCTCCGTGCTGCGATCGAGGTAGGTCTGCCGCACCACGAGGCCGGTGGAGTCGGGCGCGAGCGGGAGCCAGTTGCGCCCCTGCTCGGTCGCGCTGGCGATGATCTCGATGGTCCCGTCCGGCTCCGCGACCAGCTCGCTGCCGTTCAGCTCGCCGGTGGAGGCCATGGTGCCGTCCTTGGCGTACCGGTTGGCCTTGGAACCGATGCTGAAGTACGCGATCGTGCCGCGCCGGCCGGTGATCCGGTAGCTGCGGTCACCGCGGATGTTCGCCGAGAGGTAGACGTTGTCCGGGTTGTCCGCGCCGATCTTGACCAGATCCAGCTCGTGCAGCCGCGGGAAGTCCGGGTCGGCGTTGTCCACGCAGGAGTAGAGCATCTCCCTGGTGAGGCGGCTCAGGTAGCGGAAGCCCTCGGCGCGGTCAAGCGGGGTGTCCGGCGCGGCGTCCCGGAGCACCTCCCGCCCCGCCCGCTCCAGCCCCAGGCAGAACTCGGACCATGCCTCGGCCAGCTCGGTCACGCGACCTCCTCCGGGTAGAACACGTTCTACATCCAAGCCTACCCGAAACTGGACAATGTTCAATACGTGTCCAGCACGCCGAGTCCACGCAGCGTCCCGAGCACCTCCTCGGCCGCCTGCTCCGGACTCGATCGCGTGGTGTCCAGGCGCAGCTCGGGTTCGGCTGGTGGCTCGTAGGGAGAGTCGATGCCGGTGAAGTTGACCAGTTCGCCCCGCCGCGCCCTGGCGTACAGGCCCTTCGGGTCCCGCCGCTCGGCCGTCTCCAGCGGGGTGTCCACGTACACCTCGCAGAACTCTCCCGCCTCGACAAGGCCACGCGCGAGCGCGCGCTCCGCCCCGAACGGGGAGATGAACGACACCAGCACGATCAGGCCTGCCTGCACCATCAGCGCGGCCACCTCGGCGATCCGGCGGATGTTCTCCACCCGGTCGGCCTCGGTGAATCCGAGGTCCGAGTTCAACCCGTGCCGGACGTTGTCGCCGTCCAGCAGGAAGGTGTGCGCACCGAGCCCGTGCAGCCGCCGTTCCACCAGGTCCGCGATGGTGGACTTGCCCGCGCCGGACAGCCCGGTGAACCACACCACGCAAGGTCGATGGCCGTTGCGCGTGGTCCGGGCCCGCTTGTCCACGGTGACGGCTTGCCAGCGCACGTTGGCCGAACGGCGCAGCGCGAAGTCGATCATCCCGGCGCCGACCGTCCGGTTGCTCACCCGGTCCAGCACGATGAACGAACCGAGGTCGCGGTCGAGCCGGTACGGCTGGTAGGCCACCGGCTCGTCGATGCGGACGTTCACCACGCAGATCTCACCCGACCGCAACGTCCTCGCCGCCTCCTTGGCCTGGGTTCGCACGTCGATCCGGTGCTTGGGACGTTCCGCGGTGAACCCGACCGTGCGGGCACCGAACTTGGCCAGATACCGGCGCCCGGGTAGCATCTCGTGCTCGTCCAGCCAGACGAGGTGCGCCTGGAACGCGTCGGCCGCCTCGACCCCGGTGCCCACGGCCAGCACGCTACCCCTGCTGACGTCCAGCTCGTCGGCGAGCACCACGGTCACCGCCGAGCCACCTACCGCCTCCGCGAGCTCGCCGTCCATGGTCACGATCCGTTCCACAACGGACTCCTGCTCGCCGGGTCGTACCCTGACCCGATCCCCCTGGCGGAGCGTCCCACCCAGCACCCGCCCGGAGAAGCCACGGAACGAGCCGTCCGGCCGGTTCACCCACTGCACGAGCAGGTGTGCCGGGCCGGCGGGCGAGCCGTCGTGCGCCTCCGCCGACTCGAGCCACTCGAGCAAGGACTGCCCTTCATACCAGGGCGTCCGCACGCTGCGGGTGACCACATTGGTCCCTTCGACGGCGGATATCGGGATGCAGGCCACCTCGGTGATGCCCAGCTCGGCGGCGAACGCCCGGTACTCCGCACTGATCCGCTCGAACACCTCTCGCGAGTAGCCCACGAGGTCGAGCTTGTTCACCGCCAGTACGATCTGCCGGATGCCCAGCAGGGCGACCAGATTGGTATGCCGGTAGGTCTGGCTGAGCAGGCCCTTGCGGGCGTCGAGCAGGATCACCGCCGCGTCGGCCGTGGACGCGCCGGTGACCATGTTGCGGGTGTACTGCTCATGGCCGGGTGTGTCCGCGACGATGAACCGGCGACGCTCGGTGGTGAAGAACCGGTACGCCACATCGATGGTGATCCCCTGCTCGCGTTCGGCGGCAAGACCGTCCACCAGCAGCGCGAAGTCCGGTTCGGCACCCCTGGTGCCATGTCGCCGCGAGTCGGCGGCCAGGGTGTCGAGCTGGTCGGTGTGCAGCAGCCCGGACTCGTACAGCAGCCTGCCGATCAGCGTGCTCTTGCCGTCGTCGACGCTGCCGCAGGTGAGGAAACGCAGCAGGTCGGCACGGTCCTCGGGGTTTCGACCGGGAGGCAGGGTGTTCGGCCGCGTCATCAGAAGTAGCCCTCCTGCTTCTTACGTTCCATCGAGCCGGAGCGGTCCCGGTCGATGACCCTGCCCTGCCGTTCGGAGGTGGTGGCCGTCCGCATCTCGGCGACGACCTCCGGTACCGTGCGGGCCTGGCTCGGCACGGCGCCGGTCAGCGGGTAGCAACCCAGCGTGCGGAACCGGACCGTGCGCGGCTCGGGTACCTCGCCCTCGGCGAGTGGCATCCGGTCGTCGTCCACCATGATCAACACTCCGTCCCGCTCCACCACCGGTCGCTCGGCGGCGAAGTACAGCGGCACGATCGGGATGTGCTCGCGCTGGATGTAGCGCCACACGTCGAGTTCGGTCCAGTTGGACAGCGGGAAGACCCGGATGCTCTCGCCCGGCCCGATCCGGGTGTTGTACAGCCGCCACAGCTCGGGGCGTTGGTCCTTCGGGTCCCACCGGTGCTGCGCGGTGCGGAAGGAGAACACCCGTTCCTTGGCGCGGGAAGCCTCCTCGTCTCGGCGCGCGCCGCCGAAGGCGAGATCGAACCGGTGCTCCTCCATCGCCTGGCGCAGGCCCTGGGTCTTCCACAGGTCCGTGTGCCTCGCCGAGCCGTGGTCGAACGGGTTGATGCCCTCGGCGAGGCAGTCCGGGTTGCGGTGCACGATGAGTTCGAGGCCGAGCCGCCGCGCCGTCTCGTCCCGGAAGGCGATCATCTCGCGAAACTTCCAGGTGGTGTCCACGTGCAGCAGGGGGAACGGCGGCGGGCTCGGGTAGAACGCCTTGCGTGCCAGGTGCAGCAGCACCGAGCTGTCCTTGCCGATCGAGTAGAGCAGCACCGGCCGCTCGCTCTCGGCGACCGCCTCGCGGAAGATGTCGATACTGTCGGCTTCCAGCCGGTCGAGGTAGCTGAGCATCACTACCTCGACGCCGCCAGCTCCGCGAGTATCCGCTCGGCCGGTTCCCGCCGGCACACCAGCAGGTCGGGCAGGCGGGGGTCGTGGTTGTTGTAGCTCAGCGGGCTGCCGTCCAGCCGGGAGGTGTGCAACCCGGCTGCCCTGGCGATGGCCACCGGCGCGGCGGAGTCCCATTCGTACTGGCCGCCGCCATGCAGGTAGGCCTCGACCTCCCCGCGGACCACCGCCATCACCTTGAAACCCGCGCTGCCCATCGGCACCAGCTCACCGCCCACCGCCGAGGCCACCCGCCTGGCCTGCGCGGGCGGGCGGGTCCTGCTCACCGCGATACGGAGCCGTCCCGGCGGCGGTGCCGGTGGTGACAGGTCGTCGCCGGTGGCGTAGACAAGGTCGAGCGCGGGCAGCGCGACCGCGGCCGCCGCCAGGTCGCCCGCCTGCCACAACGCGACATGGACCGCCCAGTCGACCCGGCCCGGTTCGCCGAACTCCACGGTGCCGTCCAGCGGGTCGATGATCCATACCCGCTCGGCGGCCAGCCTGGCGGGATCGTCGACCGCCTCCTCGGACAGCACGGCATCCGCCGGCCGGTGCGTCCGCAGTTCCCCGGCAAGATAGTCCTGTGCCGCACGGTCGCCCCGCGCGCCGAGGTCGGCTCGGTCGCCTTCCCCGTGCCGCAGGCGTGCCAGCAGTGCGCCGGCCTCGGCGGCGATCCGGCGAGCCAGCGCCGAGTCGTTGTTCGTCATGGGATAACGGTAGCGGCGAACTGAACAATGTCCAATACCTGAACTGAACAATGTTCACCCCTGCTGTAGGCTGGGTTCATGGCTCAGACGCACGAGCAGCTCGGCACCGCGTGGGGGGACACCGAAGGCCGCAGGCGAGACATCCTGGCCTCCGCGGAGGGCCTGCTCGAGGAGTCCGGCTACGCGGCGCTGACCATCCGGGCGATCGCCGCGGGCGCGGGCGTCAGCTCCGGCACCGTCTACCAGTACTTCGACGGCAAGGAGGAGGTCTTCGTCGCGCTCACCGCCCGCGGGCTCGAACAGGTGCGGGCGACGCTGGCCGAGGTGGATCGCGAGCTGGGTATCGCTGGGGTGTTGCGGGAGGTCCTCCCGCAGATCACCGAGTTGTGGCGCAAGCTCGGTCGCTCGGCACCGCAGTGGGAGGCGAAGGTGCTGGCGAGCGGCAGGCGGAACAAGGGGGTCGTGACCTCGGCGACGTTGTACCGGAACACCCTACGGACCCTCGACCGAACCCTGCACGAGACGGCAGAAGCATGCGGGCAGACCCTGCTCGAGGACCCGGCCGTGCCGCACTGGGTGTGGGACGCCCTCATCGGTGTCGCCGATGACCTGCTGCTCGGCGGCTCCCGGCAGGGCCGCGTCCCGCGCAGGCGCTTCGTGCGGTTCGCCACCGAGGCCATCGAGCGCGGCATCGTGGTGTAGGAGCTACCGATCCCCTGCCCACGCGCGGTACTCGGTCGCGGCGAGCGCGAGGAGCAGCAGGCCGACGGTTCCGGCGGCCCACAGCGGCGAGGGGATGGCCACCGGCGCCAGCACGACCGACACGGCACAGCCCGGGTAGCGGGCCCGCACCCAACCGGCCGGGTGCTGCCGGGAAGGAAGCACGCAGACCAGCCAGATCGAGGCCACCGCCACCGCCACCGCGAGCGCCAGCGGGTGGGCCGCCCACCGCTGGATCCCACCGGCTCCCGCGCCACCGGAGACGACGCCCTCGGCGAGAAACCGGGCACCGGCACCGACCGCGCCGACGGCACCCACGATCAGGAAGTGCCCGTACTCCCACAGCCTCGGCGACGGGCCGGCCGCGAGCCGGGCGTGCGGCAGCGCGTGGTAGAGCCAGAGCAGGCATCCGACCAGGCCGACGGCCAGCACGGCGACCAGCGCCAGCGGCCCGCGGGCCGCGTCCTCGGCGACGGCCTGCTGGATGGCGTAGATGGCCGCGGCGACCACCTGCGCCGCGACGGTCAGGGTGAAACGACCGTACCGCCCCGCGAGGTGGCCGGGGTTGGTCGGCATGCGGCCGGCCCGCTGCGCCCACGCCGGTACGGCGAACTCGGCCGCGGCGAGCAGGAGGAACACGGGTAACAGCCACTCCCCCGGCAGGGCCAGCCTGCCCAGCCAGCCGGCCTGCACCACCAGCAGCCCCGCCGCGTACCGCAGGCAGGTGGACCTCCTGGCGGGATCTCCGGCCGCGGCCCGCGCCCACTGCGCGGCCAGCGGCAGCCGCATGACGGCGTAGCCGATGGTGATGACCGTGAAGTCCTGCTCGGCGGCGGCGCCGGGTACGCCGGCCGCCAGTACGCAGGCGCCGATGACCTGCAGCGTGGTCACCAGCCAGGTCACGCCGTCGCCGGTGTCGTAGGCCGACATCAACCAGCTGAAGTTCAGCCAGGCCCACCAGATGGCGAAGAACGCCATCGCGAAGGCCAGCGTGGCCTCGGCCCACCCCGTGCCGCGCAGGGTGTCCGCGAACTGGATGGCCGCCGCCCCCGAGGCCGCCGCGAAGGCCAGGTCGAACAGCAACTCCAGCGGGGTCTGGCCGCGCGCCTCCCGTGGATCACGCGCCCGCATGGGCCGGTAGAGCGGGGCGGTCACCCCTGCCCTTGCCCCGCTTCGGCGCGAGTGGCGAAGACCGCCAGCCCGAGCATGCACAGGGTGGCCAGTCCCGCCAGCGCCAGCGGGGTGAGCAGGTGCGTGGTACCCGCCAGCACGGCCAGTGCCACCAGCAGCCCGATCACTACCACCCGCGACCAGGCGAGCGCCCCGGAGCGGGCGTAGCTGTAGAGCAGGTTGCCCAGCAGGTACAGCACGGGGCCGCCGGTGACACAGCCGATCACGGCGGCGTCCAGGTGCCCGGTCGGATGCATGGTGATCTGCTCGATCGAGACCGCGACCACGATCGCACCGGCGATCATGATCCCGTGCGCGTAGGCGAACGCCGAACGAGCGATGGCGGTCTGCTGTTCGCCTTCGGGGTCCTCCTCCCGTTCGCCGCCGGAGGGAACGGCGAAGTAGTTCCACCACAACAGCACCAGGCCGACGAAACCGATCAGGGTCGCGGTGACCACGGGTGCCGTCAACTCCAGGTCGGTCAGGGTGAATCCCATGATCAGGATGGACTCACCGAGGGCGATGATGAACACCAGCCGGTTCCGCTCGGCGAGGTGCTCGCGGTGCAGCGGCCAGGTACTCATCGGTGCCGACCCGAAACCGGGGATGGTGAAGTTGACCATCGGCGCGGCATAGTCGATCACCACCGCCAGCGCCCACAGCCACAGCTGGTGGTCCGGCAGGAACCCGCCGAGCAGCCAGCAGACCCCGGCGAGGGCGCTGTAGGCCAGCAACCGGGCGTAGTTCGCGCCCAGACGAAGACCGCGGCAGGCCCAGACCATGAACGCACTGCGCACGAGCTGCAGGCAGAGGTACGAGCCGGCGAACAGCAGCGCCTCGTCGTCGAATGCCGCGGGCAGGGAAACCGACATCCCCAGGCTGGCCAGCATCAGCACCGCCAGGAGGATCCGGACCAGGACGTTGTCCGGATTGAGCCAGTTCATCGCCCAGGCCGTGTAGTTCCACCCCCACCACACGGCCAGGAACAGGATCGCCACCTGCAGGGCCCCGATGCCGCTCAGGTGCGCGGCCAGGAAGTGGGAAAGCTGGATGACGGCGAACACGTAGACGAGATCGAAGAACAGCTCGATCGCGCCGACCTCTGGCGCTTTACCCGATTTCCGATCCCGAAGCACGGTGCTGACGGGGCTGCGAGAGTGCATGCTGGCAGGCTAGGTCAGGGAACGGGCATCCGCGCACAGGACACGGCGCGGCAGGATCCCCCGATCGGGGGGCCGGTGGAACGGGTTCATCGAGGGTTATTCAGAACGACCCAGCGACCGCGGGCCGACAGGCCCGTGCGAGCGGCCGTTGCAGGTCGCCACACTGACGACGCGCATTGCAGACCTGAATAACCCGACCGCGGAACAAGACACATCGTCCCGCGGCGGGGACAGGGCGACGACGACCGCGTGTTCCGGAGGGCTATGTCGTGCCGTGTCCTGCTATGTCCTGCTATGTCCTGCCGTCGAAGGGTTTCCGTCTCGGCTTCGGCGCGGAGGTACCGGCCTCGCCGGTCCCGCCGCGCCTGCCCGGAGGACCCATCGTCCGCAACACGGCCTCGACCTGTTCGGCCTCGGGAACCCGGAGCCGCCGATAGAGTGTCAGCGCTTGGCAGAGATGGTCGATGGCTTCGCCCGAGTCGGAGTTGCGCGCCCGGCAGCGACCGATACCTTCCAGCGCACGCCCTTGCTCCAGCGGTACGGAACTCTCGCGGGCCAGTTCCAACGCATGCGTGTAGTGGGTCTCCGGGTCGCCGGCGTACGGCCAGCAGAAGCCGAGCACGCCGAGGTTGTTCAGGGTTTCCGCCTGCCCTTCCCGGTCGGAGACGACGCTGAAGTGCGCGTGGGAGAGCGTGAGATCCTCGAACGCCCCGTTGAAGTCTCCCAACGTGCAACGCAGCGCCCCGAGCGCCGTGACCGCCCTGGCCTCGCCGTGGGTGTCCCCGAACCGCTCGTAGATCGCACGCGCGCGGGAAAGATCGCTCCATGCGGAGCGGTAGTCGCCGCCGGTGTGACGCAACCTTCCTTGCGCGGTCAGTGCCTTGGCCATCCCACGCTCGTCGCCGAGTCGCTGGAACATCCGCGTGGCGAGCAGGAGCGACTCCGCCGCCTCGTCGTACCGGCCGGCCAGGTGGTGCGCCCGTCCGATATGGATCAATGTGTTCGCCTCGCCGTACTGTTCACCGAGCCGGGCGTACAACGCGCGGGCACGGGTCAGGGTCGCCAGCGCGGCCGCGTACTTTCCCGTCGTGCCTTGCACGATTCCCAGGTTGTTGAGTGCCTTCGCCTCACCGAGCGAGTCACCCAGCGCCACGGCCAGGTCGTGGGCGTGGTGGAAGTTCCGGGTTGCTTCCGTGTACCGGGAGGACGCCATTTCCAGAGCTGCCATACTGTTGATGCTCCGGGCCTGTCCGAACGTGTTACCGCTGTCGGCGTACAGGACGTGAGCCCGCCGATGGCTCACCATGGAGGCTCGATAGTTCCCGGTCTCGTACAGCACGGCACCGAGGGCGTTCAGCGTGTTGGCCTCGCCGAGGGTGTCACCGAGGTCGTGGTGCAGGCGGTGGGCGCGGCGCAGGTTCGCCACGGCGGCAGGGTAGTTGCGGGTGATGTGTTCCAGCCGCCCGAGATCGGTCAGCACGTTGGCCACGCCCAGTCGTTCGTCCGCCTCCGCGAAGAGCCCGTGGGCGGCCCGGAGGCTCTCCGCGGCCGCGGTGAGGTCGTTCGTCATGTACTGCATGTAGCCGAGGTTGTTCAGGGTGGCCGCCTCGCCGATCCGGTCCCCGCTCGCGCGGGCGGCGCGGAGTGCCGCCCGGTGCACGGTGACGGCGTGGTCCCAGTGTCCGTGCAGGAGCAGGAACGAGTGGAGGGTGACCGCCAGGCGGATGGCGTGCCGGAAACGGGAGTTGTCCGCGGCGTACTCCACGCACCTGCTGAGGCTGAGCCGTTCGGCCATCAGCCACTCCAGCGCAAGGCCCTCCGAGCTCAGGTCGGGCGCGTGGTCGGTCGGCGCGGTCGTCATCGGGTACACCACCGCCGCGCAGCGCGGAACCCGGGCAGCGGCCACGATCGTCGTATGCAGGTAGTAGTCGAGCAGCCGGTCGACGGCCCAGCGGCGTTCGGCGGCGGGCTCCTTGGCCGCCAGGGTTCCCGCGTAGTCCCGGATCAGGTCGTGCAGCCGGTAGCGGCCGGGCGCCGCCTCCTCGAGGAGGTGGTGCAGGTACAGCGCCTCCAGCCGCCGGCCCGCCGTGTCGAGATCGCTACCGTCGAGCGCGGCCGCCGCGTACACGTCCATCTCGTCGCCCGGGTACAACCCCAGCCGGCGGAACAGGCGACGCTCGTCCGGCGCGAGGTCACGATACGAAAGGTCGAAGGCCGCGGCGACGGCGAGGTCCTCGGTATGCAGCCCGGCGAGCCGGTCCTGCGCGGTACACAACTGGCCGATCAGGTACCGCACCGTCCAGCACGGATGGCTGCGCAGCCGCCCCGCGGTCAGCGCGACGGCGAGCGGGAGGCACCCGCAGAGCCGCACCAGCTCGGTCACGGCGTCCGGTTCGTGCCTGCTCGCGCCCGTGCGCGCGAGCCGGAGCAACATCTCGGCCGCCTCGCCCGGTGACAGTACGCCGAGGGACAGCGAACGGATGTCCTCCGGCGCGGTCAGCCGCCGCCTGCTGGTGACGAGCACCAGGCACTCGCCCGCCCCGGGGAAGAGGGGCCGGAGCTGCTCGTAACCCGCGACGTCATCGAGCAGGAGCAGGACCCGCTTGCCGGTCAGGCGGTCGCGCCACATCTGGACCCGGTCCTCCAACCGGGTGGGGATCTGCTGCGCGGCGACACCGAGGGCCAGCAGCAGGGAGCCGAGGGCGGCCAGCGGATCCAGCGGGGCCTTGGCGGGGGTGTGCCCGTGCAACTCGAGAAAGAGCTGACCGTCCGGGAAACGATCGGCCAGCAGGTGAGCGAGGTGCACCGCGAACGCCGTCTTGCCGACCCCTGGCATGCCTTCGACGGCGTAGATGGGCAGGCCGCCCGCGCGCCTCCGGTCCGCGTCGACCGCGTCGACCAGCTCACCGAGCTCACCCTCCCTGCCGGTGAAGGACGAGATGTCCCTGGGAAGGGTCGCCATCCTGGCCGCGGTGGTGCGCAACGCGGGGGCGGATGAGGAGTTCGGCGGGAGTACCCGCCCACGACCGAGTGCCGGCCCCGGCGGCACCGGCCCGGCCCGCAGGACGTCCACGAGCTCGGCCACACCGGGCGCGGTGAGCTCGGAGATCCGGTAGTGATCGGCGCAGTGCGGCTGGAGGAACAGCGGGATGTCCTCGACCGAGCGGCCCGGCAGCACCATCGGCAGGATCCTCGGCATCCAGACCGGCCGGTTGGCGTGCAACAGATCACGGAGCAGCGCGGCCTCGGTCTGCACGCCACGATGCTGATCGGCCGCCGCCAGCCCGTCGCCGGCCTCGCGGTAGCGCGGCGAAGCAACCACGACGACGAAATCGGACTGGGTGATGCATCGCATCGCCCACGTGTACCAGTCGCGACGTCCATGACCGGCCCACTGGTCGAGCCTGACCTCGATGCCGTGCCGCGTCAGCAGGCCGCTGAACTCCAGCACCTGTTCCTTGTGCGTCGCCGAGTCGTGCGCATAGGAAACGAACACCTCGGGCGCTCGCTCAGGAATGTCGTCGCCGGCAGCGCACGACGTTTCCGTTGAGTCCATCCAGACTTCCTCCACAACTGAGCCGAGCCGATCCGATCGGCACGACATCAGCAATAAAGATCACGATTCCGGCAAAGTTGAAAACTGTCCGATTGTCGGTGAACCCCGGATGCTCGGACGCCCTACCGTGCCGACATCCCCCTCTTCGTCGCGACGGCTACGCTACCCGCCGCAACCGGGCATCCACTGTAAGGGGTACCCATTCCGCGATCGGTGCACAGAGCACACCCGCTCAGTTCGCGGTGTGCCGCGCGCACAGTGAGGTTATTTCAGAACGGCCCAGCGACCGCGGGCCGTCAGGCCCGTGCGGGAGGTTGTCGCAGTTCATGGCGGTGGTGGCGCACGCTATCGGCCCGAGTAACCCGACTTTGAATACGACACGGTGTCCACACATTGGATAGCGGACACATCAATACACGCGAATAACCAGGATGAGCGTTCGGTTTTCTGGGTAACCGGCAAAACGCCTGCACAACAATTTGCTTGGAACAAGCATGTCACGCACGGAGCGCGATCAGTTTTCGGCGCCTGGTTTCACGGTCCTACCGGCGTCGCCCGCGCAGCGGCGCGGTCAGCGCGGCCAGGCGTGACCCGCGGCGGTCGGGGGTGCGCAGGCGGCCCGCGACCGCGTCGTCGATGAGGGTGCTCACCGTTTCCCGCGCGCAGGTCCGGTTGGCGCCGATGCCACCCGAGGGGCCGCGTTTGACCCAGCCGACCACGTAGGTCCCCTGCCGTTCCCGCACGCGCCCGCCGGAGTGCGGGACGGTGCCGGTCTCCTCGTCGAAAGGCAGGCCGGGCAGTGGGGTTCCGTGGTAGCCGATCGCGCGCACGACCTGGCCCGCGGTGATCTCCACCTCGCCGCCGGTGCCGGTAACGCGCAGCCCCCGTACCTGGCTGTCCCCCAGGATCTCCACCGGCGCGGAGTGGAACCGCAGCACGATACGCCTGCGCCCGTCCCTGGGTGCCGCGGACCAGTCGACTTCCTCCCTGCCGATGCCACCGAGCAGTCCGGCCTTGTCGGCCGGGGCGGCGGCATCGATGGCCCGCGCCGTACGCGGGTCCGCCACGTCGACGACGAGGTCGACGCCTTCCCGCTGGGCGAGCGCGCGCAGTTCCGGCCTGGTGCACGCGGCTGCCTCCGGCCCCCTGCGCCCGAGCAGCACGACCTCGCGGACCTTGCTGGATTCCAGCATGGCGAGGGCTTGCGGGGAGATCGAGGTGCCCCGCAGCGTGCCGGGGTCGGCGGTCATGATCCTGGCCACGTCGAGGGCGACGTTGCCGTTACCCACCACCACCATCCGCTCCGCGGACAGGTCGATCGTGTCCGCCGGCACGTCCGGGTGACCGTTGTACCACCCCACCACGGTCGTGGCGGCGACGCTGCCGGCCAGGTCCTCGCCGGGGACACCGAGCCTGCGGGCCGAGGAGGCGCCGACGGCGTAGATCACCGCGTCGTGCCGGGCGGCCAACTCCTCGACGGTGACATCCCGGCCCACCTCGACGCCGAGGCGCAGGCGGAGCCGGGGATGCGTGTAGAAGCGCGCGAACACCTCGCCGATCTTCTTCGTGGACGGGTGATCGGGCGCGACGCCGTACCGGACGAGGCCGCCGGGGTCGGCAAGGCGGTCGATCAGGGTGACCCGGGAATTGGTGTGCAGCAGGAGATCCTCGACCGCGTACATGCCCGCGGGGCCGGTGCCCACCACGGCGACGTCCAGCGGGTCGAAGTCGCTGGGGACGGTGCGGGTGAAGGTCGGCTGGCTCCAGGCGTGGAAGTTCGGCGAGGACTCGAGTTCCCCGGCGGCCGGGCTCTGGTTCGCGTAGTACTCGGCGTTGACATCGGCGTATGCGGCGAACGGCCCGGTCAGTGCGTCCACCGGGAAGATCGCGTCCACCGGGCACGCGTCCGCGCAGGCGCCGCAGTCGATGCAGCTGTCCGGGTCGATGTACAGCATCTCGGTACTGCCGAAGTCGGGCTCGTCCGGCGTGGGGTGGATGCAGTTGACCGGACACACCGCGACGCAGGAGGCGTCGTTGCAGCAGGTCTGGGTGATCGCGAAGGCCATTGCTCAGTGGCTCAGATCAGATTGGCACGCTTGTAGAACCACATGGACGCCTTCGTCAGCAGCCCGGCCGAGTTGAGGAACTCCATCAGCCCAGCGCAGCTCGAGCGCAGCATCGACTTGTGGTGCTGGTTCGCCGCGGCCTCCCGCAGGGCCCGCTTGGTGTCGAGCCCGGCGTTCGCGTAGACCTTCTTGTTGACCATGCTGGTGACGATGAAGTACGAGGCGATGGCGACGACCAGGGCGTTGATCTGCTTCCGCAGCCGTCCTGCGCCCTCCAGCCGTTCCTTGGTCTCCTCCCTGGCGAACTTCATGTGCCGCGATTCCTCGACCACGTGGATGTTGTTGACCGTCCGGACGAAGGGCGCCACCCGCTCGTCCCGCATCCAGTCCCGCTGCATGACGTCGAGGACCTCCTCGGCGACCAGGATCGCGGCGTAGGCGGCCTCCCCGAAGGCCACCGTCTTGAACAGTCGGCCGAGTTCGACGACCATCCGCCGCGGCCGGTAGGCGGGCGCGCGCAGCTTCGCGGCGCCTCGCGCGAACATGATGGAGTGCCGGCACTCGTCGGCGATCTCGGTCAGCGCCCACTGGAACGCCGGATCGGTCGGGTCCTTCGCGTAGAAGTCCCGCAGCACCATCTGCTGCAGGATCATCTCGAACCAGATCCCGGTGCTGGCGACCGACGCCGCCTCCTGGCGGGTCAGCTCGCGCTGCCGCTCCGGGGTCATCTCCTTCCAGTACGACGTGCCGTACAGAGTACTCCACTCCGGGCTCGCGCCGTGGTAGCTCGTGTCCAGCGGTGTCTCCCAGTCGACCTCCGTGACCGGGTCGTACGACAAGGTCTCCGAGGAGTCCAGCAGCCGCTGCGCGACCGACTGGCGGTCGGACTGGGGCGCGTCCGCGCGCTGGTGACTGTCGACGCTGGTCATGGCGACTCCCTGACGGCTTCTTACTGTTACCAGGATTTACTGTTACCAACAGTAACACACACCCGCAGGGTCCGACAGTGTCGAGTTCACGGCGAGTCCGGTGTCCTGGGAAGCTTCGTCGGTTGTCCAGGTCCAGGCGGCCTTCTCGGAATGGTCGACCGTCAGACCGGCGGTGGCGGTTCGGGCGGCGCCGTCCAGCGGGGCTGCCCGGAGTCCCTTCGTGCCTCGGGCGTTCCTGCTCCCGGACCGGACCTGGGTGGGAGGCTGACCAGCGGCCCCAGCGGCGGCCGGATGTGCGCGGCCTGGCCGGTGACCGCGCGTAGCAGCCCTTCGGCACCGCTCGTGGTCAGTGACACGACCGGGTAATGGTCGGCGGCATAGGGTTGGAGGAAGTCCGGGATCTCCGCGACCGAGTGGCCGGGGAGCAACACGGGCAGGATCTTCCTGGTCCACCGGTCGCGATCGCGTTGCAGGAAGTCCCGCAGCAAGGCGGCCTCGACCCGGCCGCCGTAGTTCGCGTCGTTCGGGCCGGTGCCGTCGCCCATCCGGCGGTAACCTTCCGACGCGATCACCAGGACGTAGTCGGCGCCGGACATGCCGTCCAGTGCCCAGGGATACCAGTCCTTGCGCGCCACCCCCGCCCATTCATCGAGGATCACGCCGATCCCGGACGAGACGAGAAGGGTGGCGAGCTCCCGCACGTCGTCGCGGTGCTCGTCACTGTCGTGCGTGTAGGAGATGAAGACGTATGGGCTGGTCAACGGTGTCCCTCTTCGACGCTCGCGTGCCGGTCGAGAACGATAGCAATCCGCGTACGGGTGTTCACGCGGCAGCGGCTGGACAAATCAATGACAGTTTCGAGATACGGCTGTCTGCCAACTACCTTCCGTGAGACCTTTGTGGCCGCGTCGATCACAGGCTGGAGCGAAGGGACAGGTGCTGGTGCGGGAGCCTGACGAGGCCGCGGTGCCCCCGCGGGTGTTCGTCTCGTTCGCACGGGATTCGGTGGAGCACGAGACGGCGGCGCGGGATTTCGCGACCTTCCTGCGGACGGACGCCGGTGTGGACGCGCGAATCGAGGAGTGGTTCCAGGCGCAGCGACGCGACCGGGTCGCCTGGGCGCTCCAGGAGATCGACGAGGCCGACTTCATCGTCGTCATCGCGTCGCCCGCCTACAAGAGGGTGCTGGACAAGGCTTATTCGGCCGCACCAGGACAGCTCACGCACGTCGAAGCCGCGATGATCAGGAACATCCTGGCCCGCGGCCCGGAGGAGGACCTGGGTCGCATCCTTCCGGTCGTGCTTCCCTGCGGCGATCCCGACGACCTCCCCGAGGTACTACGCCCATACTCGACGACGTCGTATGCGGTTCCCGAGATCAACCTCGCCGGCCTGGGCGAGTTGTTGCACGTGCTCACCGGCTCAACGCCATACCCGCTGCCCCCGCTTGGGCCGTACTTCCCGCCGCTGCCACCCGAACAGTCGATCGTGCTCGCGACACCGGCCCCGCCCGCCGCACCGGACGGGGTCATCGCCGCGGGCGCGGAGGTGAGGATCGGCGGCAGTGTCTACCTGGTCCAGGGCGACCTGGAGAGCGAACCGGTCGCGGACCACGCCGCCGTACGGAGCCAGGGCAGAGCCCTGCGGCTCGACCGGTCGCACGAGCACGTGTGGCTGCGTCAGGTGGCGTTGCGCCACGACACGTCCGCGGCGAAGGACGAGATCGCCGCACTCGGACATGAGCGAGACCTCCTCGTGCGGTTGCGCGGAAAAGACCGCGGCCTGCCCAGCCTGGTCCAGCTGGCCGAGGACGGGCACGTGACCACATTGGTGACCGCCTGGCCGGTCTCCGGCGACCCGGGCGACCCGTGCGGCACGTTGGCCGACTTCGTGCCACGGCCGGGCGAGATGGTCGATTCCTGGCACGCGCTGGGCCAGCTTCGCGCGCTGGGCGGGCTCGCCCGGTCGCTGTCGGTCCTGCATGCCACGCGGCACACCCACCGCCGGCTGACCCCTGCGGGTGTTCTCCGGCTCGATGACCGGACGTTCGTGCTCCGGGACCTCGGCGACGCCGGTCGTGGCGAACGCCCCGGCGAGGTCCCGCCGGACTACCGGGCGTCCGAACAGGAACGCCGGCACGGTGGCCGGGCCGGTCCGTGGACCGACGTCTTCCGGCTCGCGGCGATCGCCTATCACCTGGTGACAAGCCACCCACCCGACCCAGGCACGCCGTTGCCGATCCATGCCCTCGCACCCAGGGTCCCCGCACGGGCGGCCACGGCGATCGACGCCGCACTCGCATGCGACGCCGCGCGGCGTCCCGGCATGGACGAGCTCGAAACCGCACTGAGGGGCTGAACGACACCGGTGCTGAAAACCGTGGATCTGCGCGCGCCGATCTTCCTCGTGCCGGGCCGGAAGCTGCACGAGGGAATCGTCAAGCAACGGAAGGATCATCCGGCGCTCCCCCGGGGGCTCGACGAGATCGTCACCGACCTGTCCGCCCGCGGCGACGGCGTGCCGGTGACGTTCACCCCGTGGGAGGGCAGCGACACCGGTTTCAGCCTGCAGCTGCACACGGACGCTTACGTGGTCAAGCTGGGGCTGAGCCGTCGCGGCGACGCGTACCACGTCAACTGGGCCGCGCCACTGCGGTTGCGAGAGCACGACAAGCTGGCAAGGGGGTGCCTGCTCGTGCGCACCGTCTGGCGCCCGGTGCCGGAGATCCGCCAGGTGCCACAGGGCGCGGACGCCGGCTGGAACGGCATGTTGCAGGCATGGCACAAGCTACAGTCCGAGCTGGGGGACTCCGCGGGCACTCCCGAACTGGAAACCCAGCACACCAGGTTTCTCGACGCACTCGACCGGCTGAACGACGCAGTGCACCGACTGAGTGTCGATAACGCCGGCCGGCTACCGACGTTCCCCTACCGCGCCGTCGAGCCGGTCGGGGAACGCCGGTACAGCGCCGCCGGCATGTACCGGTTCCACATCGTCGGCGGCGTGACGCCCGAGCGGAACGCGTTCGTGCAGGTGCGCGGCGAGCCGGACCAGCGAGGGCATGTCACGCGAGTGACCGATGGCAAGGTCACCGTCCGGTTCGACCGGCAGGTGGACTGGGAGCGGCTGGCCCAGCAGGGCGAGCTGATGCCGACCGTGACCGACGTCGCGTACGCCAAGCGACGAGAGGCGATCGCCCTGTTGCGGGCACGCCAGGCGCGAAACTCGTCGCTGCTGGACGTCCTGGTCGACCACCACGTCCAGCCGATCGACACGGTGCGCGCGGAACCAGGCGAGGAGCTGGACCCGGACCAGCTGGCCGCGTTCCGGAAGTCGCTCGGCGTGCGCGACCTGATGGTCGTCCTGGGCCCGCCGGGAACCGGGAAGACGCGGGCCATCAGTCAGATGGCCCGCGCGCACGCCCTCGGGGCGGGACGGGGCAGCGTGCTGATCGCGTCGCACACCAACCGCGCGGTCGACAACGTCCTTGCCAAGCTGCCGCGGGACGTCCTCGTGGTGCGAATGGGCAACGAAAGCAAGATCGACCCGGACGCCCGGCCGTTCCTCCTCGAGCGCTGGGCCGCCGACCTGCGTGACGAGCTCATCGCCGCGACCGGCAGCACGCTCGGGCGCTACGCCGGAGTACCGCACGCGCGCGAATGGCACATCGAGCTCGAACGGCGGATCGCCAAGCTGACCGAGGCCCTCGCGACCGAGCACGAGCTGCGTGCCGAATGGACGGCGCACCGCCGCGCGACGGGCGGGCAGGCGCAGCAGAACGTGGAACGGCTGGCCGCCAGGATCGCCGAACTGGAGCGCACGGCGATCGGTGTACGCCGCAAGGCCGAACGCCTCGGCCTGCGGATGGCTCGGGCTGGGCGGAGACTGCCGGTTCTCGGGCTCCTGACCGACGCCGTCGCCCGCTCGCGTCAGCGGCGGCTCGCTGCGGCCGGCGCGCGGCTGACCGCGCTGAGCGAGGAAGCGTCGACCACGCAGCAAGCACTCAGCCAGGCGGAAGCGGAGGTGGAGCGGGTGACCCGGGGCGTGCCCGCGGTCCGCGATGCACGCGCGCGGCTGGACCAGGCCGTACGCGAAGGCGAGCAACGCCGGGACGAAGCGCTCACCGCCGCATCGGCGCTGGCCAGGGCCCTCGGCCCGGTACTCCCCGTACCGCCGGTGGATGGCACCGCCGAGCCCGGGGCGACGGGGCAGGCCCTCGATGCGCTCAGCACATTCCATGCGCGACTCGGTCCCCAGCTCCAGCTCCTGGCGGCGCGGGCCGCGGTACTTGCGGACTGGCGGGAGGACATCGCCGGCGACACCGAGCAGTTGCATCCGGAACTGATCCGATACGCCGACGTCGTCGGCGCGACCTGCATCGGGGCCGCGTCCCGGGCGGAGATCGCGGACGAGGAGTTCGACCTCGTGATCATCGACGAAGCCGGGCAGATCGCCACGGCGGACGTGTTGGTACCGCTGGTCCGCGCGCGGCGCGCGGTGCTCGTAGGAGATCATCGGCAGCTGCCGCCCATCGTCGAGCACGAGGTACTCGCGTCGCTTGGCGAAGCCGGGCGCGATCCCGAGGTCCGGGCACTTCTGCAGCGGAGCACGCTCGAGAACCTCGTCGGCGCGCTGCCGGGCAGCCACGTCGACATGCTGACCCAGCAGCGCCGCATGCCGAGGACGGTCGCGGACTTCGTCTCGGAGGCCTTCTACGGCGGAAAGCTGCAGACCATGGTCACGCGGGTACATGATGACGGGGTTTTCGCGAGCCCGCTGGCGTTCGTCGACACCTCCGATCTGCCGGAAGCCAAACGCCGGGAGCGGCGCGCGGAACAGGGTACGGAAAACTCGGCGGAGGCACATCTGTTGTGCAGGCTCGCCACCCACTATCACACCCGGGGGAAGGAATGGGCGCTCATCGTTCCGTATGCGGCGCAGCGGCGCCTCGTCGTCAGCCGTCTCCAGGAGCACATTCCCGACCAGGACATTGTGGAGTCGGGGGTCGGCACGGTCGACTCGTTCCAGGGCGGGGAGCGCGACGTCATCCTCTACGGGTTCACTCGCAGCAACCCCGCCGCCCGGGTCGGCTTTCTCGACGAGCTACGACGCGCGAACGTCGCGTTCACCCGAGCGAAACAGCAGCTCGTCCTCGTCGGCGATCTCGAGATGCTGTCGCGCGCACAGGATCCGGGCTTCCGCGAACTTGTCGGGCGGCTGCACGAGCACGTCCTGGCCGACGGCGACCTCCGCCGGAGCACGGACATCTGGCACCGGCTCGGGGAGCTCGCACCGTGAACGCGGGCAAGGCCGTCATGCCCTACCGGAAGGAACGGGCTCTGGAGGACGCCGCTTTCCGGCACGGCTTCACCCCAGTCAGGTTGTTCTCACTGCTGCTGCCCGTATGGCAGGTCGACGTCAGGGCAACGACCGTCGAAGGGAAGCCGTACGAGCTCATCGACCGCTATCTCGAGCGAGGTCTCGCCGAATGCGGCCTGAACACAGTGGCCGAGCTCGCGGCATTTTTCTCGCTCGACGAGGTCCTGGTCGACCGCGCCATCCGTTTCCTCGCCGGTATCGGTCACCTCACCGGGACACCGGACGGCGGGCTCACGCTGACCGACCTCGGCCGGAACTCGCATCGCGACCAGGTGTGTTATGTCGTCGAACGGCAGGACCGCCGCCGGCTGTACTTCGACGGGTACACCTCGCTGCCACTCACCCGCCGGCACTATGACGCCGGGGTCGTCACCTTCTTGACGCTCGCGCAAGCCGGCGCCATGCACGGGCGCGACCAGGACTTCCGACTGCTCGCCACGACCAAGGGTTTCCGCCGCGAAACGCTGGCCGAACTCGCCCGCTATCGCGACCGGGAACGCTACAACCTGCCGCACCGCCTCGACCGGCCGGAAAGCCTGGGTGAGGAGTGTGTCTTCCTGCCGGTGCACGTGATCCGTGCGGTGCAACCCGGCGGCAAGATCCGCTTCCTGGCCTACGGTCAGGCGGCCGACACCGCCGACCCCGAGCTGAGCGAACTGTGTGAGCAGGCCCCGGAGATCCAAGGCGCGCTCGCGAACGAGGACACGACAGAAGAGGAGCAGCGGACCCGGATAACCAGCTGGCTGCTGCGCAAAGGACTGTCCGGGTACCGGCCCGTCCGGTTCCCGCACGGCGGGTGGCAGGTAGAGCTTCCGAGATCGGCCTTCGAGCCGTCCGGGCCGATCCCGTGCGCCAGCCTCGGCTCGTTCGCAGCGTTGAGCACGACCGTCGTACGGATCTGGTGTGCGGACAAGGAGCTACGGGAGCAGGGGTTCCTTGATCGGGTGGAGTCGTTCGCCCGGGCGAGGCAGCGAAAGGCAGGCGAGGTCACCGCGCTCGCGACGAAGGCGGGCAGGCAGCTGGGATTCGAGTCGACCGACTTGTCGGCGTTGCGCGCGATGGCGGCCGCGGCGGGACGGGACGCACTGGTATTACTCCTCGACAGCTTGAATTGACCATTGGACAGCTTGTGGTCAAACCGCTGACGAAGCCTTTTCCAGTATGGTTTCGCGCGGCACGCGTAGCTAGCGTCAGCGGCGATGGACCACGAATCCCTGCCGGAACTGCCGCTGGCCGAGCTCAACCCGTATCTGTCGATCACGGTGCTGGAATGCACCGGCGAGGATCCGCAGATCGCGTTCGCGAGCCTCACAGTGTTCCTGCGCGAATCGGCGGGAAAGCGAGGGCGAGCGGCATCGTGCCGGGTGCGAGCCGAGGTGACCAAACTGGCCGGCGACGCGATCGAGTCGCTGGGAACTCTGCGGGAACTCGGGTTCGACAGTCTCTACGGCGTGTACCGCCAGGTCGTGCGTTCCCCGGGGTGGGCGATGGCGGAGTCGGGCATCGTCGATCTCCACAACCACCTCACCCTCGCCACGCGAAGGAACCGCCTCGTCGCGGTCTGCACCACCATCACGAGCGAGTCCCAGCTCAGGAGTTGGGTGGAACGGAACGCCGAGTTCCGGTTCTTCCCCGCCGAGGTGCTGGCGGGAACGTTCCACGGCGACGGCCGGATGATCTGGATGCGCGGGGTGCACCGCCGCCGGGCCACGAGGCCGGACGGCAAAGCCCTGACCGGCCTCCGACTCCAGGACGCATTGCATCCGCTGGAGGACGGCGGTTTCGCGCTGAGCGCCGCGAAGATCCACTACGTGCCCGGCAACGACACCGCCGTCCTTCGTGATCTGCTGACCGTGTCGCCGGACAAGTCCAAGATCTCCTGGAAGCAGACCACAGAATTCCCGATGTTCCTCGCCGCCACCGGCGAAGCGCTCGACATGCTGGGCAAGGAACTTGTCTCGGAGGCCTCGCCCGCGCTGCCCTTCGGTGGGCTCGCCGTGCCCGAGACCGACCTGGCCAGGGTAAGGTTCGCCGTCGACATCGCGGTGAGTGATCCTGACCAGATGCGCGGCGAGGCCGATGCCGGTGCGGACGAGATCCGCTACGCCGAGTTGCTCGCCCAGGCAACCATGGAGGTACGTGGCCGGCCTGATTCGGCGACCACGGAGCTGGACGTGGTGATCGGCGATGCCAAGGCGACGTTCATGTTGAACCCGGTGAGGGCACACAGCGGGTTCCGGCTCGAGGTGCGGCACAACGGTCCGCCGATGGGCGCTGAGCTGGCGCAGATCAAGGACGCTCTCGCGACCGGGGGCCTGCTCACCCTGTACTACGGATCCGGGCACGCTTTCGACGGGCGCCACATCCATTGGCGGAGCCTGGTCGACGCACCGTTCACGAACCTCCAGTTCGAGGACTTCGGTGGATACCTGGTCACTCGGGAGAAGCCTGCGGTGCACGGAGACCGGGCCATCCACGACGCGATCGGCATCGGTGGCGACAGTTCCCTGTTCGCCTGGGTCGTACACCGATTCGGGGTCGGCTGGCTGCTCTGCGACGACGGCGCGGGCGAGATCGCCGACTTCCTGCACCTGGCCGACGACGGAACGCTGACGGCGATCCACGTCAAGGCCGCGGCGAGCGACTCACCAACCAGGCGGCTCGCCGTGACAGGGTTCGAGCAGCTCGTCAGCCAGGCGGAGAAGAACGTGACCTCCCTGCGCGCGGAAACGCTCGTCAACAGGCTCGCCGTGCCGCGCGTCGCGGCGCACGCGGCGTGGCACGACGGTCAGCGCATCGCGCCGGCCGACTTCGTCGACCAGCTGCGGCTACGCTTGGACAGCGATCCCACGAAAGTGGCCATCGTCCAGCCGCACCTGCTGCGGGCCACACATGAGCAGGCCCGGGCGGCCACCGCGGCCGGCAAGGAGACCCGCGACACGCACTGCCTGCGGTTGCTGGACAATCTGCTGCACAGCACGAGAAGAACGATCACCGGCCAGTGCGATGAGCTCGTGGTGATCGGTAGCCGGTAGACCGGGCTGAATGTGGGGCCAAGGAGGTCGCATGCGGATCGCGGTGATGGGAACCGGTGGGGTGGGCGGCTACTTCGGCGCCCGGCTGGCGCGGGGCGGCCACGATGTCGCCTTCGTGGCCAGGGGACGCCAGCTCGAGGCGCTGCGTGCGCACGGCCTGCGGGTGGAGAGCCCGCTCGGCGACGCGCATCTGCCCGAGGTCGAGGTCACCGACGATCCCGCCGAGCTGGATCCGGTCGACCTGGTGCTGTTCGGGGTGAAACTGTGGGACACGGAGGCCTCGGCCGAGCTCGTCAGGCCGCTGCTCACCGAGCAAACCGGTGTGGTGTCGCTCCAGAACGGCGTGGTGAAGGACGACATCCTGCGACGCGTCCTCGGTGACGCGCAGGTCATCGGCGGGGTGTGCTACATCGCCGCCACGATCGCCGAGCCGGGGGTCATTCGCCACTCCGGCACGCTGCAGAAGCTGGTGCTCGGCGAGTACGACGGCGCCATCTCACCGCGGGTGCGGGAGTTCCGCGACGCCTGCGCCGGCAGCGGGATCGACGTCGAGATCAGCGACCGGATCGAGCAGGCCGTCTGGGAGAAGTTCGTGTTCCTGGTCGGGCTTTCCGGCACGACCAGCACCTCCCGCACGACGATCGGACCGATCCGCGACCATCCACGTGCTCGCGCTTTCCTTCGCGACGTGATGGACGAGGTGGTGCGGGTCGCGCGCGCCACAGGAGTGCCGCTGCCCGCCGACTACGCCGACGATCGGCTCGCCTTCACCGATCAGGTGTCCGCGGGCATGACCTCGTCGATGCACCACGACCTCGAACGCGGCAACCGGCTCGAGGTCGACTGGCTCAGCGGTGACGTGGTCGAGCGCGGCGCCGCGCTCGGTGTTCCCACGCCGTGCAACCGGGCGATCACGGACATCCTGTCGGTGCACAGCGAGGGGCGTACTGACCTTTCGGGTGCATAGAGGGTTATTCAGAACGACCCAGCGACCGCGGGCCGCCAGGCCCATGGTCACCGCGGCGCGCAGCGCCACCGTGTGGGTGGTGGTGGGCGACGGGCGGGAAGGTCGTTTCAGGTCAAGCACTTGTGACGCACGCTACGGACCTGAATAACCCGACGTGTGAATAAGACATATAGCCCGACCGATACGCGATCAAGTCACATTCCCATTACCCTACCCGATCGTGTGAAACTCCTTCACCCGGTTGAGCGATAGCCAGGCATGGTTCTTGTGAAAACGCGCCCATTCGTCCGCGCTTTCCTCGCCACCGTCCTGATGATCGGAGGTCTGCTGGCCGTGCCCGTCGCCGGCGCGCCACCGGCGGCCGCGGTGCCGACGCTGCCGCCGGGCTTCGTGCTGCGCGACCAGCCGAGCGGCCAGCAGGCGGGGGAGCTGACCGACTTCGCGTACCTACCGGACGGTGGTGGCCTGCTGAGCATCGGCAAGCAGGGCACCCTCGCCTGGGTCCCGCCCGCCGGGCAGCCACGGACGATCCACGAACTGTCCGTCGTCACCAGCGGTGACCTGGGACTTGTCGGGCTCGCCGTGGCACATGACTACGCCACCTCGCGCCAGATCTACCTCTCCAGGTCGGTGCCGACCGATACCGGCTCGGCGCTCCGGCTGGAGCGCTACCGGGTGACCGGTTCTCCGGATCCGACCGGCATCGCCCTGGAGCGGGTACTGATCGACGAACCGGCGGACACGAACGTCCACGGGATCTGGGGCGTTGTCGCCGCGCAGGACGGAACCCTCTGGGTCTCCTTCGGCGACAACGCGGGCTACACCGGCGTCGATCCGAACGCGCTGAGGTCACTCGACCCCGACGCGCTTCAGGGCAAGATCCTGCACCTGACGGCCGACGGGCTCGGCGTGCCGGACAACCCGTTCTACGAGGAGGCGGACCCGGGCTCCGTCCGCAGCCGCGTGTTCGCCAGCGGTTTCCGCAGCCCCTTCCGGCTGTCCCTCGATCCACGCACCGGCCTGCCGGTGGTGGGCGACGTCGGCTGGAACAGGTGGGAGGAGATCAACGTCGTGCAGCCAGGTCGGGCCTACGGGTGGCCGTGCTGGGAAGGCGACGTGCGCATGGGCGGCTACGCCGACCTGCCGGGCTGCGCCGGGGTGGCCAACACGCCACCGCTCGTCGCGTTGCCCCACGGGACCGCCAACAGCATCACCGGGGGCATCTTCTACTCCGGTATCAGCTATCCGGAGCAGTACCGGGGCGCGTACTTCTTCGGGGACTACGTCAGGCACAAGCTGTGGTCGTTGCGATACGACCTGCAGGGAAACCTCACCGAGCCACCGCAGAGCCCGCCCTTCGGCGTCGACATCGGCGGTCCGGTGAAGTTCGCCGCGGCCACCAACGGGGACATCGTCCTCGCCGACATCTCCACCGGCATGCTGCGCAGGCTCAGTTATGTCGAAGGCAACAGGCAACCGATCGCGAAGGCGGAGGTCAGCACCGATCCGGCGACCCGAACCGCGACCTTCGACGGCTCGGGCTCCTACGACCCCGACGGCGAGATGCTCACCTACGAGTGGGACTTCGGTGACGGCACGACCGGCGGCGGGGAGCGCGCCGCACACACCTACGCGGACGAACCCGAGCGGTTCACCGCGACGCTGACGGTGACCGACCCGCTCGGGGCGAGCGAGTCGACGCAGCTCCCGGTGGTGCCGGGCAACTACTCGCCGGTGATCGACCTCACCACGCCCGGCGATGTCGAGTTCGCGGTCGGGGAACCGGTGGAACTCGGCGCCACGGCGACGGACGTCGAGGACGGCTCGCTGCCGGTGCACTGGTCGAGGAACGTCCTGCACTGTCCAGAGGAGGAGGCCTGCCACGACCACCCTGGGGAGAGTGCGGACGGCCCCGAGTTCACGGTGCCGTTCACCGACCATCCGAACTCGCGGATGGTGCTGACGGCCACGGCGACCGACAGCGACGGCGTGTCCGTGAGCCGGGCGTATACGGCGTGGCCGCGGGAACACCTGCTGAAGCTGGTCAGCAACGTGCCCGCGGTGCTCCAGATTCCCGTCGAAGATGGGGAAGGAGGGGAGGACCCGGTCAGTTCGTCCATGATCACCGAGGGTGCGACGCTCGACGTGATCGCGGCCGCGACCGCGAATGACGGTGTCTCGCCGTTCACCGGATGGACCGACGGCGAGCCTGCGCGGTCGCGCACGCTGACCATGGGCGGCGAGGACCTGACGCTGTCCGCGCACTACTCGACGCCGATCGAGCAGCGCTACGAAGCCGAACCGGACCTACAGGCGCTGCTCGGCGCACCGACCGGTCCGGAGATCGTCGACGGCGACGTGCACTACCGCCCGTACGAGCAGGGAAGGCTGTACTGGTCGGCGGAAACCGGGGTGCACCGGGTACGCGGCGACATCCTGGACCGCTACCTCGCGCTCGGCGGGCACGGCCGGTTCGGACCGCCGACCACCGACGAGGCCGCAACACCGGACGGCGTCGGGCGGTACAACCACTTCGCGGGCACCCCGAGCACCCTCGCGGCCTCGGTCTACTGGACGCCGAGCACGGGCGCCCACGGAGTGTGGGGCGAGATCCGGCAGCGGTGGGCCGCGCTCGGATGGGAACGCGGACCGATGGGGTACCCCGTGACGGACGAAAACGCGACACCGGACGGAATCGGCCGGTACAACCACTTCTCGAAGAAGAGCTCGATCTACTGGACGGACGCCAACGGCGCACACGGCATATGGGGCTCGATCCGGCAGCGGTGGGCCGCCCTCGACTGGGAACGGAGCCCCTTGGGATACCCCGTGACGGACGAAACCACGACACCGGACGGAATCGGCCGGTACAACCACTTCTCGAAGAAAGGCTCGATCTACTGGACGGCCGGCACCGGCGCGCATGAGGTGTACGGCTCGATCAGGCGGCGCTGGGAGTCGCTCGGCTGGGAACGCTCGTACCTCGGCTACCCGGCAAGCGGGGAGTACAGCGTCTCCGGCGGTAGGCGGAACGATTTCCAGCACGGTTACATCCGCTGGTATCGCGACACGGGCAACGTCATCGACCGCCCCTACTGACGAAAGCGGCATGTGGCTCGCCGACGTCACGGCCGGGGCAACTCGGCCGTGACGTCGGCGAGCCGTCCACGAATGCGCTTGCGTCGCCGAGAAACGACCAGCGTCCGGTACGGGACGGCGGGTTCAGGCTTGCCCCGTTTCGATACGACTCACCTTTCCGTCGCTCACCTCGAACTTCCAGGCAGTGCGCATGAGGCCGTAGGTGTCGTTACGATAGTCCACGACAAAGGAACGCCCGTCTTCCGACTGCGACACGACGTTCTCCATGCGGCCATGTGAGATGAAGACCTCTCGGTCCACCCACTGGGTGAGGTCTCGTTCGACACCGTCGTCGGACAGGGTGGCATCCGAGGTGATCGAAGCGAAGAATCCGTCTCGGTCCGCGGCATTGATCGCGGCCACTACGGCACGCACCGGCGGATCCGATATCGCATCGATGTCAGGCATCACGTCTCTCCTTCGCAGAAATGTCGCGTCTTGCCGTTGTGGTCGAGCGGGCGACCGGGCCTGTGGCGCGGCCGCACCCCACACCCTAGAAGCCGACATGACCAGTGGAAACACAATCATCCTGTGGGTCTACACGTACCGCCGGCAACTCCTGGTGATCCCGGGTGGCGCAACAGCAGTAAGTCGCCCGATCGAGGGCGTGCACTGACGAGTGCGGCCTGCCCTGCGGTAGAATGTCCACACGCGACTTATCCTCGACGGCGACGCACTCGAACCGATATGGCAACCTCGCAGCCGAAGCAGACATCACCGTGGAGGTGGCATGAGCCGAACACTCGTCATCATCATTGTTGGCCTCGCCCTCGCCGTGGTGTTCCTGCTGGCCGGACTGCTCGTTCGGCCGCTCGGCGTGAAGCGCGCGGCGGAGGATTTCCTGCTGGTCTGGTTCGCCCTCGCCGCAGGCAACCTCGCCATCGGCGTGTTCGAGGCAGGCTACTCCTTCGCGGAGGAGTTACCGATCTTCTTACTCATCTTCGCAGTCCCGGGTGTGCCCGGGTTCGCCGTGTGGCTCCTCGCCCGCAACCGCGCGACGCCGAACTGACCAGCTCCGGGTGCCCGGGTCGACCTGCTGAAACCCGTCCTGCTCGGAGGTCTGCTGCGCTAACGTGGCGGGAGCAGGCTGCCCACGGGTGTGGTCAGTACGCAGCCCACCGGTGCGGCGTGTTCCGGGTCGAGCGCGTTGAGCACATGTCCGGCCGCGTTGCGGTCGGCGAGGATCCCACCGTGCTCGGCGAAGTCCAGTGGGCATTCGTCCTGCAGCACGATGTTGCGCACGCCTGGGCCGTGGCCGACGCCGCTGGTGTACGGGATCACCGCCCAGTCGTAGCGGGTCATGATGTTGGTATAGGTGATCGCGGGATCGAAGATGCCCCTGGCGTGCAGCTTCTTCAGGAACTCCGAGCCTTGCAGGAACTGGTTGCAGGCGCCGCAAACGATGCCGACCATCCGGTCCCACCAGCGTTTCAGCCCGAGCGTTTCGGAGAGCTGGTACAACGTGGAGATCCCGAGCTGCGTAGTGCCGTGCCATAGCGGGCTCAGGCTCACGTACTTGTCCACCTTGGGTCCGCCACCGAGGAAGCGGACATAGTAGCTCGGCATGATGGTTCCCGCGGAGTGCCCGACTATGTCCACTTTGGCGGATCCGGTACGACTGCGCACCTTGTCCACGAAGACGGACAGCTCCCTCGCGCTCTGCTCCATCGGCAGCAGACCGCCCGGCAGCGGCGCGAAGGGCACCCCGTAGGTCAGCGAGAACACGCAGTACCCGTTGTTCGCCAGCAACGGGGCGAAGGTCTGCCAGGCCGAGGTCTGGTTCGACCCGCCGCCGTGCAGCAGTATCACCGGATTCGGGTGCCGCGCGCTCGGGTCGCAGGACCAGTCGTTCGCGCCGGGCGGCGGGGCGCCCGGCGTCACGTTGTTCGCGTGCGAGCCCGCGACCGTGGTCCACGGGACGGGCAACCGCGGCTCGCCGCGCCCGGCTCGCGCGGCCGGAGCGACCACCAGGGTGAGCAGGGTCGCCAGAGCGAGCACGATCAGGGATCTTGTCGCCGGCATGCTCTCGTACTCACCACCCACGCTCAGGCACGGGACACTCCTTCCGGTCAGGGGTCCTACGGGCGGTGCATGCGTTCCCACAGCTCGGGCCACGGGTCGGAAGGCTCGTCACAAAGCCAGATCGGCACGTTCTGGTTGGCCACCGTCGCCGTGATGTCCAGCCGCACGGTGGCCACCTGGCTGACCTCACCGAAGAACTGGCGCAACCAGGCCGCCTCGCCACCGACGTAGAGCACCCGCGTGGTGCCCTCCGGCGGGCGACCGGCGTACCAGTATCCGCGTTCCGGGCCGTACGCTCCGGGCAGTCCGCGCTCGCGGCCGTACACATCCAGCGCGCTGGCCTGCCAGTAGCTGTCGCCCATGACCGCGGTGCGCGCGCGGTCGTCCGGTGGCAGCGCGCGATACGCCGTGGCCGCGGTGTCGGCCAGCCGGGGCCAGCCGTAGCTGCCGCTGGACACGAAGTCCACGATGCCGATCCCGGTGAACGCGGTCGCCGGGCGCACCGGCAGCACCAGATAGACCATCAGCGGCACCGACAGCGCGTATACCGGCCAGGTCGGCACCCACCGCCACCAGCGGGCCGGAGACCGTCGCTCGATCATCACCGCGGAGGCGGCGAACAGCACGGCGAACATCCCCGCCACGTAGTAGTACCGGCTCGCGGTGACCAGGAAGATCACGAGGAGCAGCACAGCCGCCCAGCCGAAGAGCCGGTGTTCCCGCAGGTGCTCGGACCTCAGCAGCACATACAGCCCGTGGCACACCAGGAACGCCCCCGGCAGCAGTCCGGCCGCCAGCACCACCAGCGGGATCATCGCCGGTGGACCGCCGAACAGCCGCCAGTTCTGCTCGGCAACCACCTCCCGCATCAGCAGGTAGGGCCAGCCGTTGTCGATCTGCCAGATCAGCGTCGGAACGCTGGCGACGACGGTGAGCACCCCGCCGGCCCACAACGCCGGCCTGCCGAGCAGCCGACGCGGCCCGGCGACCGACGCGCCGACGGCCAGCGCCAACCAGAAGAACGCGATGAGCCACTTGCCCTGCATGGCGATCGCCGTGACCAGCCCGGCGATCAGCAGCAGCCGGTCGGACCCGGTGCGCACCCATCGCACGACCAGCCAGCTCACCAGCACCCAGCAGAACGGATCCACCGTCGAGGTCGCCAGCACGTGCCCGGAACCGAGCAGGTGGAACGACAGCGCGTACGCCCCCGCCGTGAGCACCTGTGCCTTCCGCCCACCGCCGAACTCCCTGGCGATCAGCGCAGCCAGCACCACCCCACCGCAGGTGAGCATCATCGGCAACAGCCGAAGCCCGACCACCGAGCCGGGGAACGCCGCGTCGAGCAGCCTTGCCAGCCCCGGCAGCAGCCACGGATTGTCGGCGTAACCCCACGACCAGTGGTAACGGCCGGACGCGAGGAAGTACAGCTCATCGCCGAAATAGCCGAACCGGCCGCTGACCGCCAGCAGTACCGCTCCGACCGCTCCCGCGATCGCGAGCACCGGCAGCCCGGCGAACGCGGGGACGCCCGTGCGCCGGTCACCCTCGACCGGGACGTCCACAACGGACATCGTGGTCAGCCGTCCAGGCCGAAGGTGCCCTCGGTGTAACGCGTCCGGCACGCCGCCCGCCGGACCTTGCCGCTCGACGTACGCGGCAGCTCGCCGGGTCCGATCAGTACCACATCCCGCACGGCCAGCCCGTGCTCGCTCGACACCGCGGAGGAGACCGCGGCGGCCACCTCCGCGGGGTCCAACTCCTCCGCGGTCACCTGGCGCGCCCGCTCGGCGACCACCACGGCGTGCTCACCCTGGTCGCCCGCTACCGAGAACGCGGCGGCCGCGTGCCGCCGGATCGCGGGGTGCGCGTTCTGCACGGTGTACTCGACGTCCTGCGGGTAGTGGTTGCGGCCGTCCACGATGATCAGGTCCTTCAACCGCCCGGTGACGAACAGGTCGCCGTCAAGGCAGACGCCGAGATCACCGGTGCGCAGCCAGCCACGAGTTCCGGGATACGGTTCGAGCGGGCGGTCGTCCTCGTCGCGCGGCTCGGCTCGGAACACGGCGGCCGACTCGGCGTCACCCTTGCCCCAGTACCCCAGGCAGACGTTCGGCCCGCTGGTCCAGATCTCGCCGACGTGCCCGTCCGGCAGCACCACGTGGGTCTGCGGGTCGACCACGCGCACCTGCTGGTCCAGCGGCTGGCCGGCGGACACCAGCGTGGAACTCGACACCGCGTCGGGCGCCACCTCGATCGCCCGGCCCGCGGCGAGGCCCACCCGGTCGAAGGTCCGCAGCTTCGGTGGCTCCCCCGCCGGCGAGGAGGACACCAGCAGCACCGCCTCGGCCAGACCGTAGCCCTGGCGGAACATGCTGGGTTTCGCCCCGCATTCGGCGAACTTCGCGTAGAAGGAGTCCACGATCGACGGCACGATCGGCTCGCTACCGTCGCCGAAGAGCGCCACGGCGTCCAAGCTCAGCCCAGCCATGTCCTCATCGGTGGTACGCGCGGCCGTGTAGCCGTAGGCGAAGTTGGGTGCGACGGTGATCGCCGCTCCCGAGCCCGCCATCAGCTCCAGCCACCGCACCGGGCGGGTCAGGAAGGCGATCGGGTCCATCAGGGTGGACGACAGCCCGCCCATCAGCGGCGCCGCCAGGCCGACGACCAGCCCCATGTCGTGGAACAACGGCAGCCAGCTCACCACCGTGCCGCCGGGCGTGCCCTCATAGGCCCGCACGGTCTGGGTGGCCGCGGCGGCCACGTTCCCGTGGGTGATCATCACGCCGGCCGGGTTCCTCGTGGATCCCGAGGTGTACTGCAGGTACGCCAGCTCGTCCGGCCGCGGTGGCACCGGGTCGAACTCCGCGCCGATCGTCTCCGGCAGCATGTCGACCGCGACCAGCCGCGACCCGGCGAGGTCGTGCTCGACCAGGAACTCGTCCACCGCGTCGGCCTGCCGCCGGGTGGTGAGCACCAGGGCCGGGTCGCAGTCGGCGAGTACGGCCGCCAGCCGCGACAGGTGCCCCGGCAGCGGGGACGGCTCGAATACCGGGACCGCGACCAGCCCCGCTCGCAGCGCACCGAGGAACGCGATCACGTACTCCGCCGACTGCTCGACCAGTATGGCGGCCAGGTCGCCCCGGTGGGCGCGCCGCTGGCACCAGGCCGCCAGCGCGGTCACCTTGGCGTCGAGTTCCCGCCAGGTCAGCGAGGTGGCCACCCCGGCAGGGTCGCCGGCGTAGTCCACGAAGGTGAGCGCCCGCGCGTCGCCCCGGGTCTCGGCCCAGTGCGCCAGCGCCGCGGGGAGACTTTCGGCGCCCGCACGCACCGGATCGATGCCGGCCGAGTTCGGGCTGTTCGAGGTCATAGTCATGGCTTTCCTTCAATCCGTTCGTCAGTGCCTGTTCCTGAGCGCGCGACACAGGCAGCTACCTCCAGTTTCGGAACAGGCCGTCAGATGCCCATGCCGGAGGCGAGGATGGGCCAGGACCGTTTCAGGGCGCGTTCCCAGTACGGCCAGGTGTGCGTGCCGGGACCGTAGTAGTCCGTCGTGACCGGAATACCGTTCCGTTGCAGCTTTTCGGTGAATGTCTTGGAATTGCCGAGCGCTATCCCTTCGAGCAGTTCTCCGGCGGGGTCCGGGGCATTCGGGTCCTCGAGTGGTCCGGGATTGCCGTCACCGGACGACACGTACAGCCTCGTGCCGCGGAGCTTTTCCACCTTGTCGAAGGGGTTGTGGTCCATCCACCGTGCCCGCTGGGACCACGGGTCGCCCCACAGGATTCCCCAGGGGAAAATGCCCTGCGCCATGATGTTCAGCTGCGTCACCTCGGGGATGGGCGGCATCAGAACGTTGATCGCACCGCTGTACGCCGCCGCGGCGCCGAACGTGCCGGGGAAGCGGCTGGCGTATTCCATGGCGCCGTAGGCGCCCATGGACAACCCGGCGATCGAGCGTTTCGTGCCCGCGTTGTAGCCGCGCTCCAGGATCTGCCGTACCTCGGTCATGTGGAAGGTCGGCCAGTCCGGCTTGTCGGAGAACCCGTAGTTCCACCACTTGCTGTACATACCGATCTTGCCGGCGCTCGGCATGACGATGATCGCCTGCTTGTCCGCGGTGAAGTCCTTGACGTCGGTGAACTCGGTCCAGGACTTGTACTCCATGGGCTCGCAGCAGCCGTGCAGCAGGTACAGCACCGGCCAGGTCCGGTCGGAGTCCTTCGACCAGCCTGCCGGCACGAGCAGCCGCACCATGGCCGTCCCTGGCTGGAATATGTCCCCTGGCAGCGAAGGCGTCTCGATCGTCAGGTCGATGGTGCGCTCGTCGATCCGAGTCTCGTCGATGACCTTCGCCCCGTCGTCGGCCACGGCCGCCGCCGGCGCGGCGACCGCGTCCTGCCCCGCGACCGGGACTACGGCCGCGACCAGCATTCCCGCGGCGAGCGCGACCATCGAGAAGCGACGGCGTTGTCGTATCCTTCTCATATCTTCCTCACTTCCTGGACAAGGGAAAGCTCAGCGGAGATCCGATCGGCGACGATCGCGACGTGTGGTGCGTCGATGACCGTGATGTGGTCGCCGGGCACCTTGACGACCTCCAGATTCGCGCAGAAGTCGTCCCAGCCCAGCGCGTCGTCGGTCCGCAGGTAACGCGGGTCCAGCGTGGTGGTCAGCGGGTGCGGGTCCTTCGCACGGAAGAGCAGCACCGGCCCGGCATACTCGCCCGGCGTGTACTGCTCGGATATCCGGGCGTCCACATAGGAGGCCCGCTGGTGCTCGAGCACGGCGGCGCCCATACCGGCCACCCGTTCGGACAGCCTGCGCATGACCAGCTCGTTGCGCTCCCGCTCGGGCAGGGCGACCAGTTCATGTTCCGGCAACCCGAGGTCCACCTGGTAGGTCTGCTCGACGTACCCGACAAACCGGCGCAGCCGGGCGCGCAGCGCTTCCTCGGGCGAGGACTCCATATCGGGCAACGGGATGATCGTGTCGATCAGGAACAGCAACTCGATCTCCGCACCCGCCGCGGTGAGCTGCCTTGCCACCTCGAAGGCGAGCATCCCACCGAACGACCAACCGCCGAGCCGGTACGGACCTTCCGGTTGCCGCGCCCTGATCAACTCGACGTACCGCACCGCCTTGGCCTCCACGGTGTCCAGCTCGTCGAGGCGTTCCATGCCATAGCAGGTCATGTCCGTGTCCAGCAGCTCGACCAGTGGCCGGTACACCGCCGTGGGGCTTCCCGCGGCATGGAACAGGTACAGCGGCGTGCCGTCGCCGTCCCCACCGCCGCCCAGCACGCGCACGGGGCCGTCGCCGGTACTCTCGAGCTCGGCACGCAGGGCATCGGCCACCCCCGCGATCGTCGGCACGGCGAACAACTCTCCGGCAGTGACCGCTCGGCCGAGAGCGGCCGAAACGGCCTCGCGGAGCCGTTCCGCCGCCGCGCCGTCCAACCCGACCTCGGCAAGCGGCAGGTGCACGTCGACGGCCTCCCCGGCACCGTTGCCTTCGAGGACCTGGCGCAGGACGCGGGCCACCCACCGCTCCGCGAAGTCCCTGCTGCCCGGTCCGCCGCGCCGGGGCCGGGCGGCCCGATCCGGCGCCGGCACCGCCGTTCCCGCGGTGCGCAGCTCGTCGACCAGATGGTCGGCCACGTCGGTGAGGCTCGCCCCGCGCAGCAGCAGCGGGAGCGGAAGGGTGGCGCCGAAGTCCCGCTCGACGGCGCCGCGGGCGCGCATGGCCAGCAGCGAGTCGAGCCCGAGCGAGGTGAGCGGGGCGTGCGGGTCCAGTCCTTCGGTGTCCAGCCACATCATCTCGGCGAGCAACGAGACGATGTGGTCACGCACGGCGACGCGGGCCCGATCCGGGTCCTCGGCCGCGAGGGCGCGTACCGCGTCGATCCCCGCCCCCGGCTCCGTACCGCCCGCCTGCCCGGGAGCGACCAGCGCGCCGAAGAACGGCCGCTGGGCCAGCCGGGGAAACAGCTCCAGCACGGTGCCGGTGTCCAACCGGGTGATCGCGGTCTGCCCGCGCCCGGAGGCGAGCACGGCGGACAGCGCGGCGATGCCCTCGCGCGGCGGCATCGGTTCGAGGATCGGGTTGTTCTTGCCCGCCGCGCCACCGATCTCGGCCCACGCACCCCACTGGATCGTGGCCGCGGGCAGCCCCCTGGCTCGCCGCCATGCGGTGAACGCGTCCAGCCATGCGTTCGCCGTGGCGTAGGCGGCCTGGCCGGGCGAGCCGAACAGGGCGGCGGCCGACGAGTAGGCCAGCCACCAGTCCAGCTCGATCCCGGCGCAGGCCTCGTGCAGCCGTAACGCGCCCTCGGTCTTGGCCCGCCACGCCGCGGCCAGGTCGTCGGCGTCCATGGCGAGCACGGCGCCGTCGGCGAGCACCCCGGCCACGTGCAGCACACCCCGCAGCGGGCTGCCGTCGCCGCTCGCCGCGCGCACCATCCGCTCGGCGACGCCGGGATCGGCGATGTCCCCGGTCACCACCTCGACTCCGGCGCCGGATGCGGTGATCTCCTCGATCGCGGCACGCGCCGCGGCCGACGGCCCGCGGCGCGCGGACAGCACGATCCGGGTGGCACCCGCCCCGGCCAGCCACCTGGCCGCCGCGATGCCGAGGCCGCCGAGTCCGCCGGTGATCAGGTACGCGCCGTCCCGGACGACCGGCGCGGGCCGTTGCTCGACCGCGAGGCCGTCGCGCGCCACGGTGTAGGCGAAACGCCTGCCGTCGCGCCAGGCCACCTCGTCCTCCGGCCGGTCGGCCAGCAGCTCGCGTACCGCGGTACGCTCGGCCGCTCGGTCGCTCCCGTCGAGGTCGATCAGGGTGGCTCGCAGCTCGGGATGCTCGTAGGCGAGCACCCGGACCAGGCCGCGCAGTGCGGTGGGGCCCGGGTGTCCGGCCTCGTCCGGTCGCACCGCCCTGGCTCCCCGGGTGACCAGCCACAGCCGTGGTGGCGTGCCGGCCGACCCGGCCAGCTCGCGGACCACACCGGCGACGGCGAGCGTCAGGGCCCGCGCGGCGTCCAGCTCGGCCGGCGAGTCCGGGTTGTCCACCAGCACGACCACACCGCCGGCCGCGGCCGGGCCGGTGATCGCACCGGGCTCGCCGCGCCTGCTCATCGGTACCGCGACCGCGCGGTGGCCACGCTCGGTCAGCAGGCCGACGAGGGCGGCCGGGTCCACGCTGTCCGCGTGCAACACGACCCAGTCCGATATGGACGCTGTGGATGACGCGGCGTCGGCGGGTAGCTCACTCGGCACCCATTCCGCTTGGTAGGCAAGCCTTTCCGGCACGAACGGGATGTCCGCCCTGGCGGTGGCGGCCAGGGTGACCCCGGCGAGCTCGGCCAGCACCGCGCCGTCCGGGTCGAGCAGGCGAACCGAGCCGGTCGAGGAGTCCAGCGAGCCGGACACGGTGGCGGCACGGCGGGGATCGCCGGTGACGCGCACGCGGCCGATCCGGGTGGCGAGCCACACCGGGTCGCCCGGGTCACCGGCGAGGGACACCAGCGCGCGCACGCAGGCCGCACCGAGGGCCGGATGCAGCGTGAAGCCGGAACGTGCGGGGCCGGCGGGATGCTCCACCTCGACCAGCACCTCCCCCGCGACCGCGGCGGTGGGCGTCCCGCCGGCCGTCGCGGTCGCGGAGGCGTAGCGTTCCCACTCCCCGCCGGAGCGGGCGGACACCGACAGTTCGATGTCGCCGCCGCGCGCCGGCACCGCCGACACCGATACCTGGGTACGCTCGGCCAGCGGCAGGATCCGGTGCAGCACCACCTCGCGCAGCTCGACGTCGTCCGTGGCGGGCTCGGCGGGCAGCGCGTCCGCGGCCGCCGCCAGCATCAGCTCGGCGAGCGCGGCGGCCGGAAGGACCGGCACGCCGTGCGCGGTGTGCTCGGCCAGCCACGGGTGCGCGGCCAGCCCCACCTCGGCCGGCCACACCTGCTGGTCGGTCCCCGGCACCTCGACCCGCTCGCCGAGGAACGGGTGCCCGGTCCGGCCGGGGGAGCGCGCCGAACCCGCCTCGGCCCAGTACTCCCGGTGCTCCCACACCGGTGGCGGCAGGTCGATCACCTCCCGCTCCGGGTAGCGCCCACGGAGCACCTCGATCCGGCCCTGCGCGCACATCGCGGCCAGCGCGGCGGCGAACCCGTCACCCCCGTCGTCCGGATCGCGGCGCAGCGTCGGGATCATCGTCAGGTCGGCGAGATCACTGCCGAGATCGCCCGCGGTCTGCTCGACCGCGACGGCGGTCACCGGATGTGGTGAGATCTCGACGAACAGCCGGTGCCCGTCCGCCATCGCGGCGGCGAGCGCCTGGGTGAACCGCACCGGCTTGCGCAGGTTCGCCGCCCAGTAACCGGCGTCGAAGGCCGGCCACAACCGGGGCTCCTCCAGCACGCCGGAGTACCACGCGATACCGGGCGGGATCGCCTCCGGCGTCGCGCGGAGGCCGGCCAACGCGGCGGTGAACCGGTCGAGCAGCGGGTCGACCGCGGCGGAGTGTCCCGCGACGCCGGTCGGCACGATCCTGGCCAGCCCCCCGCCTGCCGCCACATGCTCGACCAGCGCGGCCACCTGCTCGGTGGGCCCGCTGACCGTGCACTGCGTCGGCGAGGCGTACACCGCGACGGTGACCTCGGCGAAGCTCTCCGCGAGCTCGTCCAGCTCGTCGGGGGCGAGTTCCACGACGGCCATCGCGCCCGCGCCCTCCGCCTGGAGCTCGTCGAGCACCGCCGTCCGGTGCACCATCACGCGCAGCCCTTCGGCCGGTTCCAGCGCGCCGACCACGACGGCCGCGGCCACCTCGCCCATCGAGTGGCCGAGGACAGCGGCCGGCCGCACCCCGTAGGCGCGCCACAACCTTGCCAACGCGACCTGCATGCCGAACAGGGCGAGTTGCCAGCCGGAAAGCGGCCCGGCCTCCGCGTCCTGCTCGGCGGCCAGCAGCACGGACAGCTCGACGCCCGCGACCTCGCGGAACACGCCGTCCAGCTCGGTGACGGCCTCGGCGAACGCCGGTTCCTCGGCCAGCAACCGCCGCGCCATGCCCGGCCACTGCGAGCCGTACCCGGAGAACACGAACACCGGGTCGTGGCCGGCGGCCGGTGTCGCGGTGTGCGCCGACCAGTGCGGCTGCCCTTCGGCGAGCAGCCGCAGCCGTTCGCGCAGCAGGCCGAGATCACGCGCGGGCACCGCGGCCCGCGCCGGTGCGTCGTCCGCGGCATGCGCCAGCGCCGCGGCGAGCACGGCGATGTCGGGGCGTCCTTCTGCCGGCCCTTCGAGCCAGTCGGCCAGTGCCCGCGCGCGGGCGCGCAGCCGCGCAGGGGACCGGCCGGACAAGGTGACGACCTCCGCCCGCCGCGCGGGCGAATCAGTGCCCGAGGGGCGGGCACCACCTGCGGGCGGACACTCCTCCAGCACGACGTGCGCGTTGGTACCACCGAAGCCGAACGAGGACACCCCCGCCCGCGCGATCCCGGGATAGCGCGGCCACTCGGTGTTCTCGGTGACCACGTTCAGCCGGCCGCGCGCGAAGTCGATATGCGGGCTGGGTTCGGTGAAGTTCGGGCTCGGCGGGATCCGTGAGTGCCACAGGCTCAGCACCACCTTGATCAGCCCCGCGACGCCGGCCGCGCCCTCGAGGTGGCCGAGGTTGGCCTTCACCGAGCCGATCAGCAACGACCGCCCCTCGGGACGCCCTACACCGAGCACCGAGGTCAACGCACCGGTTTCGATCGGGTCGCCGAGCGGCGTCCCCGTACCGTGCGCCTCGACATAGTCGACCGAGCGCGCGCGCACCCCGGCACGCTCGTAAGCACGCGACAGGAGTCGTTGCTGCGCGGCGGGATTCGGCGCCATCAGGCCGTTGGACCTGCCGTCCGAGTTGACCGTGCTGCCCTTGATCAACGCGAGGACCCTGTCGCCGTCGCGGCGGGCGTCCTCGAGCCGCCTGAGTACCACGACGCCGCAACCCTCACCGCGCACGATGCCGTCGGCCGTGGCATCGAACGGTTTGCACCGACCGTCGGCGGCGAGCAGTCCCGCCCGCTGGAAGTTCGCCGTGATCGCCGGGGACAGCAGCAGGTTGACCCCGCCCACCACGGCGGTGGAGGCGTCCCCTTCGGCCAGCGCCCGCACGGCCTGGTGCACCGCGACCAGCGAGGAGGAGCACGCGGTGTCGACGGTCATACTCGGCCCGTGCGCGCCGAGGGCGTAGGACACCCGGTTGGCCGTCACCGAGGCCGCCGCACCCGTGGCCGACCAGGCGTCGACGCGGTCGAGGTCGGTCATGGTCAGCTGGGCGTACTCCGTCGCGGACAGGCCGACGAACACCCCGCAGTCGGTACCCCGCAGGGACTCGGCCGGGATTCCGGCGTTCGCCAACGCTTCCCACGTCACCTCGAGCAGCAGCCGCTGCTGCGGGTCCATCACCTCGGCCTCGCCGGGGCTGATCCCGAAGAACTCGGCGTCGAACCCGGCGACGTCGGTGAGGAAGCCGCCGTGGGTCGGCAGGTCGTGGTCGGCGACGTCCGGGGCGAACCGCTCCCAACGTCCAGGGGGAACCTCGCCGATGCCCGACCGACCGGCGGTCAGCAGCTCCCAGAACTCAGCCGGCGTGGACGCGCCGGGGAACCGGCAGGCGACACCGACGACCGCGACAGTCTCGTCCACGGAGGACGGCGCAGGCCCGGCACCCGCCGCATCGACTGCTTCGGGGCCCGCGGCGAGGACCTTGGCCAGCTCGGCGATCGTCGGGGCGGTCCATACCAGCGTGCCCGGAAGTTCCCGGCCGAGCAACGCGCCCGCCTGTGCCGCGATCTCCATCGCGTTCCGGGACGAGACACCGAGGTCCCGCAACGGCCGGTCCACATCCCGTTCGGTGACCTGGCCGACCGACACGGCGGCGAGCCGCTCGATCAGCCACGACCGCCACCCGGCCTCGCTGTTCATGTTTCCTCACATTCCTTGGACGGCAATGACTTCGCGGCGGGTCGGGGGCGCAGCACGACGAGTGCGAGCGCCGCACCGGCGAGCTGCAGCACCGCCGCGACCACCAGTCCCGCGGCGTACCCGGTGCCCAGCGCCGGGCCCTCGGCCGCACCGGCGGCGATCTCACCGGCCCGCACGGAGGTGAGCACGATCCCGATCAGCGCGACCCCGAACGCGCTGGACAGCTCCCTCGACGCGGTGAGAAGGCCGGAGGCGGTTCCGGTGTCGTCCTCGCCGATCCGCTCCAGCGCGTGCCCGGTGATCGGCGCGGTGAACGCCGACCCGGCACCGGCGAGCACCAACCCGGCCAACCGGGGCGCCATCGTGGTCTCGTCGTTCACCACGGCGAGTTGCACCAGCCCGGCGGCCAGCGCCAGCAACCCGAGGCACACCGCGCGATGCGGTCCGAGCGCCCTGGTCACCGCCGGCACGAACGGGGTCGTACAGATCACCGCACCGGCCACCACCACCAGCGGCAGCCCGGCCGCCTCCGGCCCCATCCCCAGGAAGTCCTGATAGAGCAACGGGGTGAAGAACACGATCCCGCTGATCCCCAGCCCCCACAGCAGGATCAGCGCGTTCGCACCGAGGAACACCCGGTTCGTCCGCAGCCGCACCGGCACGAGTGGCACGGCGGCGCGCCGCTCGCACGCCACGAAGGCGAGCAGCCCGAGCAGCCCGGCGCCGCCGAGGAGCCCCGTGATGGCGACGCCGCCCGAGGTCACCACGGACGCGGTGAGCAGCACCAGGCTCACCGTCACCAGCGTCGTCGCGCCCAGCCGCACCGGCGCGCCGGAACGGGCGGGCTCGGCTCGGCTGGTGCGCGCCAGCAGTAGCCACGTCGCCCCGACGAACGGCAGGTTGCTCAGGAAGATCCAGCTCCAGTGCAGGTGCTCGGCGAGCGCTCCACCGAGCCACGGTCCGAGTGCGAGCGCGCAGGCGAGCGTGGCGGTCCACACCGCGATGGCGGCGGCGCGCCGGGGTGCCGGCAGTTCGGTACGGATCAGGCTGAGCGTTCCTGGCACGATGAACGCGGCCGCGACGCCCTGTGTCACCCTGGCCACGAGCAGCAACTCGGGCGATCGCGCGAAGCCCCCGAGCAGCGCCCCGGCCGCGAACACCGCGCACCCGGCGAGCAGGACGCGTTGGCGGCCGAGCCGGTCGATCAGCGCGCCGGCGGCCAGCAGCAGCCCGGCGTAGGGCAGCATGTAGGCGATGCTGATCCACTGTAGCGTGGCAAGGCTCAGCCCGAGCTCCCTGCCGATCGAAGGTGCGGCGGCCGCGACGATCGTGTTGTCCAATGTGGTCACGAATCCCACGAGCGCGACCACCGCCATGAGCGCCGGCGCGCGGGGACCCTTACCTGCCGCATCCGCCGCGTCCGGCCCGGCCAGTGCCGGTGCGGTACTCATGCTAGATCCTCCGCGGCTATGCGCGCTCCGTGGTCGCCTTGGGTGCCGCGGCTTCGCGCAGAGTTACTCATGCCGCCGCCACGCGCCGGGCACCGGGTAGCACCCGTGGCCCGGTCCGGGGCTGGCGCCGGTGATTCCCGCCTGCCGAAGCCCGGTCACCGGACGGTGGCAGGGCGAGCCGGAAGATCTTCTTCCACACCTTGCCCACCTGCCTGCCGAGCGGGCCGGTGTTGTAGGTGAGGCCGTAACGGTCGCAGACCTCCCGGATCCGTGGCGCGATCTCCTGGTATCGCCGCGCGGGGATGTCCGGGAACAGGTGGTGCTCGATCTGGAAGCTGAGATTCCCGGCCAGGAGGTGGAACAGCTTTCCGCCTTCGATGTTGGCGGAGCCGAGCATCTGCCGGTAGTACCACTGGCCGCGCGTCTCGTTCGCACATTCCTCCTCGGTGAAATCCGCCACCCCGTCCGGGAAGTGCCCGCAGAAGATGATGCTGAACGCCCACAGGTTGCGGACCAGGTTCGCGGCGCCGTTCCCGGCGAGGGTGGCCAGCGCACCGGGACCGCTCAGGAGCGGGAACAGCACGTAGTCCTTGATGGCCTGCTTGCCGCTCTTCTCCCACATCCGGCGCCGCAGTCCCCTGGTATCCGACCATTTCCGCCGCCCGGACATGATCCGATCGATTTCCAGGTCGTGCAGCATCACACCCCATTCGAACGCGACCATCAACACGAACGCGTACACCGGGTTGCCGAGGTAGTACGGCCGCCACCGCTGCGCGTCGATCATGCGTAACAGGCCGTACCCGATGTCGCGGTCCTTGCCCAGGATGTTGGTGTAGGTGTGGTGCACATAGTTGTGCGTGTGCCGCCACTGCTCGGAAGGGCAGACGGTATCCCACTCGAACATCTTCGAGTTCAGGTCGGGATCGCCCATCCAGTCGTACTGGCCGTGCATGACGTTGTGGCCGATCTCCATGTTGTCCAGGATCTTGGAAATCGACAGCGCCGCGGTTCCGGCGAGCCAGGCGGGTGGAAACCGGCCAGCACAGAGCAGTGCGCGGCCGAGGAGCTCGAACCGCTGCTGCAGCACGACGATACGGCGGATATAGGCCGCGTCCTTCTCGCCGAGGTCCTCGACCAGTTCCCTTCGGATCGCGTCGAGCTCCCGGCCGAACTCGTCGAGTTGCTCGGAGGTGAGTTGCGGGATACGGGCTCGGGTAGCCATGTCGCTTTCCTTGTCGGTTACGTCTTCTTCGACGACTCAGATGTCCAGCTCGACGTCACCGCAGGGTGCGTTGATGCACAACTGGATCCGCTCGCCGGGTTCCGCCGTGATCGTCCCGTTGAGTACATTGCGGACCGAGCCGCTGGACTTGACGCTGGTACAGGTGTGGCAGATGCCCATCCGGCAGCCGTACTCCGGGCGTAAGCCGGCCGCCTCGGCCTGCTCCAGCAGCGTGCGCCCGTCGCCCGGCGTGCTGACGCCGCTGCGCCCGAACCGCACCTCGCCGGTCGCGTCCCCGGCGCCGGTCGGCGGGGCGGGCGTGGCGAACCGCTCGATACGCAGCCGGTCGCCGATCTCCTCGGCCCACCACAGCGCGCCTACCGCGTCCAGCAGGGAAGCGGGTCCGCAGGCGTAGCACAGCGCCTCGGCGTAGTCGGGCGCGATCTCCAGCAGGTGTTCCCGATCGAACCGCCCGCGCAGCCGCCCGGTGCCGGGCAGCCGGGGATAGGCCGGGGCCAGGGTGAGCAGCGGGTTGGCCGCGGCGAGGGCCGCGAGCTCGTCGCGGTACACCACGTCCTCGGGGCCTGTGGCGTAGTGCAGGAAGGTGATCCGGCCGGTGTACCGCCTGTCGGTGAGGGTGCGCAGGATGGACATCACCGGCGTGATGCCGCTGCCACCGCTGATCAGCAGAATGTGCTCGGGCAGCGCGGCAGGCAACACGAACTCGCCCTCGGCCTGGGAGAGCGCCACGATCTGGCCGGGCCGCGCGTTCCGCTTGAGGTATGCCGACACCGTGCCGGTCGGGTTCACTTTCGCGGTGATCTCGATCAGGCCGTCCGTGCGGTGTTCGGAGCCGGCCAGCGAGAAGCACCGGGTGCGGCGTACCCCGTCGATCTCGACGGCGAAGCGCACGTACTGCCCGGCCCGCGCGCCGTTCCAGTTTCCGTTGGGCCGTAACGTCAGCGTGACCGTGGCCGGGGTGTGGTGCGCGACCGCGACGACGGCCGCGCGTACCTCATTGACAGACCACAGTGGATTTATAAGGCCGAGGTAGCGGTCCACGCCGTGCGGCACGGTCAGGGCTGTGACCGCCCGGGAAGTCAACAACCTGTGCGCCCGGCGCCAGCCCACTCGGGCGAAACTCGAATTCAGCACCACGTCGTGCTCCCAGCATCTCGTGAGCGAGGCGGTGGCGCCGGGCCGGGCAGGGAATGCTGGTGCCCGGCACCACCGCACGGTCCGTGTGTCAGAACTGCCCGCAGTTGTCGGTCGCGGGCTTGCCGGACAGCCGGTCGGCCAGCCAGATCGCGGAGTTGTCCATGGCCGCCGGAAGCGCTCCGACGTGCGCGAAAGCGGGAGTGGCCGGCAGGTCTTCGAACTGCACGGTGGCGCCCTTGCCACACCAGTCCTCGGCCATCTGCCTACCCTGGCCGTAGGGCACGATGTCGTCGTTCGAGGCGTGCTCGACCAGCACCGGGGCTTCCGGCTTCCGGTTACCGATCTTCACCTCCGCCATGATGGACCTGAACGGCTCCTCGTCGAGATACGCCGACACCGGCCGCCCGTCCCTGGTGAAGTCGCGCGTCCGCGAGAACGGGTACCTGAGCAGCGCCTCCATCGTGCAGATGTCCCTTGCGGTGTTGTACAGCTCCTTGCCCTTCTCGTTGGCAAGCTTGGTCAGAATCTCCGTCTCCGGGTACGCGGTGTTCAACCCCACCAGCGCGAAGCCCAGGAACGCCACGGCATACGAACCGTCCAACGACTTGGCCAACACGGCCAGGTCCGCCGGTGCCGCACCGACATAGGCGCCCCGGATATCGAGCTCGGGTGCGTAGCTCGGGGCCAACTCGACCGCCGCGGCCGAGCCACCACCACCCTGCGAGTACCCCGTGATCCCTACCGGCCCATCCGCGGGCAGACCGGTGTCCGGCAACCGCTGCGCCGCGCGGATCACATCAAGCACCGCGTGCGCCTGAGCCCCCCGCATCACATAGGTGTGGTCCCCAGGAGTCCCCAGACCCTCGTAATCGGTCTGCGCTACCGCGATCCCCTTCTCCAGCAAGGCGTTGACAAACCCACTCTGGAACAGCGAGGAGGCGTCGCCCTCCCCCTCGCCCGCCATGGTCTTGGACGGCGCACACTTGTCACCAAGACCCGCGGTGAACGGCGCGTAGGCCACGATCGGCCTCGGGCCACCCCCGGTCCACGCCCTGTCCGGCACCATCACCGTGCCGGTCACCGGAATCGCCTCACCCTTCGAGTCCCGACTCAGATACATGATCCGGGTCGCCTTCGAACCGAGGATGAACGACGGCTGCGACTTGATCACATCACCGTCCTGCCCGGCCGGCAGCGGCGACGGTGGAGTGTAGAACGCCTCGGCGCCTGCCGCGGGCGCCCCGGCAACCAGCGCCACCGTGACGGTCACCGACGTCAGTACGGCGGTAAGCCCACGTCGAACCGAAATTGACATGACCATTCTCCATCATGAGAGACGTAAGTTATTTGGCACGGTTGCTGCCGTGGTGCCACTAAAAAAGATTGCTCCGAGCGGGCGAAGACTGTCAATACCAAACGAAACAACCAGGCCGCCCGCCGGACCGAGGCCGCGAATCTTGTCACTCGAATACACCTCCGCAACGCCGGTTCGCAGCCGAGGTGACAAAGTCTCGTCGAACGCCGGACGCGCGGTGACGACCTCGCCCGCCTGGGATGGTTGCCGCCGGGACACAGAGCCGCAGCATGGTGCCAGCCAGGCCAGGTGGCGGACATCGGTAGAACTGCGTAGCGGGGTACGTAGCGTGCCCTCGCCGCTGGTCATCGCCACCACCTGACCGGCTCGCCGGGTAGCCGGCCGTCCCGGGCGGAGCCACACCGCTCCAACGTGACGTTCGGTCCGGGCAAGGTGAACCGGGCGAGCGCTCGGGTACCCGGCCCGCGGAGTGGATGACTCGCCGCGGGGTTGCCCGTGGTTGGCGAGCACGGTTTGCTCACCGGCTACCAGCGGCCGGCAGAGTAAGACGTTGCCGATTCATGCACAAGGCTCGCGAACTATGTCCGCCAGACAAGAACAGTAGGCACAGGCCGGACAAGAATTGTCATAACCAGATTATTCAGCCGACAATGGCAGTACGCAGTTCGTTACGCACTTCTACCGGTGTACCGAATCGGCTGATCAGCCGCTCTGGACTCTCCCGTAGGTACCGGAGCCGGAGGATCGGCATGCGTATGCGCGTTCTGGGCCCGGTCACAGAACCCAAGCACTCACAGAGGTGACAGCTGATTCCGATGGTGGGCTGGTTCCGCTCGGTGGTGTTGACACAGCTTCCCGGATACGTTCATTCTTTCTGCCTAGGGTTTCGCCGGTTCGGAGGGCGGCTATGCCTTTTTCTGCTCGTCGTAGGGTTGTTTCCACGGTGGCCGCCGCGGTGCTGGCGGCCAGTGCGGCCGTCGCGTTGAGTGGTTCAGCTGTCGCCGCCGGCCAGGTGGGTGCCGACCCGTACCCTGGCGGGGAATGGGAACGCGTCGACCCCGCGGCAGCCGGATTCGACCCGGCCGAACTGGCGCGGATCGCCGAGGACTTGAAGGCGGACGACTCGAACTGCCTGGTGGTGATCCGGAACGGGCGGCTGGTCGCCGATTGGTACTGGAACGGCACCGGTCCCGAGTCCGCCCAAGAAGTGTGGTCCGCGACCAAATCGGTGTCGAGCACCCTGGTCGGCATCGCCCAGTCCGAGCGCAAGCTCGACATCGAGGACAGGGCGTCGCGGTACATTCCCGCCTGGGCGGGAACGCCGTCGGCCGACGTCACCGTCAAGAATCTGCTGAGCAACGACTCCGGCCGGCACTGGACAGACTGGGTCGACGACGCGGTGCGGGTCTTCATGGCGCGAGACCGGACCGCGTTCGCCGCCTCCCAGCCCCAGGACGTCCCTCCCGGCGAGTTCTGGGCATACAACAACACCGCCATCCAGGCCCTGGACGCCGTGCTTCACACAGCCACCGGCGACCGGCCCGTCGACTACGCGGAGAAAAAGCTCCTCGATCCCCTGGGCATGAAGCGCTCGAACATGACCCAGGACCAGGCTGGTAACACCAACGTGTTCATGGGCCTGCAGTCGACCTGTCGGGACATGGCCCGTTTCGGCTATCTCTTCCTGCGCAACGGGCACTGGAACGGCACCCAGGTCGTGCCCGAGCCGTGGGTCAGTGACGCCACAGGAAAGCCATCGCAGGACATCACCACCGCATACGGATACCTCTGGTGGCTCAACCGCCGCAGGCCGGTCGCCGGGGTCGACTCCCCGATGACCCGCGAAGAAAGCACCCGCGCCCCACACACCCAACTCGTACCGTCGGCCCCGCAGGACATGTACTGGGCCATGGGCCTCGGCGGCCAGACCGTCCAGGTCGACCCCGGCTCGGATACCGTCGTCGTCCGACTCGCCCCCACAAACCTGGACAGTCCATCCCCCATACCGAAAACCGCGAGAATCGTGACCGAAGCCCTGGTCCAGCCATGAAGCACCGCGGCACAACCGCATGTCGAGCAGGCACGGCCCGGCGCCGGGGACGAAGGGCGTCTCGAGCAGGAGGGTCAGCCCGTCGGGAGTATCAGGCCGAAGTGTCCTTGCCGGCCAGCACGGCGCCCACCACGAAGTCCGGGTACGCTTCGGCCACCGCGTCGACGTCCGGGAGCAGTGTCACGTCGCCGAGACCCGCCGCCTCGAACGTGGCGCGCCACGCGGCGGGCGTCAGGAAGCCATGCGTCGGGCGCCGCACCGGATCGGTGGCGACGTCGGTAAAGCTGTCCAGGAAGTCGAAGATGATCTCCGCATGGATCGGTCGCGCAAGCTTGGTGGGACGAATGCACTCGGAGACGACGACCGTGCCACCCGGTTTGAGCGCCTTGGCCGCCTCCGCCACGACGAAGTCGAGGTCGGGCGCCACGTGGAAGCAGTTGACCGAGTAGACCAGGTCGAACGTGCCGGGCTCCACCCCCTGCTCCGCCCATGGCACCGTCATGTCAAGGCGCGCGGACTCGACCGTCGTCGACGGTGCGGCCGCGGCCCTCGCCGCCCGTTCGCCGTGCCGGGCGAAGGTCTCGGCCACCTCGGTGAACCGGTAGCGCGTGACACCGGAGCCGAGCGTGCGGAGCGCTTGCTCGGCCGCGCTGCCGCAGCCACCACCGATCTCCAGGATCTCGAGCGCGCCGCCGCCCGCGGGAACGACGCGGGATAGGGCCTCCGCACCGACCGTGTTGTTGATGGCGTACAGGAGATTGTCATTGGAGAAGTACCGCGGCCAGAGTGGGAGTTTGTCGGGCGCGAACAGGATCTCGTCGCCCGTCGCCTCGGCACGGAAGTATCGTTCGGCCTCGTCGACCAGCGTACGCAGGATCTCCGCGGCGGCCTCGGCGCCGGGTGCACGCTCGGCGAGCTCTGTCGCCACGGCGTCGAACTCCTCCACCGTGACCGTTCCGGGGAAGTAGCGACCGTCCTGCCGGGCAAGGATCCCGGATTCCGCGAGCTTCTCGTACATGAACCGCAGGGGAACCGTCCGGCGCCATGGGATCGAGAGCTCCTTCCTGGCCTGCTGGACCGTAATGCCGTTCGCCGGAGGCAGCGCGCCGATCGACATGAGGATCCGGTACGCGGTCGCGTCGACCAGGCGGGCGAACGTCTCGTTCGCCGCGAGGAACCTGAGCGGGAAGAGTTCCCGGACGCGCTCGTCGACAATGGCGGCTCGGAGCTTCGCGAACTCCGCCGCCCTGGGATGCCGATCGGGTCGACCGTACCGGCCTTCCGCAAGCTTGCTCATGGTCAACAGGCTTTCCGTGACGTGGTGCGGGTCAGATCTCGGCATGGTCGGCGGCCGAGGTCCGGTCGTCGACGGTCATGGGGAGCCCACCACCGAGGCGCAGGGACATCATCGGCTCCGGATCGACCCGGAAGCCGGGCTGCTTCACCAGCAGCAGGTCACGCATCAGCGTGGAGATGATGAAGGTGGCCTCCATCATACCGAGGTGATTACCGACGCAGAACCTGGGACCGGCGCCGAACGGGATGTGCGCGTAGCGGGGGCGGTTCGCCGGGACTTCCTGGTCGAACCGCTCCGGGTCGAACCGCTCCGGGTCGGGCCAGTACCTCGGGTGCCGATGCAGCGTGTACGGGCAGATCAGGACCTCCGCGCCGGCAGGCACGTGGTAGCCGCCGATCTCGTCGTCGTCCACCGCCCGGCGCGGAAGGATCCACACCGGCGGGTACAGCCGCATGACCTCTTGCAGCACCATATGCGTGTAACGCAGCCGGGACAGGTCCGCATAGGTCGGGCGGCGGCCGCCGTAGACAGCCACTGCCTCCTCGTGCAGCCGGTCGCGAACCTGCGGGTGCTGGCTGACCAGATGCAACGTCCAGCCGACCGTGCTGGCCGTCGTCTCGTGCCCGGCCAGTAGCAGCGTCACCAACTCGTCGCGCATACGGCGGTCGGCGACCCGCTTGTCGGTTTCCTTGGCTGTGGAGGCGATCAGCCGGGTCAGCACGTCGTCGCCGGATTCGGAAGGATTGGCTTTCCGCCGCGCCACAAGGATTCCCACCATGTGTTCCAGGTGGGCGCGGGCGCTGCGGAACGCTCGCTGCCCCCTCGACGGCAACCACCGCGGCACCAGGCCCAGTGTCTCCATCTCGAACATGGCCTGGTCCTGCACGGCTTCGAAGGCGTGCTCGACCGACTCGAACGCGCCGAGGTCGGTATCCAGCAGGGTGTTGCCGAGCACGCCCAGCGTCAGCGCGGTGACCTCGGTCAGCACATCCACCGGCCGGCCCGTACCCCGGTGGGTACGCAGCCGTTCGACGAGGCCGAGCGCCTCGCCGACGATCACGTCGGCCTGCGCAGCGATTCGCTTGTGCTGGAACACCGGCTGAATGGTGCGCCGTTGTTCTTTCCACAGCGCGCCCTCGCTGGTCAGCAGCCCGTCGCCCAGTGCTCGCTTGGCCTCGGTGTAGCCGATGCCTTTATGGTAGTTGGCCGCGTAGTCCGCGAGCACGTGCTTGGCGTGGTCGGGGTGGTTGAAAATGTAGAGCTTCTTCGGGCCGATCGCCACCCGCACCGCGTCGCCGTACTCGCGGACCGCCTCGCTCATCAGACCGAGGCGGTCCGCGCGGAGCTGGCGCAGGATTCCCAGGACGGCCCTGCGGGGCGGCCCCGGTGGCATCCGACCACTGGTGGCACTCATGCTTGCTCCTCCGCGACTCCGCGCGCTCCGTAGCCACCTCGGAAGCTGCGGCTGGGCACTGGGCTGGTCATGGCGCGGCCGCGCCAGCCGGGGGCTCGCCGGCGCCGGAGACCACCGTGGACCGGCCGGGTGTCCACCTCGGTCGGTCCTGCCGCGTGGGCACAACCGCCGAGAAGTATCTTTTCGGCGTACTCCCGCCTTTCCTTCCGGCGGGAGACTTTTTGTGGAAACCGTGCTCGTCGGGACTCGTCTCGACGAAGTTCGGTGTCCGAAGGCACTGCCGCAGTACTCGCCATGAGAGCCCGTTCCTGAACTGGACTTTTACTGCTCAAGGCGAGTGGAAGAACTCGCGCGGCGACAGCCCACGGGCGGCGAGGCCGGGCGCATGATCTGCGCAGGTGACTTTCCGTGCCGGAGTCCGAGCCCGGCCGAGCCGACCGTGACGCGAGTTTAGGAACAGGCACTGAGGTGGTCAAGTTCGTCCCCTTACCGTCGTTCAGAACGGCGTCGTGACTCATCGACAATCGTCTGTGCCTCGGCCGCGGGCGCGCATCTCCCCCAATGCGGTGTCTTGCCTTTTCGAAGAACCGGACGGATGGCACAGGAAGAGAAGATATGTACCGCGGCACGGCGGCACACTTGGCTGCGAACCGGAAAGCGCGTCGAACAGGCGGTACAGGTTTGAGCACCGAGCGGATCGCGATCGTTGGCATCGGACTTCGTTACCCCGACGCCGCCAGCACCCAGGATCTCTGGGAGAACGTCCTGGCCGGGCGACGTGCCTTCCGTAGGCTGCCCGACGAGCGGATGAACCACGCGGACTACTACTCGCCCGACCCGAACGCGCCGGACCGCTTCTATACCGACAAGGCGGCCGTACTGCGCGACTACGAGTTCGATCGGCTCAAGTACAAAATCGCGGGCAGCACCTTCCGGTCGACAGACCTCACGCACTGGCTGGCGCTGGACGTCGCGGCGACGGCACTGGCCGACGCCGGCTTCCCGGACGCGGTGGGCCTGCCCCGCGAGACCACCGGCGTGGTCTTCGGCAACAGCTTGACCGGCGAGTTCTCCCGCGCCAACCTGATGCGGTTGCGCTGGCCCTACGTCCGGCGCACCCTCGCCGCCGCGCTGGCCGCCAAGGGCTGGGAGGACGACGAGACCAGCGCCTTCCTGCGTGACCTGGAATCGGTGTACAAGGCGCCGTTCCCGCCCGTCGACGAGGACAGCCTCGCCGGCGGGCTCGCCAACACCATCGCGGGACGCACGTGCAACTACTTCGACCTCCGCGGCGGTGGTTACACCGTCGACGGCGCCTGCTCCTCCTCGCTGATCTCGGTCGCCACCGCGGCCAAGGCGCTGACCGACGGCGACCTCGACGTCGGCCTCGCGGGCGGCGTCGACCTTTCCATCGACCCGTTCGAGGTGATCGGCTTCGCCAAGACCGGGGCGCTGGCAGCGGACGAGATGAAGGTCTACGACAAGGACTCCAACGGCTTCTGGCCGGGCGAAGGCGCGGGCGTCGTCGTCCTGATGCGCGAGACCGACGCCGTCGCCCGCGGTCTGCGCATCTACGCGTCGATCACCGGCTGGGGCATTTCCTCCGACGGCAAGGGCGGCATCACGCGCCCGGAGGCCGGAGGTCACCGGCTGGCCATCCGGCGCGCCTACGCCAGGGCCGGGTACGGCGTGGAGACCGTCGGCTACTTCGAGGGCCACGGCACGGGAACCGCGCTCGGCGACGCCACCGAGCTCGAGGCGATCGGCTCGACCCTGCGTGAAGCCGACCCTGCCGGTCGGCCGGCCGCGATCAGCTCGATCAAGGGCAACTTCGGCCACACCAAGGCAGCCGCGGGCGTCGGCGGGCTGATCAAGGCAGCCCTCTCGGTCCACCACCAGATCATCCCGCCGGCCACCGGGCACGACGAGCCGCACCCGGAGCTCACCGGCGACGCCCCCGCCCTGTACGTCCCGCGCGGACCGGGGCTCTGGCCCGCCGACCGGCCGATCAGGGCTGGTGTGTCGGCAATGGGCTTCGGCGGCGTCAACACGCACATCGCGCTCGAGCGGGCGGTCGGCACCACCCGCCGCGCCGAGCTGCCCATGCGGACGGTGACGCTGACCGGCAGCAGGCAGGACGCCGAGCTACTGCTGCTGGACGCCGCGGACCACACCGAGCTGCGCGGTCGGGTCGCCGGGCTGGCCGAGCTGGCGCCCGCGCTGTCGTTCGCCGAGGTCGCCGACCTGGCAGGGACGCTGGCCGGGCAGCTCTCCGGCGGCCCGGTGCGCGCTGCCGTCGTGACCACCGACCCCGAGGACGCCACCGCCAAGCTCGGCCGGCTGCTCGCCGCGCTCGACTCGGGCGAGCGGAGCCTGTTCGCCGTGGACGGGATCTTCCTCGACCGGCGGCTGACCGCGCCGAGGATCGCCTACCTGTTCCCCGGCCAGGGATCCGGACGTGGTCCCTTCGGCGCGATCCACCGCCGTTTCGCCGCCGCGGAGGCCGTGTTCGAGCAGGCGGGCGTGCCGACCGGCGGTGACCAGGTGGCCACCCAGGTGGCGCAGCCGCGCATCGTCGCCGGCTCCGTCGCGGCCCTGCGAGTGCTGCACACGCTGGGCATCGACGCCGACGTCGCGGTCGGCCACAGCCTCGGCGAGCTGACCGCGCTGGCCTGGGCGGGTGCCATGAGCACCACCGACGTGCTGCGCTTGGCAAAGGTACGCGGAGAAGTCATGGCCAACGCCAGCCGGGGCGGGGGCACAATGGCCGGTCTCGCCACCACTCCTGACCGGGCCGAAGAGCTGTGCGCGGACGACCCGGTGGTGATCGCCGGATACAACGGACCGGAGCAGACGGTCGTCGCGGGCGACGCGGGCGCCGTGGACCGCGTGTGTGCGCGAGCACGGGCCGCCGGCATCACCGCGAGCCGAATCAACGTCTCGCACGCGTTCCACTCGTCGCTGGTCAGGCCCGCATACGAGGCGATGGCGGGGCGGCTCGCCGAGTTCACCTTCACCCGGCCCACCCGAGCGGTGGTGTCCACGGTGACCGGTGACCTGCTCGATCCGGACACCGACCTACGCGTGCTGCTGCGGGACCAGGTCCTGTGCCCGGTCCGTTTCCACGAGGCAGCCGCCAAGGCCGCCACCGGGGCCGACCTCGCCGTGGAGGTCGGCCCGGGGCGGGTGCTCACGGGCCTGCTGCGCGATATCGCGCCGGACACGCCGGTGCTGCCGGTCGACGCCGACAGCAGGTCGCTCGACTCGCTGCTGTCCGTGCTCGGCGCCGCCCACGCGCTGGGCGCCGCGGTCGACACCGAGGCGCTGTTCGGCGGCCGGGTGCTGCGTCCGCTGCCGCTGGAAGGCGGATTCACCTTCCTGGCGAGTCCCTGCGAGACCGCTCCCGACCTCGCGGTCGGGCTGGCAGTGCCCGCCGCCGACACCGCCACCGAAATGGCCGCGGCCACCGGTTCCGGCGATGCCGACCCGTCCACACTGGATCTGCTGCGCACGCTCGCCGCCGAACGCGTCGAGCTGCCGCTGGAGACCGTGACCGAGGCCACCCACCCGCTCGACCACCTGCACCTGAGCTCGATCACCGTCGGCCAACTCGTCAACGACGCCACCAGCCGGCTCGGCTTGCCCACGTTGGAGGCGACGACCAGCTTCGCCACCGCGACGCTCGGCGAGATCGCCGAGCTGATCGACGGGCTGGCCGAGTCGGCGCAAGGCGAAGGGAACGGCGGCGGCAGCACCGAGGTGGCCGGCGTCGGGCAGTGGGTGCGGCCGTTCTCCGTCGACCAGGTGGCGGTCCGGGCGCCAGAGGTGGACATCGGCACCGGTCCGGCCGGTACCTGGCAGGCGTTCGCACCGGCAGGCCACCCGCTCGCCGAGCGGCTGCGGGTCGCGCTCGCCGAGGCCGGCATCGGCGACGGCGTGCTGCTGTGCCTTCCGGACAGCGGTGAGGAGCACGTCGAGCTGTTCCTGAAGGCGGGCCAGGCTGCCGCGGACGCGCCACCGGGCACCCGGTTCGTCGTGGTACAGCACAGGTTCGGGGCGTCCGGCTTGGCCAGGACCGCGTTCTTGGAGGCGACGGGCGTACCGACCACGATCGTCACGCTGGCGGACCTCGCTTCGCCGACCGGTGCCGAGCTGGACGACGCGGCGCGGCGGGTGGTCATCGAAGCCGCTGCCACGACGTCGTTCAGCGAGGTCCGCTACGACGCCGGCGGCGGGCGGACGGTGCCGGTGCTGCACGTGCTACAGCCGCCCACCGAGCCGCGGACCGGCACGCCGCTGGACGGTTCCGACGTGCTGCTGGTCACCGGCGGCGCCAAGGGCATCACCGCCGAGTGCGCGCTGGCCATGGCGAGGGACTCGGGCGCCAAGCTCGCGTTGACCGGCCGGGACGACCCTGCCCGCGACGAGGAGATATCGGCCAACCTGGCCAGGATGGCCGCCGCGGGCGTGGTCTGCCGGTACGAGCGCGCCGATGTCACCGATGCCGACCAGGTCGCCGCGGCCGTGGCGCGGTTCGAGGCCGACCTCGGCCCGGTCACCGCGGTGATGCACGGCGCGGGCCGCAACGAACCGGCCGCGCTCACCAACCTGACCGAGGAACGGTTCCACCAGACGCTCGCCGTCAAGGTCTCCGGCCTTCGCGCGGTGCTCGACGCCGTGGCCCAGGACAGGCTCAAACTGCTGGTCACGTTCGGCAGCATCATCGGCCGGGCCGGGCTGAGCGGCGAGGCGCACTACTCGACCGCCAACGACTGGATGACCGAGCTGGCCGTCGACTTCCAGCGCGCACACCCGGAGGCCCGGGTGCTGGCGATGGAGTGGTCGGTGTGGTCGGGAGCCGGAATGGGCGAGCGGTTGGGCGTGGTCGAGGCACTCCTGCGCGACGGCATCACGCCAATCTCGGTGGAAGACGGCGTGAGCGTGCTGCGCCAGGTGCTGGCCGACCCCTCGGCCGGGCCGGTGCTGACGATCACCGGCCGGATGGGCGGATTGCCGACGTTGCCCCTGGACAGGAGCCAGGAGCTGCCGCTGACCCGATTCGTCGACCGGGTGCTGGTGCACTACCCGAACGTCGAGCTGGTCACCGAGGTCGAGCTGTCCCCCGGCAGCGACCCGTACCTGTCCGACCACCTGCTGGACGGCGACCTGCTGTTCCCCGCTGTCGTGGGGATGGAGGCGATGGCGCAGGTCGCGACGGCCGTGCTCGGCCGGACCGGTGTCCCACTGCTCGAGGACGTGGAGTTCCTGCGACCGATCGTGGCCCGCCCGGGTACCGCGACGTCCGTGCGGCTGGCGGCACTGGTCCGCGACAACGAGACAGTGTCGGTGGCCATCCGTGCCGAAGACACCGGGTTCGGTGCCGACCACTTCCGGGCTACGCTGCGACTGCCGCGGCCACCCCTGCCTGAAGGCGACACCGCGCGGGAGGCCACCCGGTTACCGCCGGTGCCGGTCGACCCGATCACCGAGCTCTACGGCACGGTGATGTTCCAGGGCAAGCGATTCCAGCGCCTGCTCGGTTACCGGAGAGCAAGCGCCCGGCACGCGGTCGCGGAGCTGTCCACCACCACGCCTGCGCCGTGGTTCGCCGCCTACCTGCCGCAGGATCAGGTGCTGGCGAACCCGGGTACGCGAGACGCGGTGATGCACGCACTCCAGTGCTGCGTGCCCGACGCGACCCTCCTCCCGCAGAGTGTGCAGCGGCTGTACCTGGCGGCACCCACCGACCAACACGTCGACTATGTGATCGTGGATGCCAGGGAGCGCGTACGGGACGGCGACAGCTACGTCTACGACATCGACGTGCTCGAACCGGCCGGCCGGGTGATCGAACACTGGCAAGGTCTGACACTCCGCGCGGTGCGGAAGAAGGACGGTTCCGGCCCGTGGGTACCCGCGATGCTCAGCGGCTACCTCGAGCGGGCGCTGGAGCGGGTACTCGGCGGCGGCCGCGCGGTGGTCGTCGAACCGGATCCCGAGCCGGGCGTACCGGCCGATCGGCGGGCACAGACCGGGCTGGCCGCGAGCCGCGGCTTCGGTAGACCGGTGACGGTGCGGCACCGGCCGGACGGCAGGCCGGAAGTGGACGGCGCCACGATCTCGGCGTCCCACGGCGCGGGCCTGAGCCTGGTGGTGGCCGGGCCGGGCCGGCTCGGCTGCGATGTCGAGACGGTGGCGCACCGCACGGAGAAGGACTGGGCCGGGCTGCTCGGCGACGGCCTCCGCGACATCCGCGACCTGGTGATGGCCGAGTCCGCGGAGGACGCCGACGTGGCCGGCACCCGAATGTGGTGTGCGCTGGAGTGCCTACGCAAGGCCGGGGTGACCGATCGGACGCTGACCGTGCACCGAGTCCATGAAGGTGGCTGGGTCGTGCTGTCGGCAGGCGACGCGCGGGTGGCCACCTTGAGCACCACTATCAACGGCCTTCCCGACCCGGTGGTGTTCGCCGTGCTGTCGCAACAGGAGTGATCGGCGAGGGAAGCCGCTGGGCACCCGACCGGCAAGCGCGGGATGCCGTCGAGGCTCGCGCGCGGTTTCCCTGCCCCGTGCTCGGATCACACTTGGGAAACAACCAGGAACTCGCACGTTCATGCCGGCAACGGTGTCCACATTGGTGGCATGGAACCGTGCCGGACCGCGGGGACGGCAGGCTCGGCGGGCAGCACGATACCGGTGTATATCCGGATGATCCGCACCCTGTTTGCCGCACAGCAGAAGGTGCCTGCCGCCGCGCCCCTGCTGCAATCTGAAGTAGATCCCACTCCAGACTCCCAGCGAGAGGACAGGCGGATGACCGAGCCATTGGCCGTAATCTCGGCTATGAAGGCCGATGCGATGGAGGTTCAGCAGGTGTTGTCGGGCCTCGACGCGACCGGGTGGGCGACGCCGACCCCCGCACCGGGCTGGACGGTCACCCATCAGGTCGCGCACCTCGCCGCGACCTTCCAGCGCGCGGGGCTCGCCGCGTCCGATCCGCCGGCGTTCGCGAAGATCATGGAGCACGCCAACCCCGATTTCGACAAGGAAGTCGAAACGGTCATGCGTCCGTACCTCGAGTTGCCGCCGGGCGAGTTGCTCGTCCGCTGGTACGACGAGCTGACCACGGCAGCCGATGCGCTCGCGGCGGTGCCGGCGGGCCAGGACATCCCGTGGCTGGTCAATCCCCTACCACCGGCCGTGCTGGCCAGCGGGGGAATGATGGAGCTGTTCGCGCACGGCCAGGACATCGCCGACGCGCTGGGCACGCCGATCGAGCGGACCGACCGGATCGCCCCACTCGTAGGATTTGTCGTGCACACTCGTCACTTCGGCTATCTCGCGAGGGAAATGACACCACCGGACGACGACTTCCGGTTCGAGGTGACCGCGCCGTCCGGTACCTTGTGGACATTCGGGCCGGAGGACGCCGCGCAGCGGATCGAAGGTCCCGCGCTGGACCTGTGCCTGCTGGCGGCCCGCCGCAGGCATCACAGGGACCTGTCGCTCGTGGCCACCGGTAAGCATGCCACGCGCTGGCTGGATGTCGCTCAGGCGTATCGAGGGCCCACGGGTGCCGGGCGCGAGCCTGGCCAGTTCACCGACGCACCCGGTCATCGACTGTGAGTGTCGTCAACTTCCTCGTATCATAACCACACGAAGAGCGACCCCGGCCACATGTGCGGCCGGGGTCGCCAGTGTTTCGTCCAGGTCAGCCGAACTGGACCGGGAGGGCTTCCAGGCTGCGGATCACCACTCCCTCGCGCCACCGCAGGCTTTCCGCCGCGCCGGCCAGCTGGATGTGGTCGAACCGGTCGAACAGGCCGTTGAACGCGATCTCGGCTTCCATCCGCGCCAGCGGGGCGCCGAGGCAGTAGTGCATGCCGTGGCCGAACGCCAGGTGCCCGGCGGTGTCTCGCCTGATGTCGAGCTTGTCAGGTTCGGGAAACTGGTCCCCGTCACGGTTGGCCGACGTCAATGCCAGCATCACGAACTCGTCCGCCGGAATCAGCACCCCGCCGATCTCGGTAGGTTCGTTGGTATAGCGGAAGGTCGCCATGTTCAGCGGACCTTCGTAGCGCAGGAACTCCTCGATCGCGCCGGGTATGAGCGACCGGTCGGCCCGCAGCGTGGCGAACTGCTCAGGATTCTTGAGCAACGACAGCACCCCCGAGGCGATGAGGCTGACGGTCGTCTCGTGGCCGGCGACCAGTAGCAGGAACACCATGGACACGAGTTCGGTCTCGGTCAGCTGATCGCCGTCTTCCCGCGCATGCACCAGTGCCCCGAGCAGGTCCCCCACAGCCTGGTCACGCTTCCGGGCGATCAGCTTCAGCAGGTAGGCCTTGGTGTCGTCGGCCGCCTGCTGGACCTCATCCGGCTCGCCACCGGAGATCAACGTGTTGCACCAGGAGCGGAAGTCGTCCAGATCCTCGGCCGGCATCCCGATCAGCTCGCAGATCACCGTGATCGGCAGCGGGAAGGCAAACGCTTCGACCAGATCCACCTCGCCCTTGCCGTCCATCCCGTCCAACAACTCAGTGGTGATCTGCTCGATCCGGCCCCGCATCTGTTCGATCCGGCGCAAGGTGAACGCCTTGGTGACCAGCTTGCGCAGCCGGATGTGGTCGGGCGGGTCGGTGTTGAGCATGTGCGCGACGAGCGCGGGGTGCACGAAACCGGGCCGGTTACGCATGGTGTTGCGGGCGAACAAGTCCGGATAGCGCCGGAAATCCTTGCGCAAACCGGGATTGGCCAGCGCCGCCCGGACGTCTTCGTACCGGGTCACCACCCATGCCTGCAGTCCGGCCGGCAACACCACCCGCTGGACCGGACACTCCCGTCGCAACCGGGAGTACACAGAGTGTGGGTCCTGAAGGAATTCCGGGCCGAACTGTTCAGTCGGCACCATCGTGTTGTCAACCATGAGATCTGCTCCTCGCCACCAAACGATCGGGGCTTGTCGAGACAACTGTCACCGGGCTGCGGGTCGTCACCAATAACTTTATCCAGGATAGGACTAGTGTCGCCACCCACCGGGATCATCGCAGTGAAAAAATGACAGCATCGGAGAAATACTCCGATTTTTGTCAATTCGCTTCTTCGGGTGTGTCGTATGTTGTCCGTGGGTAGTTGCGCAAGCAGCGAGAAGCTCACCCGCCAGTACCGCGGCTAGGCTCACCGGCAACCGGCTCTGGGAGGCGTGCGTGTCGGAACCCGTCATCGTGACAAGCGGCCTGGATTTCCCCACGAGTATCGTGTTCGGTGCCGACGGCGCGGCGTATGTGGCGGAGTCCGGGTTGCCGTTCGGCGGCGCGCGGCCCGGCGGCCGGATCAGCCGGATCGGCAAACCGGGCCAGGACATGCGGCGGACGGTCGTCGCCGACGGGTTGGCCGCGCCGGTCACCGGTCTGTGCCGGCACGGCAGTGGCCTCTACGCCTCCGAGGGCGGTGCCGGGCGAATCACACAGATCGACCCCGACGGGTCGCGCTCACCGGTCGTCGACGGTATGCCGGGTCCGGGCAATTACCACACGAACATGGCCGCGATCGGCCCGGATGACAAGCTCTACTTCAGTCAGGGCGCCATGTCCAACCTGGGCGTCATCGGGCTCGACGCTTATGAGATCGGCTGGTTGAAACGTCTTCCGCACGCGCACGACATACCCGGCCTCGACATCACGCTTGCCGGGGTGCACATCACCACAGTCGATCCGTTCCACGACAAGCGGGGGGCAAGGACCACGACCGGCGGCTTTGTCCCGTTCGGCACGGAAACAGAGCCAGGGCAACGAATTCCCGGATCCGTGCCGTGCACGGCCGCGGTGCTACGTTGCGACCTCGACGGGTCGAACCTCGAGCTGGTCGCCTGGGGGTTGCGGAACGCATTCGGTCTGGGTTTCCTGCCGGACGGTCGGTTGCTCGCCCTGGATCAGGGCGCGGACGACCGGGGCAGCAGGCCGGTCGGCAACGCTCCGGACCTGCTGTTCGAGGTGCGTGCGGGCCGCTGGTACGGCTGGCCGGACTTCGTGTCCGGCGTGCCGGTGACCGACCCTCGGTTCCGCCCGGAGCGCGGACCGCAACCGAATTTCCTACTGGCACAGCACGAAACCCTGCCCACACCGGAGGCCGCACTGGTCGAGTTCGATCCGCACGTGGCCGCGACGAAGTTCACCGTGACGCCCTCCGGGCAACTCGTGGTCGCCCTGTTCGGCGACGAGACACCGATGACGGCGCCACCCGGGCACCCGCAGGTCGGCCGGGATCTACTGCTCGTCGACCCCGAGGACTGGTCGACGCGATCGCTGCCCGGCGGGCCGAAGGCGCACCGCCCCATCGACGTCGCCGTCGGCCCGTCCGACGGCGCGCTCTACGTACTCGACTTCGGTCGGTTCGAGATGACCGCCCGCGGCGTGCTTGCCGAGGCCGGAACAGGGTGCCTGTGGCGTTGGGACGACTGGAAAGGCGACAAAGATGATCGTTAAACGCTGGAAGCGTGGCATCGCCACGCTCGCCGTGACAGTGCTGACCGCGACCACCTTCACCGCCGCCGACGCCACTGAGGCCGGCCACTGGTGCTGGGATTCGTGGGCACAGCCCAACGCGGACCTGTCCGGCACGCGCGCGGTCAACGGGCCGATCAATTCCTGGACCGCGCCATTCCTACGCCCCGCATGGTCCGTACCGATCAAGGCACCGACGGATCGGTGGCCGGGGGCGTATGCCGCCACACCGGTCGTCGTCCGTGGAGTCGTCTACACGCAGGACCTCGACTCCAACGTCTACGCGATCGACCTGCGCACCGGGCGTCTGTTGTGGACGAAAATGTACAACTCGCACACCAACGGTCCCAACGGCGTCGCGGTCGCCGACGGCATGGTCTTCGGCGCTACCTTGACCGAGGCGTTCGGCCTCGACGCGAGAACCGGCCGGGAGATCTGGCGGCACAAGCTCACCCGCAACACCAGCGAGGCCATCGACATGGCACCCGGCCTGCACGACGGAACCGTCTACATTTCGACCGTTCCCAGCTTCCTCGACGGCGGGAACGCCGAGGGAGCCGTCGGGGTCCTCTGGGCCATCGACGCACGAACCGGCACGACCAGGTGGAAGTGGAACACAGTACCCGCCGACCTCTGGGGACGCCCGGACATCAACTCCGGGGGCGGCCTCTGGTATCCGCCCACGTTCGACGAGAAGGGCGACGTCTACGTCGCCGTGGCCAACCCCAATCCGTTCGTCGGTACCGAGGAGTTCCCGTGGGGTTCGAGCCGTCCCGGCCGCAACCTCTACTCCAACTCGGTGGTGAAGCTGGATGCCAGGACGGGAAAGGTGATCTGGCACCACCAGGTCACGCCACACGGCATCTACGACTGGGATCTGCAGAACTCGCCGATCCTGACCAAGGTTCGCGGCCGACCGGTCGTGGTCACCTCCGGAAAGACCGGCTATGTCTACGTCCTCGACCGCGCGACCGGGCGCCTGCTGTGGGAGACACCGGTCGGCAAGCACAACGGCCACGACGACGATCATCTGCTCGCGATGGAGGGCAAGTTCGACGAGCTTCCCACCCTGCCGCTCGAGCTTTATCCCGGCGCGCTCGGTGGTGTCGCCGCACCCGGCGCCGTCGACCGGAGGACCGTGTACGTTGCCGTCAACAACCTGAGCGCGACGTGGGAGAACCAGACGACGCCGTCGTTGCCACCGCTGACCGAAGGCCGTGGTGAGCTCGTGGCGCTGGACCTCGCCAGCGGGCGAATCAAGTGGTCCCACCCACTCGACTCGTCACCGTACGGCGGCACGTCGTTGGCGAATGACGTGGTGTTCACGACCACGTTCGACGGGGTCGTACACGCCCACCGAACCTGGACCGGCACACCCGTCTGGCAGGCGAAGTTGCCAGGAACGTCCAACTCCCCGGTGGCCATCAGCGGGGACACCCTGCTCGCCGCCAGCGGCTGGCCGCAGAACGAGGACGAGAGAGCGGAGATCGTGGCCTACCGGCTCGACTTCGGATGGGGCAAGTACGCCGGAGCGGCGTCGGCCCGATGCTGACAGCGGGAGGCGAGACGAGTGACCTGCGGAGAAGGCGGCCGCGACCAAGGTCGGAGCCCGCCCCGTCGCCCGCCGTCACCCGGAAGATCCGGTCGCGGGTTCAGGAGCACACGGCGGGTAGTCACGGACTACCCGCTCGTGGACTCCGCCAGGCGGTCGGCCAGGAACACCCGCTCCGCCTCGTTGTCCACCAGTTCCAGTGCCTTGCGATAAGCCTTGGCGGCGTCTTCACGGCGGCCAAGGCGGCGGAACAAGTCGGCTTTGACCGCGGGCACGTAGTGGTAGCCGGCCAGCTGGTCGTTGCGCTCGAGCCCTTCGACTTCCCGCAGCGCCACCGCCGCGCCCTCGACCATCGCCAGGGCCACGGTCCGGTTGAGCGCGACCACCGGGGACGGCCACACGTTCAGCAGCTCGTCGTACAGGACGAGCACCTGGTCCCAGTCGGTGTCCGCGTAGCTCGGCGCCGTGGCATGCAACGCCGCGATGGCTGCCTGCAACGCGAATCTACCGGGTGTTCCGCCGCGCAGCGCGCCCACGACCAGGTGATGTCCTTCAGCGATCATCGCCCCGTCCCACTTGGAGCGATCCTGCTCCTCCAGCAACAGCAGCCGGCCGGCCACGTCGGTGCGAGTGGCGCGGCGGGCGTAGTTCACCAACAGCAGTGCGAGCAGGCCACGGACCTCACGCTCGTTCGGCATCAAGGAGTGCAGTGTCCGAGCGAGGTCCACGGCGCGTTCGGCGAGGTCGGTGCGGGTCAGGTCGTCCCCCGACGGCGCCGTGTGACCCGTGGTGAACAGCAGGTGAATCACCGTCAGTACCGCGTCCATGCGGTCCGGAAGCTCGCTGGCGCTCGGTACCCGAAACGGGATGTGCGCGGCGGCGATCTTCTTCTTGGCCCGGCCGATCCGCGCTCGCATCGTGGTTTCGGAGACCAGGAACGCCTGCGCAATATCCGGCGTGTCGAGACCGCACACGAGACGCAGGGTGAGGGCTATCTGGCCTTCCGGGCGCAGCGCTGGATGGCAGCACATGAAGATCAGGCTGAGATAGTCGTCGCCGACCGCCGAGTGCCCGGTGAAACTGACCTCCGCCACGTCGTCCACGGCCAGCAGCGGCATCTTGGCCCGGAACACCTGGGCCCGCCGGAGGGCGTCCAGCACATTGCGGCGTGCCGTGGTGACCAGCCAGGCGCCAGGATTCGACGGCACGCCGTCGGTGGACCAGGTCCGGAGCGCGGCGACATAGGCGTCCTGCACGCATTCCTCGGCCAGATCGAGATCACGCGCCACGCGCACCGCCGCGGCGAGCACTTTGGCCCACTCGCGCCGGTGCGCGTCCGCGACGGCCTGCTGAACGGCTGGCCTGTGCATGGGCTGAACGGCTCGGCGGGCGACCGTCACCCTTCGTGCAGAGGTCGGATCTCCACACCGCCGTCCATGATGGGCAACAGCTTGCCGATCTCGATCGCCTGGTCGAGGTCTCGACACTCGACCACGAAGATTCCGGCGAACGCTTCCTTGGTCTCCAGGAACGGCCCGTCCGTGATGACGCCGCCCTTACGGATCGTAGTGGCGGTGCTGGACGGCTGAAGTGCCTGCTCGTCGACCACCTGGGCACCCATTGCCTCGATCTTCGCCGGCGCGGCCATGTTGGCCTCCATGACGTCGGCTGGGATGTCCTCGACCGGGATTTCCTTCTCGTAGATTAGAATTGCGTACTGCGGCATTCAGTCAGTCCTTGTCCTCGTGTGGCGTGACTTGATCCCGTTGTCGCCATATCGTAGCGCTCGGCGCCCAGGATGCCACACTCGTCGAACCGGCAGCGAGTCAGGTACCGGCCTGATGCCGCCGCACGCGACCGCCGCCGTTACTCGTTCAGTATGCCCGCGCGGTAAGCCTGTAGGTCGGTGAATGAGGCCAGGTCAGGCACGGTCCACCCATCGAGGTCGTACTCGCTGAGGCATTGCTCGACAAACGCCTTGTAATCGTCCAGCCGCCCGCTCGCCTGCTGCGCGGCCAGCAGTTCGATTCTCGTGTTCTCGTGGTTGCCGGCATAGTTTCGTTCGTACAGCTCGTGCCGCCCGCCGAACTCGGTGCCCACCGCGTCCCACAGCAGCTTCATCACCTTGACCCGCTCTACCGCGTCGGTACCATTCGCCCCGCGCACGTACTTGTCCAGATACGGTCGTATTTCCGGATTCTTGAAGTCGGCTGCGGAAGAGTTGAGATAGATCAGCCCGCTGGCGACGTCCTGCATCACGATCTCGCGCACCCGCGGGTATCCCGTCTGCATGAACCACCGATACGCCATACCGTACTCCGGATTCGGCAGCACCGCGCCGTTACGCCACGGCACGGGATTGCGCGCCGCCCCGTCGGACAACGCCTGGAACAGGTTGCGCCATGCCAGAATCTCGCCGAGCCGGGACTGCACGCCGCGGAACTCCTGCGTTCCGGTCAACTCCAGCGCCTTGGCCAGCAACCCGGCGATGAACTCCAACTTCACCGCGAGCCGGGTGCACCCGTGGAAGGTGAACCGCTCGATGAACCCGGACTGCCCGCTGAACATCTGGACCTTGCCCACGTCGCCGTAGATGAAGACGTTCTCCCACGGGATGAGCACCTTGTCCAGGATCAACATCGTGTCGTTCTCGTCCAGCCGTGCCGACAGCGGGTAATCGAACGGGCTGCCCATCACGGCCGCGGTCGCGGAGTAGGAAGGGCGGCAGATCAGCTTCATGCCCGGCGCGTCCATCGGTACCGTCGCCACCAGGGCGAACCTCGCGTCCTTGACCGGCAGCCCGTAGTGGGCGATGAAGTTGTAGTGCGTCAGCACCGATCCGGTCGCGACGACCTTCGCCCCGCTGACCACGACCCCGGCGTCGGTCTCCTTCTCCACATGGACGAAGACGTCGGCGACCTGGTCCGGCGGCAGGTGGCGGTCGACCGGCGGGTGCACGATCGCGTGATTCCAGTACAGCACCTTCTCCTGCGACTCCCGGTACCACCGCCGTGCGTTGTCCGCGAACGGCTCGTAGAACTCGGCGTTGGCGCCCAGTGTGCCAAGGAACGAGGCCTTGTAGTCCGGGCTGCGACCCATCCAGCCGTAGGACAGCCTGGCCCAGCCCGCGATCGCCTGCTGAGCGGCTACCAGGTCCTCGGCGCTGCGCGGCGTGGTGAAGAAGCGGTGGGTGAAGCCCTCGCCGCCGGTGTCGGTCGGTGCGGTGAGCACCGGACGGTGCTCCGGATCGTGCAACGCGTCGTACAACCGCGCGGTCATCCGGGTCGCGTTATGGAAAGCCGGATGCTCCGTCACATCCTTGACCCGATCGCCGTATAGAAAAATCTCCCGTCCGTCCCGGAGACTTTCAACGTACTCGTCGCCGGTAAACGGCCGAGAACCCATCGGACATCGTCCCCTTTGTCGCGCGGCGCCTGCCAGTTACTACCGCAAACCTTATCAGCAAGGACCGACTTCGGAATCTTCCTCTGTGCTGGCAACACCGCACGCGAGAAGTTGCGTTCACTCCGGACTCGTACCGACGCCAGAAGTTTCGTACATCAGCAGACAGACCAGCCGGTCCGGAAAGTGTACGAACCGCAATCGGAAAGGTGTCAGCACCAGAACATCGGTGTGATGCTTTCCCTGGTGTGATCGCTCGCCGAACGACCGGTCATCCATGCCAAGAAAAGAGGGATCACTATGATCGACAACGGCAAGCTGACCGTAGATATCGTCCAGCAAGGCATCTGGGACATGCCGCTCGAGTCGATGCCGCTCGCGTCCGGATATCTGAAGGCGACCGCCCTCGCGGACGACGTGCTCGCCACGAAGTTCGACATCAACATCCGCAATTTCCGGGGCGGGGTCACTCTGTCGTCGATGGCGTACCAGCTGTTCAGCGAACGTGTCCCGGACGTCCTGGCGTTCTCGGTGTTCGGCTGGAGCTACCGCGCCTTCGGCGCCCTTGCCGCGACCTTCAAGCAACTCAACCCTCGCGGCTGGGTCATCTTCGGCGGTACCCACGTCGCCAACCAGGCCGAACGCGCCTTCGCGATGTTCCCCGACGTCGACGTGGTGGTGAACGGCGAGGGCGAGATCATCTTCCGCGACCTGCTGCACGCCTACCTCGACGGCGTCGACGACGACACGCTCGCCGCGATCAACGGCATCTCCTACCAGGACGCCGACGGTCACCTTCGAACCACCGCGGACCGGGAGCGGATCGCCGACCTGGACCACATCCCGTCGCCGTTCCTGACCAACGCCCTCGAGATGACCGATGAACACGGCGAGTTCCGCTACGACGTCGCCCTGATGGAAACCAATCGCGGCTGTCCCTACAAATGCGCCTTCTGCTATTGGGGTGGCGCCGTGGGACAGAAGGTCCGGTCGTTCTCCCGGGAGCGACTGCGTGCGGAGCTTGAGTTCTTCGCCAAGCTGCGCGTGCACACGATCGTCGTGTGCGACGCCAACTTCGGTTTGTTGCCTGGTGACCTCACGTTCGTCGATGACCTGATCGAGGTGCGTGACCAGTACGGCTACCCGAGGGCGCTGGAGACGTCGTGGGCGAAGAACAAGTCCAAGACGTTCTACGCGATCGTCCGGAAGATGAAGCAATCCGGGATGCGAAGCTCCTTCACACTGGCCCTGCAGACACTCGACGACAACACCCTCAACCTGATGAATCGCAAGAACATGAAGGTGAACGATTGGGAGGACCTGTCCGAATGGCTCAGCCGCGAGGGCCTGGACTGCTACGCAGAGTTGATCTGGGGCGCGCCGGGGGAAACCGTCGAGTCGTTCATGGCCGGCTACGACAAGCTCGCCCGGCGGGTGTCCCGCATCGCCTGCTACCCGATGTTGCTGCTGCCGAACACCGACTACGGTGACCGTCGTGAGTTCCACGGGATCATCTCGGTGCGCGGCGACAACGACGATTTCGAGTACGTGCTGAAGAACCGCGAGGTCTCCTTCGCGGAGAACCAGGAGATGCAGCGGTTCCTCTTCTGGGCCAGGGTAATCGCCGAGATGGCCGTGCTGCGGTTCGTCTGGGTCGGGCTGCGCGAGCTCGCCGACTTCCGGCAGACCACGGTCCTGCGGAGCCTCGACGAGTGGATCCGGAACACCGACGACCCTGCGGCCGAACCGCTGCTCGCCACGCTGGAAAGTGTCGTCGTGGGCACCGGCGAGGTCGGTGCGGCCATCAGCTACATCTACCGGGAGCCGGACGTCAAGCGGATGCTGACACGCTGGTGGAACGAACGAATCCGCCCGGAGGTTCCCGGGGACGTGGCACCGGTACTGGACGAGATGCTCCGGTTCGACCTGTTGACCCAGCCGATCGCGGCGCCACCGGGCGCCGACCGGCCGGACACCGCCGGGTTGGAGTTCGTGACGGTCCGCGGCGAGGAGTACTACCGGCGCACCGCCCGACTCAGCTACGACATCCCGGCGATCGTCGCGCAGCTGCGGGCCGAGGAGCAGCCGGAGCTCCGTCCACAACCCATCGATCTGGACCTCTACTACAAGCCCGGCTGCGAAAGCGCGGTCGCCTCCACTAATCACGAGACCATCGTGCATTTCATGGCGATGACCGCCGACGAGGTCTTCGCCAACGCCGCCGCCGAGAGCGTCGACGGCGTGGTCGCCGAGCTGACCGGCGACAAAGGCGGTTGCTGAGCGCGTCTCCCGCAACAGGCTGCGGCCCCGTCCGGTGGACGGGGCCGCCGCCTGTACTCCGTGGCCGCTCGGTGGCTCACCGCGGCTCGAGTTCGAAGATCACTTCGCCGACGGCCACACCGATCCAGTGCTTCTCGCGCATCACCCAGCCGCCCTCCTCGAATACCGACTCCCAGTCCGCGAGTGTGGGAAGAACAACCCCCATCAGGTCGTGCGCGACTTCGAAGCCCAATGTGAAGACCGGAAGGTCACGGTCGTCGACCCCGACGGTCTTGGTGGCGTCACCGATCAGGAACCTTTCGACTCGGGGAAAGATCTCACGCAGCCGTCGCAGAGTCTGGACACATCGCTGCCTTGGCCAGAAGTCGTGCCCCATCATGAAACAGGTGAGTAGCTCGACCTCATCGAACTCGGGTCGCGCCGCCATGGTCAGCACATCATCGGCCACCAGTGTGATCCGGTCGGACAGCCCGGCCTTGGCGGTCGCGGCCGCCGCCTCGGTCAACGCCGGCTCGGCGATGTCGATCCCCACGGCATCCGCGTCCGGGAAGCGGGAGAGCAGTTGGATGAGGCGCTCACCACTGCCGCAGCCCAGGTCCGCCACGACGACCGGCGAGCTCTCCATCCGGTTGACGGCTTTCCAGAACCACGGGTCGTAGCAGAACTTGTTCATCTCGCGGCACGAGAAGGTGATCGCCGCCGAGTCGCGCTGGTAGAAGTCGCCCTTCCGGTTGGCCACGGGCAGCAGGTCGGGCATCCGACGAAACAGCTCACCACTACCCATGGTCAACCAGTGGAAGAACGAGCGTGTCCGGTAGACCTCGGCGAAGTGTTCGGTCGGTACGACCTTGCTGTTGATGGTTTCGACGATGTCGACAGACGCCAGCGCCCGGACGACCCCGGACGTCGACCGCAGGTGGAGCCCGCGCTCCGCGGCGAACTCCGGCAGGTTCAGTACCCCATCCTGGTTCAAGACGTCGAGAATGCCGATTTCCCACGCGGCGCCGATGGCGGACGCCGCTACGGCCGAGTTGAAGATGCGCGCCACCGGGTCCCTGCTGTCGTTCATGGCCTGTCAACTACCTTCCAGTTGCGTTGCTGTGCATACGGGTAGGGACCGGAAACCCTCGACGGTCCTGAGTCGGTGGAATCGCCTAGCCGGCCGTGAGCTCTTCCGGGGACACATCGGTTGCCGCCTTTTCCTGGCCGGTCGGCGGCACGTGCCTGAGCAGGGCCATGACGAGAATGGCCACCAGGACGAGGATGCCGACGCTGATCGCCGCGAAGACGTTCATCCCGTCGGTGAAGGCGTCCCGCGCCACGGCGAGCAGCTCGCCGGCCTGTTGCTCGGGCAGGCTGGGTGCGACGGCCACCGCGCTCGCGAGACTCTCCTCTGCGGCGATCGCGGCGGGACCGGGTACACCCGGCGGCATGCTGGAGGTCAGATTGCCGACATACACGGCGGCGCCGACACTTCCCATAATCGCGACCCCGAGCGAGGCACCGGCCTCGTTGGCGATCTGCGCCATCGAGGACGACGAGCTCGCCTTCTCCACCGGAACCGCGTCGACCACCAGGTTGACGCCCAGTGCCAGCAGCGGCCCCTCGCACAGGCCGATGATGCCGAAGCCGACGATCAGCACGACCGGGCTGGAGCTCGCATCGAGTTGGGTGAACAGGGCATAGGCCACGGCGACCCCGAGCACACCCCACCCGATCAGGTAAGCGGGCCGTAGTCGCCGCCCCAGCATCGGTGAGACGGTGCTGCTGAACGCGGCGACCACCATACCCGGCACCAGGCACAGCGCCGCCCGCAGCGGCGTCATACCGGACACCGACTGCAGGAACTGGGTGATGAACACCATGCTCGCGGCGCCGACGATGCCGAACAACAGCAACCCGATCAGCATGACGCTGAACGAGCGGTTGCGGAACAGTGCCGGATCCAGTATCGGCTCGGCCAACCACCCCTGCCTGCGGACGAACAGCACCCCGAGTCCGGCGCCGGCGACTCCGACCAGGACAGGCACCACCTCCCAGCCGTGCCGGGCGACCTGCTTGAGCGTGTAGGTCATTGCCAGCATCGCCCCCAGCGACAGCGCAACGCTGATGAGGTCCGGCCGGCCGACTTCGGGATTCTTGAACTCGGGCACCAGGATCGGGCACAGCACGAGCAGCAGGACCATCACCGGCACCGCGAGCAGGAAAACCGACCCCCACCAGAAGTGCGCGAGCAACACTCCACCCACCACCGGGCCGAGCATCGCGCCGACCGTGAATCCGGCCGCCCACACGCCGACGGCAACGCCACGCTGCCGGGGATCCCGGAACATGACGCTGATCAGCGCGAGCGTGGACGGCGCCAGTGTCGCTCCGGCGACACCCAGCAGAGCGCGCAGCACGATGAGCATCTCCGGGCTGGTGGCGAACGCCGAGGCCAGCGAGGCCACGGCGAAGCAGGCCGCGCCCGTCATCAACAGCTTCCGCCGACCGATCCGGTCGCCAAGCATTCCCATCGTAACCAGGAAGCCACCGACCATGAACCCGTATATATCGAGGATCCAAAGCTGCTCGGTCGTGCCGGGCCGTAGGTCCGCGGACAGGCCGGGCAACGCAAGCAACAGCACGAACATGTCGAAGGTGATCATCAGGACTGCCAGGGTCAGCACGGCCAGTCCGGCCCACTCCCTGGCCCCGGCGGCCCTGCGATGTGCGTCGTCGACGGTCACTTTCTGCAGTTCCTCTCGTCGTCGCCAACCGTCTGAGCCACAGGTGCCCCTATTTCTGTACACTTCCAGCTCTCGATCGAAACCAGCATCTCCAGGCTTGCGATTATCCTCGCCGCGATCGCACTGGCCGATGCGTCGAGCGCAGCAAGCTCCGAGAAGACACTGCGACGAAAGTGCGACACATTGGAAAGGACGTTCCGGTTCGGGGAAGACATCCAACGGGTATCCCCGTTTGCCGAGGAGGAATAATTGGCCAGCATCCTGGGTAGGGTCCGGCGGCGTATCCTCACGCCGAACGTGTCCGAAACACATCTCGAGTTCCGTGGTTTTCCAGAGAAGAACCAGCAGTCCCGGGAGTTGCTGGAAACCGCAGGAGGCTCGTTCCTCACCGGCTTCGCGTACGCGGCCGAAGCGGCTTCGGTAGTAGAGGTCGAGCAAAACCTGGAAACGGTCGAGCGGGAGTTCCAGGGTTTCGCATACGAGGGCGCGGGAATGGCCTTCGCGATCCGGGACGGGTTGCCGGTCGGGCATCGCCACCACGTCGTGGACTTTCTCTCCGGTCCGGCGAAGGAGCACACCTACATCACGTATGTCGGGGTGGGTTGGGCACTGGCTCGGCTACCGAAGTTCTGCTGGCCCGCGGTGACAAGCGGCGTAACTGATCCACTACTGCGCTGGCTGGTCCACGACGGGTACGGGTTCCATCAGGCGTACTTCCGGACAGAGAAGTACGTGAACCAGCAGTTCCGGGAGCAGGACTTCGGCTGGCCGGACGACGGCCCTCAGGGGTACGCCGGGCGGGCCATCGACCAGGGCATCGGACGGGCCATGTGGTTCGTCGGCGGTACGGACGTCACCCTCGTGGCCAACATGATCAACAAGTTCGACGCCGACCGCAGGCCCGACCTGTTCGCCGGCGTTGGTCTGGCCGCCACATACGCCGGTGGCGCCGGCGAGCCGGAACTGCGCACGCTCGCCGAGCGTGCGGGCGACTGCCGGGCACAACTTGCCCAGGGCAGCGCGTTCGCGGCTTCCGCGCGAGTGATCGCGGGCCTGGTGACCCCACACACCGAGCTGGCGACCCGGGTGCTCTGCGGCGTCACCCCGGAACACGCGGACCAGATCTGCCAGGAATCCGTCCCGGCCGAGCACACCACGGGGTCGGAAGGCGGGAAACCCGCGTTCGAGGTCTGGCGGCAGCGGATCGCCGACAAGCTGGTCGCCGCGGCACGGAGCCCGAGCTGACCGTCGTGGCCCGGTTGATCGCGCCGCGACGAAGGTCCTGACCACACCGACACAGAGGGACATGCGGTGAGTCCGGTAGTTCTCGGCAAGGCGTTGCGCAGGTCGCTCGAGCAGGTCCGGTACGTCACACCGGTCAGGTTCGGCGCTTCCGGCGGGCTCACCCGCGCGGTGTACCGGCAGGTGGAGCGGGAGTTCGGGATGCTGGCGCCACCGGTCGCGCTGCATTCCCCCGCACCCGAAGTGATGGCGGCGAGCTGGGTCCTCCTGCGCGAGACCATGATCGCTTCCTGGCACGCCCCGCGATCGGCGAAGGAAGCCGTGGCCAGCACGGTGTCGGTGAACAACGCCTGCCCGTACTGCGTTGCCGTGCACGGCGCAACACTGAACGGGCTACTTCGCGATCCGACCGCGCAGGCGATCTCGGAGAACCGCTTCGACGACATCATCGACCCGGAGCTGCTGGCCGTCGCCACGTGGGCGAGAACAGGGAACCCGCCGCAGGCCGCGCCCCTACCGGCTGCGCAGGCACCCGAGCTCGTCGGCGTCGCCGGGACGTTCGAGTACTTCAACCGCATGGTGAACGTATTTCTCGACAAGTCACCATTACCGTCGCACGTGCCGGCCCGGATGCGCGGGACCATGCTGCGCCTGCTGAGCGTGCTCATGCGGGGTCCGGCGGGCCGGCAGCGCGCTCCCGGCACGTCCCTCGACTTGCTGGGCGCCACCGAGCCGTCGCCGGACCTGGCGTGGGCCGCCGATGCCCCGCACATCGCCGGTGCGTTCGCCCGCGCGGCCGCGACCATCGACGTCGCCGGTGAGCGTTCGGTGCCGGAACCCGTGCGGCAGCTGGTGACGGCCAGGCTGGCCGGCTGGGACGGCGCGCCCACGGGGCTCGGTCGTGCGTGGCTCACCGAGGCGGTGGCCGGTCTCCCGCCCGCCGATCGTCCAGCCGGCCGCGTCGCCCTGCTCACCGCCCTCGCCTCCCACCAGGTCGGTGACGCGGACATCGAGGAGCTTGCGCGTTCCGGCGCGGACGACCGGCGAATCGTCGAGGTCGCCGCGTGGGCCAGCCTCGCCGCGGCGTCGAGCCGCCTCGGTCCACTCCTGAAGTCCTACCGCTGACCCGTCCGGCCGAGGGCGCCTTCGGGACGTCGTCTCGAAGGCGGCGCGTACACCGTCGGACACGCGATTACTTCTTCGTGGTTGCCAGGTGAGAGCAATCAGATAGATGCCCCCGAGTGACCGGTCCACTACCGTTGTATTCGAGTACGAAACTGGGAGCGAGCAAGGTGTTTTTCCGTATTTTATGACGGAAAAGCAAGCTGCACGGAACGGAGTTTTGGTTCCAGCAGGCGCGCATACAGCAGCGAAGCTCGAACAAGTGTCTCCATATTGTTCCATATTCACCGTAGTGCGATAAGGACGCATCGGCTCTTCCCATGGTCACACACCGGAGGGAAATTGCATGCATAAACACGCCGAAGAAGCGATCAACATGATGTGGCAACGCTACGACGAGCCATTGACGATGACCGACTTGGCCGGCGCAGCACTGCTGAGCAAGTTCCATTTTACCCGAGTATTCCGCATGGAAACCGGAACCTCCCCCGGACGCTTTCTCGCGGCCGTCCGATTCTACCGCGCCAAGCACCTGCTGTTACGCACGTCGCTGAGCATCACGGACATCTCCTACCGCGTGGGATACAACAGCCTCGGCACGTTCACGGGTCGGTTCGCCAAGTGCGTCGGCCTGGCGCCGGGACAGTACCGGCACCTCGCCCGGACCGGGATCGGCATGCTGTCACCGCCTCGCCGAACGGACGACCCGGCACAGTGCGGCACGGTACTCGGCAAGCTGCACAACCCGTGGACCGACCGGCGTATCCGGGTGTACGTCGCGGTCTTCAGCAGCCCGATTCTCCAGGGCATCCCGGTGGCGTGCGACGTCGTCGAGAACTCGGACCACTACCTGCTGAACTCGGTACCGCCCGGTGACTGGTACGTGTGCGCGGCGGCGGTGGAAGCCGACAACTTCGACACGGCGCCATGGGACCGCAGGCCGGTATTCTTCGGCTCGAGTGTGCCGGTTTCGGTGCGCCCGGGCGTGTCGTACAAGGTGGACATGACACTCCATCAGACCCGGCCCGTCGACACGCCCATCCTCGTGGTGATACCCGAGCTGGACAGCTGCCGGCCGCCGGTCGAGGTCACCACCGTGCGCCAGGCGCAGTGACACCGCTCCGGTGTCGAGAACCTGATACCGCGATGGCCCTCCCTGGGTTTCCCAACGGAGGGCCATCGGCAGCTCTTACGGTCGACGCACGACGGTCTACGAACCGCGGTAGCCGCCGCCGAAGAAGAGCAGCGGCTCCGATACCGCGCCACACTCGATCGTCAGCACGGAACCGAGGAAAATCGAATGGTCGCCACCGTCGTACACCGCGGCGAGCCCGCATTCCATCCAGGCGACGGCATCGGCAATGAGCCGGACCCCGGTATGCCGGCCGGTCACCCAGTCGATGACGGCGAACTCGCCCTCACCGCGCGGCCGGGCGCGGTTGGCGAAATGTCGGGCGATCCATTCCTGCTCGGCGGACAGCACTGACACCGCGAAGGCGTCGTTCGTCAGGATGGCTTGGTGCATCGAGCTGGCTCGTCGCACGCACACCAGGATCGTCGGCGGCTGTAGCGACACCGAAGTGAAGGCGTTCACGGTCATCCCGCGCGGCATGACCGGGCCCGCGGTCACAACCGTGACGCCTGTGGCGAACTTGCCCAGCACGCCGCGAAGCCGCAGCGGGTCGTGGACAGCCCCGGACTGCACGGGTGGTCGCTGATCGGTCTCACGCATGGGTCAACCGTTCCTTACCGAGGCGACCGCCCGCGCTCCCGGCGCCGAGTCGGCCGTGTAGGGCACCAGCGCGTCGCGTAGTGAGGCTGGCACCTTGATCGGCCGGGAACCAGTGTCCTGCCCGCCGATGCAGGCCACCCGCTGCCGTCCCCGTGCCACCAGCTCTTCGCCGCCGTCATCGTGCAACTTGACGTAGTCGAACCCGAACTCGATCTGTGTCTGCGTCAGGTCCACCAGCCGCATCCGGATGGACAGCTCGTCGAACAGTGCGAGCTCGGCGAGGAACTCACACTCGACCTTGACGGTGAACAGGATCATGTCCGCGCCGAAGTTCGCCAGCACATCCGGCGCGTTCTCCCTGAGGAACATCTCCCGGCACTTGCCCTGCCAGCGCATGTAGTTGACGAAATAGACGTTGCCGACGACAGTGGTCTCCTCGAAGCCGACCAGATGCCGCAGCTCGTAGTACGGCGCCATGATCAGTCCTCTCCTCCGGTCACCATGCCGGGCGCCAACGGATCGGCGAGCCCACCACCCGGTCCTCGCTCGACCTGTGGACACCCGTCCGGCCGGCGCACCTTCCCGACCGCGATTTGCTCGCTCATGATGACGATGTCTCCCCGTTGCTCAGAAGGTTCGTTCGGATCTTCGTGGCCCGCTGCTCTCTGCGCCGGCGCCTGAAATGCGCCCCCCACCAGCCGAGACCACGCGCCAGGCAGACGATCGCGGTCGCGAAGAACATGGTATAGACCACGTCGAAGACCATGAGCACCCCGTAGACGGTGGCCACGGAGGCGCCGAACATGAACTGGTTGCGTCCCTTCATGGGCGTCGTGCCAGGATCGGTGATCATATAGTTGGTGAACAGCACGAACGCGATACCGGTCATCACACCCAACGCCCCGTACAGCGACACGTCCCAGATCCAGTGGCGAACGAACGCCTGGATGGCGAACCCGCCGAGCCAGCCGACGATCAGTGGGATGCGCTTGGTCAGCAGGCCATTGATGGTCGTACCCGCGGTGATGATGATGATCGGGATCATCACCCGCCAGAACGTGTTGGCGTTCTCGCTGAACTGGTACGGCGGCGCGAGGCTGACCCAGCTGCTGAACGCCACGAGCGTGACGGCGATGCCGCAGTTCGACGGGTTCATGTAGTGCCGTATCCGGCCAGCGATCGGTGCCCACAGGACGTACTTGGCGCCCACACCGACTATCACCCCGAAGGCGATCGGCCAGAACTGGTTGTTGGCGTACAACAACATGTTCACGGCGATAGCGGTGATGTGCGAAGGCAGCAGGAACTCGTACAGCCCACGGCCACCGCGGCCGACGTACCGTGGCTCCCGGCGGTAGGCCCACGCGGTGACCTTCTCGAACACCAGTTCGGCCGCATAGCCGGTCAGCACACTGAGTATCGGCCATAGCCACGGTTGCTCGAATCCGAGCAGGGCGTAGCCGAAGATGTTGAATACGGAGATCGACAGGGCGAAGTTGCGCAGCGCCAGGTAGCGGGGGTCGGGCTTCGCCGGTGCGGGGGGTGAGGCAGGCGACGGGGCGACGGGAGCGGCCGGGGGCTGCCGGACGGTGGTGGTCATCGGCTCGAAACCTCCTGCACGGTGTTCGACAGCACGAGTGAGTATGTGCCCGGCCTGAGTTCCACGGTCTCGTTCCGCAGCTGGCCGTCGGCGTCACGCCAGTTCAGGTGCGCTGTCACCGGACCGGTTTCCTCGCCGAGACCGAACCGGACCTCGAAGCTGCGGAAACCACTGTGTCCGCCCCCGCCATCCAGCTGGGATACCTGGGTACGACCGTCCGGCGTCGTGACGGTGACGGTCGCGCCGTAGGCCGGCGCACCGACACCGGAAAGTCCGGTACGTGCGCCGGACGTGGTCCCGTCGCCTTCGGGCGGTTGGTACAGCCGCAGGGTCAACGCCGAACCACGGTCCGGTGACTCGTTGGCGTAGAACGACGACGGCCCCCACTGCCGCGCGACGGCGAAGTCCAGCGCACCGGTGCCGGTCGTGTCACCGGTCGCGATGGCTCGCGACGGGATCGGCACGTCGAGACCGAGCTGCTCGGCGACGTCGACGTACCTGCCGTCCGGCTTCTTGGCATAGAAGGCGAGCACATCGTCCCCGGCGAGGTCATCGCCCTGCCGCATGTTCGGCCACATGCTCGGGTTGCTCACCAGGACGTCGTTGATGGTCGCCAGTTCCTGCAGCCAGTTCCACCGGTTCCGGTCGCCCTTGATGAAGCCGGTCGACTGGACGACGGCCAGGTTGCCGTCGTTGAGGAAGTCACCGAACTTGACGTCCCAACACCACCCGGACCACGCCAGGCCGTAATCCTCCGCCTGCTGGGTGAACGGTGCGTCGCCCGCGGCGAGCCGCTCACGCATCTCCTCGTGGTCGCGGGTCTGGTTCTCCCAGAAGAAGTTGCTCTCCTGCAAGCCCCATGGGACGGTGATGTTGCTGACCACGATGTCGAAGCGGCCCTTGCCGCTCGGGTCACCGAAGTCGACACCCATACCCTTGAACGAGTCGTCGCCCAGCACGAACGACTTCGGAGTGATCGCCGAACCCGACCCCTCGGCAAGGCCGAACCTGATCCGCCCCGGGGTAGAGCGGTTGTGCAGTAGGTGATCGTGGCCGAAGTCGTTGGCGATGTAGACCTCGGGCAGCCCGTCACCGTCCAGGTCCGCCCCGGACACGGCGAGGGTCCAGCCGGTGGCCGCCTCGTACGGAACCGCCTCCGGCTCCGGCACGTACGAGACGGACGGTTCCGGGCCGGACGTGGCCGCGTGCCAGCGCAGAATGTGCCCGCCGCCGCCATTGGTAGCGGTGGACATCGACAAGTTCATTTCGACGTTCTTCATACCGTCGGAACCGAGGACGTCCGAGTCTGGGAAGTAGTTGCCGATGAATATGTCCGGGCGCGCGTCGCCGTCGTAGTCATCGACGTGGACCGCGTCGGTGTTCCATTTGGGACCGTGATAACGGCCGTCCGCCGATTCGGACGCGACCAGTTCCTGCCGCCGGTAGGCGTCATTGCTCACCGAGGTTGCGTCCGACTTGGCCAGGAACAGGATCGGTGTACGTCCCCAGTAGGTGACCAGCAGGTCCATCCGACCGTCCATGTTGTAGTCGCCGGGGGTGCAGCCGGTCGGCGCCATAGTGTCGTCGAACGGCAGCGGTGCGGCGTCAAGAACGAACGGGCTGAACCGGTCCTCCTGCGGAGCCGTCGGCGTGTGCGTGACGATCACGTCGTCGGTCCTCGGGTCCACGAGGCACAGTGAGCTGGCCCGACCGTTCCCGGTGAGGTCGTTGATGGCCACGGACGCGCCGATCGCGGAGATCCAGGATGCGATGTGCTGGTAGCTGGGGTTTACCTGCCGGATGCTCTTCATCGGCTGCTCGTTGTAACCGTCCGGCAGCGGAATCGGCATTTCCCGGAACTTGTAAGGCTCGGCGGTCTGGTCCGCACCGTCCACCGCCACCGCGCTCTGGCCGGCCGCATGGAGCGCCACAAGCGTGATAACGACGGCGAGAATGGGAACCGATTTTCGAGCACGGTCAGCTGGCATTATCGCTGCTCCTCGAAAATTTACGAAAATACTGGCAGTTAGCAGCAAGCACCCGAGGGTGGGCCGGCGCGGATTAATCTGCGCTAACCACGACGGAATGGAGTCGCTCGCGTCGAATTGTTTACTCGGCAATAACTATTGAAACATGCCCAGTATTCTCGACAAACTCCCAGATTGCTTGGAGACCCTGGACCGCCGGGCTGGAAAACCAGCGTTGCGGCGATGTCACGCGGCATCGGGAAGGTGAGCCGTGACCAGCATGTATTCGACCTCGATCGAGGTCGTCATCTGTTCGAGAATTCCGGTGGCCTCCGGGCCCAGCTCGGCGACCAGCGCGTCGTAGTGCTTCCGGATACCCGCCGCTATCCGTTCGCCGGTCTGCTGGGTGTTGGCGGTGATGTCGAGCACCTCGATGTCGGTGAAGCCGGCGTCTCGCACCCATTGCAGGTATTGCTCCCGAGTGGGCAGCTCGCCCATCTCCATCGTGTCGAGCATCTCGGCGCGGGCCTGGTCGGTGTCCGTGACCTGCCGGGTGGGCTGCACGACGTCCGTGAACATCAGCCGGCCCCCGGGCTTGAGCACTCGTGCTATCGACCGCAGGCCACGGGGCCGGTCGATGTTGATGAAGGACTCGACCACCCACGCGGCGTCAAAGGAGTCATCCGGGTACGGCATGGCCAGCGCGTCGATCAGCTCGATGGAGACCAGGTCATCGACGCCCCGCTCCCTGGCGCGCCGCCGGAACCCTTCGATGTGCGACCGGCTGATCGCCACACCCACCACCGTGGCCCCGGTCTGCTCGGCCAGCTGGAACGCGGGTGCACCGACGCCGCAGCCGACGTCCAGCACCCGCTGGCCAGCGGACACGCCCAGCTTCTTGATCATGACGTCGTTCATGCGCCACTGCGCGACCTCGTTGGACGAGGCGTCGTGCTCGGACTCCCAGTAGCCGGCGTGGTAGTTGTCGCCCCAGACTGTCGAGAGGATCCGGCCGGCGACATCCTGCAGCTTGGCGACGTCGGACTCGGCCGGAGACTGGTCCGTGGTCATCTTCCCCTCCAACGGGTCGTCGTCTCGAACACCCATGGTCGCAGGGGCGACACGCTCGATCACCTTCGAGAATGCGGCCGCGAACGGGCACGACTCCCACCCGAATGTCACCCGTTCGGAGTAATTACGCAGTCCACCGACGGCGACTGTTGAATCGCCTGCCGCCCGTTCGTCGCGTATGTAGACCCACACTTCACACGCCGAAACCGGAGGACTCCAGGGTGACTATCGAAGAAGCCCCGCCCAGGGCCGGACGCCGGGAGTGGGCCGGCCTCGCGGCTCTGGCCCTGGCCACATTGATGATCACGTTCGACATGTTCGTGCTGCTCCTGGCGCTGCCCGAGATCACGGCCGACCTGCGGCCCAGCACCGTCGAGCAACTGTGGATCCTGGACATCTACGGCTTTCTCGTCGGCGGCTTCCTGATCACGATGGGCACGCTGGGGGACCGGATCGGCAGGCGGAAACTGCTGATGATCGGTGCGGCGAGCTTCGCGGTCGCCTCGTTGCTGTGCGCGTTCGCCCCCACCGCCGAGCTGCTCATCGTCGGCAGGGCCCTGCTGGGCATCGCCGGATCGACTCTCGCGCCGTCCACGCTGGCCCTGATCACCAACATGTTCCAGGACCCGAAGCAGCGAGGCGTCGCGATCGGCATCTGGGCCGGCGGGTTCACCCTCGGCTCGATCCTCGGCCCGGTGGTCGGTGGCGTGATGCTCGCCCAGTTCTGGTGGGGCTCGGTCTTCCTGCTCGCGGTGCCGGTGATGGTCCTGCTGCTGGTGGTCTGCCCGCTGCTGGTCCCCGAGTTCAGGAACCCCGACGCGGGCAAGCTGGACCTGACCAGTGCGCTGCTGTCGGTGCTCGCCATCGTCGCATTCATCTATGGCCTCAAGGAGGTCACCCGGCACGGTTGGCAAGTGCTGCCGATCATCGTCGGGGTGGCCGGCATCGTGCTGGCGCTGGTCTTCGTGCGGCGACAGTTGCACCTTACCGACCCGTTCATGGACCTGCGCCTGTTCGACAACCGCTCGTTCAGCACGATGCTGGTCGGCCTGGTGCTCTACGCCCTCATCGGCGGCTCGAGCATGTACTACATCACCCAGTTCCTGCAGTCCGTGTCCGGCATGACACCACTGATGGCCGCGTTCTGCCTGCTACCCGGCATGGTCGTGGCGACGATCAGCGCCACCGTCGCTCCCCTGCTCGGGCAGCGGATCCGGCCCGCCTACCTCATTTCGGGTGGCATCGCCGGTATTATCATCCCGTTCGCGATGTTCTCCCAGCTGGGTACGGATTCGAGCCCGACCACGCTGATCGTCGGCTTCGCGATCATGGGCCTGTGCGAAGGCCCGTTGCTGTCCCTTGGCACGAACCTGGTGGTCGGCTCGGCACCACCGGAGAAGGCCGGCTCGTCGGCGTCCATGACACAGGTCGCCAACGAAGCGGGCAGCTCGCTCGGCGTGGCCGTCATGGGTAGCGTCGGCGCCGCCGTCTACGTCGCCCAGCTCGACGACACCGCCCCCGCCGGCCTGAGCGGCGACGCCGTCGAAGCCGCGCGAGAGAACGTCGCCAGCGCGTTGACCGTGGCGTCCGACCTGCCCCCGCAGCTGGGCGACCAGCTGGCGACCGCGGCGAAGGACGCGTTCGCCAGCGGTATGAATGTCTTCGCCATTGTCTGCATGGCGATCCTGGTCGTCGCGGCCGTCGTGATCGCCGCCCTGCTCAAGCACGTACCGCCGACCGGTGCGGAAGAAGCCGGCACGGACGACACCGGTGCGGACGACACCGGTGAGGCGTCCGCACCGGCCGATCCGAGCGCGAGCTCCACGGACCAGGCCGACGCCAGGCCCGCGAACTGACCCACCCACCCCCAGTTGTCGGTCCGGCGCTCAGCGAACCACCGGACCGGAAAGAAAAAGGAAGGAAGTTATGCGAAAGCTCGTCATGTACATGCAGTCGACCCTCAACGGCTATGGTGCCGACCCGGGGGACGAGATGTTCTGGGCGCACATCTCCGACCAGACGTGGGAGTTCACCAACTCGCTGCACGAAACGTGTGACGCCATCATCATGGGTCGGAAGATGTACCAGGACTTCCTGGGCTTCTGGCCGGAGGCGGCCAAGGACGAGTCGGACTCGCACGTGGCCCGCCACGCCCGCTGGCAGTACGACCTCACCAAGCTGGTCGTCTCGACGACCCTGACCGAGGCCGACCCGTCGTGGCCGAACACCCAGATCCTCGGTAGCCTCGACGACGTCAAGACGCTCAAGGAGCAGCCCGGTAAGGATATCCTGATCGCCGGTGGAATCGGGATCACGAAGGCTCTCGCGAAGGCCGGCCTGATCGACGACTACCACATTCATCTGAACCCAGCCACCATTCCCGACGGGACGTTGTTGCTGGACGCACGCCTCGATCTGAAACTGGCCGACGTGAAGCAGCACGACACGGGTGTCGTGGCGCTGCACTACAAGCCCGCCTGAGCTGGTCAGTACGCCCGACCCGGCTGCCTCGCAAGACCGGGTCGGGCGTTCTGCTTTTCTCACCCTCTCCGCACGCCAGAAGGCGCGAACCCACCGCCCCATGTCGCACAGTTGTCAGCAGCCATTTCTCGGCCGCGCTGGGCGGGGACCACGGCGTGACGTTCAGGAGGACCTACGAGAATGACTGTTGCCAGTAATCCGAACACGATCTCGAAGCTGGTGGATTCCTTCACCACCGCACCACGAGGCGAACTCGAGGCAAGCTACCGTCAACTGGTCCACGCCGTATGGCAAGGCGGCGATCTGACTGCACTGGCCGTGCCTGCGGTGAACGAACTCGTACCCCGGATGAAGCAGGTCGACGAGTTGAGGAAGGCTTACCTGGCGGAGCTGTTCGGGCTGCTCGTCCAGGCGGAGTATCCCGACGTCGACGGCGCGGTGACCGCGGTGGTCCGTACCGAGCTCGACCAGTACCTGGGTCTCTGGAGCAGTAGCACCAGGGAACAACCACTCCACTGGGCGCTGCTGTACCTGCTGTCGCATTTCCCCAAGGACAGATCCCGGATTCTCGAGGTCGCGGCCACAGTAGGTCTCGAAGAGGACGACATGTCCAGACTCGACCGTGCGCTCGACGAACTCGACCCGGACAACCCCGTGATCGGCCGAGTGTTTCCCTACCCCTCGGCGTACGACAACATGTTCGAGTCCGAGCGGGAGGTCGACCGGGCGTGGATCCGGACCCTCACGCCGGAGCAGGTCCGCGACCAGTGGTACAACGACATCACGGCCGTGCGTGCGCATGCCGGCGCGAAGTCGTTCTACGCCATTCGCCACGGCATGCCCGAGCCCGTGTTCCCCGACGACACCCCGATACGCGAGGCCCAGCCGACCGACGCCGACGACACCGCCATCTATGCCCCGCACCAGTACGCGCTGCGTTGCTCACGCTGCGAGGCGAAGCTGACGATCCGGCAGGGACTCGCCGAATGTGCCGGCTGCAACGCGGGATTCCCGATCGCCAAAGGCATGCTGAACGTGCTGACGAGCGTCTACGACGGCAAGGACCACGGAGACGACTTCCTCTTCCAGCTGTCGAACATCGGCACCATGGCCTACTTCATCGACGTCTACGCGCGGCCGGCGTTCAAGCGTCTGTGCGGAATGAACTGGAACAACGAGGTCAGCCCGCGATGGGAAGGCGACTACATCAGGGAGCATCTCCGGCCGGTGGACGGCACCGTACTCGATCTGGCGGCAGGCGGCGGGCTGTGGACCGACACGCTCGCCGACGCCGTGGGTGCTGAGCGGGTTCTGGCACTGGACATCCTGCCCGCCAGCCTCGCCACCTTGCGCGACCGCAGGCCGGATGTGCCTGCCGTCGTGGCGAACGCGCGTTTCCTACCGTTCGACGACTCCTCGCTCGGCGCAGTGACCTGCTGGGACGCGCTTCAGGCATTCCCGGACGAAGCGTCGTTCGCCATCGCAGAAGTCGGCCGTTGCCTGCGTCCCGGCGGCACTTTCACACTGTTCACCTTCGTCAACTCCGACGACGAGATCTATCATCACTTCGTCCGCTCACACCGATTCCCGAAGTCTCATCGGGACGGGCTCGCGCTGTTCGAGCGCGACGACCTGGAGCGGTGGCTCGCGGAAGCTGGACTGACGGTGATCGACCGGTCCGGCCCGCACCTGCACTACGTGATCACGGCGCAGAAGCAGGGCTGACCGCGCGGAAGCCGGCCGGCCGAGCCCGAATGGCCGTGTCCGGTTCTCCGTCCTACCGTTATGGACATGGGCGACGAGCACAAGATCGACGCGGGCCGGCCCCAGGGCCCGACTCACTGTGGCAACAGGGAAACAGGCTCGAGGCCACGGATGCCGATGACACCATCGCCATAGCCGTCTCGGCACGTTGTGTCGGAAGTATCGGCGTCCGCGAGCGGTCGCGGCGGGCCACGGTGGAAACCCGGCATCGGGGGGACGGCGGTCGGGTTCGTACCGCCGATCCTGCTCGCCGCGGCGGTTGCCGGTGCGACCGTCGTCCTCGGACGAATGGGGTTGTCGGGCGTCGACATCGAGGTTTACCGCGGCGGCGGCGAGACGGTACTACGTGGCGAGTCGCTGTACGACTTCACGAGCGCGCCGATCGGTCTGCCGTTCACCTATCCACCGATCAGCGCATTGCTGTTCACCCCGCTGGGGATGCTGCCACTCTACGTGGCCACCGGTGTGTGGACGTTCGTCTGCGTGCTGGCCCTCGAGGGCGTGATCTGGGTGCTGCTCGGCACCATGGAGGTGACATCCACCCGCCGGCGAGCGACGTTGACGGCCGCCGGTGCGCTCGCGGCGCTCGCCCTCGCCCCGGTGCTGGCGAACTTCTGGAACGGGCAGATCAACACGATCCTGATGTTGCTGATCGTCGTCGATCTGGCGCACGGTACCCATCGCTCCCGCGGCGTCGGTGTCGGGCTCGCCGCCGGCATCAAGCTGACGCCGTTGATCTTCGTCCCGTACTTGCTACTGAGCCGCCAGACCCGCACCGGGCTGGTGGCCGCGGTGACCTTCGCCGGTACCGTGCTCGTCGGATTTCTCCTGCTGCCGGGTGACTCCGTGCGGTACTGGTTCGACGTGCCGCTCGACATCAAGCGCATGGTGCCGGCGGAGAGCGCATGGGAGTTCAACCAGTCGGTACTCGGGACGCTACAGCGGTTGCCCGGCTCCGACGACCGACGACCGTGGCTGTTGCTCGCCGCCGCTGTCGGCTGCGCCGGCCTGGCCGTCGCGGTGCGGGCCGGCCGGCTCGGACATCAACTGACCGGGATGGTGGCGTGCGCGCTCACCGGGTTGCTTGTCTCACCGGTTTCCTGGCCGTTCCACTGGGTGTGGTGGGTTCCGTTGTTGGTGCTATGGGCGAGGCGTGCCTGGCGGGACGACCGTGCCGGCGAGAAGGCCGGCGTCTGCGTGCTGTACCTCCTCCTCGCCGCGTCGTCCTACTGGACGTTCACCATGATCTTCGCCGTGCCGGTGCCGCCCGTACTGCGGGTTGTGTTCGCCGAACTGTTCGTCGTCATCGGTACCGTTGCGCTGGCCGCGCTCGCGGTGTTCCCGCGTCACCGCGCCGGTCACCGGGTTCACGACGGTCGCAGCACCGACCGGACGAACTCCCGGATGTCGCCGACCAACGACTCGGGCTGCTCCAGCGGTGCGAAATGACCGCCCCGGTCGAACTCCGTCCAGCGCGTCATCGACGGCAGTGCCTTCTCGGCGAACCGCCGAATCGGTCGGGTGGCGTCGGCCGGGAATACCGCGACACCGACCGGAACGGAAATCGGCCACGGCCCGCCCCAAGTCCGGATATGGTCGGCCATGGTATGCATGGTTTCGAAGTACATGTGGGCGCTGGATCCCGCGGTTGCCGTGAACCAGTAGGTGGACACGATCGTCAGCAGCGTGTCGCGGTCGATCGCGTCCTCCGGCCGGTCTACCGTATCGGCCCATTCCTTGTACTTCTCGGTAATCCACGCAAGCTGGCCGATCGGCGAGTCGGTCAACGCGTAGGCGAGGGTCTGCGGCCTGGTTGCCTGCTGCCGGCTCCAGGCCGTGCACACGTCGGCGAACCAGCGCGTGTGCTCGACCTTCCTCATGTCTTCCTCGGACAGCCCCTCCAGTACCGCCGGGTCGTCCTCGAACATCGTGACCAGCATGTTGATGTGCACCGCATCGATGTGTTCCGCGTCGATACGGCCGAGCTCGAGCGAGACCACCTTGCCCCAGTCTCCGCCCTGCGTGACGTACCGGTCGTAGCCGAGTCGCCTCATCAGCTCGGCCCACGCCCGCGCCACCCTGCTCATGCTCCAGCCCTGCTGCCCGGTGGGACCGGAGAACCCGTAGCCCGGAATGGTGGGAACCACCACGTGGAAGGCGTCCTCCGGTTCTCCGCCGTGCGCCACCGGGTCGGTCAGCGGGCCGATCATGTCGATGTACTGCGCGGACGAACTGGGCCAGCCGTGGGTGAGAATCAGCGGCGTCGCGTCACGTTCCGCCGACCGGACGTGCAGAAAGTGCACGTTGGCGCCATCGATCTCGGTCGTGAACTGCGGGTACTGGTTGAGCCACCTTTCCGCTGCCCGCCAGTCGAACTTCGTCCGCCAGTATTCCGTCAGCTCCTTGAGATATCCCAGCGGGACACCTCGTTCCCAACCGGTTCCCGGAATCTCGTCCGGCCACCTGGCGGCGTCGATCCTCCGATGCAGTTCGTCGATGTCGGCCTGCGGAACTTCGACACGGAAAGGGAGGATATCGCTCATCGTTCAGCACCTATCAGTATGCGACAACTACATTCCATCATGGGCACGGCACCGAGGCACAGCTTCTCGCCGGATGCCGTAACGCGCACCGGAAACCGGCGCTCAGCGCAGCTCTTCGGTCACGTCAGCGGCCGGCGATGACTCCTCCTGCCCCGCCGGCTCCTCCTGGCCGAGCGGGCGGACGTGCCGCAACCGGCTGACGATCAGCGCTATCACCCCGGCCAAGACGACCGCCGTGAACCCGGTCACCACCTGCAACGAGCTGGTGAAAGCCTCTCGGGCCTGCGAGAACACCACCTGGGCCAGGTCCGGCGGCAGATCCGCGGACGCCTGCGCCGCGTTGGCGATGCTCTGGCTGGCGGTGGCAGCGGTCTCGGCAGGGACCTCCGGCGGCAGGCTGTCGGTCATCTGGGCGTGGTAAAGCGCAACCGCGACACTGCCCACCACCGCCACTCCGATGCCGTTTCCCAGCTCCGCGCTGACCTGGGGCATCGACGAAGCGGCACCTGCCCGCTCCGGTGGAGCCGACCCGACCATCAGCGTCATGCCGACGGCCAACAACGGCGATCCACCCGCCGACCACAGCGCGAAGCCGGCGATGAACAGCGCGGGTCCACTGGTGGTACCGGCCACGATCACCAGCACCAGTCCGGCGATCACCAATGCCTCACCGCAGGCGATCAGGTAGGCGGGCCGGAAACGCCGGGCGAGCACCCCGACCACCGGCGCGCACAGGGAGCTCAGCACCAGACCCGGCGCCAGGCTGAGCCCGGCCTGCAGTGGCGTGAGCCCCTGGACCAGCTGGAAGTCCAGCATGAGGAGCAACAGCACGGTCCCGGTCAGTACCGCCTGGATGAACATGGCCAGCAACGGTATGGAGAAGCTGCGGTTGCGGAACAGGCTCAGGTCCAGCAGGGGACGGCTGAGCGCGCGTTGCCTGCGGACGAAGGCCACGCCGAGCAACACGCCGACGACGATGGCGGCGATCGGCAACGGCTCCCAGCCGTCCCGCGAAGCCTCCTTCACACCCCACACCGCGGGCAGGATCGCCGCGAGCGACAGCAGCGAGCTGATCCAGTCCGGTCGCCCGGCGTCCACGTCCCGGTTCTTCGGCAACACCAGCGATCCCAGCGCCAGCACCACCACGACGGCAGGCACGTTGGCCAAGAACACCGAGCCCCACCAGAAGTTCGCGAGCAGAACGCCGCCGACCAGCAGGCCGAGTACCGCCCCGATGGTGTAGAACGACGCCCAGATCCCGAACGCCACGCCCATCTGCTTGGGGTCGCGGAACATGGTGCGAATCAGCCCGAGCGTCGACGGGATCACCGCGGCGCTGGCCATACCGAGCAGCGCCCGCGCCGCGATCAGCGTGCCAGGGTCCGTCGCGTAGGCGGCGATCAGTGACGCGGCGCCGAATCCGGCGGCTCCGACCAGGAACAACCGGCGCCGCCCGATGCGGTCGCCGAGCCCGCCCATGGTGATCAGCAGGCTGCCGAGCACGATGCCGTAGATATCCGCGATCCAGAGTTGTTCGATGCCATCGGCAGCGACACCGACGGCGACATGGGGCAGTGCCAGCATCAGCACGAACGCGTCCGCCGCGATGAACAGGGTGGCGAGACACATCACGCCGAGTCCGGTCCACTCCTGTACGCCGGCGACGGGTTGTGCGTATTTTGCCGTCATCGAGCTATCACCTCGATATACCGTGGGTCTGATTCAAAACGCGCGATCAACGAACGTGTCTACGGGCCATGAGCCGGGCAACGCTCGCCCGGCTTCCACTGGACGGCGCCCCCGCGGCCACGTTTGCGAGTCCTTCGGTCGGGGCGCATTTCTTACTCACCCACGTACGAACACGGCCTCTTACGTAACTCTCCGTAGGAAAGTCGGCGAGCCGCCGCTCGACGCAGGATCGGTCACTCGGAATCTACACGCCACGACCCGAATCCTCGATCGCGTCAACCTGATCGCGCATCATCGAAGAAGTAGTCCGGGCGTCCCGCTGCCATAGTTGGCTGGGTCGATCGCCACCGGAAAGGGAAGCGCGTATGGGGCGGCCAGTGTACGAATCGTGTTCCGGGCCGAAAAAATCACGGAGGACCTGCGATGACCATCGCGGATAATTCCCCGCTGATGGCGGCACCGGGAGAATCTGGGTTCGCCACAGCCACACACGTGTTCAATTCCGTCGCCGCGCCGGAGCCCACCGCCGCCACGACCGCGCGCACCGTCGAGCAGGTCCGTACCGCGATCCGCTACGCCCGGGATCGTGGGCTGGGGGTCCGGGTCCACTCCACCGGTCACGGTGCGGCCGCGGCCCGCCCGGTACGCGACGCGGTACTCATCCGGACCGCTATCGACGGTGGGGTCACTCTCGATCCCCGCGCCAGGATCGCCAGGGTCCCGGCGGGAACCCGATGGGAGGCCGTAGTCCGGGCCACCGAGCCGCACGGCCTGGCCGCGGCGCACGGTTCGTCGGGAACGGTCGGAGTCGTCGGTTACGCGTTGCAGGGTGGATTGAGCCCGTACGGCCGGCTGGTCGGTCTGGCGGCCAACAGTGTCCGCGCCGTGGAGCTGGTGACGGCGGACGGGCAGCACCGCAGAGTCGACGCTGGTTCCGATCCCGAGCTGTTCTGGGCATTGCGCGGGGGTGGCGGGGGTTTCGGAGTCGTGACCGCCATCGAACTCGACCTGTTCCCGGTCACCACCGTGATCACCGGGGCCGCGTACTGGCCGGGGTCGCTGGCCGACCGGCTACTGACCGCCTGGCTGGCCTGGGCCCAGGACGCACCGGACATCGCCACCACGTCGGTGCGGGTCATGAACTTCCCGGACGTCCCCGAGGTGCCGAGGGAACTCGCCGGGCGCACGACGTTCACCGTGGACGGCGTGGTGCACGCCGACGATCCGGAGTCCGCGCGGCGCTGTGCCGACGACTTGCTGGGTCCGCTTCGGGCGATCGGTCCGCCGCTGCTGGACACCTGGCAGAAGGACGTGCCGTCGGCGGTGCTCCGCGCGCACATGGACCCGGAAGGGCCGCTGCCCATCGTCGGCGACCACATGCTGCTCGACGAGTTCGACGCACACGCCGTGGCGCCGCTTCTCGACGTGATCGGGGAAGGGTCCGGTTCACCACTGGTAGGAGCTGGGTTACGGCAGTTGGGCGGCGCGTATGCGGCCCCGCGGGCGCCGGGCGGTGTACTCGACCGCCTTACCGCGAACTACTCCTACGCCGGGTCAGGCCTGGCGGCCGACCCGGATGCCGCCGCGGCACTCCGTGCCCACTGCGCGAAAGTCCGGAGCGCGCTCGCCCGATGGAACACCGGCCGCGTCGTCCCCAGCTTCGTGGAGGACTTCGCGCAAGATCACCGACATCTCGACGCTCGGCAGGCGGCCGCGGTCGACCGGGTGCGTGCCAGGATCGACCCGGGCCGGCTGTTCCGCGATGACGTGTCCCCCACCGACACCCGACAGGAATAGGTGCTATGGCAGCCGAAACCGCCGAAGGGATCCAGTGGCCGGCCGAGACCCGGTCGTTCTGCGCCGAGTTGCCGTTCACGCCAAGAACCACGATCTTCGAGTACGGCAAGGGAATCCAGCTGTTCGACATCCATGGCCGCAACTATCTCGACGCGCTGTCCGGCGTGTTCGTCACGTGTTTCGGGTACGACTGTGAGCCGATCACCACGGCGATGAACGAGCAGTTGCACCGCGGCCTCGCCTTCCAGCCACCGCTGCACGGTACGAACCGCAACGCCCTGCGCTTGGCCCACGCCCTGGCCGAGCTCGCGCCAGACGGGATCACGGCGGTGAAACTGCTCAGCGGTGGTTCGGAGGCGGTCGAGGCGGCCATCCGGCTGGCTCGGGTCTACCACACCGTCAGTGGCAACCCGGCCAAGCAAAAGATCCTCAGTCACTACGAGAGTTACCACGGCGCCACGTACGGCTCGCTCGGCCTCACCGGTCATCCCGGTGTCAAGGTGTTCGGCCAACCGATGCCCGACGTGGTACACACGTTACCTCCGGAAACCTTGGCCAAGCAGTGGAATCTCACCCCCGAGCAGGCCGGGGAGCAGGCCGCGGCCATGATCGAGCAGACGATCGAAGCCGAAGGCCCCGACAATGTCGCGGCGCTGGTCGTGGAGACGCTCAGCCAGCTGCGTGAGCTCGCCGCACCGGACCGCGGCTACTTCGCACGGGTGCGGGAGATCTGCGACCGGTACAATGTGCTGCTGGTCTTCGACGAGATCGTCACCGGGTTCGGACGCACGGGGCAGAACTTCGGGGCGCACACCGTGGGCGTGACCCCGGACCTGATCTGTGCGGGCAAGGGCATCTCCGGCGGCTACGCCCCGTTGTCCGCGTTGCTGATCCACGAGCGGGTCGCATCGCCGTTCCGTGACCAGGACGGTCACATGGCTTTCGGGACGACACACACCTTCTCGGGCAACCCGATCGCGGCCGCCGCGGGCCTGGCCGCGGTCACCCACTTCACCGAAGGCGACTTCCTGCCGAAGATCCAGCAGCTGTCGAACCACCTGCGAAAGGGCATGGACAGCTCGGTCGGGGAAAAGGCCACGGTCAACATCGCCGGATTGCTGTGCGGTGTCAGTGTTCCCGATCCGGAAGGGCGCGGCGTCGGCGACCTGATCGAGACGGCGTGCTGGGAGCGCGGCGTGATCGTTCGCGGCATGCCTTACGGCATCATGCTCGCCCCGCCGTTCATCACCACGCGGACGCAACTGGACGAGATGTGCGCCGTGGTCGGCTCCGCCATCGACGAGGTCATCGGCTGACCGTACATCCCGGCACAACAATCGGAGGAGAGCGATATGTCCCCTATGGATGCCTGGGACCTGCTGTTCGAACGGGACGACCTCACCAGGTACGAGGTTCGTCAGGCCACATCCGCGAGGTTGCGACCGGGCCAGGTCCGCCTCGCCGTCGAGCGTTTCGGCATCACCACGGTCACCGCGACCTACGCGCTGTTCGGCGACTCGCCCCTGCGGTTCTTCGACGTGTTCCCCGCTCCGGAAGGATTCGGCCGGGTACCGGTGTGGGGATTCGCTCGCGTCGTCGAGTCACGTGCCGCCGGCATCGTCGAGGGCAGCAGGTTCTTCGGGTACTTCCCGACGTCCACCCACCATATTGTCACCCCCGAGGCGATTTCCGGCGGGTTCATCGACACCGAGCAGAAGGCCGTCCCGCACGACTGGTACCGGACCTACGAGACAGCCACCCCGGAGGCTGACGAGCTGGACGACCGGCGGGCACTGTTGCACCCGCTGTTCCCGTGTTCCTTCACCCTGGCCGACGCCATCGGCAAACACGCGACCGAGGGCGTCAAGTCGGTGTTGATCAGCAGCGCGTCCTGCAAGACGGCCATCGGCCTGGCTGACCTGCTGGCGCGCCGGGACGGCATTTCAGTGACCGGCGTGACCTCGGGCGAGCACAAGGCGTTCGCCCGCGGCCTCGAGCTCTACGACTCGGTGGTGGCCTACGACGAACTCGGCGCCGACGCCGTGCCGAGCCCGGCCCTGTTCGTCGACTTCACCAACTCCGCCGAGCGGATACGCGCGGTCTACCGGCACGCGGGCGCCCAGTTGACCACCACCTTCCTCGCCGGATTCACCCACCCCAGCACGTCGTTCGCCCCGCCGGAGGTCGGTGATCCGCAGCCGCAACCGTACTTCACGCCCGCGGTGGAAGAGCAGACCATGGCCGAAGTCGGCGCCGACGCCTACAAGCGCCGTTACCGGGAGGCGGAGGAAGAGTTCCTCACCGGCACCAGGTCCTGGCTGGTGGTCCAGCGCGGGAACGGTCCGGACGCGATCGCCGACGCGTTCCGCACCGTGCTCGCCGGTGAACAGAAGCCGGCAGTGGGGGCGGTGCTGACACCATGACCCAGAACGTCGACGCCGTCGCGGCAACCGGCGGGCGGGCCACCGGACCGACGAACCGGCCGACCCGGCCGGTCTGGTGGCGCCGCCCCTGGATCATCCCGCTGGCCCTGGTCGTGCTCGCCTTCCTGGTTTACCAGCTCAGCCCGTTCCGGGAACTGAACGAGGAGACGGCACCGCTGCCGCCGCACGACGGTTTCCCCCTCTACTTCCCGCTCCTGCTCATACATATGTTCTTCGGCACCGTCGCGATGATCACCGTGGTGCTTCAACTGTGGCCGTGGCTGCGGGCCAACCACCCACGGGTGCACCGGATCAGTGGCCGGTTCTACGTGGTGTCGGCATTGATCGGCGGTTGCACCGGTCTCGTCATCGTCCCGTTCGCGCCGGTCGTCGGGCAGGTCGGTGTCTCCATGGCCACGATCACGTGGATGGCCGTGACCACCATGGCATTCATCCGGGCACGGCAGCGTCAGTTCGCCAAGCACCGCCGCCTGATGCTGTACAGCTTCGCGATCGTCATGAACAACGTGTGGGGCGTCATCCTGGGCCGGATAGGCCTATCCATGACCGACGTGATCGACATCAACTACGTGCAGGAAACCGTGCGATGGGTCGGCTGGGTGGGCAACCTGATGCTCGTCCAGTGGTGGATCTATCGCACCGAGGATCGCCGGAAGGCACTCCGGCGACGGAACTCGGAGGCCGTGTCGTGACGCAGCAGCCCACGAACATAGAGCGCCGGAACGCCGCCACGCTGCCGCAGCCTGCCGCCATCGCCGCGGATGATCCTCGCTACGAGACGGCTGTTCGCTGCGGGTTCAACCAACGTTTCGTGTCCGATGCGAACTATATCTGCTTTCCCACCAGCACCGCTGAGGTCCTCGCCGCGATCGACAAGGCGGTGGCTGCGGGAAAGCGAGTCACCGTCCGCAGCGGCGGTCACGGCTACGAGGGAACCGGCTCGGCCGAAGGAGGCATGCTGCTCGACCTTTCCATGATGACCGACGTAGACTTCGACCGCGCTCGACGTGCCTTCTCGATGCAGCCTGGCGCGAAGGTCGGCGATATCTACCGTGAGCTCTACAAACGTTGGGGTGTAACGGTTCCAGCCGGGGAAGGCACGGAAGTCTGCATCGGCGGGCACCTTGTCGGTGGTGGATTCGGACCGCTGTCCCGGCGCTACGGCGCCATAGTGGACTACCTCTGCGCGGTCGAGGTCGTCGTCGTCGACGCCTCGGGGCACGCCAGGGCGATCGTGGCCACCGACGAGCCCGACGATCCGCACCATGACCTGTGGTGGGCACACACCGGTGGTGGCGGCGGCAACTTCGGCGTGGTGACCAGGTACTGGCTACGGCAGCCGGGGGCGACCTCGAGCGACCCGCACGAACTCCTGCCCACGGCTCCCGTCCGGTGGCGCAACGGCCAGCTGGTGTGGTCCTGGGACACGATGACCGAACGCGACTTCGTCAAGATCGTGCGCAACTACGCAGCCTGGTTCGAGCGCAACAGCGCACCGGGGAGCCCGGAGGCGGATCTCACCGCCTTCTTCTGCGCGACCCATCGGTCCGGCGGGCTGATCGCGATCGGGTCGCTCATCGACGACGACATCCCCGGCGCGCGGCGGCTGACGAACGAGTTCTTCGATGCGGTAACCGAAGGTGTCGAGGTCGAGCCGTCGGCGCGGGCCGACAACGGGGTCGTATCGTGGCTGTACTTCTTCACTCATTCAAACCGCGGCGACCACAACGCGCTTGGCGGCTCCCGGTTCAAGCTCAAGTCCGCCTACCTGCGCAGGGGGTATACGGACGAGCAGACCGCCACGGCATACCGCCATCTGGACACCGAGAACCCGAAGTCGATCTACTTCATGTTCATCGGGTACGGCGGCCGGGTCAACGCCGTGGCGCCGGACGCCACCGCGGTCGCGCAGCGAAACTCGATACTCAAGGGCGCCTTCCTTTCGGCGTGGTGGGATCCGGACGAGGATGAATACCACATTGGGAACCTGCGTGCGCTCTACCGGGATATCTACGCCGAGACCGGAGGTGTACCGGTTCCCGACGAGAACAACGAGGGTGCCTACATCAACTACCCGGACCGGGACCTCGCCGATCCACAATGGAACACGTCAGGAGTGCCGTGGTCCACCCTGTACTATAAGGAGAACTACCCGCGGCTGCAACGGATCAAGAAGTTGTATGACCCGCGTAACGAGTTCCGCCACTGCCTTTCGATCGAACCACCCGATAATCAACCATGACTCGGGCGAAGGTCGGACTGGGCGAAGGCCTTCCGGCCCGCGATCACGTCACGCAATCCAGAAGTTGGCGTACCAGCCGGCGAATCCGAAAGATTGAGAAGACAGAACCGACCATCCTGGGGTACGGGGGCTAGCCGAATGGGATTTCCGTCCATACAAAGCCGGTTCGCCGCACAGGCCGCCCGGACACCGGACGCGACCGCGGTGGTCTGTGGCGACGTTCTGCTGTCTTACCGGGAGCTGAACGATCGGGCGAACCAGCTCGCCAACCGGTTGCGGTCGCTCGGTGTACGATCCGAAAACCCGGTCGCGGTCCTGATGGAACATTCGGCCGACCTGGTGGTGGCCCTGCTGGCCATCCTGAAGGCGGGGGCGTTCTACCTGCCGTTGCACAGCGCGTATCCCCGCGACCGGATGCAGCGGATCATGGATCACGCCGGTGGGCCGATCCTGCTGGTGGACAGCGCCATGCAGCGGGGTGAGACGCCGACCGCGCGCGTCACGATCGCAGTGGACGTCGATCAGGCAACGGCAGGGATGCCGCGGACGGACCCGGCGAGCCCGACGACGTCCGGTGACACCGCGTACGTCATGCACACCTCCGGGTCAACCGGTGAACCTCTTGGTGTCGCGGTGCCGCACCGGGCTGTTCTGGAGCTCGTCGCCGACCCGTGCTGGGACAGCGGCCGGCACCTGCGTGTGCTTGCCGTCGCGCCATACGCGTACAGCGTGTCCACCTACGAGTTGTGGGTGCCGTTGCTCCGCGGCGGTCAGGTGGTGATCGCGCCGTCTCGCGAGGTCGACGCGCGGTCCCTGCGGCATCGGATCAGCGAGCACGGAATCACCGGGCTGCACCTGACCGCCGGCCTCTTCCGGGTGCTGGCCGAGGAGTCCCCGGAATGCCTCACGGGAGTACAGGAGGTGCTCACCGGCGGTGACGTGATCAGTGCCGCCGCCGTGCGGCGGGTTCTGGACGCCTGCCCTGGCATCGTGGTCAGGTCGATGTACGGGGCGACGGAACTGTCCCTGTTCGCGACGTCGGTGCCGATCCCGAGGCCGGAACCGGGCTCCGGTGTCCCTCTCGGCCGGGCCATGGCCGGTGTCCGGCTGTATGTCCTCGACGGGAACCACCAGCCGGTCCCGGACGGCGCTGTCGGCGAACTGTACGTCGGCGGCTCGCGACTCGCCATCGGATACTACGGCCGCCCGGATCTCACCGCCGAACGGTTCGTCGACGACCCGTTCGCGGGCGTAGGCAACCGGATGTACCGCACCGGTGACCTGGTTCGCATGACCGGTGACGGCTTGGTCGAGTTCGTGTCCCGGGTAACCGACCAGGTCAAGATCCGGGGCTTCCGGGTGGAGCCGGTCGAGGTCGAGAACGTCCTCGCGGGACAACCCGGCGTCGCACATACCGCCGTGGTGGCGCGAGTCGCCCCGTCTGGCGAGAAACGACTGGTCGCCTACGTCGTGACCGACGGCGCGCCGCTCGACCTCGCGGCACTGCGCGCTCACACGCGGGCCGAGCTGCCGGACTACATGGTGCCGGCGGCGTTCGTCGAGGTGGACGCATTGCCGTTGACCGCCAACGGGAAGGTCGACCGCAGGGCGCTGCCCGAACCGGACTTCGACGAGATCGCGGGTTACCAGCCGCCGGCGACCGAACGCCAGGAGCTGCTCTGCGCGCTGTTCGCCGAGGTGCTGGCGACCGACCAGGTCGGCATCGACGACAGCTTCCTGGACCTCGGTGGGCAGTCGATGCTGGCGGTGCGCCTTGCCACCCGGATCGGGAAGGCACTCGGCGTCGAGGTGGGCGTGAGCGACGTGTTCAACGCGCCGACCGTCCGGGAGCTGGACATCTGGCTGAACAGCCGCGTCCCGGCGGCAACCACGTGAGGAGATACGACCGGATGACTGGCGCCCCGCTCTCCTTCAACCAGGAGTTCCTACTCGCGTTCGACAAGGGCGACGCCGACGGCGCGTTCGGCGAACGGCACATCCTCGTCGACGCCTGGCGGCTCACCGGCCCGGTGGAAGCGACCGTGCTCCAGCAGGCGCTGAACGACGTCGTGGCCCGGCATGACGTGCTGCGTACCGATGTCGTGGCCGGCGAGGGCGGCGGCCACCAGGTCGTCCACCCCCCGAACCAGGCCGACCTTTCGGTGCGAATGCTGGATTCCGGCGACCGTGACCGCGACGCGGAGGCCCTGCTCAACGACGTCGACGAGCAGCCGATCAACGTCGCGGAGATTCCGCACCTGCGGGCGGTGCTCGGGCAGTTCGACGAGAAGGACTCGGTGCTGGTACTCGCGACACATCACGTCGCCAGCGACGACTGGTCGATGGGGCTGCTGGTACGCGACCTCGCCGCCTGCTACACCGCGCGGCTGGCCGGAAAGCAGGCCGATCTCCCGGAAGCACCGCAGTACGCGGAGTTCGCCGTGTGGCAGCGACACGGCGGTATCGCCACCGGGCAGGCACGAGACTACTGGCGGCACAAACTTCACGGAAACGGCATGACCGCCGTCCCCACCGACCGGCCCTTGCCCGACGACCGGCACGATGTCTACGCCGCACACCGATTCGTCCTCGACGATGACCTTTCGGCCAAGGTCGGGGCATTCGCCCGGTCGGTACGCAGCACGCCATTCATGGTCTTGCTTGCCGCACATCAGCTGCAGTTGCGGGACATGACCGGCGTGTCCCGGATCATGACACCGACCTTCACCGCGGGCCGGTACCAGGAGCGCTTCAACAACACGGTCGGTCCGTTCTTCAACCTGTTGCCCTTGCTGACCGACCTTGGCGACGCCCGGCACCTGCGCGATGCCGTCACCCGGGTGCGGACGACGTGCTTCGAAGCATACGCGCACGACATCCCGTTCGGTGACATCGTCGACGAGGTGCCACAGATCACCGAGGCGTTCGGCGATCCGGGCGGCGCCGTGGTCGCGTTTCAGGTGTTGCAACCGCCTGCCTTCTCCGACGACCTCGTTCTCGGCGAGGCCACCGGTACCGCGATTCGCGACCGGCGGCTGTCGCAGCGGCGAAGTTCGAGCATTCCCAACGGGGGCTCGTGGGCACTGGAGATCCTGCGCTCGGGCCGGATCGTGAGCAGCTTGAAGTACAACGCCAACACGTTCGACGGCAGCACGATCACCGGAATCGCCGACGACTTCCGGCGCCGGCTCGAGGCCGCGCTGACGTGATCGTGTATCCCCGCCACGCACGCGACAAGGAGCCAGTGCCCATGACGAGCACCAGAACCGAGCCGGGACACGTGCGGGCTCCCGAAACCGGACTCGCCGCGGAGGAGGCGGTGGCACGGGCCAGGGCCATCGCGAGCGGCCTCGTCGAACGGCAGGCCGAGACCGAGCAACGAACCTACTACGCACCGGACGTCCACGACCAGCTCGTGAACGCCGGTCTCTACCGGCTGCTGGTCCCGCGCCGCTACGGTGGCTACGAGCTCGGCGCCGACACCTTCGCCAGGGTCTGCACGGCGCTCGCCCGCGGGTGCCCCTCGACCGGCTGGATGTACCTGTTCGGCGCGGCGCACGCGCTGGTCGTCGGCACGCTGTTCGAGGAACGGGCGCAGCGGGAACTGTTCGCCACCGGCGACTTCATCTGTCCCGCCACGGTCGCGCCCGCGGGCTCGGCGACGCGTGTCGACGGCGGCTGGGTGGTGAACGGAACCTGGCGCTACTGCTCCGGTTCGCCGTACGCGACACATTTCCTCGGTCACACCATGGTGCACCGGGACGGCGATCCGGAGCCGACGCCCCTGATGTTCGTCCTGCCGCGCGAGTCGTGGCGGTTGGAGGACGACTGGGGCGGCCAACTTGGCTTACGCGGCAGCGGGTCGCACGGCATCACGGCGGTCGAAGCCCACGTCCCCGACCACCTGACCCGCACGGGCCTGCTCCCCCAGACCGACCCCACCAAGGGAACACCGGGACGAGCGCTGCACACCAACCCCGAGTACGGCGGCGGCCCGCTCAGCTTCATGCTTCTCGAACTCGGCATCCTCGCGGTGGGTATGGCGCAGGGTGCCCTGGACGCCTACGACGAGCTGATGCGGGCCAGGACCACCAGTTTCTGGCCGATCGTGCCGCGGACCGAGGACCCCGACTACCAGTTCCGGTACGGCGAGGCGGCGGGCATGATCGCGGCGGCCGAGGCGGCGGTACTGGACGCGGTCCGGCAGTGGCGGGACCTGAGTGCGCGGGGACCGGCCGCGATCACCCGCGAGCGGGAACTGCGGCTGGCCCTGATCGGCAGGGAAACCGTTCGGCTGTGCTGGCGCGCGGTCGAAAGCCAGTTGTTCCCCACTGCCGGGTCCAGCTCGGTGCGCGCCGGGGAGCGGGTCGAGCGGGTCTGGCGCGACATGTCGATGCTGCACAGCCATGCCGGGCTCGGCACCTTCCTGTCCAGCATGGCCAATCGCGAGCTGGCCCAAGCCCATTTCTTCGCAGACCAGGCCTGATATGAAGGAGGACAGCCATGTCGACGAGCCGATGCCCGGTGCTCGACAGCAGCGGCAGTGGAATCCACGAACTCGCGACCAAGCTGCGTGACCAGGGACCCGCGGTCCGGGTGGAGCTTCCCGGCGGCGTGCACGCGTGGTGGGTCACCCGCTACGAGGTCGCCAAGCAGTTGCTCGGCGATCGCAACGTCACCAAGAGCGCGCACGCACACTGGCCCGCGTTCCGCGAGGGCGAGATCCCACCCGGCTGGCAACTGATCAGCTGGGTGGCGATGGACAACGTGTCCACCGCGTACGGCGCCGACCACCTCCGGCTGCGCAGGCTGATCGGGAAGGCGTTCACCGCTCGGCGAGTCGAGCAACTGCGACCGCGGGTAGCCGAGCTGGTCACCAGCCTGCTCGACGATATCGCCGCGGAGCAGGGAGACACGGTCGACCTGCGAGCGATGTTCTGCTACCCCCTTCCCGCGCGGCTGATGGCCGGCGTGATCGGCATGACCGAGGAGCAGCGCAGGCAGACCGCGATCGCGATGAACCGGATGGCGGACATCGACGTCACTCCCGAACAGGCGGCGGGCATCCTCGCCGGTTGGCGTGCCGCGATCGAAGAGCTGATCGCCGACAAGCGGGCGAACCCCGGCGAGGACATCGCCAGCGACTTGATCGCCGCGCGTGACGACGAGGACGGCGCGAAGCTGTCCGACCAGGAGCTGACCGACACCATCTTCGCGATCCTCGGCGCCGGCTCGGACACCACGATCAACTTTCTGGACAACGCGATCACCGCCCTGCTCACCCGTCCCGATCAGCTCGACCTGGTCAGGTCGGGCAAGGCCGGCTGGTCCGACGTGATCGAGGAAACCCTGCGCGTCGAGTGCCCGCTGGCCAGCCTGCCGTTGCGGTTCGCGGTGGAGGATGTCGAACTGGATGGCCTGACCATCAAGCGGGGTGAGCCGATCCTGATCAACTACGCCGCGCTGGGGCGCGACCCGGAACTGCACGGCGCGACCGCGGCCGACTTCGATGTCACCCGGCCGAACAAGGATCACGTCTCGTTCGGGCACGGCCCGCACTACTGCCTCGGCTCCGGAATCGCCCGGCTGGTGGCGTCGACCGGCTTGCCCGCCCTGTTCGAGCGGTTCCCGGACATGAGCCTCGCGGTCGAACCGGGCCAGTTGGAGCCGCTGCCGACGTTCATCATGAACGCCCACACCACCCTGCCGGTCCGGCTGACCGCGGCGCTGCCCGCGAATGCCTGAAACCGATCACACGATGTGCACATCAGCACAATCTCGACACAGTGAGGAGTCTTAGCGTGCGGGTAGGTCTGGAATTGGGAGCGTTCGACTGGCCCGGTGGGCCGCGCGCGATAGGGGACACGGTCACACGATTCGCCCAGCTCGCCGACGAGGCCGGGTTCACGTCGCTGAGCACGGGTGACCATCTGTGGCAGGGCTTCAACGCGGGCGGCGAGGAAGCACCCTATCTGGAGTGCTTCACCACGCTCGCCGTGATGGCGGCCAACAGCAGGCACTGCCGGATCTCGCCGGTGGTCGCCGGTGTGCACTTCCGGCACCCGGCCCTACTGGCCAAGACGGTCACCACGCTGGACATCCTTTCCGGTGGCCGGGCCTCGGTGGGCATCGGGGTGGGCTGGAACGCGGACGAGACGGCCGGTTCCGGCATCCCGTTTCCCCCCGTGGCCGAGCGGTTCGAGATGCTCGAGGAGACGTTGCGGATCCTGCTCGGCTACTGGGACGGCGAGCGGGGTAACGGCCTGGCACACCACGGCAAGCACTACCACCTCGACCGGATCCTGGGTGTTCCGCAGAGCCTGACCAGACCACATCCGCCGATCATGGTCGGCGGGGCCGGGGACAAGACCTTGCGGCTGGTGGCCCGGTACGCCGACGCGTGCAACCTCTACCCGACCCCGGACATGCCCGATCGGCTGGAGCGGTTGCGGGAGATCTGCACAGAGGTCGGCAGGGATTACGACGACATCGAGAAGACCTGCTGCCTGCCCTTCGACGTCGGCAACGGTGAAGGGACCGGCGAGTTGCTCGAGACTCTGCAACAGCTGGCCGGTCAAGGCATCCAGACCGTGATCGGCATCGTTGCCTCGCCCGATCCGCTCCGCCAGGTCGAGCTCATCGGTGCGAAGGTGCTGCCCGAACTCGGCAGGGAGTAAAGCTCACCCATCGATTCTGGACCCGGAGGACATCGTGACGAAGATCGGTTTCCCTTCACGGCAGCAAATGACAAGCAAAGCATCCGAGATCGTGCCGCTCCTGCAGAAACACGCGCCGTGGGCCGAGGAGAACCGGCGGTTGCATGACGAAGTGATCGAGGCGATGGCCGATGCGGGCGTGTTCCGGATACGCAAGCCGAAACGCTACAACGGGTACGAAGCAGACACCAGCACGCTGGTGGACGTGCTGTCCGAACTCGGCCGTGGCGACGGGTCGGCCGCGTGGGTCGCGACGGTCTACACGATCCCCGGCTGGATGGCGTGCATGTTCCCCGACGAGGTGCAGGACGAGGTGTTCGCCGACCCGGACACCCGCATCTGCGGCACGCTGAGCCCGAGCGCGACGGCCACCCCGACGAACGGCGGGGTCGTGGTCAACGGTAGGTGGCAGTTCATCAGCGGTGCGCACCACAGTCATTGGCAGCAGATCATCGCGATTCTCGTACCGCCAGACGGCGAGCCGCAGCCGGTGATGGCCCTCGTACCGATGTCCGACCTGGGCATCGTCGATGACTGGCACACGTCGGGGTTGCGGGGCACGGGAAGTGTCAGCACCGTCGCCAACGAGGTGTTCGTCCCGCAGGAACGTGTGCTGTCGTTGATGGCCGCGGTCGACGGCAAACCGGTGTCCCAACGAACCGCGGAGTCCAGGGCCTACCGCATCCCGTTGCTTCCGGTGGCCGCAGCCTCGTCGAGCGGTTGCATCGTGGGCCTCGGTAAGGCGGCGAAGCAGGCGTTCGCCGAGCGGCTGCCCGGCCGCAAGATCACCTATACCGACTATGACAGCCAACGGGACGCTCCCCTGACCCACCTGCAGGTCGCCGAGGCCTCGATGAAGCTGGACGAGGCCGAGTTCCACGTGCAGCGCCTGGCCACCGTCGTGGACACGAAGGGCAACGAGGGTACGCAGTGGGAGATGGAGGAACGTGTGCTGGCACGCGCCGACCTGGGCCAGGCCGTGCGTCTCGTACGGGAGTCGGTCGACATCCTCGCTACGGCCAGCGGCGGCACGTCGATCTACAGCGATGTGCCGATCCAGCGAATCGCCCGGGACATCCAAGCCGTCCATCAGCACGCCCTGATGCACCCGAACACCAACGCCGAACTGTACGGCCGCGTGCTGTGCGGCCTCCCGCCGAACTCCCAGTACGTCTGACGATCCGGAAAGGACAGAACGATGAGCACGAGTACCGAGCTCGTCACCGAGCCTGCCGACGCCGACAAGGCTGCCATCGCGGCACTGACCCAGCGAGTGGCCGCCGCGTGGGCGAGCCACGACGCCGACGCGTTCGCCGACCAGTTTGTCGACAACGCGACCATGATCCTCACCGGGGTCTTCTGCAGCGGCCGCGACGAGGCCCGCGAGTTCCTGACCCAGGCGTTCCAAGGGCCGTTCAAGGGCACGCGGGTGACGGGCACGCCGATCAGCATGCGCATGCTCGGCGACAACGCCGCGATCCTGCTTTCCCGCGGCGGTGTGCTGGCCTCCGGCGAGACCGAGCCCAGCCACCAGCGAGCCATTCACGCCTCCTGGGTGGTCGTGCGGCACGGGGCGGAATGGCGTCTCGCCGCGTACCAGAACACGCCCGTGAACAACCCGTGGTGAACACCGACATCTTCCAGCTGAGGAGGCACATATGGGCACCCGCGCGGTGATACTTGGCGGGAGCATGGCCGGGCTGCTCGCAGCGCGGGTGTTGGCCGAGACCTACACCGAAGTGCTCGTGGTGGACCGCGACGGGTTGCTCGGTGTCACGACACCACGCCGCGGCGTCCCGCAGGGCGCGCACATTCACGGGCTGCTCGCCCGCGGCCATCAGATCCTCGATGAGCTGTTCGACGGGTTTACCGACGACGCGCTGGCGGCCGGCGCGCTGACCGGTGACCTCGGCGAGCACCGGTGGTTCTTCGCGGGGCATGAGGCGTGCAAGGCGGTCACCGGCATGAGGTACCTTTCGGCCACCAGGCCGGTGCTGGAAAGCTTTGTCCGGGACCGGGTCGCGGCGTTGGGCAACGTGAAGTTCCTGGAACAGCATGACATCGTCGGCCTCGTCGCGAGCCCCGACCGGACCCGGATCACCGGCGCACGGGTGCACGACGGATCCGAGGCGACGCTGGAAGGCGACCTCGTGGTGGACGCCACCGGTCGCGGCTCGCGTACCCCGGTGTGGCTGGACGAACTCGGTTACGCCCGGCCGGCCTTCGAACAGATCAAGATCGACTTCAGTTACACCACCAGGCTCTACCGGTTGCCGGACGAGTCGGTGATGAACGGCGTGAAGTCCGTCAACCCGTTGCCCTCTCCGGTAACCCGCCGCAGTGCCTTCTTCTCGGCGATGGAGGACGGCAAGTGGGTGCTCTCGGTCGGTGGGGTGCTCGGTGACCGCGCACCCACCGATCCGGAGGGGTTCCTGGCTTACGTGCGGACCCTGCCGGTCCCGGACATCTACCAGGTGATCGCCGACGCGGAACCGCTCACTGACCCGGTTTCCTTCCGGTTTCCGGCAAGTGTCCGCCCTCGCTACGACAAGCTGACCGGCTTCCCGGACGGATTCATCGTGCTCGGCGACGCGGCCTGCAGCTTCAACCCCGTCTACGGGCAGGGCATGACCGTGTCCGCGCTGGAGGCGTTGGTGCTGCGTGAGCATGTGCGGCGCGGGCCGCTGGAGCCACTAGCGTTCCAGCGGGCCATCGCCGACGTGATCGACGCGCCGTGGGGCACCGCCGCGAGCGGTGACCTTGCCTATCCCGAGGTGGTGGGGAGTCGCCCCGACGAGGTTCTGCAGATGAACGAGTACATGGCGAAGGTGATGGCCGCCGCGTGCCAGGACCCGGAGGTGCTGACCGCGTTCATGCGGGTGGCCGGCCTGGTGGATCCCCCGGCGACGCTGATGGAACCGGACATGAAACGCCGCGTACTCCAGCACGCCGGATGATCTGTTCGACGATCGACTCCAGCCGCCGTGCGGCAGTGACCAAGGGAGCACAATGACAACGGTCGCGGAGGCGTTCGGCGGAGCGCTGGCCGACGCGGGTGTCCGGCACACGTTCGGTGTGGTGGGTGTGGGCAACGTTCGCGTCGTCGCCGCGCTGACCAAGGCGGGGGTGCGGTACATTCCGGCCCGGCACGAGGCCGGTGCCGTGGCGATGGCCGACGCCTACCACCGCGTCTGCGGCGAGGTGGGCGTCTGCACGGTGACCTATGGCCCAGGCCTGACCAACACCGCCACCAGCCTGGCCGACGCGGTGAAGAACCGTAGCGCCGTCGTCCTGCTGTGCGGCGCTCCACCGGGAGGGCGGCCACGGCCCATCGACGTCGACGACGAGTCGTTCGTCGCCTCGCTCGGCGCCGCCGTGGTTCGGGTCACCGCCCCGGTGGACGCCGCGGCGGCGGTGGCCGGCGCGCTGCGGTTCACCAGCGCCGCGAATCGTCCGGTGGTGGTGTTTCTGCCAGTGGACGTGCAGGTGATGCCTGCGGGGACACTTCCACCGGAGATGGCGGAACCGGTGCCGGCCGAGGTGCCTCCGGTGCCCCGGGCGGAGGTCGGGACGGTGATGGAGCTCCTGGGCACCGCCAGCAGCCCGCTGCTGCTGGCCGGACTCGGCGCGTGGCACGCCGGCGCACAGGCCCCGATCGCGGCACTGGCCGACCGGTGTGCCGGTCTGCTCGCGAACACGTTGCTGGCCAAGGGAATCTTCGGGGACAACCCATGGTCGCTCGGCGTCGTGGGCAACCTGTCGTCACCGGCGGCCGCCGAGCTCATCGGCGACGCCGACGTGATCCTGGCGTTCGGCACGAGCCTGAGCGAGTGGACCCTGCACGGCGATCGGTTGGTCAGCCCGAACACCACCCTGGTCCAGGTCGATCTCCGGCCGGAACAGATATCACCGCGGACGGACATCGGGATCGTCGCCGATGCCTTCGACGTCGCGACCGCCCTGTGCGACCGCCTGCTCGTGGCCGGGACGCCGCCATCGGGCTGGCGGCGGCGGATCGCCGGCCGGCTCGATGGCGTGCACTGGGACCAGCAGAACTACACCGACCGCAGCACAGCCGACCGGATCGACCCTCGCACCCTGTCGTTGGCACTGGCCGAACTGCTGCCGAAGGATCGCACGCTGGTCACCGACGGCGGCCACTTCATCGGCTGGCCGGCACGGTACTGGTCGGTCCCCGATCCGGCGGGATTCGTGTTCACCGGTGTGTCGATGCAGAGCATCGGCCTCGGATTCGCCGGTGCCGTCGGTGCCGCCACCGGACGAGCCGACCGCGCCGTCGTGCTGGCCACGGGGGACGGCGGAGCGCTCATGGGACTGTCCGAGCTCGAAACCCTCATCCGTACGGCGGACTCGGCGCTCATCATCGTGTACGACGACGCCGCCTACGGCGCCGAGGTCCACATGTACCGGCACCTCGAGGTGTCCGCGGGCACGGTCTTCACGGACACCGACTTCGACGGCCTGGCCAAGTCGCTCGGCGCGGAGGCGGCGGTGGTGCGGACGCTGGGCGACCTCGACGCCGTCCGCAGCTGGCGTGCCCGTGGCTGCGTGGGCACGTTACTGCTCGATTGCAAGGTCGTCCGGGACGTCGTCGGCGACTACCTGGTCGAGCCGCGGGCCTCGGCAGGATCGACGCACTGACCGATCAACTACACGGACAAGGAGAGGGATACACATGAGTGACCGGACAGTCGTGGATGCCTGGTTGGCGGATCTGACCTTTCCCTACTACATGGACACGCTGTTCGCCCGGGCTCGCCAGTTCGAGCGGGCGCACCCCGAGTACGAGATCAGGATCCGTGGAATCTACTTCGAGGACATGCCCGGCGCGGTAGCACAGGGGGTGCGCGAGGGCACGGTCCCGGCGATCGCGGAGTACTACTACACGGAGACACCGAACGCGCTCGACGAGGTCGACAACGCTGGACGACCGGTGTTCACCTCGGTCTCCACCGCGGTCGGCGACCGGACCGAGATCCTCGGTGAGCCGGTCGTGCTCGACGACATCCTGCCCGCGCTGCGTGCCCAGTACACGTGCTACGGCGAGTTGAGATCGCTGCCCACGGTGGCGACCACCTATAACCTGTTCACCAACGTCACCATGCTCGAGGCCGCGGGCGTCACCGAGGTCCCGCAGACATGGCAGGACCTGCGAGCGGCCTGCGAACGAGTGGTCAAGTCGCCGGGCGGACCGCCGCATGCGATCGGCTGGGCGAACCACGGGATCCCGTTTCAGCACGCCATGGCCGTGCAGGGAGGAAAGATCGCGGACAACGGCAACGGCCGAACGGCATCCGCCCAGAAGATCGACTTCACCATCCCGGAAATGCTTGCCTGGGTGTCCTGGTGGCGCGAGCTGTACAAGGACGGCCTCTACCAGTACTCGGGCGAGACCGGCGACTGGTTCGGCACGTTCCAGCTGTTCGCCGACCAGGAGATCGCCTTCCGGATGAGCTCGTCCAACGACGTCGGCAGCACCGCCGAAGCCGCCAAGGAGGCCGGGTTCGAGCTCGCCGTGACACGGTTCCCGTACAACGCTGACGTGCCGTACCGCGGCAACGTGGTCGCCGGCACCTCGCTGTGGCTGGCCGATGGACTGGACCGGAAGACTCAGGACGGAGCGCTGGCGTTTATGCAGTACCTCGCCAACCCGGGCCACGTCGCCGAGTACCACAAGGAACACAGCTTCATCCCGGTCACCCGTTCCGGATTCGCCTTGCTGGAGCGGCAGGGCTGGTTCGACGAGCAGCCGTACCACCGCGCACCCAACAACCAGCTCGAGGTGATGACCGCCGACGGCCGGCCCGCCGGCGGCGCGCTCGTCGGCAACTACTTCCGGATTCAGGAACTGCTCGCGGAGGCCATGCACGACATGCTGGTGCGCGACGTCGACCCGGTGGAGCGACTGACCCGAGCGTCCGCCGACGCACAGGTACTGCTGGACCAGTACCTTGCCGAGCGTCCCCGTTCCCCCAGGCGTTGATCGCCCGCATGTGGCAACGAAAGCAATACCGCGTAAATATCGCAATTTCGCCACATGTCGGCGCCAGATCGGCAGAGAACGACTAGCCTGGAAGCATGGCGCCCAAACGTTCCTATGACGACGGATGCGCGACAGCGTATGCCTTGGATCTCGTGGGGGAACGTTGGGGACTGCTGATCGTGCGTGAGTTGCTGCTCGGTCCCAAACGCTTCACGGACCTGCGCGGTGATCTGCCCGGCGTCAGTCCTACCGTTCTCGCTCAACGCCTACGCGAGTTCATCCGGGCGGGTGTCGCGCACCGCCGCCGGCTACCGCCGCCGATGCCTTTCCAAGCCTACGAACTGACCGAATGGGGCTACAAGTTGGAACCCGTCATCCACTCGCTCGGCAGGTGGGCCCTGCAGTCTCCGGACCCGCCACGCAGCCCGCCGCTGAGCGTCGACGCCAACGTGTTGTCGCTGCGTGTCATGTTCGACCCGGTCGCGGCCGAAGGGCGCACCGTCCGGTTCGGGCTGTGTGTCGGCGACCGTAGATACCAGGTGTGTGTCGTGGACGGTGAGCTCCAACTGGCCAGGGGTGAGGTCGGCGCACCGGACGCCACCATCGAAACCAACATACCTACCTTGCACGCCTACCTGTGCCGTACCCGCTCGCTGAGCGACTCGCTCGAGCGTGGAGAGATGCGAGTGCGCGGAAGCATGGCGGCGGCGGCCGAACTGCCGACGCTGTTCCGTCCCATCCGGCACCGAGTCCTGGCAGGGTAACCGGAGTCGAACTTCCGCCTCACCTTTCCATGAACACAAACTCACCGTTCCATGCTCGTATCACGTCTTCGGGCAGTCTTTCCTCCCGCTGTGCGAACCCGGCCGTGAGTCTCACGGAGAGATAGCTGTGGAAAGGCCGCCGACTTGGGCCTGATGCCCGCAAGGAGGGATCATGCCGACCACGTTGGGCTCGGTACGCAGGCTGTTGATGACGCCGTCACTGGCCGAGGTCACGTTCGAACGACGGAGCTTCCCACCGGCCCCGGCCGATGTCGCCCGGCATCTGGAGGCCATACCGCAAGCCGTGCTCTGTGGCTTCGAGTGGGGCATCGACACCCGCTCGCAATGGGAGCTGGAACGCAGGCTGTCACTGGTACGCCAGGAACAACTCGGTTTCGCCTACGAGGGCGCGACGATGGCGTGCACGATCCTCGACGCGATGCGCGGCGGACGCGGCCACAAGACCCGCGATCTGCTCGACGGCCCTGGGCGCCCGCACCTGTTCCTGGCCTACATCGGCATCGGGTTCGCCATGGCCCGCCTCCCCCGGCCGCTGTGGCGTCGGGTCCTCCCAGACCTGACCGAGTCCTCGCCGTACCATCCCGCGATGAGCTGGCTCGCGGTGGACGGCTACGGGTTCGACCGCGCCTATTTCGACACCCGCACATGGGTCGAGCGGCAACATGTTCCGGCACCGTACCCCTGGCAAGGCGAGCCGAACTACTTCCACCGGGCGGTCGACCAGGGGATCGGCCGCGCACTGTGGTTCATCCACGGCGCACGACCCGACGACGTAGCCGCCGCGGTCGGCCGGTTCGCCCCCCGACGGCATGCCGACCTGTGGAGCGGGGTGGGCCTGGCGTCGACGTTCGCGGGCCACGCCGAGCCGGACGAGCTACGGACGCTACGCCGCCTCGCGGGGCGGTACCGCGACGAGGTCGCGCTCGGCATGGTGTTCGCTGTCAAAGCGAGGACCTATGCGGGATACGTGCCCAAGCACACCGAGTGGGCAGCGCACGCGCTCGGCGAGGTGGGCATCGACGCGGCGGTAGCACTCGCGGACGGCACGATCGCCCACGGCGACGAGGCAGGCGCCGGCCTGACATACGAGTCATGGCGGCAGAGGATCCGGGCGCACTTCGCTTCCCTGCCTAGGTGAGGCGGTCCTGGGGACGGTGCGTGGGCGAACGGCCGGTGCTCCTCCCGAACGGGTGTCGACACCGTCCACAGCACACTCAGGTGCCCGTCGGCTGCAACTCGCGCGCGTCCAGCAAGGCCAGCAGCACCGGCGGGTCCAGCCGGTTCATCGGCCGCAACGTCAGGTCGGCGACACGCACCTGGGTCTCGGGCCGGATAGTGATCGGCCCGTTGGACCCGATGTACAGCCCGTTGCCGTAATCCTGCGGGCCCGAGATCACCTTGTCCCGGTCGACCGCGACGGAGTAGCCCAGCAGGTACCAGGTTCCCAGCGGCACGTCGCCGAACTCGAACGGCCCCGGGCCGCGCAACACCGTGCACCGCACCGGGCGCCCCTGCGGCAGCCGGTCGGGGAACAGACCCACGAAGACCTTGCCGAGCCCGGACGGGACGGGTGGCGCGCCGATCTGGCCGTGTACGGTCGCGGGCCGGTTCGGGGTCGGTTGCTGGCGCGGGACTGTTCCACAGACCTGCAAGGTGACGCCGCCCATCCGCCGGTACGTGCTCGGTGACATATTCACACTGCGGCGGAACCGGGAGCTGAAGGTCCCGACGCTCTGGTAACCGACTCGCTGGCTGATTTCGGTCACGCTCAGGGACGTGGACAGCAGCAGCCTTTTCGCCTCCTGCAATCGCAGGGCAGCCAGGAAACGGCCCGGTGAAACACCGGTGGCCTTCCGGAAAACTCTCGAGAAATGAAATTTGCTGAACATAGCCGCGCGCGCCATGTCGTCCAACGTGACCTGATCGGCCATATTGTGATACATGATGTCAATTGCGCGGCCAACGGCATTCTCGACCATTTCGTCCACCGCATCCCCCAGGGTAATCAGCCGCACAGCAAAATCATCGACTCACTGGGCTCGCCCGCTTCGCGGTCCGAATCGATGACCGAAAATACTGTTCACAGTGTTGCAGGGCTCGGTTGAAGGCTGGCGACTACCCACGTTAGCAGCCCGTTCCCGGAGAATCAAGCACACAGTGACACCCCGGCCACTCTCCGAACGGAGTGTAGTCACGAACAGCTCGAACGTAAACCAGAATCTTACACAGCGTGACGAAATATCGATTTCCCAAACAGGACGAGTGGATGGCGCATTCAGCAGATGACCCCTTGACCTCCCCCCTGAGAGTCCGTTCCTGAACTGGACTTTTACTGCTCAAGGCGAGTCGAAGAACTCGCCCTCCCGTCTCCCACCACCACCCAAACGGAGACGCTGACACGCCACAGCACTAACACCACGTCTCCCACCACCACCCAAACGGAGACGCTGACACGCCACAGCACTAACACCACGTCTCCCACCACCACCCAAACGGAAACGCTCCGCGCCACAGCGCTCAGCGGCGAACAGCCCACGGGCGGCGAGGCCGGGCGCATGACCTGCGAAGGTGACTTTCCGCGCCGGAGTCCGAGCCCGACCGAGCCGGCCGTGACGCGAGTTTAGGAACAGGCACTGAGAACCGCACGCTGGGAGATGCCGCCGAACAGACGTTGCCAAGAGGATGGATCAGGCGGCACCTGGTACGTAGGCACTCACGTGCGAGGAGATTCCCATTAGTCGTTTCGTGCCGGTGCGGACGGGAGGAAATGGATGGATGCCGACGATGCCCAGACCATGACGCTCGAGGCGTTCGCCGACACCATCGTTCCTGGTGAGCGGCGGTCACCCGGCGACAGGGCGATCGCGGGCGTGGCGACGGGACCGGGCGCGGTCCAAGCCGGTGCGCTCGAGCTGTTGCGGACCTCGGCGACCGGCGTGACAGCCGGGCTCGGCCCGATGACCGAGGCGCTCAACGCGTACGCCGCAACCTACGCCGCGGAACTGGCCCTTGAGCCGGACGACGACGTTCCGCCCTTCGTCGGCCTCTCGTCCGAGCACCGCACCAGGCTGATCACTCGTCTCGTCGCCCCTGACCATCCGGAGAAGGACGGCTGGGTACTGCTTGCGTTGTTCAGTTACATGGCATACGACAGCGCCGCGCACATGCACACGGCCGACGCAATGGCGGCCGGCCACCCCGGTTTGCTCGCCATGGGTTTCGGCAAGCCCGACGAGGACGGCCTGTGGCGTTTCCAGGAACACTCCTACCGCAGGGCGTTGGCACGTCCGCACCCGAACACCACACCTTCCGGGAGCCCGGCATGAGCGTCGAATCAACGGACGTCCTCGTCGTCGGCAGCGGGTTCGGCGGCGCGATCGCCGCCTACTACCTGGCCGCAGGCGGTGCGCGGGTCGTCGTACTCGAACGGGGACCCTGGCTGTCCGGCCAGGACTTCGAACACGACTTCCTGCTGGGTTCCTCGTACACCAGGGTCTTCGACTTCGTGGCAGGCGACGGCATGAGCGTGCTGTCGGGCAACTGCGTCGGCGGCGGCAGCGTCGTGTACTTCGCCGCGCTGCCACGGGCACCACGGTTCGCGTTCGAACGGCACGGCAACATCGGCAAGCGGATGTGGCCAGCAGCGATCAGCCGTGACACCCTCGACCCCTGGTACGACCGGATCGCCGAGGCGATGGTCGTCGAGCAGCAGACCTGGGACGACGTCACCTACGCCGGTGGCCTGTGGGCCGCCGCCTGCGACCATGCCGGGCGCACCGCCAACCCCGTGCCGGTCGGCGTCGATCACTCCAAGTGCACCCACTGCAACTGGATGATGGCCGGATGCCGGTTCGACGCCAAGCGCTCACTGCTGTTCAACTACGTTCCCGCGGCGGTCGCGCATGGCGCGGACATCCGGCCGCTACACGAGGTGCAACGCATCTCGCGCACCAACGAGGGCCATTACCGCGTGCACTACACGAACATCGACGAGGAGGACTACCGGATCCACACCGGGGAAGGTGCGATAGACGCCAAGATCATCGTACTCGCCGCGGGAGCGGGTGCCACGCCGCTGATCCTCAAACGTTCCGAGGACACGCTCGGCGCCATGCCGCACGCGGTCGGCCGGTACTTCTCCGGCAACGGCGAACGACTGAACACCGCCGTGCTCAACGAGGATCGCGTGCGAGACGTACTGGGCCTCGACCGTGGCAACGGGGTGGCCTACGAGGCCAACCAGATCGGGAACGGCCCGGTCGTGGCCAACTGGGATCGGTTGGACGGATCACTCCCGGAGTATTCCCGGTTCTCCTTGGAACAACTGTACTTCCCTCCCGGCCTCGGTACGATCCTGGCGCAGGCGCCCGGCGCGGCCGATCCGGCGTGGTTCGGGCCGGCCAAGAAGGCGATGCTCAGTCGTTGGAAGTCCTGGCTGATCATCTTCCAGATGATCGAGGACGACAACGAGGGTGTGTTCGGAACTCCCCCACCGACCGGCAACGCCTACCGTATCTCCCAACAGATGCTGGGCCGCGGTGTGCTGCACTACGACCCGACGCCGAACACCCTGCGTGGTTGGGCCGAGGCGGACGCCGAGGTCAAGGACATCCTCGAGCGCGACGGTCTCGCCGAGGTCACTCCGTGGACCAACGACCTGGTCGGCGCGTACACGGTGCATCCACTGGCATCGTGCCGGATCGGCGACGACCCCGCGACATCAGCCCTTGATGACCGGCACGAGCTGCGCGGACATCCGGGCATCTTCGTCACCGACGGGTCGTCCGTGCCCGGCGCGCTCACCGTCAACCCCGCGCTCACCATCGGCGCGTTGGCCGAACGTGCCATCCCCGGAATCGTTCAGGCGGCACGGGAACGCGGGATAGCCGTGAGCTACCACGCACCGGTTCCCACCGGATTCACGTCGGCGTCCGCGGCGGCACGGACCACGGTATGACCACTCGACGATCCAGCTACCCGGACTGGTCGTCCGCCCGCCGCCACCCAGCCGGGACCGCACTCACCTCCACCAGCCTGAGCGGAGGTTGGCAGCGTTCGCACACCATCCGGGGAACCACGTGCCCGCCACACCCCTCATGCACCACCCGCGTCGGCGGCCCGGGCAAGTCGTCGGCGTAGTACTCGTCTCCCCAGTTCATGAGGGTGACGACGACGGGCGAGAGCGCACGCCCCTTGCCCGTGAGCCGGTACTCGTACCGGGCCGGTCGCTGCTGGTACCTGACCCGTTCCAGGACTCCGTGCTCGACGAGAAGGTTCAGCCTGGCGGTGAGCACGTTGCGAGGAATACCCAGCGTATCGCGGAAGCCCTCGAAGCGGGTGATACCGAGGAGCGCGTCCCGGATGATCAGCAGCGTCCACCGTTCACCCACGACTTCCAACGCACGCGCGACGGTGCAGCGTTGGCCACCGTACGTCCTTCTCGTCATTCCACATATTATAGTGCCTGTCTACTAACGAGTATGCTGGGTAAAATGACCACAAGCCTCCGCAAGGAGCCAGGTCGGCGCCGCGGGGTGCTCGCTCGAACTGAGCCCGGCCGGCACCTTCGTGCGCGGCTGCTGGTCGTAGTGGCCGACCGAGCGTCGGGAGCACGCGGAGTGCGCGCGTAGGACCGCGCGTAAACACCGTGCCCGCCACTCGAACGGCGGTACCGCAGTTGTCATCCGTCCTTCTCACCGCCGGCTCGACGGCACCGCCGCCGACGTCAGCCGACGCACCGGCGCCGACCGGCCGGACCGCGCTTTGCCGCCGCCGCGTTCGGATCATTCAACGACGCCAGCAACAGTGCCCGCATGAGCGAAGGTGATTACCGGAGACGCAATCATGATCGACGCTGCCCGCTGTCGCAAAAGACCAGATCCACGACTTCGCACGATCAACCGAAGGTCAGAGCGGCCCGGTAATGGATACTATCATGTCAGTTGCTCCAACGAACTAACATGAAGTACCGTGCTAACCGTGTGCTACCGAACGGAGACAGACTTGAGTAGAATTCTGCTCCAAAGAGCGCTCCGTAGATCGCTGAACCGAATTCAGCATGTGTCGCCGGCCCCGGTGCGCCGGGCCAATGGTCTGACCACCTCGGTGTACCGGCAGGTGGAGCGAGACTTCGGTATGATCGCGCCCCCGGTCGCACTGCACTCGCCCGCTCCAAGCGTGATGGCCGCCTGCTGGCTCATGCTTCGGGAGTCGCTCGTCGTCACCGATCGGGTCGACCGGGACACCAAGGAGGCAGTCGCCGCGGCCGTGTCGCTGGGCAACGTGTGCCCCTATTGCGTGGACGTGCACAGCATGACGCTGGAAGCGTTGAGCGTCGCGGCCCCGGACGATCCGGAAACCGACCACGGCGTTCGCCGCGTCGTTGACTGGGCACGCAGCAGCGCGAGCGCCACGACCACGACAAGTCACGTGCCGTTCCCGCTCACGCATGTCCCGGAACTGGTCGGCGTGGTGCTGACATTCCACTACATCAACCGCATGGTCAACACATTCCTGCCGGATTCGCCCCTGCCCCGGAGCATACCCCAGGCCGCACGCGGCCGAACGTTGCGCATGCTCGGCCGTTTCATGAGTACGGCAGCCCAGGTCCACCACGCGCCGGGAGCTTCGCTCGAGCTACTACCCGCCGCGCCGCTGCCGAGTGATCTGGCCTGGGCGCGCGGCAATCCGTCGATTGCCGAGGCTTTCGCCCGTGCCACGGCGACGATCGACGCCGCAGGCACCCGCTCGGCACCGGAAACGGTGCGGGCGTTGCTGCATCGCATACTGGCCGACTGGGCCGGCGATCCACCGGACCACGCCCTCGTCGCCGAGGCGGTTGACGAGTTGCCGCCATCCGACCGGGCGGCGGGACGGATCGCGGTACAGACCGCGCTCGCCTCGGCGCAGTTGGATTCCTCGACGATCGCGGAGTTTCGGAAAGCCCGACCGGATGACAAGTCTCTCGTCGAGCTGACCTCCTGGGCCAGCATGTCGGCGGCACGGCGAATCGGCTCGTGGATCACCGTCAAACTCAAGGAACACCATCCCTTGCTCGGCTAGGGCCATGGTTGGCGCGACTCCCAGCCGGCCATACTGTCCATAATGTAGCTTCGGATCAGCGCCGCGCGCGCCACGATTCGAGAATCGCCGGTCCCGGCTATCTCAGTGACGACCACTGTACCTGTATCCAACGCGCGGAAGATCGGCTGAGTCGAGCACTCAATCCAGGCCGTCCCGAAACTCGGGCGAGCGGTCCAGCTCGCGTTCGCACCATTTCTCCGCGGCTCGCCGCGAGTTTGCGCCAAGCCCTCCACCTCCGTGCGTGGCGCCGACCGATCTCCCCCGACAACCAAGTCCGTTCCCCGGGACACCAGGGCCTGTTCAGTTCCTTGACAAGGGTCGGTCACTTGATGATCGAGTACGAATTGAGGAACACTGGTCGCATGCACCCAGAAGCCGCAGCGGAGCTCCGTGAAGTCCGTGACTTGCTGATGACGTTCACAGAGCCCTCCTGCATCCATCGCGCCGACGAATTGGAAGGGGCTACCGGCAAGGTCACCCGCGCTATGGATTTGCTCGGCGCCGATGCGGACCGGATCCAGTTGCGTCTCGCGTTGGCAATCAAGGCCCTCCGTGCCGCGGAGAGGGCGGCAAAAGCCTACCGGCGCAACCCGGTGACCCGGCCGATCTCCCAAGCACGATTCGCCTCGAAGACGGGTTCGGCGATGGGTGCTGTCCAGGTTGTCCTGGAAGAACTGGACCCGGCGGAAAGCGCCGCCCGGGACAAGTTCCACGGTCAGTAGCACACGGTCGGGCGGCCGGACTTGCGGGCCGCGGCCTGACGTATGGCGCGACGGCCCGCGTCGTGTGGTCGCCGGGCGGTCGCGCGGTCCGCGGTCAGGCGTCGGTGTTGAGCATGGCGACGGTCGGTACGTTGCCGGCCACTCCCCAGCCGCCGTCGACGCCGACGCGACGGCGGAACTCCACGCGGATGCGGTCGGGGACCGCGCGAACACCCTCGCCGGCGTCGCGGCAAGTGCCCGATATGGACGGTCGCCTTGGTTGCTCGAGGTCAACTGCCTCAACCTGTTCGTCGAAGACGGCCGCCAGCGGCTGCTCTGGTTCACCCCGGCGATCGGCACGGACAGCACCGACAAGCTGGACCTGCTCACCGTCATCGGCACGCAGGAGTTCGCCGGGCGCTCAGCCTGAACACCCTGCTCAGCCCGCCGCTGAGGACGCGGGCGAGGTCCGGCATCGACACGATGATTGATCGAGTTTTACGCTGAAGCGATCAAACGAGCAGCCGAGGTGGATGTCATGCGGGAGTCGGGCGCGGACCGGCGGCAACGAATCCTGGCCATGGTGGAAACGCGGGGCGAGGTACGGGTCACCGAGCTCGCCGCCGAGCTGGGAGTCTCGGTTGTCACCGCCCGCCGCGACGTCGAGGACCTCGCGCGAGCGGGCAGGCTCCGCAGGGGCCACGGTGTGGCGCGCTCGCTCGTGCCGGCGCGGCAGGCGCCGGTACCGGACGAGCCGAGCAGGGGCGTGGTCGCACTGGTCGTCCCCGAGCGCCACGCCTACCTCAACGAGGTCGTGCACGGGGCGCGTGCCGCGCTGGAGGAGGCATCCGTGCGGGTTGTGCTCCACCCGGCGCCGCAGGTCGCGGGTGCCGAGCGGCCCATCGTGCAGCGCGTGCTCTCCGGCGAGGACGTGCGCGGGCTGTTGATCGCGCCGCGCTGGCGCACCGCGGCGGACGAGGAGGCCGACGATCGCTGGCTGGCCGATGTCGACGTGCCGCTGGTGCTGATGGAACGCGAGCCCCGCGCGGGCAGCGCCCTGCACTCGCGGGACTCGGTGTACACGGATCACTGGTACGGCATGCGTCTGGCGGTGGAGCATCTGGTGTCGCTCGGGCACCGGCGGCTGGTGCTGGCCGCGCGGGACGACAGCCCGACCGCCCGAGCCCTGCGCGCCGCGTTCGCCACGGCGTGCCAGGCGCGGCCGCAGGTGCAGGACTGGGCCGTGGTGCTCAGCGCGCCGGACGCCGGCGCCGATCCGGACGTCGCCCCGCACGAGCCGTCGCTGGCCGAGACGATGCGCGAGCGCGGTGCCACCGGCGTGATCATGCACGGCGACATCGACGCCCTGATCCTCGTTCAGCGGCTGGCCGAAGCCGGGCTCGCCGCGCCCCGGGACTACTCGGTCGTCGCCTACGACGACGTCGTGGCCTCGCTCGGCAGCCCGCCGCTGACCGCCGTCGCGCCGGCCAAGGCGGAGGTGGGGCGACTCGCGGCCGAGCTCCTGCTCGAACGCCTCGGCCGCGGCCCGGCGGCAGGGCCCGCGCGCCGGGTGGCGGTGCTCCCCGAGCTGACGGTGCGCACCTCCGCCAGAATGAACGTTTGACCGAGTTGGCCGATTCTGTTGACCGTAATTCGTTCAGTTGATCAGACTGAGGATATCCGCTTGTGAACCGCAGGAGACGACGATGCCCGCAACCCGCCGGTCGGTGCTCACCGCGAGCCTGGCCCTGCCGCTGGCGGCCGGGTGCTCGGCGGCAGGTACCAGTGCATCGGCCGGACCCGTCCGGATCACGTTCTGGTCGGCATTGCGCGGCAGCCAGCAGGTCGTCAACGCGTTCAACCGCGCGCAGAAACGTATCCACGTCGATTTTCAACAGATCCCGTCCGGGGACCAGGGCGGCTACGCGAAACTGAGCACCGCGGCCCGTGCGGGCAACGCGCCCGACGTTGCCACCATCGAGTACCCGCAGGTGCCCGGTTTCGCGATCGACGGCGTCGCCCGCGATATCACCGACCTGGTCAGTGACCGGCTGCGGGCGAAGCTGCTGCCGCGGGCGCTGGGCCTGACGACGTTCGCCGGGCGGGTGTTCACGGTGCCGCTCGACGTCGAGCCGATGGTGCTGCACTACCGGACCGACCTGTTCGCCGAGCTCGGCCTGGCCGTTCCGCGGACATGGGACGAGTTCGCCGCGGCCGCCCGCAGGGTCCGGGACGCCCGGCGCCGGATCGCGTTGTTCCCGACCGATGGTGCGTTGCAGTTCGCCGCGTTCGCTTGGCAGGCCGGGGCGGGCTGGTTCGACACGTCCGGCGGCGCCTGGAACCTCTCGCTCACCGACGGTCCGACACGCCGTGTCGCCGGGTACTGGCAGCAGCTGATCGACGACGGTTTGGTCTTCGCCAACGCGTCGCTCAGCAGGGAGCACGACGCGCAGATCGGTCAGGGCCGTGTGCTCGCCCGGCTCAGCGGTGCCTGGGACGCGGGCGCGCAGATGACGTCCCGCCCTGGCCAGCGAGGCAAGTGGGCCGTCGCGCCGCTGCCGCGGTGGGACCTCGCGCATCCCGCGGTCGGCACGCACGGGGGCTCGACCTTCGCTGTCACCAGGGACAGTGCTCATCCCGAAGCGGCGATGGAGTTCATCGAATGGCAGGTCACCCATCCCGATGCCCTGCGTGCCAGGCTCTCTAGCGGCACCAGCAGCCAGTACCCGGCCGCGCCCGCGCTCGTCGACGTCGGGCGCAGGGCGTTCGACCGGTCCTACTACGGCGGCCAGGACATCTACCGTGTCTTCGAGGAGGAAGCGGCAAAGATCCGCGACGGTTGGATGTGGGGCCCGCGGATGAGTGCCACCCAGCGTGTGCTGCAGGACGGCTTTGCCAGGGCCGGTGCCGGGCAGGGCACCTTACTCGGCGCGGTCCGCGATGCGCAGCGCGCCACCATGGCGGATCTGGCGGCCCTCGGCCTGGCCACGACCACGCACGGCGGCTGAAAGGAGGTCACGGATGACGATCACGCGCTCCCGCCCGGCGCTCCGGCCGGCGCCCGCGCCGGTACCCCGGCGACGCGGCCGGCACAAGGAGCTCGTCGCCTGCGCCGTCCTGATGGCCCCGTTCTTCGTCCTGCTGGTGACGGTGTTCCTCGTCCCGGTCGGCACCGCGGTGTGGCTGAGCTTCTTCGGCGCCGACCAACCAGGACTCGGGTTCGGCCCGGAACGGACCGTCTTCGTGGGTCTGCGCAGCTACCTCGCCGTGCTGTCGGACCCGACCTTCCTCAGCGGACTCGGCGTCATCGCGCTCTACAGCCTGATCTACCTGCCGCTGCTGGTCGTCGCGTCCCTCGGCCTCGCCCTGCTGCTGGATTCCGCGGCCGCGCGGCTGCGGTCGGTGGCGCGGCTGGGGCTGTTCCTGCCCCACGCCGTGCCCGGGATCATCGCAGCGATCATCTGGCTCTACCTCTACACTCCCGGACTCAGCCCGGTGGTCGAGCTGCTGGGCAAGGCCGGGATCACGGTGGACTTCCTGGGAATTCACGCGGTTCTCCCGGCGATCGTGAATATCGCCCTGTGGAGCAACCTCGGCTACAACGTGGTCATCTTCTACGCCGCGTTGCAGGCGGTGCCGCGGGAGATACTCGAGGCAGCGGTGGTGGACGGCGCCGGACCCATCCGTACGGCGCTGCGGATCAAGGCCCCGCTGATCCGCGCGTCGGTGGTGATGGTCGTGCTGTTCACGCTGATCTGGTCGCTGCAGCTGTTCACCGAGCCGATGCTGCTGTCGCAGTCAACGCCGATGGTCACCGCACGGTTCTCGCCGAGCATGTACATCTACGACGCCGCGTTCACCCGCAACAACTACGGCCTCGCGGCGTCCGCGTCGGTGATCCTGCTCGCCTGCACAATCGCGCTGTCCTACGGCGTGACGCGCTGGACCAACCGTACCAGGGAGGCGAGTCGGTGAGCACCAGACTCCTCAGCCGTACGGCCGTCAACACCGTCGTCGGAATCTCGGTGCTGTACACGCTGCTACCGGTGCTGTGGCTGGTGCTCGCCGCGGCGAAGAACGGCGACGCGCTCTTCAGCAGCGATCTGCTTTCCTGGCGCGGGTTCTCCCCGCTGGAGAACCTGCGCGATCTACTCGCGATGGACAACGGCATCTACGGCCGGTGGTATGCCAACAGCCTGCTCTACGGGGTGGTCGGGGCCGCGATCGGTGCACTGGTCAGCATCGCCTGCGGCTACGCCTTCGACAAGTACCACTTCCGGCACAAGGAAAAGCTCTTCGGGCTCGTGCTCGCCGCCGTGATGGTGCCGCAGACCGTGCTCGCGCTCCCGCTCTACCTGATGGCCTCCGGTACCGAGCTGGTCGACACCGTGTGGGCGGTGTTCGTACCGGTGCTGTTCAACCCCTTCGGCGTCTACCTCGGCCGGGTGTTCAGCCAGGGCTACGTGCCCGGCGAGATCATCGAGGCCGCGCGGATCGACGGCGCGAGCGAACTGGCGACCTACTTCCGCGTCGCACTGCGGATGCTGGTCCCCGGAGCGGTGACGGTGTTCCTGTTCCAGCTCACGGCCATCTGGAACAACTTCTTCCTGCCCATGGTGATGCTCTCCAGCCAGCAGCTCTACCCGGTCAGTCTCGGCCTCTACACGTGGAACAGCTCGGCAACCGTCTCGCCCGAGTACTACCCGGTGGTCGTCATGGGCTCGTTGCTGGCGATCATCCCGCTGCTGGTGGCGTTCGTGCTGCTGCAACGGTTCTGGCGGTCCGGGCTCACGGCCGGAGCGGTCAAGTGAGCCGCCCACGCGCCGCGCTCGCGATGGCCACGGACGCGGCGTCGGCCGTCCTCGACGAGACCGCGTTGCGGGCGCTGCGCCAGGTGTGCGACCTCGCCGACGGCGTGCTCGACGACTTCACCGTCCCCGAAACCCGCGAGACGTTGCGCGACGTCGAGCTGCTGGTCACCGGCTGGGGCTGCCCGCCCCTGGACGCCGCGGTGCTCGCCGGTGCACCCCGGCTGCGTGCTGTGGCCCATACAGCCGGGTCGGTCCGCGCGCACGTCACCGGGGCGTGCTGGGATCGGGGGATCGAGGTGAGTTCGGCGGCCGCCGCCAACGCGGCACCGGTGGCCGAGTACACGGTGGCGATGATCCTGATGTCGGGCAAGCGGGTACTCGAACGTGCCCGCGGGTACCGGGCTGGTCGCGTCCGCGACGACTGGCTGGCCGTGCCCCGGCATGTCGGCAACTTCCGGCGGACGGTCGGCATCCTGTCCGCTTCGATGATCGGCCGCCGGGTGATCGAGCTGTTACGCCCGTACGACCTGCGGGTCCTGGTGCACGATCCCTACGTGAGCGCTGCGGGGATGGCCCGGCTCGGGGCCGAGGTGGTCAGCCTGACCGACCTGTTCGCGCGCAGCGACGTCGTCAGTGTCCACGCACCGCTGCTCCCGGAAACGCGCGGGCTGGTCGGGCGCGAGCTGATCGGGTCGATGCGTCCGGACGCCGTGCTGATCAACACCGCGCGCGGCGCCGTGCTCGATCAGGAGGCTCTCGCCGAGGCGACCGCGGCTGGGCGGATCCGCGCGATCCTCGATGTCACCGAACCGGAGGTCCTGCCACCCGACCACCCGCTGTGGGACGACGACAACGTCCTGATCACCCCGCACCTGGCGGGTTCGCAGGGCAACGAATGGGGCCGGCTGGCGGAGCTGGCCATCGCCGAGGTCACCAGGTGGGCGTCCGGCGAGGGGTTCGCTCATCCGGTCCGGCGTGAGCAGATGGGCGTGATCGCGTGAAGCTGCCGCCTGAGGACCGGGCGCTGAGTCCGTACACCGGCTACACCAGGAACCACTGGGTCGCCGCCGCGGACGGGCTGCTGGAGGCCGCGTGGCGGTGGTCCACCCCCGGCGGGGCACTGCTCGACCTGCCTGGGCCCGCCTCGGCGAACGGCGCCCGCTCGGACGGTCTCGAAGGCTTCGCCCGGACGTTCCTCGCCGCCGGATTCCGCGTCGCCGGGGAAGCCGGTGCGGACCCGCACGGCTGGCTGGACCGCTACGCGCGGGGCCTCGACGCGGGTACCCGCACGCCGGGACGAGACGGCGCCGAGTCGTGGCCGGTGATCCTCGACTACGACGTGGCCGGGCAGCCGATGGTGGAGTCCGCCTCCGTGGCGCTCGGGCTCCGGCTGACGCGTCCCTGGCTTTGGGACACCCTCGACGGGCGCGTGCGGGACCGGATCGAAGGGTGGCTCCGGGGCGCGCTGCGGCACGTACCCTCGCCGAACAACTGGCACCTGTTCCCCTACACCGTGGCCGGGTTCCTGGAATCGGTGGGCCGCGGCGACGCCGAGACCGCGCGGGCCCGTGACCGGGCGCTGGAACTGCTCGAAGGCTGGTACCGCGGGCACGGCTGGTATGCCGACGGCGACGGGCGGGCCTTCGACTATTACAACGGCTGGGCGCTGCACCTGTACCCGGTGCTGGACGCTCACCTCGCCGGAGTGCCCACGGCACTGGGCGCGCGGCTGCGCGAGCATCTGGGAGCCTTCGCCCTGTGGTTCGGGGGCGACGGCAGTCCCATCCATTTCGGACGATCGTTGACCTACCGGTTCGGCGCGGGGGCTGCCGTCGGGCTGGGCGCGATCACCGCGGAAACCCCGCTGCGACCAGGGGTCTCCCGGCGCCTGCTCAGCGGCGCGCTACGGTACTTCGTCGACCGCGGTGCCGTCGGCGAGGACGGACTGCTGAGCCTGGGCTGGCATGGTCCGCACCGGCCGACCGTGCAGTTCTACTCCGGGCCTGGATCGCCGTACTGGGCGTCGAAGGCGTTCGTGTGCCTGCTCGCACCACCCCAGCACCCACTGTGGACGGCGAGGGAGGAACCCGCGCCCAGCGAGGTCGCCGACACGGCGCTCGCTCTGCCCACGCCGGGACTGTTGCTGCAGTCCACCGCCTCCGACGGGGTGGTCCGGCTGCACAACCACGGCAGCGACCACGTCCGGCCGCGCGAAGCCGAGGCGGCCGATGGTGACGACCCGCACTACGGCCGCTTCGCCTACTCCACCCGCACCGGCCCTACCACGCGGGGCAACGTGGCGGACAACCACTTCGCGGTCGTCGTCGGAGGAGTGCGCAGTGTCCGCCGGCGGATCCATCCGCTCGGCGCGGGCCAGGGTGATGGCTGGGGATGGGGCGCGTCCTGGCATCGCCCGATCTTCGGGCGTGGTCCGGCGGCGGTACCGGGCCTGCGTGTCGAGAGTGTCACCGTGGCTCGCGGGCGCGACGAAGTGCGGGTGCATCGTGTGGTCGGCGCTCCGCCAGGTGCGCGCGCCGAGCAGACGGGCTGGGCGACCGGCCCCGGAGAGTCGGTGCTCCGCCCCCTGGCCGGCTGGAGCCGGCAGGACGAGGTGCGCGCTCCGCACGGTACCGCCTATGTCCCGTGGGCCGTGCTCCCGTGTCTGAGCGCGGACGTTCTCGGCACAGGGGTGCTGGCCGCGCTGGCGGTGCTGGGTGCCGAGGCCGGCGATCCGGTGGCCTCGGCCACCATCGACGGGGTCGAGATCCGCTGGCCGGACGGCTTCGCGGTCGCGATCCGGTTCGACCCGCTCGATGTCGTCCCCGGGTGAGCGGTGACTCCCGACCCGAACGGAGGTTCTCGATGAGCTGGCGGTTCGCCGTGAGCACACTGGGCATGCCCGGCGTGCCGGTGCGTGCGGCGGCACGGACGGCCATCGCACACGGTTGCGAAGGCCTGGAGCTACGGGTGCATCCCGCGGAAGAGGTCCACTTGGGACTTTCCGAGCGCGCCGTCGGCGACGTGCGAACGCTACTGGCCGACCAGGGGTTGGCGGTCGCGTGCCTTGCCGGCTACGCGAAGGTCTGTGCGCCGGGGGCGGACCGGCCGGTGATCGACGAACTGCGCGCCCTGGTCGAACTGGCTCACCGGATCGGCACGTCCGCGGTGCGGGTCTTCCCGGGAGGAGATGGTGACCCGCACCCGCGAATCGAAGCCGTTCTCGACGACCTGCGTGAGGCAGGCGTGCGGCTGCTGGTCGAGACGCACGACTCGCATCCGACCGGAACCGCGGCGCTGGATGTGGTCGCCCGGTTCGGCGAGCCGGACCTGGCCGCGGTGTTGTGGGACGCGGTGCACCCGTGGCGCTCCGGGGAGGATCCGGCCGTCACCAAGCAGGTACTCGGGCCTTACCTCGGCTACTTCCAGGTGAAGGATGCCAGGGACCGGGAGGATCCGACGCCGGTGCCGCCAGGCGAGGGCGCGGTGCCGCTCGCGGAATGCGGCCGGCTCCTGCGTTCGTGGTCGGGCTGGGTCTCCCTGGAGTGGGAAAGGGCGTGGTACCCGGCCATCGCGCCGGTGGATGTGCCGCTGCGCGCGGCCGCGGCCTGGCTCGCCCGGCACGCGTCACCAGGCTAGGTGTTCCGGCAGCGCGGTGGAGCAGACCCGCCGGCTCGTCGACCGGTACGCCACGCGAGGTTGCCGCGACCCTGGTGACAACCCAGGAGAACGTCAGGACGTACGTTTCGCGGGGCCGCCGTCAGGCCGAGTCCCGGATGACGAGCTCGGTGGGGAGAATCAGCGGGGTCGGCCGCTCGCCGTCGATGAGCCGGACGAGCACCCGGGTCATCTCCTGCCCGAGTGCCTCAATGGGCTGGCGGACCGTGGTGAGCGCGGGTTGGGTGTGCTGCGCCGTCACGATGTCGTTGAACCCGACGACCGCGATCTCGCCGGGTACCTCGTGACCCCGGTCGCGCAGCACGGTCAGCGCACCGGCCGCCATGGCGTCGGAGGCGACGAACACCGCGTCCAGGTCGGGATGCTCGTCGAGCAGCCGCACCATCCCCTTCGCTCCGCTGCCTTCGCTGAAGTCGCCGTTCGCCACCCGGGTGTCGGCCAGTCCGGCCAGCGCCATCGCCTCGCGAAAGCCGAGGTAGCGGGAGACACCGACATGCATGTCCAGCGGACCGGTCACGGTGCCGATGTTCCGCCTGCCCCGCGCGATGAGGTACTCCACGGCCTGGCGCGCCCCACCCCGGTTGTCCGCGTCCACGTACCACTGGGGTGCCCGGTCCAGCGAACGCCCGCCGTGCACCACCGGAACACCGCTGTCCTCGGCCATCTTGGACAGCGGATCGTTCTCCCGCAAAGCCAGCAGCATGACCCCGTCGGCACCCCGGGACTGCAGGATGCGGGCGAACCGCTCCCGGCCACGCTCGGAGGCGGCCAGCACCAGCAGCAGCTCGAGGTCGGTCTCCTCGATCACGGCGTTCACGCCGGTGATCACCTCGGCGAAGAACAGGTTGGCGAACAGCGCCGGATCGTCACTGGAGATCGCGAGTACGACCGCGCCCCTGCGCTGGGTGGCCAGCGAGCGGGCCGAGGTGTTCGGGACATAGCCGAGTTCCTCGATCGCCCGCTCGACCGCCTGCCGCGCCTTCTTGCTGACGTGCTGGGCGTTGTTGATCACCCTGGACACGGTGCCGGTGGAGAGGCCGGCACGCTGCGCCACCTCCCCGAGGGTGGGTGGCCGGTCGCTTTTCGTCATTACCGACCCCCTGTTCCGCAGCGTACCCGACCGAGAATAGCAACACTGCAAGCGCTCACAGGCCGCCCCGGGCGATCACGTCCGCGTACCACCGGGCGCTGTCCTTCAACGTGCGCCGCTGCGTGGCGTAGTCGACGTGCACGATCCCGAACCGCTGCGCGAAACCGAAGGCCCACTCGAAGTTGTCCAGCAGGGACCAGACGAAGTACCCGCGTAACGGTACGCCCCGTTCGATCGCCTCGGCGCAGGCTCGCAGATGACCTTCCAGGTACAGGACCCGCGCGGCGTCGTGCACGGCCTCGTCGAAGGCCGCGCCGTTCTCCGTCACGTACAACGATTGCGCCGGGTAGTCGCGGCGCAGCCGCAGCAGCAGTTCCAGCAGCCCGAGCTCGTCGATCTCCCAGCCCATGGTGGTGCGTGGCCGCCCGTTGTCCCGCATGGCCACGTGTGACGAGCCGACGTACGGCGAGGCCGTGGGCCCGCCGGGTTCGCTCTCGCTCGCGACCACCATGGGCGAGTAGTAGTTGACGCCCAGGAAGTCCAGCGGGGCGGCGATGGTCTTCAGGTCGCCGTCCCGGACGTGCTCCAGGCCGGAGATCCCGGCGATGTCGGCCCGCACGTCCTCGGGGTAGGCGGCGTGCAGCAGCGGGTCGAGGAAGATCCGGTTCTGCATGCCGTCGATGCGGCGGGCGGCGTCCCGGTCGGCCTCGGAGTCGGTGTGCGGGGACACCTGGGTGAGGTTGAGCGTGATACCGACCGGAGTCTCGGGCATCGCCTCCGCGGCGAGCCCGTGGCCCAGTAGCAGGTGGTGCGCGGCGCGCAGGGCCGCGGCGGGTTCCCTGCGGCCGGGGGCGTGCCTACCGCTGGCGTAGCCGAGGAAGGCCGAGCACCACGGTTCGTTCAGTGTGGTCCAGCGGGTGATCCGGTCGCCGAGGGCGTCGTGCACGGCGGCCGCGTACTCGGCGAACCGGGCGGCGGTGTCCCGCTCGGGCCACCCACCCGCGTCCTCGAGGGGTTGCGGGAGGTCCCAGTGGTAGAGCGTCGGCCACGGCTGGATTCCGTGCTCCAGCAGGGCATCGGTCAATCGCCGGTAGAAGTCGAGTCCGCGCTGGTTGATCGGCCCGGAACCGGCCGGCTGGACCCGCGGCCAGGCGATGGAGAACCGGTACGCTCCGAGCCCGAGCTCGGCCATCAGCGCCACGTCCTCGCGGTAGCGGTGGTAATGGTCGGCCGCGACCGCACCGGTGTCTCCATTGTCCACTGTGCCTGGTGTGGCGGCGAAGGTGTCCCAGATAGACGGCCCACGCCCGTCCTCGGCGACCGCGCCCTCGATCTGGTAGCTCGATGTCGCCGCGCCCCAGAGGAAGCCGGTCTCGAAGGTGGTCACGCTTTGACAGCTCCTTCCATGATGCCGCCGACGATCTGCTTGCCGAACAGGATGAAGACGAGCAGCAGCGGCAGGGTGGCGATGAGTGCTCCGGTGAACATCAGGGTGTAGTCGGTGTAGTAGGTGGTGGACAGCTGGCTGAGGGAGAACTGCACGGTCGGGTTGTCCGCCTCGAGCACGGCCAGCGGCCACAGGAACTCGTTCCAGGTGGCCATGAAGGTGAACAGGCCGAGGACCGCCGCACCCGGCCGCAGTGCGGGCAGCACCACGGTCCAGTAGATCCGGAAGGTGCTGCAACCGTCCACTCGCGCTGCTTCGAGCAACTCGTCCGGAACCGCACGCTCGGCGTACTGCCGCATCAGGAACACCCCGAACGCGGAGACCAGGAACGGTACGATGACCGCTTCCAGTTCGTTCTGCCAGCCGAGTTCCACCATGATCATGTACAACGGGATGATCCCCATCTGGACCGGGATCATCATGGTGGCCAGGATGATCACCAGCAGGGCGTTGCGGCCACGGAACTTCAGCTTGGCGAAGGCGAACCCGGCGAGCGAGCTGAAGAACACCACCGACACCGTGACGACCACCGAGGCGATCGCCGAGTTGATCAGCCCGGTGAGGAAGTTGGCCTGCTCGGCCGCGAACAGCCGGGTGATGTTGTCGCCGAGGTTGTCGCCGGGCAGCAGCGGTGGCGGCCAGTCGCCGACCACGTCGTTGGTCCGGGTGGCCACCACGAACAGCCAGTACAGCGGGAAGGCCGACAGTACGATCGCCGCGATCAGGGTGCCGTAGATGAGCACGGGGGACTTGCGCACGGCTATTTCCCCTTTCGCATGATGAGGAAGTTGATCAGGGCGAGGAGCATGATCAGTACGAAGATCATCCACGCCACGGCCGAGCCGTACCCGTAGTCGAAGTCCCGGAAGGCCTTCTCGAACATGTACATCGACAGGGTCTGGAACTGGCGCAGGCTGCCGCCGGAGATGGCGTAGCTGCCCTGGCCGAAGATCAGTGGTTCGGTGAACAGCTGCATCCCCGCGATGGTGGAGATGATCACCGTGAAGATGATCGCCGGCCGGATCATCGGGACGGTGATGTTCCAGAACTGCCTGATCCGGGATGCGCCGTCGACGATGGCCGCCTCGTACAGGTCCCTGGGGACCGACTGCATGGCGGCCAGGTAGATCAGCGCGTTGTAGCCGGTCCAGCGCCAGTTGACCATGGTGGAGATCGCGATCCAGGAGGACCACTTGTCCGCGCGCCAGTCTACCGCGTCCACGCCGATCAGGCCGAGCATTCCGTTGACCATGCCGGCGTCCCGGTCGTAGATCTGGCTGAACACGATGCCGATCGCGGCGACCGAGGTCACGATCGGGAGCAGCACGCCCACCCGGAGGAAGGTGAGCTTGCGCAGCCCCTGGTTCAGCAGGCTGGCCAGTACCAGCGCGATCAGCAGCTGCGGCACCGTGGCCAGTACGAGCATGCCGAGCGTGTTGATCGTCGCGTTCCAGAAGTCGGGGTCGTCGAACAGCTCGACGTAGTTCTCGAAGCCGATGAACGTGCCCGAGCCACCCATGCTCCACTGGTGCAGCGAGACCCATGCGGTGTACACGAGCGGGAACAGCCCGAAGATCCCGAAGATCACGAAGAAGGGCGCGACGAAGAGGTACGGCGACCACTTCGTGTCCACCCTGCCGAGGAAGCTGCCGAGCCGGCGCCGTGGCGGCGGTGTGGCACGGCTGTTCTTCCCGGTACGTTCGGCCGTTCCCGGCCGGAGATCAGTCACCAACGTATGTCCTTTGTGGATATAAAGTGGGGCGCGGCCTTCCTGGTACGCCGCGCCCCACCGGTCCCGGTCAGTTCACCAGGCGTTTGGCGTCCTCGACAGCCTTCGCCCATGCCTCGTCCGGGCCGAGCTTGCCCTGCTCCACGGCGACCAGTGCGTTGCTGACCCGGTCACCGATCGGATTGTTGTCCGGGCCGAGGTACACGGGCTGGATCGCCTTCGCGCTCTCCCCGAAGATCTTCCCGACCGGCGCGTTGTTGAAGTAGTCGTTGGTGAAATCCCGCACCGCGGGGTCGTCGATGGCTTGGGGCGAGGAGGGGAAGTTGTTCTTCGACTCGAACGCCTCGATCTGCCCCTCGGGGCTGGTCAGGAACTTCACCAGCTCGGCGGCCTCCACCTTGTGCTCGCTCTGCGTGGGCACAGCGAGGAACGAGCCACCGCGCACGGCACCGTCACCTGGCACCCGGGCGACATCCCACTTGTCCGCGTTCTCCGGACCGGACTGCTTCTCGATCGTGCCGAGCATCCACGAGGGACACGGGATCGTCGCGAATGTGCCGTTCTTGAATCCTGAGTTCCACTGTGGACTCCACGGCTCGATGTTGGCGGAGAGTCCGGACTCGATCATGTCGATGGTCATGCCCCATGCGGTACGGACGGCCGGGTTGCTGTCGATCACCAGGTTGTTGCTGGTGTCGTAGTAGGTGTGGTCGCCTTGCTGCATCAGGATGTTCTGGTAGATGCCGTTCGAGGAGTCGAAGAAGTGCGCGCCGGTGTCCGCGCCGAGGAACCGCTTGCCGGTGGCGAGATAGTCCTTCCAGGTCGGCCAGAGCTCACCGACCGCCTCCCGGTCGGTGGGCAGGCCGGCCGCGGCGAACAGGTCGGTGCGGTAGCACATGCCCTGCGCCCCGATATCCGTGCCCAGGCCGACGAGCCTGCCGCCGTCCGGGGTCAGTGCCTGCTGCCACTTCCAGTCCAGGAAGTTGGATTCCAGCTCGGCGGCCCCGTGGTCGAGCAGGTTCACGAAATGCTGCGGGTTGGCCATGAACTGGCTGAGGATGCCCTCCTCCAGCGCGACCACATCGCCCGCGCCCTCGCCGGTCGCGATCCACTGCTGCAGCTTGGGCAGGTAGTCGCCCAGCTTGCCGATGTTCTCCTCCTCGATCGCGATGTCCGGATGGGACGCCTCGTACTCCGCGAAAAGCTGCTCGTAGCCGAACTGGCTGAAGGTCTTGACGACCAGGGTTGTCTTCCCCGGCTCGGCCGAGTCCTCGGCCTCCCCGCCACAGGCGCTGGTTGCCGCCAGCGCGCCGGCGAGTGCGGTCGCGAGCAGCGTCCGCCTCACTCGAACAGGCATGTAGTACCTCCAGTCGGCTTGCCGTCCCGGAAGCGATAACAAGCCAGGATCGCTGTTCGGGACTCTATGAAACACCGTTCACCTGCTGCGACGCTGCGGCCAGTGCCGGTGTTGACACGCTTCGTTTATCAAGAATTGGAAGCGCTTACAGCGAAGAGTAACCCGTCGGCCTTACCCCTGTGAAGAGGGCGACGCAAGGGAGTTGGATCGGGTGAGACCGTTGACACGCCGGGCCCGCGCGGTGACCATATCGGACTACTGACGCTGCGGCCGGACCGGAACCCTGCTACCAGAGAGGCCCGGTATGTCCGTCCCCCTCAGGCTGGCATCGGCCTGCCTTTCCCTCGTGCTCGTGGCCGTCCTGGCCACTCCCGCGCATGCCGACGGCTACGAGCGGGTGCTCAACGGCACCTTCGACGGTACGAAGAGTCCATGGTGGAGTAGCGGCAACACGCCGTCCCGGGTCGAGGACGAGCAGCTGTGCGCCGATGTCCCCGCCGGAACCGTGAACCCGTGGGACTCGATGATCGGCCAGAACGACATCCCGCTGGAGGCCGACCAGCCCTACACTCTACGGTTCACCGCCTCGGCCTCGGTGGAAGTCACCATCCGCACCGCCGTACAGCTGGCGCACGAGCCACACACCGGCACGCTCGACGGGCAGGTCGCGCTGACCGGCGAACCGCGTACCTTCGAGTTCACCGGCACCTCCACCGTCGCGAGCAGGCACGCCCAGCTGTCCTTCCAGACGGGCGGCGCCACGCGGCCGTACACCTTCTGTGTGGATGATGTGTCCCTGACCGGCGGGGTGATCCCACCCGGCGGTGGCAGGGACTTCGGCACCCCCGTACGGGTCAACCAGCACGGATACCACACCTCGGGACCGAAGCGGGCATCCATTGTCGACTCGTCGACGCGGCCGGTGCCGTGGACCGTGCGGGACGGTGACGGGACGATCGCCGCCAAGGGCCGTACCCGGGTGCGCGGCGACGACCCCATGTCGGGCGACCACGTGCACATCGCCGACTTCTCCCGGATCCGCGAGACCGGAAGCGGCTACACGCTGTCGGTCGGTGCCGAGGTCAGCGAGCCCTTCGACATCCTGGAGAACCCGTACGACGCGCTACGCCGGGACGCGCTGGCGTACTTCTACCACAGCCGCAGCGGGCTGCCGATCGAGTCGAAATACGTGGGCGCGGACTACGCGCGGCCCGCGGGACACGTCGGTGTCGCACCCAACACGGGCGACACCGAGGTCCCCTGCCTTCCTGGCACCTGCGACTACACCCTCGACGTGCGCGGCGGCTGGTACGACGCGGGCGACCACGGCAAGTACGTGGTGAACGGTGCGCTGGCCGCGTGGCAGCTGATGGACCTCCACGAGCGTTCCCTGCGCAACGGCGACGTCGAGGGAGTACGCGACGGCCTGCTGCGGATTCCCGAGCGGCACAACGGCGTCCCCGACATCCTCGACGAGGCGCGCTGGCAGGTGGAGTTCCTGCTGCGGATGCAAGTACCCGAGGGGGAACCGCTGGCCGGCATGGTGCACCACAAGATCCACGACGCGGCCTGGACCTCGCACCCGACGCTGCCCCACGAGGATCCCCAGCCCCGCTACCTCCACCCACCGTCCACCGCCGCCACGCTGAACCTGGCCGCCGCGGGCGCCCAGTGCGCGCGGATCTGGCGGTTCTGGGACCGGGAGTTCGCCGAGCGCTGCCGCACCGCGGCCGAGACCGCGTGGAACGCGGCACTCGCGCACCCTGACCACCATGCTCCCGCCGAGAGCGTCGGTGGCGGCCCCTACGACGACACCGACGTCCGCGACGAGATCTCCTGGGCCGCCGCGGAGTTGTACGCCACCACCGGCGAGCGGGACTACCTGCGTTTCGTCGATACCGAGCTCACGAAGGAAGGCTTCTTCTGGAAGGAGACCGGTGGCCTGGCCGACCTGACCATCGTCCGGCTACCGTTCCGCTTCCCGCTGCGGCAGTACCTCGCGGCGCGCAAGCGGGTCCTCGGGGTCGCCGACGAGTACGTGCGTGACCTGCGGGACCAGGGCTATCCCAATCCCTCGATGCCGGAGGACGGCGCCTACGCATGGGGCTCGAACAGTGCCACCACGACCAGCATGGTGATCATGGCGACGGCCTACGACCTGAGCCGTAAGCGCACCTACCGTGACGCCGTGCTGGAGTCGATGGACTACCTGCTCGGCCGCAACGCCCTGAACCAGTCGTTCATCAGCGGCTACGGCGAGCGGGCCAGCCACAACCAGCACCACCGGCACTGGGCCAACCAGGTCGATCCCGCACTTCCCACCCCGCCGCCCGGCGCCATGGCGGGCGGGCCCAACTCGAGCCTGCAGGATCCGGTGGCGCAGCAGAACCTGCGCGGCTGTGCCCCGGCCACCTGCTACATCGACGACATCGGCTCGTGGTCGACCAACGAGGTGGCCATCAACTGGAACTCGTCTCTCGCCTGGGTGGCGGCGTTCGCCGACTCCCTGTGAACCACCCGCCGTGGCGCCGCCCACGAGAGACGAACGGGCGGCGCGGAGCCAAGGGGCTCGCGGGAACCCTGCCCCGAAGAAAGGTGAATCCACAATGGAGTGGATACGTCGCGCGAAGATTGTGTTTCCCCTGCTCACCTTGTTGACGGTGCCGATCACCCAGCTGGCCGCCGCCAGCCCGATCGACCAGACGAACGGATTCTACGTCGACTCCGACTCCTCGCCCGCCACGTGGGCCAGGAACAACCCCGGCGACCCGCGTGCCGCGCGCATCCAGGCGGAGATCGGTTCCCGGCCGATCGCACGCTGGTTCGGGGACTACAGCGACATCGGTGGCGTCGTCGCCGACCACGTCGGCAAGGCCGACAGTCACGACAGGCTGCCGGTGCTGGTCGCCTACAACCTCCCCGGCCGGGATGCCTGCGGGGGACATTCGGGTGGCGGCGCGGGCAGCGTCGGTGCCTACCGGACCTGGATCGCGAGCTTCGCGGCCGGGATCGGGGACCGGCCCGCCGTGGTGGTCATCGAACCGGACGCGCTCGGTGACTTCGCCTGCATGGACGACACGGCCATCCAGGAACGCCTCGACATGCTCAGGTACGCCACCGAGAAGTTCGTGGAGAAGGCACCCAACACGTGGGTGTATCTCGACGGCGGCAACGTCGGATGGGTGGCGCCCTCGACGATGGCGGACCGGCTGGACGCCGCGGGCGTACGCAACGCCCGTGGTTTCACGGTCAACGTGTCGAACTACTACCCGACTGCTTCGTCGGTGAGCTACGCGAACTCGGTCAACACCGCACTCGGCTACTCGGCCCGGTTCGTGGTGGACACCAGTCGCAACGGCAACGGATCGAACGGTGAGTGGTGTAACCCGGCGGGCCGGCGGCTCGGTGCGCCGCCGCAGACCGGTGGGGAAGCCGAGATGCTGCTGTGGATCAAGACACCCGGCAACTCGGACGGCGAGTGCGGCATCGCCCCGGATACACCCGCGGGGCAGTTCGACCCGGAACTCGCCATCCGGCTGATCGAAGGCACCTGATCCGCTGGGCCGGGTCCTCGGGTCCTTGCCCGGTGACCCGGCCCGGTAGGACCGCCCGCGTCGTGTGGTCGCCGGGCCGTCGCGCGTGGTCCGCGGTCAGCGGCCCGCCACTGGCGGGAGGAACCCCTCGACGCCGACGTGACGGTAGGGCGTCATCCACGGCGCAGCGTTCCGCCGCGCCATCGGGTTGGGCATCGGACCATGCCGCCATTCGTGCGCAGGATCCGGCCGTTGACCCAGTGGCCCTCGGGGCTGGTCACCAGGGCGGGCCTACTACTTGTGTTTTGCCCCGATGGGAACCGCCGACGGTGAGCTGGTCAGCATCACCGGAGCCCGGTGGCCGGTCGAAGAAATGCTCCCGGTCCAGCTGGAATATTCGGTGCAAACCGCCCGCATGGCCGCAGTGTGGTCCGGGTCTCCGTGGCCCACCGACGCTAACGGACATCGCCGTCCGGTTGGCGAGGGTGCCAGCCGTGACCGGCCACCTGCCGCGCACCCCGCGCTCCGACGCCCGGGACAACCGAGAACGCATCCTCGACGCCGCCCGGAGTACCTACCCGACGTTGCTCGGTACGGCACTAGAGTGACCGAAGAGCTGGAAAACGCTTGCACGCTCGGTGGACACCGCGGTCCGAGAGGAGAAATGAACGATGCCGAGGCGTTCCGACCCCGCTGAGGTGCCCAGCCTGGCCGAGGTGGCGCGACGCGCGGGAGTCTCGGCGGCCACTGCCTCACGGGCCATTCACGGCGCGGCTGGACGAGCGGTGTCTCCCGAACTGCGTGACCGAGTTCTGGCCGCCGCGGCCGAGTTGGGCTATGTCGTGAATCCCAACGCGCAGGCGATGGCGCGGGGCCGTGCCGACGTCCTGGGACTGATTGTCCAGGACATCGGCGACCCCTACTTCTCGACGGTCGCCGCAGGGGTGATGCGGGAAGCACGCGCGTCCACCGTGCTCGTCACTCTCGGGGACACCCAGCGTGACCCGGCCGAGGAGCTGGCCTATGTGCGAGCGTTCCGGTCCAACCGGGCGCGCGCCATCGTCATCGTCGGCAGCCGGACGTCCCATCGCGCGATCAATGACGAGCTGGCGGCCGAGCTGGCCAGGTTCTCGTCCGAGGGAGGGCGGGCTGTCGCGGTGACCCAGCCGCGGGTGCCCATCGACGTGATCGCCGTGGACAACAGGGGCGGAGCGGCCGGCCTGGCGGGCGCGCTGCACGATCTGGGGTACCGGCGCTTCGGGATACTCGCGGGGCCCGAGCAACTGCTGACGGCCGCCGAGCGCACGGCCGGCTTCCGGGAAGGCCTCGCCGGCCGGGGTGTACACCTGTTCGACGAGGAGGTGTCCCCCGGTTCGTTCGTCTGGAACGGCGGCTACGACACGACCGCGGAACTTCTGAAGGGTGACAACCTTCCCGAATGCCTGTTCGCCGTGAACGACGTGATGGCACTCGGCGCGATGGCCTGCTTGCGTGAGCACGGTGTACGCGTTCCCGAGGACATCGCCGTAGCCGGGTTCGACGACATTCCCACGCTCCGGGATGTGACTCCGGGACTGACTACCGTCCGGATCGACCTCGACGAGATCGGCCGGAAGGCGTGCCGCCTCGCCCTGTCCGACGCGGCTCGGGTCCCGAGGATCGAGACGTTGACCGGTGAGACGGTGATCCGCGCGAGCACACCGGAGGTGAACGCCCCGGTGCGCCGCCCCGCGGGCACCACGCCCCCGGCCTGACCGCGCTCCCCTGCCGCCGCGCGCGGTCAACCCATGCGCGTCGCTCCCTTGACGATCCTGGCCGGGTCCTCGTGTATGGTAATTTGGAAAGCGCTTTCCATCCTTGAGGAGGGGATCCCGTGCGCAAGCTCAATGTCGTGATGAACGGGGTGACCGGGCGGATGGGTTACCGCCAACACCTCGTGCGCTCCGTGCTGGCGATCAATCACCAGGGCGGTGTGACGCTTTCCGACGGTTCGCGGGTCCGCCTCGAGCCGATTCTGGTCGGGCGAAACGAGGTCAAGCTCCGTGAACTCGCTGAGCAACACGGCATCCAGCGATGGACGACCGATGTGGACGAGGTCCTGCGGCACACGGCCGAACGCGGCGTCTACTTCGACGCCCAGGTGACCAGTGCCCGGGAGAAGTCGACCCTGAAGGCGATCGAAGCCGGCTGGGACGTCTACACGGAGAAGCCGACGGCGGAGACACTGGAAAGCGCTCTCCATCTTGCCCGGGTCGCGACCGAGGCCGGTGTCCGCCACGGCGTCGTGCACGACAAGCTCTACCTGCCCGGCCTGATCAAGCTCAAGCGGCTGATCGACGGCGGATTTTTCGGCCGGGTTCTGTCCATCCGCGGCGAGTTCGGCTACTGGGTGTTCGAGGGCGACTGGCAGCCGGCCCAGCGACCCAGCTGGAACTACCGCGCCGAGGACGGCGGTGGCATCACTACCGACATGTTCTGTCACTGGAGCTACGTGCTGGAGTACCTGTTCGGACCGAGCAAGGCGGTGACCGCGCGCGCCGTAACCCACATTCCCACTCGTTTCGACGAGCAGGGCACACCTTACGAGGCTACGGCCGACGATGCCGCTTACGGGATCTTCGAGCTTGCCGACGGCGTGATCGCCCAGCTCAACTCGTCTTGGGTGGTACGTGTCTTCCGTGACGAGCTGGTGGAGTTCCAGGTCGACGGCACCGAGGGCAGCGCGGTGGCCGGGCTGCGGCGATGCCGCATCCAGCATCGTGCGGCCACGCCGAAGCCTGTCTGGAACCCCGACCTGCCGGTGACGGAACGGTTCCGGGACCAGTGGCAGGAAGTACCGGACAACGCTGATCTCGACAACGGGTTCAAAGCACAGTGGGAGGACTACATCCGGCACGTTGTCGAAGACACACCGCACCCTTACGACTTCCTGTCCGGTGCCCGCGGTGTCCAGCTCGCCGAACTGGGCCTGCGGTCTTCCGAGGAGGGGCGGCGGATCGAGGTTCCCGAGGTGACCTTGTGACCGGCATCTGGCTGCCGGACGGAGACGGCGAGCTGACTCTCGGCCCCGCGGCGGACTGGACTCCCCCGCCCGCGCCGCCGCGCTCCCGCGTGGCTTTCGCCGCCGCGCACGTCGTGGCCGATCCGCTGGGCGACAACGCGCCCGGGGCATCCGCGGCGGTGGACTGGGACACGACACTGGCTTTCCGGCACCACCTGTGGCGCCAGGGTCTCGGTGTAGCGGACGTGATGGACACCGCGCAGCGCGGCATGGGGCTGGACTGGGCCGCCACCCAGGAGCTGATCCGACGCTCTGCCACGGAGGCTCGCTCGGTCGGTGGGCTACTGGCGGTCGGGGTCGGCACCGACCATCTCGACCCGGCTTCCGTCACGTCGCCGGACGAGGTCGTCGACGCCTACCTCACCCAACTCGCGGTGGCAGAGGACGCCGGGGCGCGCGTGGTCATCATGGCCAGCCGGGCCCTGGCGCGGGTCGCCCGAAGTGCCGAGGACTACCTCGACGTCTATCGCCGCGTCCTCACGCAGGCGTCCGGACCCGTGATCCTGCACTGGCTCGGCGAGGCCTTCGACCCCGCGCTGCGCGGATACTGGGCAACGACCCACCGTGACGACGCGACAGTCACGTTCCTGCGGTTGTGCACCGAACTGCCGGAGCGAATCGACGGTGTCAAGGTCTCCCTGCTCGACGCCGACCACGAGATCGGACTTCGCCGCGCCATGCCCCCTGGCGTGCGGGTCTACACCGGTGACGACTTCCATTACCCGGAGCTCATCCACGGCGACGAACACGGCCACTCGGATGCCCTGTTGGGTATCCTCGCGGGTATCGCGCCGGTCGCGGCGCAGGCCTTGGCCGCCCTCGACGCGGGTGACCCGGCACGGTACGACGCGCTGCTCGCGCCCACGGTCCCGCTCGCGCGGCATGTCTTCACGGCGCCAACGCCGTACTACAAGACCGGCATCGCCTTCCTGGCCTGGATCGCGGGCCTGCAGCCCGGCTTCACGATGATCGGGGGTCTACAGTCGGGGCGGAGTGTCGTCCACCTGGCACGCACGTTCCGGCTCGCGTCGCGGGCCGGGCTCCTGCCGGACCCGGAACTCGCCGTCCACCGCATGAAAGGGCTGTTGTCGGTCGCGGGTATCGAGGTCAACTCGGCGGCGGTGTCCGCATGACCCCGACCGATATCCCGTCCGGCCGGTCCGCGGCCGTACCCACACCCGTTCCGGGCGATCCGCGCCTGGCCAGGCTGTCGCTGAACCAGAAGACTGTCGACTCACTGGGCGTCGCCGATGCCATCGCCCTGTGTGTCACGGCCGGCCTGCGGTCCATCGGGCTCTGGCGCGAACCCGTCCGGGCTTTCGGTGTTGTCGAGACCGCGAAACTGGTCGCGGACGCCGGGCTGCGTGTGTCGTCGCTGTGCCGTGGCGGGTTTTTCACCTCAGCGGACGAGGAGCACTGGGCCGCAGCTTTGGCTGACAACAAACGAGCGATCGAGGAAGCCGCGACGCTGGGAGCCGATTGCCTGGTTCTCGTTGCCGGTGGCCTTCCCCCCGGCTCGCGTGATCTTCCCTCGGCCCGTGGTCGGGTCGCCGAGGCGATCGGGCGGTTGGTGCCGTTCGCCCGAGCGCATCGGGTACGGCTGGCGCTGGAGCCGATGCACCCCATCTACACCGCGGACCGCGGGGTGTGCGCCACCCTTGCCGAAGCGCTCGATCTCGCCGAGCATTTCCCGGTCCAGGATGTCGGCGTGGTCGTGGACTCCTTTCACGTCTGGTGGGATCCGCAGCTTGCCGAGCAGGTGCACAGGGCAGGTGATCGCATCGCCGGCGTGCAGCTGGCGGACTGGATCACCCCGCTGCCGCCGGACGCGCTGCTCTCCCGCGGCATGCTCGGCGACGGCCACATCGACCTGCGCGGATTCATCGAGCTCACCGGGCACGCCGGCTACCGCGGGGATGTCGAGGTGGAGATCTTCAACGCCGACGTGTGGTCGGCGGATCCGCACGAGGTCGTGGCCACCATCCGCCGCCGGTACGTCCAGCACGTGGCCTGAGCGATGGGCCCACACGCGCCCGTGGGCCCATCGCGTGCGTAGGGTGCGTCGCCGTCGCTCCGCTCACTCTGAGCGTAGACCGTCCAGTTTGGTCACCTGACGCAGGAACGGCAGCGCGAGGGCCGTCGCTACCAGCACCGCGAGTATCCCGGCGCCGGCGACCAGCCCGACCAGGCCGATGTCGAAGGACACCGGCAGGTCGCTGTAGCGCATGCTGGGAAGGGGATCCCGAAACCCGTGGCGACCGCGAGCACTACCGCCGAAGCCGTAGACTTTCTTCGCGGCCTCGTCGTTCTCGAGCTGGTCGAGCGGTGCGCCGACGAAGATGGCGATGTCGCTGGCGTTGTCGAGCCCCGCCTTGCCGACCTCACCGGCGATCTCGCCGTCGAGCCGGACCCGAGCCGCGGCGCCCTCGGGGCCGTTGAGGAACTCGACGGCAGCGGGCGAAGCGACGATCTCGCCCGGCCCGGGGAGCCGTTCGGCCCCCGGCGGCACCGGAGCGGCAGTGCCACTCGCGGCGACGACGGTCACGTCAAAATACGCGGGACCGCTTTCCACGTACCAGTCGACCGTGTAGAGCGGGTCGGCGCCCTCCTTGGCCTCGTACCCGGGCACCATGCCGAGCTCCCGCGACGTTCTCGAGGTCGAACTCTTCGGGTGTGAGGCGGTCGATGACCAGGCGCCGGACCTCCTGGCGCGGCTGGGCGCGGCTTCTTTGAACGCGGCGAGGCCTGTCGCTGTGATCACCGCGTCCATGCCGCGGGAGCCGCACCGTTCCCGGGTGACCAGGCCTCGCTTGCACATCCGGGTGAGCTGGTGGTGCAAGCGGCTTTTCTCCCAGCCTGCCACCCGGCTGAGCTCGACCAACCGGCCGCGTTGGCCGGGGTTCCCGGCCCGGTTCACGTTTCCAGCGGCGAGGTCGCGCTGCGCAGGTGCGTGCTCATGTCGTCCTCGCCATCGGCTCGCATGCGGCGCTCGTACCAGCGCCAGATGCCATCGACCCGGTGGAAGGTGTCGAGGTACCGGCCTTGGAAAATGACGCGGGATGGTTTGTCGGGAATCTTCTGGTGCACCACGACGTTCGACCGGGATCGGGCGGTTGCACGGTCGTTGTCGACCTCGATGTCGATGGTGGCCAGCATATGGCGAGTACGCGGCAGTCCCGCGTAGAGGATGATGTCCTCGTTCAAGAAGGTGGTGACCGCTCCGGTTCCGTGGAGGGGTTTACCGTCGCAGATCCACCAGGTCGCGTCCGCGTAGAGGCTCGCGGTGACGGCGAAGCGCCCGTCGTCGATGCTGGCGCAGTGTGCCACCAGCAGTCGGGTGATCTCCTGCTCGTCGAGCAGCTGATCGAGTGATCCCCGCATTGCTACTCGCCCCGCGGGCTCTCGTCGGTGGCGAGTGCCGTCTGAAGCTGCGGCCCGAGTGTTTCGGCGACAAACGCTTCGATGCTGGTCGGGGTAGTGGTGCGTGGCGAGCGTGGCTGCAATGTCGCGGTGTGCCGCGAGTTGATCGCGTGCACGACCTCGACCATGAGGCTGGTGACGTGCTGTGACACTCCGGCGCGGCGCTGAGCCGCGGCGAATTCCTCGACCGACTGTCGCACGTAGCGTAGCTGCGGCAGATCAGCGATCTTGCCGATGACCTCGGTGACCTCGGCCATGCTCAGGTCACGTTCGCCCTGCAGTTCGAGAATGTCCGACGCGGAGGCCGGGGTGAGCAAGCTGTGGGCAGCTGCCCGGCCGATGTCGGCGGTGGCGATGAAAGGCATCGCGATATCCGGATCGAACGGTGCGGCGACGACCTCGGCACGGTGGATGCTCTCGACTTGGCTGAGCAGGTTCTCCATGAAGTAGCCGGCCCGCAGGTGAGTCACTACAGCGTCGAGCGTGTTGGTCTGTTGCTCCAGGTGGTGCAGGCCGGCTACCGGGCCGGTGCCGGCTGCTTTGTCCGCGCCCCAACTGCTCAGGGTCACCACCCGCCGGACTCCGGCGCTCGAGAGCGCCGCGGTCATGGCGTCGACGATGGCGCGCTGGTGCGCAGGGAAGTCCGGGCTGTCCGGGATGTAGTTGGGCTGGACCATCACGTAGACACCCTCGGCGCCGGTAAAGGCGTCAGCGAGTGCGGGGCCGTCAGTCGGTTCGGCCACGAACGACTCCGCACCGACAGCCTCCAGCGGCGCCAGGCCTTGGCGGCTGCGTCCGATCGCGCGCACGGCGCGGCCCGCTCGAAGTAGCTCGTCGACCACCACACGCCCGGTACGTCCGGTCGCTCCTGTCACCACGAACATCAGGTCGGTCTCCTTTCGCGACGGCCGGTGCCGTCTCCTCGATGTCCACCGACGGTAGGAGCGGTCCGTGGCCACGGGGTAGTACTGGCACACCCACCCCGAAACAGCGGGCGAGAAGTAGGCTGGACGTCGTGGTGAGGAAACCGGGTGCCCTGGCGGAATTCCTGCGTGCGCGCCGCGCGCTCGTGCGCCCGGAGCAAGTCGGGCTCGTCCCCGGCGCGGCACGGCAGGTCCCGGGCCTACGCCGGGAAGAAGTCGCGACGCTGGCCGGCGTCAGCACCGACTATTACGTGCACCTGGAGCAGGGCCGCGAGAAACGCCCCTCGACTCAGATCCTGGACGCGCTGGCCCGGGTACTGCAGCTCGACTACGACACCCACACCTATCTACGCGCTCTCGCCGGTCCCGACAGACCTGTATGGAGAACGGACCAGGATCTCGGGAACACCCATCGCACCCATCGCGCCTTGGCAGGCCTGCTCCAGCAGATCACCGCCCCGGCGATGCTCGTCACCCCCTGGCTGGAGGTCACAGCCCGCAACAAGCCCGCCGATGCCCTCTACGACGGACTACCGCTACGTGACAACCTGGCACGGATGGCCTTCCTCGACGACGCGGTGACCCGCTTCGTCGAGGACCCCGACCAACTTGCCCAATGCACCGTCGCGACGCTGCGGGCTGCCGCCGGACCCCCACCCCACACGCCGCAGATGATCGAACTGATCGAGGAGCTGTCGCTACGCAGCGACAGGTTCCGTCAGCTGTGGGCCCGCCACGACATTCACCGCAAAGGCAGCGCAGTCAAACACTTTCACCATCCGACAGCAGGCCGGCTCACCCTTCACCAACACGTGATGACCCTTCCCGATCATCCCGAACTGCAGCTGTGGATCTACCAAGCTGAGCCGGGCTCCGACTCTGAACACGCCCTGTAGGCGGGTGGCATGTGGGCCGTAGGGCCTCGATGGCATGGTCTTCTGGCCGTGTCGGCCACCGCTGCTCAGACAAGATCATGGTGGCTATGAACTCCGCGCTTCTCATGGCCGTGCTGGTCGCCGTATGGGTGGTCATCGGGCTGGTGACCGGCCTGTGGATGATCCGGCGCGGGCGGGGACGGTCGGTGGGGCTGCTGGGCAGCGTCTCGGCTGATGTGGTTCGGCATTCGTCGGTGCCGGTGCTCGTCGTGGAACCCGCGCCCGCCATGTCGTCCACGGCGGTGGCCTGATGCCGACATCCGTGTCCTCGTCGGCGATCGCGCACCACGGGCTTGCGGGCCATGAGGTGGTGCTGCTGCTGGAGACCGACCAGCGCCGCGGGCTCACCGAGGAGCAGGTCGCCGAGCGCCTGGCCCGGTTCGGTCCGAACACGCTGCCCGCCGCTCCGGGCACGGGGCTGCTGATGCGGGTCCTGCGGCAGTTTCACCACCCGCTGATCTACGTGCTGCTCGCCGCGAGCATGATCACGGCCGGTCTCGGTGAGTACGTCGACTCGGCGGTGATCTTCGGTGTGGTGCTGATCAACGCGATCGTGGGGCTCGTTCAGGAGTCCAAGGCCGAAGCCGCGCTCGAAGGCCTGCGGTCGATGGTCCGTACGCATGCCAGGGTGATCCGCGGCGGGCGTGAACGGGCGGCACCCTCGGAGGATCTCGTCCCCGGCGATCTCGTCCTGCTGGAGGCAGGTGACAAGGTGCCCGCCGACGTGCGGCTGACGCGTGTGGCGGAGCTGCGGGTGAACGAGTCCGCGCTGACCGGTGAATCGGTCCCCGTGACCAAGGACGGGAAAGTGCTGCCCGAGTCGATCCCGGTAGCCGATCGGCGCAACATGGCCTACTCGGGAACATTGGTCACTTCGGGCAGCGGCGCCGGGATCGTGGTCGCCACCGGCGCGGAGACCGAGTTGGGCGAGATCCACCGTCTCGTGGGGGCCGCGGAAACACTTGCCACGCCCTTGACCCAGAAGCTCGCCGGATTCAGCAAGATCCTGACCATCGGCATCCTCGGACTGGCCGCGGTGACCTTCGCCGTGGGCCTGCTGCGGGGGCAGGACCCGGTGGAGACGTTCACCGCGGCGATCGCGCTCGCGGTCGGCGCGATCCCCGAAGGACTCCCGGCCGCGGTCACGATCACCCTGGCCATCGGCGTGGCCCGGATGGCGCGGCGCCGCGCGGTGATCCGCCGGCTGCCCGCGGTGGAGACGCTGGGCAGCACCACGGTCATCTGCTCGGACAAGACCGGCACGCTCACCGAGAACCAGATGACCGTGCGCACCGTGTGGACCCCGGACGGCCAGTTCGAGGCGACAGGATCCGGTTATTCCCCTGACGGCGTCCTGCACGACCTGGAGGGCGCCCCGGTGGATGCGGACATCAGCCAGGCGCTGCGCTGGTCGCTGTTGGCGGGCGCCGCGTGCAACGATGCCGCGCTGACCGAGCGGGAAGGGCAGTGGGACATCGTCGGCGACCCCACGGAGGGCGCGATGCTGGTGGTGGCCGCCAAGGCGGGGCTCGACCCGAGCAAGGTTGGTGAGCCGTTGCCCCGGCTGGCCACGATTCCGTTCAGCTCCGAACGCCAGTACATGGCCACCCTGCACCACGACACCACGACGGCACACCCGGCGGACCGTGTGGTGCTGGCCAAGGGCGCCGTCGAGCGGATGCTCGACCTCTGCGGCGGGCAGATGGACGCCGACGGCACGGTCCGCCCGCTGGACGGGGCCGCGGTGCTGCGGGCGGCCGCCGAGCTGGCCGGGCGGGGACTGCGAGTACTGGCGACCGCCATGCGTCCCGCGACAGCGCGGGATGAGTTCGGCGAGGACGCGCTGCCCGGCAGCCTGGTGCTGACGGGCCTGCAGGCCATGCTCGACCCGCCCCGCGCCGCCGCGCAGGCCGCCGTGGCGGCCTGCCACACCGCGGGTATCTCGGTGCGGATGATCACCGGTGACCACGCCGCCACCGCCACCGCGATCGCCGGTCACGTCGGGCTGCTCGGCCACCACGGCCGGGATCGCGTGCTGACCGGCGCCGACCTGGCCACGCTGCCTGCCGAGGACCTGCCGGACGTGATCGACCGCGTGGCCGTCTTCGCCCGGGTGTCTCCGGAGCAGAAGCTGCGGCTGGTGGAGGCGTTGCAGTCCCGGGGACACGTGGTCGCGATGACGGGCGACGGTGTCAACGACGCTCCTGCTCTCCGCCGGGCGGCTATCGGCGTGGCCATGGGCGCGAGCGGCACCGAGGTGGCCAAGGACGCCGCCGACATGGTGCTGACCGACGACGACTTCGCCACCATCGAGGCCGCCGTCGAAGAGGGCCGCGGCGTGTTCGACAACCTCACCAAGTTCATTACCTGGACCCTGCCGACCAATATCGGTGAAGGTCTGGTCATCCTGGCAGCGATCGTGTTCGGTGCCGCGCTGCCGATCCTGCCGACCCAGATCCTGTGGATCAACATGACCACCGCCGTGGCGCTGGGCCTGATGCTCGCCTTCGAACCCAAGGAAGCCGGGATCATGACCCGCCCGCCGCGCTCCCCGGGGCAGCCACTGCTCACCCGAGCACTGATGGTGCGAATCTTGCTGGTCTCGACCCTGCTGGTGGCCGGCTCGTGGTGGTTGTTCGAATGGGAGCTGGCGGCCGGAGCCAGCCTGGCCGAAGCCCGGACCGCTGCGCTGAACCTGTTCGTCGTGGTCGAGGCGTTCTACCTGTTCAGCTGCCGCTCCCTGACCCGTTCGGTGTGGCGGATCGGAGTGTTCTCCAACCGATGGATCATCGTCGGTGTCACCGCGCAGGCGCTCGGCCAGCTCGCCATCACCTACCTGCCCGCCATGAACGCCGTGTTCGACACCGCCCCGATCGACGCAGGCGTGTGGCTGCGCATCCTGGGCGTCGCCGTGGCCGCCAGCCTCGTGGTCGCAGTGGACAAACGCCTACGGCGACGGACATGACCACCGTCTACGAGTGCTCGTCGGACATCTCGTCCAGCGGTGAACGGCTACTCACCCATACAGGTGGCGACCCCGTTCCCGGCGGAGCGGCGATCGAGCGGGTGCTCGACGTGCGCCGGCGCTGCCCCACCCGCACCATCGTCCACGGAAGGTGATGCGATGTCGGCAACACCGCCTCGGCGGATACTCGTGGCGACCGACCTCTCCGCGCAGGCGGGGAAGGCGGTGCAGCGGGCGGGTCAACTCGGCGCTCAGCACAACGCCCGGGTGACGGCCCTGCACGTCCTGCCCGAAGGGTTGAACCCGGAGCTGGTCGAGGTTGCTCGTGCATGCCTGCGTGCCCACCTCGACCAGTACTCCACCGCCACGGTGGCCGAGGCCGCCGTCCGGCACGGCAATGTCGCCCGCGCCGTCGACGCCGAGGCCGTCGAGCACCGTGCCGACCTGCTTGTCGTCGGCGCGCACGGCACTCACCGGCTGGCCGGCGCGTTCCTTGGCAGCACACCCGCGGACCTCGTGCGGGTGAGCCAGGCTCCGGTGCTGGTGGTCAGGGAACCACCCGAGGATGCCTACCGCACGGTCGCGCTCGCCGTCGACACCTCATGCGTGTCCGCCATGGCCGCGCGAACCGCGTGCGCACTCACGCCGCGGGCCGATCACATTCTCGTGCACGTCAGCGTCGTGATCGGCGAGATCCTGATGCGGATGCGGGGTGCCGGCGACGAACAGCTGGCCCAGCTGCGCAAGGTCAGCACCGAGGAGGTCCGCGGTCACATTATGAAACTGGCCACCGAACTGGCGCCGGCGGCAACTCGAGTCGTGATCGAAACTGGGCGGCCGCAGACACTGCTGCCACAGCTGTGCCACCGCCATGCCGCCGATCTGGTCGCCGTCGGTACCGGCGGCCACTCGCGGTTGGGCTATGCGCTGCTCGGCAGCGTCGCCCAGCACGTGCTGCGCTATGCGCATTCGGACGTGCTTGTCGTTCCGGCCAGAAAGGGCTGACCGTGGACTTGCACGCGTTCCCGCTCGTCGCGATCATCCTGGCCATCGCCGCCGCGGCCGGGCTACTGGCCGTCCGGCTGCGGCAACCGCTGATCGTCGCGTTCATCGGAGTCGGCATCCTGGTCGGTCCGGTCGGCACCGGCTGGGTCGTTGCCGACGGCACCATCGAACTGCTGGCCCGGATGGGGATCGCGATCCTGCTGTTCCTCGTCGGGCTGCGTCTGGACCTGCACCTGATTCGCAGCACCGGCCCAGTAGCCCTGGCCACCGGACTCGGGCAGGTTGTATTCACCTCGGTGTTCGGTTACCTGATCGCGATCGCACTCGGCATGGACAGCGTCACCGCACTCTACGTCGCGGTCGCCCTCACGTTCTCCTCGACGATCATTATCGTCAAGCTCCTGTCCGACAAGCGCGAACTGGACCAGCTCCACGGGCGCATCGCGGTTGGGTTCCTCATTGTCCAGGATATCGTCGTGGTCCTGGTGATGATCGCGCTCACCGCGTTCGGCCAGTCCACCGGCGGCAGTTTTACGCTCAGTATCCCTCTGATCCTGGGTAAAGGACTCGGCCTGGTGGCCGGCATCGGCCTGCTCATGCGCTACGTGCTGCCATGGCTGCTGCACCACATCGCCCGATCCCAGGAGCTGCTCGTCCTCTTCGGCGTCGCCTACGCCGTCGCGGTCGCCGCGCTCAGCGAACGGCTCGGCTTCAGCTCCGAAGTCGGGGCTTTTCTGGCCGGAGTCTCCCTGGCGCCCACCACCTATCGCGACGCCCTCGGCGCCCGGCTGGTCAGCCTGCGCGACTTTCTGCTGCTCTTTTTCTTCCTTGACTTGGGCTCCCGGCTGGAGTTCAGCAACGCCGCCGAACAGATCACCGAAGCCGCCGTCTTCTCCGTGTTCGTGCTCGTCGGCAACCCGCTCATCGTGGTCCTGATCATGGCTGCCCTGCGCTACCCGGTCCGCGTGGGCTTCCTCGCCGGGCTCACCGTCGCGCAGATCTCCGAGTTCTCCCTGATCCTCGCCGCGCTCGGACTCAGCCTCGGCCACATCACCAACGCCACCGTCAGTCTGATCACCGTCGTCGGGCTGATCACCATCGGCGGCTCGACCTATCTGATCATGTACTCGCACCAGATCTACCGGCGAATCCAGCGCTGGCTCGGCGTGTTCGAACGCAGCGGCAGCCGTCGCACCGAACCGCCCGACGACTCCGGCATCGATGTGATCCTTTTCGGACTAGGCCGCTTCGGCAGCCACCTGGCTGACCGGCTCAACGAAATCGGGCACCGGAGTCTCGCGGTCGACTTCGACCCGCATCAGGTCGCGACCAACACCCGGGACGGCGTGACAACGATGTTCGGCAGCGCCGAAGACGTCCACTTCCTGGAGTCCCTGCCGCTGGCCCGTGCCAGGTACATCATCAGCGCCATCCCCGACCTGGCAACGAACCTGGCACTGCTGCACAACCTGCGCCATCACCAGTACAACGGCACGATCGCCCTCACCGCACACACCCGCCACGACGCCGACCAACTGCGTGCGGCCGAGGCCGACGTCGTCCTCGAACCGTTCGCCAGTGCCGCCTCCGCGACCTCCGATGCCCTGCACGAACTGCTGGCCCCCCGCCGCGAACCCGAGGAATAACTCCTACCCCGGTTCAGCGGGTGGAGCACCCATGCCAGAGGTACCGCCGAGCTCGGCGATACCTCCGCATTCGCGGCCGCGGCAGGCGATGTCGTTCGGGCCGGGGCCGGTGCGGCATCCCAGCAGGCCGAAAGACCTCCGGTCGATGGGCGCAGGTCCCTACTCCGGACGGGCGCCTGCCTTGCATGATCGGACGAGCCGGGCACGTCGTGCGGACGCCCGCGGGTGAGCAGGAGCGCCGCCCTGTGGTCGCGTGATCGATTGCCGGACGGCCGTGAGGAGAGGATCCGATGGTGGATGGAGCGAGTCGGCCCGTGATGGTCGGTGTGGACGGGTCGACCTCGGCTACGCATGCTGTGCGCTGGGCCGCACACGAGGCGGCCCGACGGCAGGTGCCGCTGCTGATCGTGCACGTGTGCGCACTGGTTCCCGTTGCGGTGCCGCATGCCGCGGCGCTGGGCGCCTATAAGGACGCGCTGGTGGAGCAGGGCCGCCAGTGGCTGGCGGAGGCTGCTGCGGCGGCCCGCGAGTCGGCACCGGACGTGGCAGTGGACACCGAACTGGATACCGGTTCGGCACCCGAGAACTTGATCGGCCGGTCGACCAGGACCGAGTTGGTGGTACTCGGCTCGCGCGGGCTGGGCGGGTTCACCGGCCTGGTGGTCGGGTCGATCGCAGTGGCCGTCGCCACCCATGGACACTGCCCGGTCGTGGTGGTGCGTGGAGCGGACCCTGAGGCCGCACCTCGGCAGAACGGTCCGGTGGTGGTCGGTGTGGACGGGTCGCCGACCAGTCAAGCGGCGATTTCCTTCGCTTTCCACGCCGCCTCCGCGCGGAGCGTGCCCGTGGTGGCGGTACACGCCTGGAGCGACCTGCCCATCGCGACCGCGTGGGAAGCGACGGCGGGCTGGCAGTCGGACCAACACGAGGAGTCGAAGGTACTGAGCGAGTGGCTGGCCGAGTGTCAGGCCCGGTATCCGGACGTCCCGGTCGAGTGCGTCGTGGCCCGTGACCGTCCCGCCCATGCCCTGCTCGACCATGCCAAAAGCGCCCAGTTGGTCGTGGTCGGATCCCGCGGTCGCGGCGGATTCCGCGGCCTGCTGCTGGGATCCACCAGCCAGGCCCTGATCCACCACGCCGCCTGCCCGGTGGCCGTCGTACCGCCCCGACCGTGACCGCACCGACAACCTGGGGATGGACATGACCGACGAACCGGGGACCGGTACCGCGCAGTCGCCGGTCACGCGGCTGCCTGCGCCTTGACAGCGGGAGGCCGTGGTGGCAGGCATTGCTGGCACAAGTCGCCAGCCCGTTGAACCTGGTGCTGGTCATCGCGGCCGTACTGGCCGGCGTCGTCGAACGCTCCGTCAAGGAGGCGCTGGTCATCGGCCTGGTTCTCGCGTTGAACGGCGTGCCGGGGTTCATCCAGGAACGACGAGCCGACCAGGCCGTGGCGGCCCTGCGGGAAATGCTCAGCCCCTCCGCGCGCGTCCGCCGCGGCGGCACCGTCACCGATATTCCCGCCGACGACGTTGTGCCCGGTGACGTCGTGATGGTACAGGCCGGTGACCGGGTACCGGCCGATGGGCGGGTGCTGCGGCAGGTGAACCTGGAGACCGACGAATCCGGTCTCACCGGCGAATCGGTACCAGTGGCCAAATCCACCCAGCCACTCACGGACACTGCCGGATTGCCGGACCGCACCTGCATGGCGCACATGACCAGCATCGTCACCCGAGGCCGCGCAGACCTGCTGATCACCGCCACCGGCATGGACACCGAGATCGGCAAGGTCGCCGGGCTGCTGGAACGAACCGACACCACCCGCACGTCCGCGATGAACACGCCAGCGCGTTCGAGCCGCTACTACTACGCAACTGGCGACTGTGGGCCGCGCTCGGCGCAGTGCTCATCCTGCAGGCCTGCGCCGTCTACATCCCCGCGGCACAAAGCCTGGTCGGCACCACAGACCTGACCGCAACCGACTGGATCACCGCCGCCGCCATCGCCTCCTCGATGCTGTGGATCGAAGAACTACGCAAAGCAGCACGAACCCGCCTCACCGAAGCGACCCAGCCAGCCAAATCTGACCGCCAGAGGAGGACCCTCGGAATCGCGCGACGAACGTGAACTTGTGTTGCGGTCGGCCGATGCGGGCCGACACTGCCCCAAAAATGATCGAATCTGTAGCGCGAGTAGTACCGCGCACAATCCCACTAGCTAGGATCGGCCGTGCCCGCTTCCACCATCGACACCAGCTCATCGGCGAGGTAGTCCCGGTTTCGCAGCCAGCAGCCATACCGCGACGCCGAACAGAGCAGGTGCGGTTCAGCCGCGCCGTTGGCGGGTCGAGACCGATCGGGGCGGTTGGGCTCGCATGTGGTCGCGTATTCGCGCCATGGTGTCGCCGAGCGTGCGTAGGTCTCGTGCGGCGAGTGGTGCGAACAGCAGGTCGCGGACGAGGGCGATGTGGCCGGGCAGTATCGCGCGCACTCTGTCGACGCCGGCCTGGGTGATCGTGACCAGCGTGGCGCGCTGGTCGTCCGGACTGGGGGTGCGAGTGACCAGGCCGGCCTTCTCCAGCAGTCCCGCCTGATGGGTCAGACCACTGCGGCTGTAGACGACACCGTCGGCGAGCGCGGTCATTGTCAGCTGCCGATCCGGGGAATCGGCGAGCCGGGCCAGTAGCTGAAACTGGACGTAGCTGAGCTCGCCCGCCGCACGCACCTGCTGCTCGACGGCATGGTGCAGCAGGCTCACCGACTCCATGAGCGCGAAGTAGGTGTTCAGCTGCTCGGGTTCCAGCTCCTCCGCCATACCACCATTCTAGTTGCTTCGATATCGAATCATAGTGGCGCACCTCACGACGCCATCGGCTTGCTTCGATCTCGAAGCAAGCTAGCCTGGAGTCACTTCGACATCGAAGCACTTTCCGAGGAGGGAATCATGCGAGCAGTTCGTTACCACGACTATGGCGGCAGTGACGTGCTCAGGTACGAGGAGGTCGAGCGGCCGAAGCCCGGTGCGGGCGAGGTGCTGATCGAGGTCGCGGGAACGTCGTTCAACCCCGTCGACGTCGGCATCCGGGTCGGCGCTCTGCACGAGGTATTCCCGGTGGAGTTCCCGCACACCCCGGGCATCGACGTCGCGGGAACGGTCGCCGAGCTCGGCGCCGGGGTCGACGGCTGGCAGATCGGCGACGCCGTGGTGGCGTTCCTGCCGATGAACGCCGACGGTGCCGCCGCCGACTACGCCCTCGCGCCCGCGGCGGCCCTCGTCACCGCGCCGCAGACGGTCGAGCTGGCCGACGCCGCCGCGTTGCCGGTGGGCGGACTGACCGCCTGGCAGGCACTGTTCGACCTCGCCGGCCTCCAGGCGGGACAGAACGTCCTGATCAACGGAGCCGGTGGCGCGGTCGGCGGATACGCCGTGCAGCTCGCCCACCAGGCTGGAGCGAAGGTCACCGGGATCGCGAGCCGGCGCCACACGGACCGGCTCCACCGGCATGGCGCCGACCGCGTCGTGGGCCACCTCGACCACACAATCGGCCCACTGACCGTCGAAGGCAGCCCGTTCGACGTCGTGGTCAATCTCGTCACCACCACGCAGGAGGAGACCGCAGCACTCGCCGACCTCGTCGCCGACGGTGGCGCGCTGGTCTCGACCACCACCCCGCCGCCCGAGAACCCGGGCCGCGGCATCCGCACGGCCGGTGTGTTCGTGCTCAGCAAGGCCGACCAGCTCGCCGAGCTCGTCACCCGCGTCGATGCCGGCAAGCTGCGCATCGACGTCGCCGCCCGCCGCCCGCTCGCCGACCTGCCCGCCGTCCACGACGAGGCAGCCACCGGACGACTCGCCGGCAAGACCGTCTTGACCCCCGCCTGATCACCACAAAAGGAACGTCCACGATGACCACCGCATTCGACCCGATCGACCTGGGTGGCACGCGCCTGCCGAACCGCATCGCGATGGCCCCGATGACCCGCAGCCGCGCCTACGGGCCCGGCGCGAGTCCCACCGAGCTCAACGCCACCTACTACGCCCAGCGCGCCTCGGCCGGGCTGATCGTCACCGAAGGCACCCAGCCCTCGGTGGTCGGCCAGGGCTACCCGGACACGCCTGGGCTGCATTCCGACGAACAGATCGCCGCCTGGCGCAAGGTCACCGACGCCGTGCACGCCGAGGGCGGCACGATCTTCGCGCAACTCATGCACACCGGCCGCGTCGGCCACCCCAGCCTGCTGCCCGACGGACTCGTCCCCGTCGGCCCGTCCCCGGTCACCGCGCAGGGCCAGGTGTTCACGCACGACGGCATGAAGGACTTCGTCACGCCGAAGGAGCTTACCGAGGCCGAGATCGCCCGGACTATCACCGACTTCGCCGACGCGGCACGCAACGCGATCGTCGCCGGCTTCGACGGGGTCGAGCTCCACGGCGCCAACGGCTACCTCATCCACCAGTTCCTCGCCCCCAACGCCAACCAGCGCACCGACGGCTGGGGCGGCTCGGTGCCAGGCCGGATCCGCCTCGGCGTCGAGGTGGCAGCGGCGGTCGCCGAGGCGATCGGCGGTCATCGCACCGGTTTCCGTATCTCCCCCGGCAACCCGCTCAACGACATCGCCGAGACCGATCCCGCCGATGTCGAACAGACCTACACGACCCTCGTCGCCGAACTCGCACCACTGGACCTGGCCTACCTGCACCTGCTGGAGGGCCCCGACCGCGACCTGACCACGCGGCTGCGCAAGGACTGGCCGGGCGTGTTCGTGCTCAACCCGTTCACCTACCCGGAACCGACCGGCGCCGACTCCCTCGGCCTGGTCGACGACGGCACCGCCGACCTGATCGCCTTCGGCGCTCTGTTCCTCGCCAACCCCGACCTGCCCCGTCGCCTCGCCGACGGCGGGCCGTTCAACACCCCGGACAAGGCCACCTTCTACGGCGGCGACCACCGCGGCTACACCGACTACCCCACACTCGAGGGCTAGGTGTTGTGGGTCGTGACGTTGGTGACGGCCGATAGGGCCTGAGGCAGGGGACGGGTCTTTCGGCGGCAGGATGAGAAGTACGACCAACTCGTCCGCCGAGCAGAAAGACCCGTCCATGTCTCACAGTAACGCCCCGCTGACTGTCGAAGGCCGTCACCGCCTTGTCGAGCGCTGCAAGACCCGACCGATCGCCCACGTCGCGGCGGAGATGGGGATCTCGCGGCAGTGTGCCTCCCGGTGGGTCAACCGCCACCGCAAGTACGGGGACGCGGGCCTGGTGGACCGCCCGAGCGTCCCGAACCGGCAGCCCACCGCCACGCCTGCCGAGGTTGTGGTCCGGATCGAGCGGCTGCGCCGGGACCGAAAGTGGTCGGCGCGCCGCATCGCCCAGGAGCTGGCCGGCGAGGATGGCCATCTCGGTGCGCACAGTCGGCCGTCACCTGGCTCAGCTGGGCCTCAACCGCCGCCGGTTCCTGGACCCGACTGGCGCGAGCAACCGCGTGCCTCGACGCATCACCGCCCGCTGGCCCGGCCACATGGTCCATCTCGACGTCAAGAAGGTCGGCGCCATCCCCGACGGCGGTGGGTGGCGCGCCCACGGCAGGGGCAGCGAGCAAGCTAAACAGGTCGAACGAGCCAAGGATGCCGGAGCCCGCACCGGCTACACCTACCTGCACTCCGCGGTCGACGGGTTCTCCCGGCTGGCCTACACCGAAGCCCTGCCCGACGAGAAGGCGATCACCCCGATCGGCTTCACCCACCGAGCCAGAGCGTTCTTCGCCCACCACGGCATCCGGCACATCCACCGCACCGTCACCGACAACGGCGCCTGCTACCGCGCACACGACTTCGCCACCGTCCTACACGGAGCACGCCACCAACGAATCACCCCATACACGCCCCGCCACAACGGCACAGGCGAGCGCTACAACCGCGTCCTCGGCGAGGAATTCCTCTACGCCCGGACCTGGACCAGCGAACAGCAACGCACCACAGCCCTCAACGTCTGGAACCTGCACTACAACTACCATCGACCACACACCGCCGCCGGAAACCAGCCACCAGCCTCGGCTCCACACCAGCGTCACCAACGTCATGGCCTCATACAGGTGATCCGCACCATCGTCCTCGACGACGAACGGGCACCCTTCGTCCAACTCGCCTTCGAGCTGTATGACACCGGCGACTACACACTCGACGAGCTGGCCGATGAACTCTACGACCGCGGCCTACGCACCCGCCCCACGGCGAAACACCCGGCGAAGAAGGTCTCGATCAACAAGCTCTCCCAGATGCTGCGCGACCGCTACTACCTCGGCTATGTGACCCACAAGGGCGAAGAGATCCCAGGCCGGCACGAACCGTTGATCGACGACGACCTCTTCGATCGGGTCCAGGATCGGCTCAACTCGCGGTCCGCGGCCAAGGAGCGGCGCCGGGTGCATCACCACCACCTCAAGGGCTCGCTGTTTTGCGGACGCTGCCGACGAGTAGCCGGAACCACCCAACGGATGATCATCCAGCGCACCCTCAACTCCAAGGGCGCCGGGTACCTGTACTTCTTCTGCCGTGGCCGCCAGACCGGTACCTGCGACGCCCCGCACGTCAACGCCGAACTCGTCGAGGACGCCGTCGAACGGCACTACGCCACGATCCGCTTCAGCCAAGCCTTCATCGCCGACATCCGCGCCCAGATCGACACCGTCGTCAACGAACAGGAGAAAGCCGCGCGACTGCTGCACCAACAGCTCTCCAGCCAACTCCACGAACTCGACACCCAGGAGGAGAACGTGATCGACCTCGCCGCCGACGGCACCCTGCCGCAAACCAAGGTCAAAGCCAAACTCCGCCACATCGAACACCAGCGGCGTCACCTCGCCCAGCGCCGCGATACCGCCTCCACCGACCTCACCGATGCCGCCCGCCTGATCGACGTGAGCCTGACACTGCTCGAACGCCCCGAACAGCTGTACCGCCGGTGCAACGAGCAGCAGCGGCGCCTGCTCAATCAGGGGATCTTCCACACCATCTACATCGAGGACGAGGACGTCACCGACCACAACCTCCAAGAACCATTCGGGCAACTCCACGCCATCCAGCAAGCGCAGCTGCCAACACAGCACCCCGCCCCCACCGCACCGGAGCCCCGAGACAGCAAAAAAGCCACCCGCCAAGCAGGTGGCCCACCCTCGCCCTCCGGAGTCACGGTCCTACTCCAAGGCATTCAATCAGGCACTTGTTCTAGTAGTACCTCTATGGTGGAGCTAAGGGGACTCGAACCCCTGACCCCCTCACTGCCAGTGAGGTGCGCTACCAGCTGCGCCATAGCCCCGGGTGCGGGATGAACCCCGCATCTCGTACTTCCCTACGTTACCTCACGTCCGCGTGTGCGCCACCATGGGGGGCCGCCTACCGGTCCGACCGCAGGGACGCGGGGTCGAAGGAGAAGACGTCATCATCTTCCGCCTGGTCAGGCTGTGGTGCGCTGGGGGTACGACGCTGGGTCGTACGCAGCCGCTCGTCGCGGCGGCGCTGGAACTCCTCGACGGTCATACCTCGATCGTCGTGCTCGGCGCGGGCCGGGGCCGGCATGCCGGACAGCTGCTCGATGAGGTACGTCATGTCCTCGCCGAGCAGCAGGGCGACCTTGTTGTAGCTGTTCTGGGTGGCCTCGCGCATCGCGACCTGGGTGACCTCGACGATCAGCGAGCCGAGGCGGTCCGGGCCCCAGTTGACGGCGCCTGGCGCGAGCCACAGGCCGAGGAGTTTGCCGCGGGCGTCCACAGTGACCTCGATGGTGCCGTCGACATCGTGACCGGTCCCGGTTGCCTGCGCCATCAGGCTTTCCACCTGCGTGAAAGCGTCCTGGCGTGCCTTGGCGTCCGCGACGATCTCATAGGTGGTCCGACCCATGGGCGCCTGCTCGACCATCGTCGATCACCTTCCGTCAAAGTCGATCGACGGTGCGTCCTCATCCTCCGGCAGCGGCTCGTAGCCGAGGGACTTCAGCTGCTGCTCCCCTTCCGGTCCGAGGACGGGCGCGAGGGTGTGGTACATCCGGTCCCCCGCGCGTCGGGTCGCCCGCTGCGTCAACTCCATGATCTGCCGCGCCAGCGCGTCGCTCCCGCCGCGCAGTGCGACCTGAGTCAGGGTCAGCCCGGTCAGCAGCCCGCCGGGGTTCACCTCGACCCGGATGGCCCCGTCGGGTGTCTCGGCCTGGCCGGACACGCTGCCGGCCCGGGCGAACTGCTCCCGCGCGCGCTCCGCGGTGGCCTCGACCTGCTCCGACACCCGCGCCGCTTCCCGCTCGACATCGATTTCCGCCACCCCGGCAGCCTCCCCGGCCGTTCATTCCTACCGCTGCGCACATTAGCCCACGTCGGCCGGCCTACGCCGCTACCCGGTAGGGCGATAGAAACCGATGAACTGCTGGCCCGCGTTCTCGGTGCGGATCGGACCGATCTGCACCGGGTCGCCCGCCTCGATCATCTGCCCGTTGCCGACCACCATCGCCACGTGCCCGGACCACACCACCAGGTCACCGGGCAGCAACTGGTCCATCGACGGGACCTCGGCGCCCACCGTCTGCTGGTTGGACTTGCGCGGGATCTCCAACCCGGCTTCCTCGTAGGAGGTCATGGTCAGCCCGCTGCAGTCCAGCCCGGCACCGGGGCTGGTCCCGCCCCAGACGTACGGCACGCCCAGGTTCGAGATCGCCGCGCGCACGGCCTTCGCGGCCGTCTCGTTCGGTGCCTTGACGGTGCTGCCGTCGGGCAGGTTGACGTCGACCCCGGTACCCGGCTGTGGCGGGATCGCGACCGGCAGGCGCGGCTTGGACACCGAACCGCCGCCCCCGCCTCCACCACCACCGCCACCGTGGCCACCGGCGTTGAAGGCCACGGGCGCCGAGGAGCCACCGCCGCCCGAGCCGCTGGGTGCGGTCGGCTGCCCGCCGCCGAGGTCGCCGGCGAGGGTGCTCAACGAGGCGATGGTCGCCTGCGCGTTGTCCGCCGACCGCCCGGTGGCCTCCTGCACCCGGGCGAGCAGGTCGGTGAGCAGCTTTTGCGCGGCCGCGTTCCCCTTGCCGTCCGGCTGCGCCCGCAGCGCGGCGACCGTCTTCAGCGTCTTGGCGATGTCCTTGATGATCTCGTCGCGAATGCGGTCGTTCTCGATCTGCCCGACCTTCAGCGTCTCGGCCGCCTCGGCCACCGCCTGCTCGATCTCGGCGCTCTCGTCGAGGACTTGCTGGACCTCCTGCTCGAGGTCCACCGAGGCGTTGACCGCGTTGTCGGTCGTGTTCCCTGACGACTGCGCGGCCAGGTTGTTCCGCTGGGTCTGCACGTTCGTGCGTACCCCGTCGATCGAGGTGCGCAGCGCGACCTGGCCGTTCACCGCGCCGTCGATGGCCGCGCTGTCGGTCCGCATCTTGTCGCCGAGCTGGTTCGGGACGTCCAGCCCGGTCCGCATCAGCTCCTCGGTCTCCTGGGTCATCCGAGCTCCCTACCGATCCGGCCCATCGTCGCCTCGTGCTCGGCCTCGACGCCGTCGTAGTTCGCCCTTGTCCGCCTTGCCGCGTCCCCCATCTGCTGCCAGGCGCCGCCCAGCTTGCCGATCCGATCCTGCAAGGCCCGCATCCGGCCGACATACGCCCCGGTGAAACCGGACTCGCCACCCATCGCGGAGAACCCGTCACCGTCCAGGTCCGTGTTCGGCTCGAGGTGCTTGCTGCCCGCTCCCCGCACCTCGTCCCCCACCGGATCGAGGTTGCGCGCGTAGGTCTCGTACGCCCCTTCCTCGACGTGGAAGCCCCTGTGTGGTGTCCCGTCCACGTTCCCTCCTCGATCGCCCGAAGTGCGACGCGCCGACCTCGCGGGTGGTTCCCCTCCTCCGCCCTGACCCTGAGACTAAACCACCAGCAGTACCCGGTGGGGTGGAATCAACCCAGGCTTACCCGTCACGTTCCAGGGGGTGTCCATGCGGCTGGACCGGCCGACGATCGTGCTGGCCACGGTGCTGGCCACGGCCTGCGTGTCCGGATCGGACGCCGAGCCCGGCTCGCTGCTGGCGGAGATCAACGACAGCGAGCGGCTCACCATCGGCATCCGTTTCGACCAGCCCGGCCTTTCCGAACGCACGATAGACGGCAGGTTCGTCGGCTTCGATGTCGACGTCGCGACCTACCTCGCGGGCGAGCTGGGGGTGGAACGTCCCGGCATCACCTGGCGCGAGACCACCTCGGCGACCAGGGAGGACGATCTCACCTCCGGGCGGGTCGACCTGGTCGTCGCCGCCTACTCGATCACCGAGGACCGCAAGGAGAAGGTCACCTTCGCCGGGCCGTACTTCGAGACCGGCCAGGACCTGCTGGTGCGACACCCCTCGGCGGGTATCACCGGCCCGGACACGCTGAACGGGCGCAAGCTCTGCTCGGTCACCGGATCCACCTCGGCCCAGCAGGTCCGCGACCGGTTCGCACGAGCGGTGGAGCTGGTCGAGTACCCCCGCTACCGGGACTGCGTCACCGCGCTGCTGGCCGGGCAGGTGGACGCGGTCACCACCGACGCGGTGATCCTCGCGGGCTACGCCGCCGAGCACCCTGAACTGCTCGAGGTGGTCGGCAAGCGATTCTCCACCGAACGCTACGGGGTGGGGCTGCGCAAGGGGGACACCGGCGCCAGGTCGGCGGTCAACGAGGCCATCGAGAAGATGATCGGCACCGGCGCCTGGCTGGACTCGCTGGAGCACAACATCGGCCCCTCCGGCTACCGGTTGCCGGATCCACCCGAGCTCACCGAGCGGTGACCTCGGGTCCGCCTCCACCGTGCCGTTCCCGCTGGGGGTGGGTGGGCAACTGCGCGGCGAGCTCCTCGTCGTCCTGCTCGTGCAGACCCAGCACCACCGCCGTGCGGATCTGCTCGCGGTTCTCCCGCACCACGTGGGCGAAGAACTCGTCGATCCGCGGGTCGGTGAGCACCTCGAGGGTCACCCGCATCGCCGTGTCCACCACCGACCGGACGATCTCGTCGTGGAACGGCATCCTGGACAACCGCCCGGCCTGCGGGTCGTTCTTGAGTTTCTCGGTGACGATCGCCTGCAGCATCGCGCGGTTCTCGTCCAGGGACCGGGCCAGGTTCTCCGGGTAGTTCCCGGTCTCCAGCACCTTCACCACCTCGTCCAGCACGGCGACCGTGATCGGTTTCTTGATCGCCAGCACGATCGGCCGGGACATGCGCTCGACCAGGCGCTGGGTGAACTGCTCGCCGAAGGTCCGGTCCGCGGTGCGGGCGAGCCGCAAGAGGACGACCACGATCCGCAACAGCCGGAACCCGCGCAGCGCCGGGTGCGCGATCGGGATCATCCCGAGGATCTCGTACCAGTTGCGCAGCGGGAACCGCTTCTCCCAGCGGGCCCTTCGCCAGCGCCAGATGAACTCCACGGCGAACACCCCGCAGATCGAGGTGTCGATGATGAACACCAGGTGCGCCGTCCGGTCGGAGACCGCGGCGAAGGTGACATACCCGAGCAGCCCGACCGAGAAGATCGCGAGCGCGAGCATGGCCAGGTCGACGAAGCTGACACGGCGGCGGGCTCGTCGGGCCGAAGACATGTGCGGCATTCTGCCCGCGCGGGTACGGCACCGGCGAACGCGGCCCGGTAACAGGCTCGTGCCGGCTCAGGCGGCCCGCCCTGCGGTGAGCACCACCGGGGTGGTCACGCCGTTCCGGGCGGCGCCCTCGGCGAGGAGCGCGGCCACCCAGCCCAGTGCGTCCGGGGACCACTCCGCGACCGTGCCCTCGAAGGTCACCCGGTTGCCGGGTGGCCCGTTCCAGAAGGCGTCGTGGAACGGGACCGTCGCGGCCAGTGGCTCGTGACCGGTCGAAGGGTACGAGTCCCAGGTGACGACCTCCTGCTCGAGGGACCGCATCCAGGTGTGCATCGCCGGCGCGGCGGCGGGGACGGTGGGGGCCCGGCCACTGTCCAGCGTGGCTCGGATCCGGGTCCGCGGGGAGCGGCCCGCGAACCAGCCCGCGGTGTGCAGCAGGGAACTCGGAGCCTTCGCTCGTGCCGAGGCCGCCAGGCTCTGGACGGGTAACAGCAGTTGCACCGTGTCCGGCCGCGCGACGCCGAGCCGGGCCGCCACCTCGCCCGCGCAGCACAGGAACGGCTGCACCGGCAGTGGCATGCCGGGCGGCACCCGCTCGAGCCCTACCTGGAACCAGGTGAACGGTGCGGGTGCGGCATCCGGATGCTCCTGACCGGCGTCGTTCATGCCCCAGAAGCCGGCGGGCCCCACCTCGGCAAGCCAGCCCATCGCCACCGAGCGCTGGTAGAACAGGCTGTACGCGTCCTCGGTGTCCTCGGACCCGGCCTCGGGCCGCCGTGCCGGCTCCCCGTACAGGGCGGCGAACAAGGTGCCCGGCGGCTCCCCGGTGCTGCCGGGCGCGAGGCCGGGACGGGCGTCCGCGCGGTAACTCCCGAAGTCGGTGGAACTCATATCGCCTCTCCGTCGGTGACCACTTCAGTGAGGTGCCCGTGGGACCAGCCCGGCCTCGTAGGCGACGATCGCGGCCTGCACCCGGTTCCGCACCTCCAGCCGGTTCAGTATCGCGCTCATGTACGCCTTGACCGTGCCCTCCACGACGTGCAACCGGCCCGCGATGTCCGCATTGGACAACCCGGACCCGACCAGCGCCAGCACCTCGCGCTCGCGTTCGGTGAGCACGGCGATCCGCTCCCTCGCCGCCGCGCCCTGGGCGAGCCGACCGCCGGCAAGGTGCGTGATCACCCGCTGCGCCACCTTGGGTGAGAGGAACGCCGCACCGTCCGCGACCGCGTGCACGCCGGCCAGCAGCTCGCGCGGGTCCCCGGACTTGAGCAGGAAGCCGCTCGCCCCCTCGCCCAGCGCCCGCGCGATGTAGGCGTCCTCGCCGAAGGTGGTCAGCACGAGCACGGCGGTGCGTGGATGCACCTTGCGGATCTCGGCCGCGGCGGCCAGCCCGTCCAGCTTGGGCATCCTGATGTCCAGCAACGCGACATCCGGCCTGGTGAGCCGCACCTGTTCCACCGCGGCGCTGCCGTCCCCGGCCTCGGCGACCACCTCGATCTCCTGGTCGGTGGCCAGGATCGCGCTCACCCCCGCCCGCACCATCGCCTCGTCGTCGGCGAGCAGTACCCGGATCAACCGCTCTCCCCCTGTTCGTTCTCGAGCAATCGCTTGGCAACCAGCAGCCCGCCGGAGAAGCACAGCCGGTAGACATCCCCGCTGGTGCCGAGCAGGGAAGCGTCGGTGCCGTAGTACTCGCAGCGCACGCCGGGCGGGGACGCAGGCTCGGGCACGACCGGCCGCTCCGCGCGCTCCCGATCCGGCAGCGCCATCGTCGACCGGGTCTGCCCGACGCGCAGGCCCGCGTACTCCTCCGCGGAGAGCGCGGAGGAGTACCAGTTGTTCAGGTAGTACACCGCGCTGACCGCGAAGGTCACGATGAGGGCGGCCGTGGGAATCGCCACCGCCTGCAACAGGGTCGACCGGGCCGCGCGGCGGGCCTCGACGTGCCTGCGGGCCGACTCGGACTCCTCCGGCGCCGGTGCGGCCGCTTCGGCGGCTTCGTTCCCGGGTGCGGTGTCGTGCGGCAGGTCGGCGTGGACCTCGAAGCCGGCTCCGGCCGGGCCGGCGTGCAGGGTGCCGCCGACCAGCCGGACCCGCTCCCGCAGGCCGGCGAGCCCGTACCGCCCGGATGGGCCCGGCGAACCGTGCTGCCCCGGCTCCGCGGCCGGCGGACCGTTGCCGACCAGCACCGTGGTGGCCGTGTCCCCGCGTTCGACCGTGACCCGCACCCGAGCTCCCGGGGCGTGCTTGGCCACATTGGTCAGTGACTCCTGCACGATCCGGTGCACGGCCCGGTCCACCATCGGCGGTGTCCCATCCGCCTCGTCCAGGGTGGACTCGATGCGCATCCCCGAGGCGACGGCCCGCTCGACCAGTTCGGCCGTGCTCTCCCCCGCGGGCCGGGTCGACGGTTCCGCGCCCTCGCGCAGCACCCCGATGATCTCGCGCAGCCGCTCGGTCGCGGTGGCCGCGCTCTCCCGCAGGTCGCCCGCGGCCCCGCGCTGGCGTTCACCGAGCCCGGCGTCCACCTCGAGGGCGGCCGCCCGCAGCGCGATCAGGCTCAGCTCGTGCCCGAGCGAGTCGTGCATGTCGTTGGCGATCCGGGCGCGTTCCCGTAGCCGCGCCTGCTCGGCGGTGGCCCGCTGCCGCGCCTCCAGCCGTACCGCCCGCTCCCAGCCGTCGTCGGCGAACGCCGCCCGCAGCCGGACGTACCGGCCGAGATGCCAGGGCACGAGCACCGCGAACAGCAGGGTCAGCACCAGGGTCACCCAGTTACCGAGGCCGTTGCCGGACAGCAGGAACGCCGCCGGCAACCCGGCCACGGCGATCCCGGCGAAGGTGAGCAGCGCGGGGCGGGGGTGCTCCATCCGGCGGCCGGCGAGGTAGCCGATGGTGAGCATCAGCAGCACCGGCCACACCGGGAACCGGCCGAAGTAGTTCGGCAGCACCGCGAAGCTCGATGCCGCCGCCACGGCGAGCGCGACCAGCGGCAGGCGGCGCAACGCGGCCAGGGCCACCGTGGTGCAGGCCAGCCCGCCGATCAACTCCCACGGGGTGGGGTTGCGCCGGGTCTCGTACACGACCAGCGCGCAGATCACCACCCAGGCGGCCGCGCCGAGCAGCACGGCCGCCGCGTGCCGCCATTTCCGCATGTCACGACGCTACAAGGCGCGTGCCGGGCGGCGACACTGACCAAAGTCAACGCCGTGAACCCGCGCAACGAGGGCTCAGCCGGTGGTGGCCCGCACGAACTCGAGCACCTGCGGCCAGGAGACGGCATACGCGGTCGCGTTGACCTCGTTGCCGTGCCGGGACCGGTCACTGAACCCGTGCTCGGCCCCCGGGTAGGTGTGCACGATGCCGGCGCCGGTGTCCCGGGACTGTAGCGCCTCCTGGAGCCGGGCGAAGCTCTCCCACGGCACGAGCGTGTCCGCGGTCGGGTACAGCATCATCGCCGGAGCGGTGATCCGCCGGGTGTGCTCGACCGCGTCGAGGGTGTGGTTCGGCGCCGGGGTCGCGGGGACCGTGGGGTGGTAGGCGACCACGTTGGCCAGCCGCCGCTCGCGCCCACCGAGGATCAGTGCCAGCCTGCCGCCGAGACACCAGCCGATCACGCCGGCCCTGGTCACCCCGAGCTCGCCGAACAGGTACTCGAGCAGCTGCCCCGCCTCGGCCAGCGCCACCTCGTCGTCCAGCTCGTTCATCAGCTCCATCAACCGCTCGCGCGGGGTGTCGTCCGTGCTCGGCCCGTGCCAGGGGTCCCAGGACAGGGCCGTGATCCCGGCGCCGGCCAGGTCGGCCGCGAACTCCCGCACCTGCTCGCCGATGCCGGTGACCATCGGCAGCAGCAGCATGCCGCGCTCGCTACCGCCCACCGGGCGGGCCAGGTACGCGTTCAGCTCGTGCACGGTGATCGTCGATGTCTGTATCTCCTGCGCCATACCTCGCACGGTAGACCTTCGGCATGCGGGCGCGGCGGTGCGGCATGATGATCGAGATCGTCCCGGCCGACACCGACGGAGGTGCACCATGGCAGGCCCCACCCGGCCGCTGGCCGAGCAACTCGGTCCCCTTCCGGACGGCATCGCCGCGCTGGACGAGGAGCACCAGCAGGCGCTCGCCGAGGCGCTGCGGGCCGCCCGCGAGCGGCAGGCGGCGGAGCTGGCCACGACGGCCGAAGAGTCACTGAAATACGTTCCCGCGCTGCTGCGGACAGCCGTGCGCAAGGCGGTGGGGTTGTGAGCGACGGGCTGGACGAGCTGGCCGCACAGGCCGAGGTGCTGAAGCTGTCCCGGCTGCTCAAGGCGCCGCCGGAACGGTTCGACTTCCTCGAGCGGGTGCCTCCGGAGGACCTGCGGCTGCTCCGCGAGCGGGCCACGGACCTGCTGTTCGACAGCAACCTGGGTGCGTTGCGGCGGATGGCCGTGGCCAGCAGGCTGCTGCCGGGTGCGGTGCTGGCCAGGATCGCCGAGCGGGTCTTCGGGCCCGCGCTGTGCGCCAGGGTGGCCGGGCTGGTGGACGTGCCGCGCGGGGTGGACGTGGCACGTCGCCTCTCCCCCGGTTTCCTCGCCGACGTGGCCGCCGAGCTGGATCCACGGCGGGCGAGCGAGATCATCTCCGGGATTCCGGCGCCGACCGTGGCCGAGGTCGCCGGGGAACTGGCAGGCCGCGAGGACTGGATCACGCTCGGGCGGTTCGTCGGTCACCTGCCCGCGCCCGCGGTGTCGGCGAGCCTGGCGAGGATCCCGGACGCCGCGCTGCTGCGGATCGCCTTCGTGATCGACGAGAAGGACCGGATCGACCACGTGATCGGGCTGCTCCCACCGGAGCGCTTCGCCGGGCTGGCGCGGGCAGCCGCCGAGCACGACCTGTGGCCCTCGGCCCTTGACCTGCTCAGCCACCTCGGCGAAGCGGCAGGGAACCGGCTCACCGCCGCCGTGGACGCCCTCGAACCGGACCTCCGCGCGCGGGCTGTCGCGCAAGCCCGTGCGCTGGGGATCCCCCTCCGAGCCTGTTCCTGAACTGGGGATAGCTGCTCATGGTGAGTGGGAGAACGCCCGCCCGTCTCCCACCACCACCCAAACGGATGCGCTCCGCGCCACTGTGCTCAGCGGCAAGCAGCCCACGAGCGGCGAGGCGGGGCGTCTCCCCTGCGGAGGCACCGGTCCGGGCGGAGTCCAAGCCCCGCCGAGCCGATCGTGTCGCGCGTTGAGGAACAAGAAGCTCAGCGTTGGCGGAGACCGCGGCGCCAGACGGCCCAGGTGAGCGGGACGCCGGGGCGGTAGGCGAGGTGCGTGGCCGAGGGGGCGTCCAGGACATGCAGGTCGGCGCGGGCTCCGGGCCGGATGACGCCGACCGCGCCGTCGCCGGTGTCCCTGCGCAGTGCCCGTGCCCCGCCCGCGGTGGCCGCCCACACCGCCTCGTCCACCGAGAGGCCCATCTGCAGCACGGCGGTGGCGACGCAGAACGCCATCGAGGTGGTGTAGGAGCTGCCCGGGTTGGCGTTGCTGGCCAGCGCGATCGTCGCGCCCGCGTCCAGCAGCCTGCGCGCGGGCGCTGGCGGCTGCCGGGTGGAGAGGTCGCAGGCCGGCAGCAGGGTGGCCACGGTGTCCGAACCGGCCAGCGCCGCCACATCGGCCTCGGTCAGGTACGTGCAGTGGTCCACGCTGGCCGCACCGTGCCGCACCGCGAGCTGGACCCCGGGCCCCGCACCGAGCTGGTTACCGTGCACCCGCAGGCCGAGGCCCTGCCCGGCCATGGCCCGCAGCAGCCGGTCGGTCTGCTCCCCGTCGAAGGCGCCCTCCTCGCAGAACACATCGCCCCAGCGCACGTGCGGCCGGACCACCTCGAGCATCTTCCCGCACACCAGGTCCACATAGGACTCCGGGTCGGAGCCGGGAGGGACGAGGTGCGCGCCGAGGTAGGTCACCTCGTCGGCGACCTCGACGGCGATCCGGGCGCAGCGCTCCTCGTTGGCGACGTCGAGCCCGTACCCGGTCTTGGTCTCCAGGCAGGTGGTGCCCTGCCGCGCGGCCTCGTCGACGTGGCTGCGCAGGTTCTGCGCCAGCGCCTCGTCGGAGGCGGCCCTGGTGGCCTCCACGGTGACCGCGATCCCGCCCGCGCGGTACGGCTCGCCCGCCATCCGCGCCTCGAACTCGGCGGTGCGGTCCCCGGCGAACACCAGGTGGGTGTGGCTGTCCACCCAGCCGGGCAACACCGCCCGGCCCGCCATGTTGACCGACTCGTCGGCCGGCGGCGCGGCGGCGCGCTCGCCGACCCACACCACCCGCTCGCCCTGCAGCACCAGCGCGGCGTCCCCGCGCCTACCCAGCTCCGGGTCGTTGGTGGTGAGCTCGCCGATCTCGGTGAGGAGTGTCGCCGTCATTCCCACGGTGTCATCCCGGTCATTCCCACAACTGCCCGATCTCCCTTGCCAGCGCCGCCGCCGGGTGCGGGAGCAGCCGGTGCCCCCGGTCCTGCACGACCCACCGGCCGGCGACCATCACCTCGCGCACGTCGGCCGCCGAGGCCGCGTACAGCGCCCCGCCCGGTTCGGTGCCCGCGGTACGCACCGAGTCGAGATCCACGGTGACCAGATCCGCGCCCGCGCCGGGGGCCAGCTCACCGACCTCGGACCAGCCGATCGCGTCGTGGCGGGTCCCCGCCGCCATCAGCTCGCCGACCTCGATCCGGCCGCGTTCCTCGCCGGCCAGCCGCTCGTTCAGCTCCAGCGCCCTGGTCTCCTCGAAGGCGTCCACGACCGCGTGGCTGTCGCTGCCGAGGCACAGCCCCACCCCGGCGTCCAGCAACGCCCGCGCCGGGCCGATCCCGTCGCCGAGGTCGCGCTCGGTGGTGGGGCAGAAACAGACCTTGGTGCCGGTGCGGCTCAGCGCGCCGATATCGGTGCTGGTCAGGTGAGTGGCGTGCACGGCGACCGTATGCGGCCCGAGTACCCCGCACTCGGAAAGCAGGGTGGTCGGGGTCCGGCCGTGCTGGGCGAGGCAGTCGACGTTCTCCCCGCGCTGCTCGGAGAGGTGGACGTGCAGGGGCAGCCCCCCGGTGGCCTCGACCACCGTGGGCAGTTGCTCGGCGGGCACGGCGCGCACCGAGTGCACCGCGGCGCCGAGCCGGACCTGCTCCCCGGCGGGGGTGAAGGCGCGGGCCCGCTCGGCCCAGGCGGCGGCGTCCGCGTCGCCGAACCGGGACTGGTGCCTGCTGAGCGGCTGGCCGAACCCGCCGGTCAGGTAGCAGGTGTCCAGCAGGGTCAACCGGATGCCCGCGTCGGTGGCCGCGGCGGCCAGTGCCTGGCCCATCACGTTCGGCTCGTCGTAGCCTGCGCCGCCGGGGGCGTGGTGCAGGTAGTGGAACTCCCCGACGCTGGTGTAGCCGGCCAGCACCATTTCCGCGTACACCGCGCGGGCCAGCCGGTAGTAGGAGTCGGGGTCGAGGCGCTCGGCCAGCTCGTACATCCGCTCGCGCCAGCTCCAGAAGGTGCCGCGCTCGTGGTGCGTCCGACCGCGCAGCGCGCGGTGGAACGCGTGCGAGTGCGTATTGGCGAAGCCGGGGAAGGTCAGGCCGTTCAGGATGGTTCCCGCCCTGGGCAGATCCCGTTCCACCGAGGCGATCCGGTCCCCGACGACCTCGATCCGCACCCCCTCGGCCACGCCGTCCGGCAGCCACGCGTACTCGCACCAGTACATACTCATGAGCCCAGATGCTCCAGCACATCGGCCAGGGCCGCAGCGCCCTGTTCCACGTCCTCGGGTTCGGCGAACTCCTCGGGCGCGTGACTGATCCCGGTCGGGTTGCGCACGAAGAGCATGCCGGTGGGCACGTGCGCGGCGAGGATGCCGGCGTCGTGCCCGGCGCCGGTGGGGATGGCGGGCACCTTGCCCAGCACCCGGCCGAACTCGTGGCGCAGCTCCCGATCGAAGTACACGGTGTCGGAGTAGGACTCCTCGGTGACCTGGACGGTGCAGCCCTCCTGCTCGGCCGCGGATCGCGCGGCCTCGGTGATCTCCTCGACCATCGCCCTCGTGCAGTACTCGTCCTCGGCCCGCGCGTCCAGCCACAAGTCCACAGTGGACGCTATCACGTTGGTGCCGCCGGGGTTCGGCACCAGCCTGCCCACGGTGGCCCGCCCGTGGGAGGCGTCCATCGCGGCGATCCTGGTAGCGCCGATCGTCGCCGCCGCCGGCAGCATGGGGTCCTTGCGGTGCATCAGCAAGGTGGTCCCGGCATGGTCACCCTGCCCGGTGAAGGTGAAGCGCCACCGGCCGTGCGCGCTGATGTCGGTGCCGATCGCGAGCGGGCGGTTCTCGTAGCCGAGCCCCTTGCCCTGCTCGACGTGCAGCTCCACGAACCGTCCGATGCCGGCGAGGCGGTCCGGGTCCGGGCCGAGCCGCTCCGGGTCGAGCCCGGCGCCGGCCGCGGCCTCCGCGAGGGTGACCCCGTTCGGGTCGGTGAGCGCCCGGGCGGCATCAGCGCCGATCGCGCCGGTGAGCAGGCGCGATCCCAGGCAGGGCACACCGAACCGGCCGCCCTCCTCCTCGGCGAAGGCGACCACCGCGAACGGCGCCCGCGGCGGCCGTCCCCGCTCCCGCAGCGCGTCCACCGCGGTGAACGCGCTGACCACGCCGAGCGGCCCGTCGAAGGCACCGCCGCCGGGGACCGAGTCGAGGTGGCTTCCGGTGACCAGCGCGTCCGGGCCGGGGTTTCCCCACCACGCCCAGAGGTTGCCGTTGCGATCGGTCTCCACATCCAGCCCGCGCCGGCTCGCCTGCTCGGTGAACCAGGTGCGCAGCTCCCGCTCGGCCGGGTCGAAGGCGTGCCGCGAGTAGCCGCCGCGGCGCCGATCCCTGCCGACATCGGCGATCTGGTCCAGCAACCCCTGCGTGCTCACTCCGCCTCCATGATCGGAACCCGGACACCACGCTCGGCGGCGACCTCGGCCGCCCGCTCGTAGCCCGCGTCGACGTGCCGGAGCACGCCCATGCCCGGGTCGTTGGTCAGCACCCGCTCGATCTTCTGCCCGGCCAGCGCGGTGCCGTCGGCCACGCACACCTGCCCGGCGTGGATCGAGCGTCCCATACCCACACCACCCCCGTGATGGATGGACACCCAACTGGCCCCGGATGCCGTATTCACCAGCGCGTTCAGCAACGGCCAGTCGGCGATCGCGTCCGAGCCGTCGGCCATGCCCTCGGTCTCCCGGTAGGGCGAGGCGACACTACCGGCATCGAGATGGTCCCGCCCGATGGCCACCGGGGCGCTCAGCTCACCGCTGGCCACCATCTCGTTGAACCGCAGGCCGGCACGATGCCGCTCGCCGTAGCCCAGCCAGCAGATCCGCGCGGGCAGACCCTGGTAGGCGACCCGCTCCCCGGCCAGCCTGATCCAGCGGGCCAACGACTCGTTCTCCGGGAAGAGGTCCAGGATCGCCCGATCCGTGGCCGCGATATCGGCCGGGTCGCCGGAGAGTGCCGCCCACCGGAACGGGCCCTTGCCCTCGCAGAACAGCGGGCGGATATAGGCGGGCACGAACCCGGGGAAGTCGAAGGCCCGCTCGCAGCCGCCGAGCCTGGCCTCCCCGCGCAGCGAGTTGCCGTAGTCGAAGACCTCCGCGCCCGCGTCCAGGAAACCGAGCATGGCATCTACGTGCTCGGCCATCGAGTCCCGTGCCCGGTCGGTGAACTCGTCCGGCTTCTTCGCCGCGTAGTCGGCCCAGTCCTCGACCTCCACGCCCTTCGGCAGGTAGGCCAGCGGGTCGTGCGCCGAGGTCTGGTCGGTGACGATGTCCACCTCGACCCCGCGGCGCAGCAACTCGGGCAGCACCTCGGCGGCGTTGCCGATCACCCCGACCGACAGCGCCCTGCGTTCCTTCCGCGCCGCGCCCACCCTGCGCACGGCGTCGTCCACATCGGACGCCAGTTCGTCGAGATAGCGGGTCTCCAGCCTGCGCCGCGCGCGGTGCGGGTCGCATTCGATCACCAGCGCGGCGCCGCCGTTCATGGTGACCGCGAGCGGTTGCGCCCCGCCCATGCCACCGAGTCCCGCGGTCACGGTGAGCGTGCCGGCCAGGCTGCCGCCGAAACGTTTCTCGGCGACCGCCGCGAAGGTCTCGTAGGTGCCCTGCAGGATGCCCTGTGTTCCGATGTAGATCCAGGATCCCGCGGTCATCTGCCCGTACATGGTCAGCCCGAGCGCGTCCAGGCGGCGGAACTCGGGCCAGGTGGCCCAGTCGCCGACCAGGTTGGAGTTGGCGATCAGCACCCGCGGCGCCCACTCGTGGGTGCGCAGCACGCCGACCGGCTTGCCGGACTGCACCAGCAGGGTCTCGTCCTCGGCCAGCGTGGTCAGGCAGCGGGTGATCGCGTCGAAGCTGGCCCAGTCCCGCGCGGCCTTGCCGGTGCCGCCGTAGACCACCAGGTCCTCCGGCCGCTCGGCGACCTCGGGGTCCAGGTTGTTGTGCAGCATGCGCAGGGCCGCCTCGGACTGCCAGTTGCGCGCGGTCGGCGTGCCCCCGCGGGCCGCCCGGACCGTTCTGCTCATCGGGTACCTCCGTTCGGCGAATGCTCGGTCACGGCCGCGGCGGCGTCGAGTACGGCGCCGGTGCGGATCAGGTCCTCGGCCGCGGCGATCTCCGGCGCGAGGTGGCGGTCCGGGCCGGGGCCCTCGACCCGGGTGCGCAGCAGGTCGCGTACGGCCCCGGTGACCGGCGCGGGGAGCAGCGGGGCGCGCAGGTCCAGCGCGCGGGCCGCGGTGAGCAGCTCGACCGCGAGCACCGTGGTCAGCCCCTCGACGCCGCGGCGCAGCTTGCGGGCGGCCGACCAGCCCATGGACACGTGGTCCTCCTGCATGGCACTGCTCGGGATGGAGTCCACCGAGGCCGGGGCCGCCAGCCGCTTCAGCTCGCTGACCACCGCGGCCTGGGTGTACTGGGCGATCATGTGCCCGGAGTCGACCCCGGGGTCCGCGGCGAGGAAGGCAGGCAGGCCGTGCGAGCGGGCCACGTCGAGCATCCGGTCGGTGCGCCGCTCGGCGATGCTGGCGACGTCGGCGACCGGGATGGCGAGGAAGTCCAGCGCGTAGGCCACCGGGGCGCCGTGGAAGTTGCCGTTGGACTCGACCCGCCCGTCGGCGAGTACCACCGGGTTGTCGATGGCGGCGGCGAGTTCGCGTTCGGCGACCAGCTCGACGTGGTCCAGGGTGTCCCGCGCGGCGCCGTGTACCTGGGGCGCGCAACGCAGCGAGTAGGCGTCCTGCACCCGGGTGCAGTCCGGGCCGCGGTGGCTGGCCACGATCGGCGACTCGGCCAGCGCGGTACGCATCCGGGCCGCCGAGACCGCCTGGCCCGGATGCGGGCGCAGGGCCTGCAGGTCCTCGGCGAAGGCGCGGTCGGTGCCGAGCAGTGCCTCCACGCTCATCGCCGCGGTGAGGTCGGCGATGTCCAGCAACCGGTGCAGGTCGGCGGCGGCGAGCAGGAGCATGCCGAGCATGCCGTCGGTGCCGTTGGTGAGCGCGAGCCCTTCCTTCTCGGCGAGCGTGACGGGTTCGAGTCCCGCCACTCGCAGCGCCTCGACCGCGGGCATCCGGGTACCGGTGGCGTCGAACACCTCGCCCTCCCCGGTCAGCGCGAGCGCCACCGCCGCCAGCGGCGCGAGGTCGCCCGAGCAGCCCAGCGAGCCGTACTCGTGCACCACCGGGGTGATGCCCGCGTTGAGCAGGTCGGCCAGCGCGTGCGCGGTCGCGGGCTGGACGCCGGTGTGCCCGGTGGCCAGGGTGCGCAGCCGCAGCACCATCAGCGCGCGCACCACCTCCGGTTCGACCGCGTCGCCCGCCCCGGCCGCGTGCGAGCGGACGAACGAGCGTTGTAGCTGGGTACGGCTCTCCGGTGGGATGTGCCGCACGGCCAGCGCCCCGAACCCGGTGGACACCCCGTAGGTCGGCCGCTCGGCACCGGCGAGGGTCTCCACATGGCGCCGGGACTCGGCCATCTTCCGCTCGGCGAACTCGCTGAACCGGACGGCGGCCCGCCCGCAGGCGACGGCCACCGTCTGGTCCGGGCGCAGCGGTTGCTCGCCCAGTTCCACTGCTTCTGGCATGCCCCCATTTCACCCCGCCCGCGCCCGTTGAGCAGCCCCGGCGCGCCGTCTCCCGTCTGACATACCAGACACCCACCAGCCGCCCGGCGTGTTTGCTCCCCACGTACCCGTGTTTGCCCGCCACGCGCACGAGACCCTCGAGCACACCCCAGGTCGCTGTTAATTCACAATTCAGCGATTAAGCGTGACACGAGTCATGCCCATTCGGAGGTTTCACCCGATCGTGCACTATGGTTCTTTAAGGAGGCCTCGTCAGATACGTACGAGGTGCGCCAATTGATCCAAGAGGGCAACGTCGTTGCGCGGAGACACAACGATCGCCTATTACGCTGCCAGACACTCCTGGCTTGCATGATATCCTCTAACGTGTTAGTTTTCCCTGTCGAACAATCTAGGATTTAAAGAGCAAAACGAATTAGGACGAATGCAGCGGAAAAAGACCCGTGGAAGTCTCCCATAACACGCCTACTGGGTCTCCTCTTGGGAATCGGCGTGGCTCTTACCAGGGCATATTTGGCCACTCGAAGTGATAACCCTATTTGGCTATCACTTCTACAGGTAGTGGCTGCCCTGTTCGTCATCCTCTCAGTGATAAACTCATGGAGAAAGGCGAGACGGTCTAGAGCCGATTAGATGGAATCTAATTCAGCTGATCGGATGTGAAATGTCAAGATCTGTCGACCGCGACGAGCGCCTGTTCTTGGGGTTCGACGCGGGATGCTCAACCTGTAGCGCTATGGCGAAGCAATTGCAGACTGACTTCGGCAACAAGGTCTCTGTTTTGCCACTCACAAACCCAGACATGGCGCGGTGACGGGAAGAGGTTTTCGGGAAGTCACCTCCCTGGATGCCAACACTCATCAGACTTCGAGGCGAGCAGGTTGAAGGTTGGGTGGGGTGGAAGATTGGCCCCGTGCTGGGCCGCACGCTAGGTGCTTCACGCACGTGGTCTGTACTCGGCACACTCGGAGCTGCACGGCTTGACCAGCGGCGCCACCGCTCTCCCGTGCCATCTGGACAATCCCGTCGATCTTTCCTTCGGGTTGGCGCAGGCGTCGTGGCAGGAGCAGGTATCCTGCTAGGTACGAGCAGGGCGGCTTTTGCCTCACCAAGGACAACCGTGGCAAGCGTGACGACGAAGCGCGAATTGAGTGGCCGCGCCCTTGCACAAGAAGTGCAACGTCATCTTGACGGCGCCGACTCCCGCAACGTGCTCGATGCGTGTGGCCTTGACAAGGCGAGCCGAACCACCCTTCAACGCACAGCTACGACAGACGGCGATGAAGACATTGATGTGCTGGCAACTGTACTGACTCACGATAACGGCATCGAACAGTCTGCCGTGATGGTTCACATACATTCTCAGAACCGCCTATTGATCTCGCAAGAGTTCTCCACACCGGTTGACGGTACGGGGAGTGTCGCACAGGTATTCAGCCTCCACTCGACCACCACCGATAGTGGGAATAACGATACAATTCTTCGTCCTGAGGCGCGCAGCTACAACGGCGCACCTCCAATTCCAATACCAGAAGGCGCGGACCTCACCGCACAGGCAGACCCATGCGGCGGCTGTAATAGCATCTGTCAAGTTGGCGAGTACGAACTACGCAGCGACTGCAACTTCGACGCCAACCTCGGCTGCATCTTGAGTGCCGCTGGCTGCGTGGGCTGTCTCGGATGCTCAGGCACGGGCGCGTGCATATTTTGTGCGGTGACTTCATGCGGGGGCGCGATCGTCTCGTGCTGCCCCGGTAACAATCCGAATTGCCGCCCTTGCTCCCGAGTCTGCTGACACGACCTTTCTGAGGAAATTCTATGCTGCATCACCCTAGGGATTAGGGAACGTGTCTGGCCAGGTACGCAACGACGAGCCTGGCCAGACACGTTCAGGCCCATCGCCGCCGACCATATTGGTCGAGCAGGGTGGCGAACTCTTCGAGTTCGACTGGACGACTCGTATCCGAGAGTGTGGGCGCCGAAGCGGGTCGCTATCAAGATACATGTCCTACCCTCACGTCTGGGGTACCAGACAGGAGGGCACGGATGGGATCGAGCAGTGACGTTCCGGCGTTGCGCCGCGGGCTCGCGGTGCTGCGTGTGCTCGGGGCACATGCCGGGCCGGTGTCCGCCGCGACCGTGGCCAGGGAGCTGGACCTGCCCCGCTCGACCACGTATCACCTGCTCAGCGAGCTGGAGGCGGCCGGGTTCGTCGCGCACCTGCCGGCGGAGCGGCGCTACGGGCTGGGGATCGCGGTGTTCGAACTCGGTTCGGCGTACCTGCGGCACGAGCCGCTGGAACGGTCGGCCACCCCGCTGCTACGCAGGCTGGTCGACCGGGTCGGCCACAACGCCCACCTCGGGGTGCTGCACGGCAACGAGTCGCTGTACCTGATCAAGGAACGCCCGGCCCAGCCGGAGACGCTGGTGACCGATGTCGGGGTGCGGCTGCCGGGCCAGCTCACCGCCTCCGGCCTTGCCATCCTGATGCACCTTTCCAAACCCCATGTGCGGGCCCTGTTCCCCGCGGCCACTGCCTTCGTGGACCGCACCGGACGCGGACCGCGCGGGCTGGCCGAGCTGCGGCGGGTACTGAGCACGCACCGCCGTCGTGGCTGGGCGGTGGAGGACGGCCAGGTCACCGCGGGGTTCGCCTCGGTGGCGTTTCCGGTGTTCGACCACGGCGGCAGGCCGCTGGCCGCGATCAGCGTGACCTTCCGGCACCACTGCGAGGACGGCCCCTGCGGGCAGGACTGGCCGGGGCTCGCCGCCGAGGTGCGGGCGACCGCGACCGAGCTGACCAGCCGGATCGGCGGCAGGGCCGATCAGCCGGACTGACCGCCGACCGCACGGTCGAGCAACGGAGCGAGCCGCCGCACCGCCCCCTTGCTCAGCACGAGGAAGCAGTATCCGCCGTACTTCCCGGCGATGGTGACCTGCACCTCCGTCTCGATGATGTCCATATCGAAGGTGCACTGCTCGTCCACATAGACGAAGGTGTCGGTGCACAGGCCACCGTTCGCGCTCCGCATCTCGATCAATCCCTCCACTCAGGACACACGTGCTCGTCGGCGGTGGCCCTGGCGATCGTCGCCCGCACCGACACCGCCGGGTCGTGGAACCGGTGACCGCCACCCGAAGCCTGGCCGGTGAACAGCAGGCCGAGCCAGAACCCGGCCGCCACGGCGACCAGGCACGCGCCGACGAGGACCAGAATCGACACCATCCCGCTCACCAGCCCTCGACGGACGCGTGCTCGAGCAGCGCGAGGCACACCTCGCACGGGGCGCCGGCCTGCCGGGACAGCAGCTCGGCCTCCCCGGGCGCGAACTGCTGGCCGCACAAGGCCAGCAGCACCCGCACGCAGTCGCCGACGGTGACCGGGATGGCCGCGGGATCGGGCACCGGAACCAGGTGCACCATCCGCCAGCGCTCCCCGACCACCCCGGGCCGGAACCGCACCATCCACAGTGGATCACTCATCGGACCCGCGCCCGTCCAACCGATCCTGCTCCGCGATGACCTGGCGCACACTGGCCAGCAGTTCCAGCGCGCCCTGGCGAGCGAGGTGCGCGGGCTCGCCGTCACCGACCCGGATCGCCACCAGGTGGCCACCGCCCATGGCGACGAGGCCGAGCACGACGTGCGTGGCCTGGCCGCCGGGGGTGCGCGCGGGCGCGATGCGGACACTTCGCCACGGCGATGGGTTCACGGTGCGCCTCCGAGCTACGCTGCTTCCAGATCGACGGCCGCACACCTCTGCTTCCGTCGCTTCCAGTCAGGAGGAAGCAATTGGAAGCGACGGGAGCAATGCTTCCTTCGGGTGACGCTATGAACCCCGCTGACGTGCCATATGCTGTGGCACGTGGGTGGAAGCACGAGGACACCAAAGGCTCGCGCGCTCGGCGCCGCACTCGCCGAGGCGCGGCGGGAGCGCGGGCTGAGCCAGCGGGGTCTCGCGACGAAGACCGGCAAGAGTCCGGGCACCATCGCCCGCTGGGAGACCGGCGACCGGGTGCCGGATCCGGAGGACGTCGCCGCGGTACTGACCGCGCTGGAGATCTCCGGCGAGCGCTACGCGGACATCCACGCCATGGCCACCGGCACCCGGGAGCCGCGGTGGCTGGCGGTCACGCTTCCGGAGCAGCGTCAGCAGCTCAACGCGCTGCTGGAGTGCGGGCGCACCGCGACCACGGTCACCGACGTATCGCCGCTGCTGGTTCCCGGCGTACTACAGAACAGCGAGTACGTCCGGGCAATCATGGAAGCGGGCGGCGTACCGCAGGATGAGGTGGAGACCCGGGTCGCCGTGCGGGTCGGCCGCAGGGAACTGATCACCAGGGCCGAGCCCGCCGAGTTCGTCGCCCTGCTCGGCGAGGCGGCGCTGCGCCAGGTGATCGGCTCCCGGGAGGTGCTGGTCAAGCAGCTCAGGTACCTGCTCGAACTCGGTGAACTGCCGAACGTGCACCTGCGGGTGCTGCCGTTCGACAGCGGCTGGCACCCCGCGTTGGAAGGTCCGTTCGTGCTCATCGAGTCCACGGAGGACGACCCGGTGGTGCATCTCGAACTACGGGACACCGGGCTGTTCCTGCACGAGCCGGAGGACGTCGCTCGTTACCGGCGGGCCATCGATGCCATCGGCGCGGTGGCTTTGGACCCCAGGGAGTCGGCCGGTCTCATCGCCGGGATCGCCGCCGAGACGGAAGGAGTGCCGTGATGGCTTCGGAGCGACAGTGGAGCAAGTCCAGCCGGAGCAGCACCGGCACCAACTGTGTCGAGATCGCGCTGCCGGACGGTGCACACCGCCACGTCGGTGTGCGGGACACCAAGGACCGCACCGGCGGCACACTTCTGCTCTCGGCGAGCGCCTGGCGTGCCTTCACCAGGCAGGTGCGCGCCGCTAGCTGAGCGGACCGGAACTACCGGTGTCGACCAGGCCACGTAACTCGCCGGGCAGCGAGTCGCGGACCTTCTCCACCACGCCCTCGGTGGCCTCGCCGATCACCTCGAGCACCACCCGGGAGCCGTAGACCGCCTGCGGTGGCGTGGTGTGCCCGCGTTCGGCGACCCGCTCGGCGAACGCGTCGATGCCGAACCGCTCACCGGAACCCGCGCCGCCCATGGTGACCGTGCGGCGCAGGTGCTCGCCGATCTCGATGGGCAGTTGCGCGGCGACATGGTCGGCGACCCGCTCGGGTATCCGCTCGCCCAGCGTCTCCAGGGTGGCCCTGGTGATACCTTCCGCTTCTCCCCTGCTGGCAAGGCGGGCTCGCGCCTGCACCCGGCCGATGAACTGGTCGTGTTTCATAGCGCTCCTCTCCTCCCCAGCGGAGTTGCCGACGGCCGAGCCGACTAAACGCTGCCGGAACGGGCACCGGCCGGCATGGGGGAACCCGCGGCGACCATCAACGGGAAGGTGGCGCCGATCTCGACACTCAAGGTGACCCAATGGACACCCAGTGGAATACGGCGATGGCACTATTCGGCGCACTCACCAGCCAGGCCCTGCTCGGCCGAGCACACGACCGCCAGTCGCGGGTGAGCCAGGTACGAACCGGCCGCTCAGCCCGTTACCGAGCGCCTTCCGGACGACGCGTCCAGGCCCAGCATGGCCAGCAATTCGGCGCATTCCTGCGCGTCCTTGCAGTGACCGGCCACGGTCCGCGCGGCGAGGCCGTCGCGGACCTCCATGCGCTCCCTTTCCTCGGCCTTCACGCCTGCCAACCAGCTCTTGTCCTCGGCCGGCCGGGATGAACCAGCTTGCCTTGCCCAGGTCATCTGGCACCTTCTTCCGGCCCGGTACGGTGCCGCTGTATCGGGCCACGAGGGGGTCCGCGGAACCGGGGAACTCCGCGGACCCCTATCGTCGCACCATCCCCTGATCGGGGGTCAGCCGGGCTGCCGTAGGCGTCAGGACGCGAGCGGGCTGTAGTGGGCCAGCATCTCGCTGAAGACCTCGAAGGCGGGCTTGTTCACGCCGTAGGGCGCCTCGAGGTGGATGCTCAGCGGGAAGCCCAACTCGCCCACGCCGTCGGTCACGCGCTTGTAGAGCTCCACGAGCTCGCGCTTGCGCTCCTCGAACGAGGAGTCGGCCAGCTTGGCGACAAGTTCCTGCTCCTCCTTGACCGCCGGGTTGCCGGGATCCTGGATGAGCCAGTCGATCAGCTTGATCCGCTGCTCGACCTTGGGGACGAAGCCGAACGAAAGGAGGATCTCCGGGCGGTGGTTGCTCTGCGCGGCGAAGTCGCGCAGGAAGCCGACGATCGCGTCGGAGTAGAGCAGCTGGGTCATGCCGAAGGTCGCGCCCCGATCGCACTTGAAGCCGAAACGGCCCAGCTCGCCGTCTCGCGTGGGAATGAGGATCGCGCCCCGGTTCGGGACCACGCCGGTGAACTCGGCCAGCGCGTCGGTCGGCGCCATGCCGGGGCCGTCACCGTCGCTCATCGTGCGGGGCACGCCGACGAAGATGATCCCGTCCATACCCGCGTCACGCAGCTCGTTCAGCCGAGACGTCAGCGCCGGCTTGTCGTGGAAGGCGGTGACCTGCGTGCACAGCCCCCGCATGTCACCCAGCTTGGGACGAAGTGCGTTCCAGAAGTCCAGCACGTCCATCCTGGGCTTCATCTCGACCGGGCGGTCGTCCTCCTCGGCGATCATGCCGGGGATCATCACGTGCTGGATGGCGTCGGTCAGCCCGCTCGCGCGGCAGGCCTCGGCCACCTTCTGGCCCTCCTCGACCGACCGCTGCGCGCCGCCCTCGATCTCGGGCGGTACCAGCTCGAGTGCGATCGTGTTCATGGCTCCCTCTCGCCGTGTCCGCGGTTACCTGATCGGGTGCCCGCGTCCTGTGCCACGAACACGCGGCACAGGACGCGGACGTTCTGTCAGTAGCGGTAGTGGTCGGGCTTGTAGGGTCCCTCGACGTCGACGCCGATGTACTCGGCCTGCTCCTTGGTCAGCTTGGTCAGCTTCACGCCGAGCGCGTCCAGGTGCAGCCTGGCCACCTTCTCGTCGAGGTGCTTCGGCAGCACGTAGACCTGCTTGTCGTACTCGTCGGTCTTGGTGAACAGCTCGATCTGCGCGATCGTCTGGTTGGCGAAGCTGTTCGACATCACGAAGCTCGGGTGCCCGGTGGCGTTGCCGAGGTTCAGCAGCCTGCCCTCGGAGAGCACGATGATCGAGTGACCGTCCGGGAACACGTACTCGTGCACCTGCGGCTTGATCTCGACCTTCTTGATGCCGGGGGTCTTCTCCAGACCGGCCATGTCGATCTCGTTGTCGAAGTGGCCGATGTTGCCCACGATCGCCTGGTGCTTCATCTTCGCCATGTGCTCGGCGGTGATGATGTCGAAGTTACCGGTCGTGGTCACGAAGATGTCGGCCTTGTCGATGACCTGGTCGATCGTGGTGACCTCGTAGCCCTCCATCGCCGCCTGCAGCGCGCAGATCGGGTCGATCTCGGTGATGATCACCCGAGCACCCTGGCCGCGCAGCGACTCCGCCGAGCCCTTGCCGACATCGCCGTAGCCCGCGATGACGGCGACCTTGCCGGCGATCAGCGTGTCGGTCGCCCGGTTGATGCCGTCCACAAGGGAGTGACGGCAGCCGTACTTGTTGTCGAACTTCGACTTGGTGACCGAGTCGTTCACGTTGATCGCCGGGAACAGCAGCTCACCCGTCTTGGCGAACTCGTAGAGCCGGTGCACGCCGGTGGTGGTCTCCTCGGTGACACCCTTGATGTTCTCGGCGATCCTGGTGAACCGCTTGGTGTCGTCGGCGAGGCTCTTGCGCAGCGTCGCCAGCACCACCTTGTACTCGTCCGGGTCGTTCTCGGCCGTCTCCGGCACCGCGCCCGCGGTCTCGAACTCGACGCCCTTGTGCACCAGCAGGGTCGCGTCGCCACCGTCGTCCAGCAGCATGTTCGGGCCCTGGTCACCGAACTGGAACAGCTGGTTGGTGCACCACCAGTACTCCTCCAGCGTCTCGCCCTTCCAGGCGAACACCGGGACACCCGCGGGCTTGGCCGGGGTGCCGTTCGGGCCGACCACGACGGCGGCCGCGGCCTCGTCCTGGGTGGAGAAGATGTTGCAGGACACCCAGCGCACCTCGGCACCGAGCTCGACCAGCGTCTCGATCAGCACCGCCGTCTGCACGGTCATGTGCAGCGAGCCGGCGACCCGCGCGCCCTTGAGCGGTTTGGACGCCGCGTACTCCTTGCGAGTGGCCATCAGGCCCGGCATCTCGTGCTCGGCGAGCCGGATCTGGTGCCGGCCGGCCTCGGCCAGCGACAGGTCGGCGACGGCGAACTCGAGGCCGCCCACCTTCTGGAACTTCTCGCTCATGACTCCCTTTCTTCTCTTTCTCAGGTATTGAAGTACTTCGCTTCCGGGTGGTGCAGCACGAGAGCGTCGGTGGACTGTTCCGGATGGAGCTGGAACTCCTCGGAGAGCTCGACCCCGATCCGGTCCGGCTCCAGCAGGTCGACGATCTTCGCCCGATCCTCGATATCCGGGCAGGCGCCGTAACCGAAGGAGAACCGGGCACCCCGGTAGCCGAGCTTGAAGTACTGCTCGACCTCCTCCGGGTCCTCGGCGGCAACCGAGGTGCCCGAGGGGAACAACAGTTCCTGCCGGACCCTGCGGTGCCAGTACTCGGCCAGCGCCTCGGTGAGCTGCACGCCGAGGCCGTGGATCTCCAGGTAGTCCCGGTAGGCGTCCTTCGCGAACAGGTCGTTGGCGTAGTCCGCGATCGGCTGGCCCATCGTCACCAGCTGCATCGGCAACACGTCGACCTGGCCGGTCTCCTCGGCCTTCTCCTTCGAGCGGAAGAAGTCGGCGAGGCACAGCCGCCGATCCCTGCGCTGGCGCGGGAAACGGAACCGCAGCCGCTCCGGCGCGTCGGGCTCCTCCTTGTCCAGCACGATCAGATCGTTGCCTTCGGAGTAGCACGGGAAGTACCCGTACACCAGCGCGGCGTGCTGCAGGATGCCCGCGGTGGACAGCTCGTCCATCCAGGCCCGCAGCCGCGGCCTGCCCTCGGTCTCCACGAGCTCCTCATAGGAGGGTCCCTCGCCCTTCTTGGCGCCACGCAGGCCCCACTGGCCGAAGAACGTCGCCCGCTCATCCAAAAGGGACAGGTATTCCGCGGTGGCGACCCCCTTGACGACCTTCGAGCCCCAGAACGGCGGATTGGGCACCGACACGCTGACGTCCACATCGGACCGAGTGGTGTCGTCCGGGCTCGGCTCCTCGCCCTGCTCGGCCTTGCGCTTCTCGGCGATCCGCAGCGAACGCTCGCGGCGCGCCTTGCGCTCGGCCTTCTTGGCCTGTTCCGCCTCGTCGTCCTCCGGGGTCTCCCCGCGCTTGATGGCCATCAGCCGGTCCATCAGGTTGAGCCCCTCGAAGGCGTCCTTGGCGTAACGGACGTCGCCCTGGTAGACCTCGTCCAGGTCGTTCTCGACGAAGGTCCTGGTCAGAGCCGCGCCACCGAGCAGAACCGGGTACTTATCGGCAACCCCTCGAGAGTTCATCTCGAGCAGGTTGTCCTTCATGATCACCGTCGACTTGACCAGCAGGCCGGACATGCCGATGGCGTCCACCTTGTGCTCCTCGGCGGCGTCCAGGATGACGTTGATCGGCTGCTTGATCCCGATGTTGACCACGTCGTAGCCGTTGTTGGACACGATGATGTCGACCAGGTTCTTGCCGATGTCGTGCACATCGCCCTTCACCGTGGCCAGCAGCAGCTTGCCCTTGCCACCGGAGTCGTCCTTCTCCATGTACGGCTCGAGGTAGGCCACCGCGGCCTTCATCACCTCGGCCGACTGGAGCACGAACGGCAGTTGCATCTGCCCGGAGCCGAACAGGTCACCGACGACCTTCATCCCGGCGAGCAGGTTCTGGTTGATGATCTCCAGCGGCCTTTTCTCCTGCCGTGCCGCCTCGAGATCCTCGTCCAGCCCGTTGCGCTCGCCGTCGACGATCCGCCGCTCCAGCCGCTCGAACAGCGGCAGCTTCGCCAACTCCTCGGCCCGCGAGGCACCGGTCGAGGACGCGGTCTTGCCCTCGAAGAGCTGCATCAGCTTCTGCAGCGGGTCGTAACCCTCGCTGCGCCGGTCGTAGACCAGATCCAGCGCGACCTGGCGCGGCTCCTCCTCGATCTTGTTCATCGGCAGGATCTTCGAGGAGTTCACGATCGCCGAGTCCAGCCCGGCCTGCTGGCACTCGTGCAGGAACACCGAGTTCAGCACCTGCCGCGCCGCCGGGTTGAGCCCGAAGGACACGTTGGAAAGACCGAGTGTGGTCTGCGTCTCCGGGTGCTTGTCCTTGAGCAGGCGGATCGCGTTGATCGTCTCGATCGCGTCCTTGCGGACCTCCTCCTGCCCGGTGGTGATCGGGAAGACGAGGCAGTCCACGATGATCGCCGACTTCTCCAGACCCCAGTTCTCGGTCAGGTCGGTGATCGCACGCTCGGCGACCCGCAGCTTCCAGTCCGCGGTCCGGGCCTGCCCCTCCTCGTCGATGCAGGTCACCACGACGGCGGCGCCGTGCTCCACCGCCATCCGCATGACCTTGTCGTAGCGCCCGCCGGGCTCGGTGCCGTCCTCGTAGTTCACCGAGTTGATCGCACACCGGCCGCCGAGGTGCTCGAGGCCCGCCTGGATGACCTCGGGCTCGGTGGAGTCGACCATGACCGGCAGCGTGGACGCCGTGGCCAGCATGCCTGCCAGCTCCCGCATGTCGTGCGTGCCGTCCCGACCGACATAGTCCACGCACAGGTCCAGCACGTGCGCGCCCTCGCGGGTCTGCGACTTGGCGATCTCCACGCAGTCGGAGTAGCGCTCGTCCAGCATGGCCGTGCGGAACGCCTTGGAACCGTTGGCGTTGGTCCGCTCGCCGACCATCAGGATGCTGGCGTCCTGGTCGAACGGGACCGGCTGGTACACCGAGGACAGCCCCGGCTGACGCTCCGGCTCCCGGGGCCGTACCTCCAGCTCGCGGACGGCCGCGGCGACCTGCCGCAGGTGCTCGGGCGTGGTGCCGCAGCACCCACCGACCAGCCGCGTGCCGAACTCGGTGACGAACCCGGCCAGCGCCTCGGCCAGCTCGTCCGGGGTCAACGGGTACTCCGCGCCGTTCGGCCCGAGCACCGGCAACCCGGCGTTCGGCATCACCGAGATCGGCACCCGCGCGTGCTGGGCGAGCACCCGCAGGTGCTCACTCATCTCCGCCGGCCCCGTGGCGCAGTTCATCCCGATCAGGTCGATGCCGAGCGGCTCCAGCGCGAGCAGCGCCGCGCCGATCTCCGAGCCGACCAGCATCGTCCCGGTCTGCTCCACGGTGACCTGGGCGATGATCGGTACCCGCCTGCCGACCTGCTCCATGGCCCGCTTCGCGCCGACGATCGCGGCCTTGGTCTGCAGCAGGTCCTGCGAGGTCTCCACCAGCACCGCGTCGATCCCGCCGTCGAGCATGCCGAGGGCGTTCTCGACATAGGCGTCCCGCAGGTCGGCGTAGGGCGCGTGGCCGAGGGTGGGCAGTTTCGTGCCCGGCCCCATCGAGCCGAGCACGAACCGCGGCCACTCCGGCGTGGCGAACTCGTCGGCCGCCTGCCTGGCGAGTACGGACCCCATCTCCGCGAGTTCGCGGATGCGCTCGGGGATGTCGTACTCGCCGAGGTTGGCGAGGTTGGTACCGAACGTGTTCGTCTCGATCGCGTCCGACCCGGCCTCGAGGAAACCCCGGTAGACCGAGCTGACCACATCCGGGCGGGTCTCGTTGAGGATCTCGTTGCAGCCCTCGAGCTGGGCGAAGTCGTCCAGCGTGAGGTCGTAGGCCTGCAGCGCGGTCCCCATGCCGCCATCGGCGACCAGTACCCGCTTGTTCAGCTCCGTGAGGAACGGACTGTCCATACTCATACTCGTAGTTTGGACTCGATCTCGGCCGCGGCGTCCGCCCCGTAAGCCTTGGCCACCCGGTTGGAGAACTCGGCCCGATCCAGCGGGTACTCCTGCGGGCCGACGGTCTCGAGCACGATGCCCGCGAGCACACAACCCGCCTGCGCGGCGCGCTCCATGGTCATCTTGCGGCTCAGACCCCACAGGAAGCCCGCCCGGAACGCGTCCCCGACGCCGGTCGGCTCCACCGCCTCGACCTCGGGCACCACGTCCACCACGACCGGGTCGTGGCCCTTGCCCTCGATGCGCACGCCCTTCGGCCCGTACGTGGTCACCCAGCTGCCGACGCGCTCCAGCACCTGGTCCGTGGACCAGCCGGTGTGCTTGAGCAGCAGGGATGCCTCGTACTCGTTGGTGAACAGGTAGGAAGCGCCCTCCACCAGGTTGCGGACGTCCTCGCCGGGCATGATCGCCAACTGCTGCGAGATGTCCGCGGCGAAGGTGATGCCGCGCTGCCTGCACTCCTCGGTGTGCCGCAGCATGGCCTCGGGGTCGTCCGGCGCGATGAGCACGAGATCGAGGTCACCGACGCGGTCGGTGACCGTGTTCAGCTCGATCTCCCTTGCCTCGCTCATCGCACCCGCGTAGAAGGACGCGATCTGGTTCTGCGTCGAGTCCGTCGTACACAGGAACCGGGCCGTGTGCTTGTCCGGCGAGACGTGCACGGACTTCGTGTCCACGCCGTGCCGGTCCAGCCACGACCGGTAGTCGTCGAAATCCTTGCCGACGGCGCCGACCAGCACCGGCGACAGGCCGAGGCGACCCAGCGCGAACGCGATGTTCGCGGCCACCCCGCCTCGACGAATGTCCAGCTGCTCGACCAGGAACGACAGCGAGACGTTCTCCAGCTGGTCGGCGACGAACTGGTCGCTGAACCGGCCGGAGAACGACATCAGATGGTCGGTCGCGATCGAGCCGGTCACCGCGATGCGCATTCGGGCACCTTCCTTGTATTGGGTCGAACCGGGAACGAGTCCACCGTGTGATTACCAAGGAGCCGGAAGTAGGCCGACTCAGCAGAAGCGGCTTGCTTGCGAGCCAAGAGGGTCGGCCTACTGGAGGTCGGATTGGTATCTACCGGCACAGTAGTGCCCGTTACGATGTCGCGATGTCCTTCAGCGCCGCGGCCTTGTCGGTGCGCTCCCACGGCAGGTCCAGGTCGCCCCGACCGAAGTGGCCGTAGGAGGCGGTCTGCGCGTAGATCGGGCGCAGCAGGTCCAGGTCCCGGATGATCGCGGCGGGACGCAGGTCGAACACCTCGTCGAGGGCCTTCTGGATCTTCTCCGGCGCGACCTTCTCGGTGCCGAAGGTCTCCACGAACAGCCCGACCGGGGCGGCCTTGCCGATCGCGTAGGCGACCTGGATCTCGACGCGCTCGGCCAGCCCGGCGGCGACCACGTTCTTGGCCACCCAGCGGGTCGCGTACGCGGCCGAACGGTCCACCTTCGAGGGGTCCTTGCCGGAGAAGGCGCCACCACCGTGCCGGGCCATGCCGCCGTAGGTGTCCACGATGATCTTGCGGCCGGTGAGACCCGCGTCACCCATCGGCCCGCCGACCACGAACCGGCCGGTCGGGTTGATCAGGAGCTTCGGCTCCTTGGCGTCGAGGCCGAGGGACTCCAGCTCCGGGGCGATGACCTTCTCCCGCAGGTCGACGGCCAGCATGGAGTCGAGGTCGATGCCGTCGGCGTGCTGGCTGGAGATGACCACGGTGTCCAGCCGGACCGGCTCCTCGCCGTTGTACTCGATGGTCACCTGCGTCTTGCCGTCCGGGCGCAGGTAGGGGACCGTGCCGTTCTTGCGGACCTCGGTCAGCCTGCGGGAGAGCCGGTGGGCGAGCGCGATCGGCAGCGGCATCAGTTCCGGCGTGTCGGTGGAGGCGTAGCCGAACATCAGGCCCTGGTCGCCCGCACCCTGCTTGTCCAGGTCGTCGAGGGCGTTCTCCAGCCTGCTCTCGTAGGCGGTGTCCACACCCTGCGCGATGTCCGGGGACTGTGCGTCGATGGCGACGTTCACCCCGCAGGAGGCGCCGTCGAAGCCCTTCGCGGAGGAGTCGTAGCCGATATCCAGGACCTTGTCCCGGACCAGCGCCGGGACGTCCACGTAGGCATCGGTGGTGACCTCGCCCGCGATGTGCACCTGACCCGTGGTGATCAGCGTCTCGACCGCGACCCGGCTGCGCGGGTCGGCGGCCAGCATCGCGTCCAGGATGGTGTCGCTGATCGCGTCGGACATCTTGTCCGGGTGGCCCTCGGTGACCGACTCGCTGGTGAACAGCCTGCGATTAGTACTCAATGTCTCTACCCTTTACTTCTAGAAGCGACGGAACCGATCAATACCACGAATCAGGCACGCACGTAGAAGATTCCCCATGAGAGATTTCCTCCCTGGCCACCGTTGACCCAGTGCTGCAAGCCCAGCTTCATCCGTGTGATGTATTCGACACTCACGTTGTCGGCGATTTCCGCCTCCCGTCGTTCCGTTTCCTGCAGGACACGACCATAGTGGGTCGACAACTGCTGAGTGTGATCCTCGAACTCGATCGAGGCAACGCCCAGCCGGTTCAGTTCGCGCCGGTAGAACGCGGGCGACCCCATGGATTCTAGGTGCAGCCTGTCGAGGATCGGTCGAAGCGCGGACTTGTCGCAACCGTCCGCGGCCATCGGGTCGGTGAACACGATCTCACCCCGTGGCTTGAGCACCCGGACGATCTCCTGCAGCACCCGCACCCGGTCACCGCTGTGCAGCATCGCATCCTGCGACCAGACCACGGTGAACTGGTTGTCCTCGAACGGGAGGTCCTCGAACGAGCCGTCCACCACATCGATGAGGTGGCTCAGGCCCTGCTGCTCGTTCATCTGCCGGTTACGGGTGTTCTCCACCTCACTGAGGTTGAGGCAGGACACCTTGCAGCCGTAGGTCTTCGCCAGATACCTGGCGGCACCGCCGTAGCCCGCGCCGACATCCAGCACGTGGCTGTCCTTGCCGATCTGCAACTTGCTCGCCATCCGCTGCACGGTGCGGCGGCTCGCCGGCGCGATCTCCTCGTCCGGGGTCTCGTACAGCCCGACGTGGATGTCCTCGCCGCCCCAGATGTTGTAGTAGAAGTTGTCCGCATCCTGGGAGTTGTAGTAGTCCCGCGCGACGTTGACGGCAGTGGAGTAGTTCAGCCGGTCGTCGGTGGTCCTCAGGTAGTTCTTCTCCGCGACGTGAACGAGGAAGTCCGGCTCGTCCGCGGCGAAGGTGTCCTGGAAGTCACCATAGGTCTCCACCCGCTGGAAACCCACCTCGCGCAGCAACCTACGGGTGTAGTCCTTGCGCAGCGGGTACATGTTCAGGTGGTACTGCGACTTGTCCGGGAAGCTGTAGCGGAAGCGCGCCAGCCCGTCGTCCACGTACTCCGGTTCGGCGCTCACCGAGTCGCCGCAGTAGTAGTAGGTGTGCTTGCTGGAGAACCCGTTGTCCAGGATCGCGTCGTAGTTGCGCTGGTCAAGGATCAGCACGCCGTCGTGCTTGAGCACGGCGTAGAACTCCGCCAGCGCCTTGCGCCGGTCCCGCTCGGAGAACAGGTGGGTGAAGGAGTTGCCGAGGCAGATCACCGCGTCGAACTCGCCGTGCACGTCACGGTTGAGCCACCGCCAGTCGGCGTGCACGACCCGCAGGACGTGACCGCCGTAGTTCTGCCCGTTCTCGAAGGCCTTCACCAGCATCTCGGGGCTGCCGTCGACGCTGACCGTGTCGAAGCCCTCCTCGATCAGCCGTACCGAGTGGAACCCCGTACCCGTGGCGACATCCAGGACGGACTTCACACCGCGGGACTTGAGCAGGTCGACGAAGAAGCGGCCCTCACTTTCGTAACGCTTCTTCCAGTCGATCAGATCGTCCCACTTATCAACGAACCCTTTAACATACTCGTCGGTGTAGTGGTCCGTGTCTCGAACGAGTAACGGATCTGCACCAAATTCCTGTTCCGGGTGAGCCTGGACGTCTCCATTGACTCCATTGACGCCGGTACCGGGCTTTTCAGCCATCACCACGTCCGTTCCGCTGGGCGTCGTTTCGTTCATTACGTTTTCCTCCAGGGGTCGGCCGGATACACAAAGACCGGTACGCCGCGCACCGCCATGTGGTCAGAGCAACATGATCCACCGAAATCCGTCCAGGAATGCGCGTAGCGTCGCGACCCGGATCCGGTGAATCGCAGCACAGCCGCGCCTGGCGCGCGCTCAACCGCCGAGTCGTCGAACTCGTCTCTTCACCCCGACCGGGGCAGCCTTGCGGCAGGTCGGCGCTGACCGACCGCAAAACCGCCTGCACTCAACCTATGGAGGAAAGCGCCAGATAGCAATGGGTCGATGGCGTGACGTGCGGTTTCACCCGTTGTATAGCCCGAGCCGCCACGATCCGCACCCGTGGGCGCACCGCGCACACGGCCGAAGAGGCAACCGGCAAGTTGTATACAGCGAGGTAGTCGCGCTGCGACCGCCGCTCCCGGCCGGCGCCCGACACCCGAAACGCACATTACCGCACGCACTGGACGATCGTCACCCGTTTGGCCTAGCGATCAACACTCAATGTTACCCTGGGTGGATATTCGGCCTGATTCTTAGCCCGCGCGCTTGACGGCATCACTCCACCCGAGTTCACAGAGTGGTCAACGCGGACACCTGCAGTCGTCTCGTCTTGACTGCCGTCCGCAACCGCCAAGCGGTTGTATGTGAGATCGAGGTGAGACACTGGAGGTATGGAGACGAGCTACGGGCGCTTCGTCTTGCTGCGTCCGGTCGGCCAGAGCGCCTGGTCGGCTCCCGCCCGGCTGGTGCAGGTGGTGCGCAGGCGACGCAGGCTGATCCCCTCACCCGGCCTCTACCTGCTGGCCGCCGCTGTCGGATCGGCACTGGGTCTCGGCACGCAGTTGCTGTTCGACTGGCCGTGGTGGCTGTTCGCCGCGGGCTTCGTGGCGGCGGTGGCTGTGTTCTTTCTCTCCACCGCGTTCTGGGGCCCCGATCGCACCGGCGTGCCGCTGGCCGAGGAGTGGCTGTGGGTGCTCAGTCCCCGGCGCGCCCACGAGCGGCAGCGCCACCTGACGCTGGAACGGTTCAGGAGTGCGCCCTTCGCGCTGTACGGGCTGCCACCCCATTGGCCGGGTGATCGCTACATCGCGGGCTGGGCGAGCGCCGGTTCCGCGGTCGCGCTCGGTCTCGGGCACGGCGAGCCCGGCGCGGAGGACGGTCCACGGCTGCACGTGGAGGTCCGGCACAAGCACCTCACCGAGGCGACCAAGGACGAGCTCGCCGAGCAGCTATGGCTGGACGCCATGGCCACCGCCGCCGAGGAACCCCTCCCGGACTGGTCTACGGTCACCGTCTCGGTGGAGGCCAGGCCGGTCACCTTCGAGTGGCTGGCGGGCGGGCGCCACTGGGCCGCGCTGGCCGAGCTGGACGGCTTCCTGCTGATCCTGCAGGCCCGCGACTTCCCGATCGAGTCCGTTGAGCTGGAACGCGTCACCGATCTCGAGCGTTACCCCCTGCCCTGAGCCCCTGACCGAGTTCGTCAGAACCTGGCGAGCGGGCGAACTCCGCGAGCCCGCGGAGCACCGCGTCGAGGCCGCCGCGGTGGCGATACGGGCGTGCGTGAGGGTGCGTGGCCGGGGCATGGCGTGGGCTGTATCGCTCGGTCGCGCCTACCGGGCCGCGAATCGCAGTAGTTCGTCGACCGACCACTGGTCGTACACGTGTTCGCCGTACTTGCGGGCGAGCACGGTCCCGTCGCCCGCGATCAGGAACTCGGCGGGGAGACCGAACCGCCCGCCGTGCGGGGCGGCCGCGGGCCCGCGTTCCCGGCCGCTGAGGATGGCCCACCCGCTGCGCAGCACAGCCGCGGCGATCATCGGCCATGCCTTCGGGTGCGCCAGTGAGCGGGGCGCCGATTCCACACCGAACTCCCGGTAGAGCCGCTTGTCCGGGTCGGCAACGACCGCGAACGGGAGATCGGTCACATGCTCGAGTAGCTCGCCGGCCGGGGAGTGGAACACGACGACCTCGCGTACGCCCGCCGCCTCGATCTCGGCATGCCGCCGGACCACCGACCGCAGGTGCAGGTTGCAGACGGGGCAGCCCGCGAACCGGCGAAACTGCAGGTGGACCAGGTCTCGCGGGTCCGGGACGGGAACCGGGGCACCCGACACGCTGGTGAGCTCCCGTGCGGCCACAACGGAGCCGATCCCCTCGTGCACGCCCATCGCGTCTCCCACCTTGAGTGTACGCCGTATACCTACGAAGCCAGCGGGGAATCAGCGGGTGTCAACCGACCCCGGCAGGTCCCACGCTGGTTGCCGAGGCCCGCCGCACCGGCGGTGGCAGAGCGACGGCATGCGGATCGGCGTACTGGGCCCGCTGCGGGTGCTCGCCGACGGCGGGCCGGTGCACATCGGCGGCTTGCGGTTGCGTGCGCTGCTGGCCGGCTCGCCGTGGACGCCCGTGGGCGGCAGGCCCGCGCAACCACGGGAAGCACCGGACCGGGTCAGACGATGATGCCGGTCAGCTCGATGGCGACGTCCGGTTGCTGCACCCGCCGCACCGTCTCCGGTACCTGCGAGGCGGGCGGAAGCGCCAGTACGGCCCTGGCGATCGCGTCGGAGTCGCCGAGCGTCACCGAGTCGACCCCGGGACGGATGCCCGCGGCGGTGACCCAGTGCACCGACTCGGTGGGTACCCCGTAGGCGAACCGGCGTGGATGCGCCTGCCCGCGCCCGTCGATCATCCGGTACGGCCGCTCCGTGACGGCAAGGCCACCGGTCTCATAGCTGGTGTCGTGGGTACCGGCGATGCGGTACGGGGCCGCCTGATCGGTGCTGAGCAGGTGCTCGAGCAGTGGGTCCTCGGTTCGCCGCAGGTCCGGCTCGGGCAGGCGCGCCTCGATCAGCACCCGCGCCCGCACCGGCGGGCCGGGCACGACGGTGGAGGCGGCCACGAACGCGGAGTCGGCGACGTCCAGGCAGATCACCGTGCCCGGTCCGGTCACGGTCAGCACCCCGGCCTCGATCAGCGCGATCATCTCCTCGATCCGGGAAGCGGGCGGGCCGATCGAAAGGAACGCGTTGAGCGGGGTGTACCAGCCCTCGAGGTCGTCGCGGTGCGAGTTGCCATCCAGGCCACCGTGGTCCACCGCGAGCCTGATCTCGTTGCGCAGGTCGCGTAACACGTCCAGCGCGGCCTTCACTGGACCGTCCACATTGCCCTGTCGCGCCGCCGCGACGTCCTCGGCGAGGTGGCCCACCAGCCAGCGATGAAAATCCGCGCGGCCGGTGAACGTCCGGTTCCGGCAGGGCTGCGCGATCTTCTCCCAGTCCCAGCGCCGGTCCGGCCCGATGCCGTACCGGTCGAGCGCCGAGTCCTCGCCCGCGAGGTAGGCCGTGCGGAACGCCGCACGCTCGGGCTCCTCCAGCAGCGCCGCGTAGTAGACACTCTCCACCTCGCGGGCGATCAACGGCCAGAGGTCCTCGGCGAACCGCACCGGGGTGGACCGCGAACGCAGGCTCGTGACGTGCTCCGGCGTCAGCAACCTCGGGAGGTACCTGCCGTACGCGCCCTTCTGGTTCTCGCCGCGCGCGTGGTACGGCACCCCGCGCCGGGAGCTGGCGTACAGCGCGGGTTCCCTGCCGGAAGCCCGGTACACCAGCCCCTCGTTCCCGCGCTCGAACCGCCCGCCCCTGCCGGTGGTGAACAACGCCATGTGGTCGAAGAAGTTCAGCCCGAGCCCGCGCAGCAGCACGTTCTCTCCCGGCCGGATCCCCTCGAGATCCAGGTCCGCCGGGTTCGCCGGGGTGAGATAGGTCAGGTGGTGGATGCGGGCGAGGCTCGCCGTCCGCGCCTCCCGTGCCGACAGCTTGGCCGGCACGTGACCGAGCGCCAGCACCACGGCGTCGAGCCCGTGCAGCCTCGTGCCGTCCGCCAGCCGGACACCCTGCGGCCCGCCGGGCACGCCGTGGGTGTCCGCGAGCGCGACCGCCCTCGACCGGTACACCCGAACCTGGACGTGGGCCGGAGCCCTGCTCACCACCTGCTGGAAGGCATCGTGCAGGTACCGGCCGTAGAAGGCCCGGGTCGGGTAGCTGTCCGGACCCAGTGCACGCGCCTCGGCCAGTGTCTCCTCGTCGTAGTCTCCCGGCCCGCCGAGCAGGGCCAACGACCGTGCCCACTCGTACAGGCTGGGACCGGGCTCGATCGGCCCGGCGATGTGGGAACTCGCATCGGTGTACACGGTGATCTGCGCGGCCACCGTGTTCATCAGGAGCTGGCGGGACTGGTCCCAGCGCCACACCGCGCCCGCGCCCGCCGCGGCCGGGTCCACCACGTGGATGATCACGTCGCCGTGCGTGGCGATGACGCGTTCGTTGGCGCACAGCCGCTCCAGCACGGAAAGCCCGCGCGGGCCCGCGCCGACGATGCCGATCTCGATGCGCTGCCCTGTCATGCTCGCTCCTCCGCGGCCCCGCGCGCGTCCGCGATCGTGTCGACGGGACGCCCCGCACGACCCAGCGCATGGCCACCAGAACACGCGCCCCGCCGCCCCGACAGCGGGGCCTCCGGCCAAAGGCGCGCTCCGCGGTCACCGTGACTACCGCGAGTTGACACAAGGGGTGTCATGCCGCCACCTCCTTGCCCGGCTGGGCGACCCGGAAACCGTGCATCCAGGCGACGTGGTCCCGCAGCTGTTCGGGCGACAGCGCGGCCAGCATCGCGTTGCGCGCCGTGGCGGCGGCCCCCGCGGGATGCCACAGCCGGGTGCTGTCCCGTGCGATGCGCTGGATCCGCGCGGTGCGCTCGCGGCGCAGGCGCACATAGGCGGTCAGGCGCCCCGGGATGGCGGAGTTCGTGGTTCCCTCGAGCAACGCGCCGAGCACCACGGCGTCCTCCAGTGCCTGGCACGCGCCCTGCGCCGCGTAGTGCAGCATCGGGTGCGCGGCGTCGCCGAGCAACGCCACCCTTCCTTCCGTCCACTGTAGAACAGGGTCGCGGTCCACGAGCATCCAGGTTTTCCAGTCGTCGCCGAGTTCGAGCAGCTCCCGCGGCGCGGCGCCCAGTGCGGTGAACTCCCGCCGCACCCTTTCCTTGCGCACCGGCACGCCGGCGAAGGCCTCGGTGGAACCGTCGTCGCTGCTCGCCGCCAGGTTGAGGTACCGGCCGCCCGCGATCGGGTAGTGCACGAAATGGCAGCCGGGACCGGCCCACCAGACGACGGATCGCGCGAACCGCAGGCGGTCCGGCACGCGTTCCATCGGGATGACCGCGCGGTACACCGTGATACCCGACACGCGCGGCTCGCCGTCCGCCACGAGCTGGCGACGGATCGCCGAGTGAATTCCGTCCGCCCCGATCACCGCGGCGCCGGTGATCCGCCTGCCGTCCGCGAGCGCCACGGTGGCGCCACGCTCATCCTGCTCGTACCCGGTCACCGTGGCACCCGCGACCAGATCCACGGACTCGGCCGCGAGGCAGGCGTCCAGCAACACCTGATGCAGCTCCGCGCGGTGCACGACCACATAGGGGCCCGCGAAGCGGCGCCGGTAGTCCGCGGTGAGCTCGAGGCTGGTCACATGCTCCCCGGTCACCCCGTCCATGAACCGTAACTCGTCCATGTGCACCGCGGACCCGCGCACCTCGGCACCGACGCCCAGCGCGTCCAGTGCGTCCAAACCGTTGGGGGCCAACTGTATTCCGGCGCCGATCTCGGCGAACCGGTCGGCGCGTTCCAGCACCACCGCGCGATGCCCGCCCGCGGCAACGGCCAGCGCGGTCGCCAGCCCACCGATCCCGCCGCCGGCGATGACGATCACGGCCATCAGGCGGCCCCCCGGCTTCCGGAAGCGAGCAGGCGCGCCAGCTCCAATCGCTTGATCTTGGTGGTCGCGGTCTGCGGCAGGTCCTCGATGCGCCATTGCACCGGCTCGGCCATCGGCGGGAGGTTCGCCGCCGCGGCTCGCCACTCCCCCGGGTCCAGCGGCCGGTTGTTCCGGGTGCAGACGACCGGGACGGGCGCGCCCCCGGCGCTGGGCACGATGACGACCTCCGCGAGATCGGGCAGCTTCCCGAAGAGGGTGTCCTCCGCGGCCAGGGTCGAGCCGAAGCCGTCGATCAGGTCGACCTCGCGGTCGAGCAGGTGCACGCAGCCCCATTTGCCGCGGAAGCCGACATCGCCCATCCGCCACCAGCCACCATCGGAGACCTGCGCGTCATAGCGTTGCCGCTCGCCGAGGTAGGTGACGATCCGACCGTCGCTGCGGACCTCGATGTAGCCGGGGTTGTCCGGTGAGGGAGGCAGCCCGTTGCGGCTCACCACCCGGACGTCGGTCATACCGGGGAAGGGGATGCCGACGCAGCGACCGTTCTCGTCCGACACCCGGCCCGGGGTGAACGCCTTCACCACGACCGGGCCGACCTCGCTCTGCCCGTACAGCTGCCCGAAGACCGGCGACCTGCGGCGGGTGGCGGCCAGCAGTTTCCGCACCGTCCTCGGGTGAATCGCGTCGAAGGTGGAGCTGAACAGCTTGACCCGGGCCAGCGGTTCTCGCGGATCGTCGGCCAGTTCCTCCCACTCCATGAAGGTGTTCGGGTGGGCCTCGAGCACCCCGGGACGCAGCCGGGCGAACAGGTCGGCTGCCCGCCGCGGATCGGAGTCGGCCAGCACCACGATCGGGAAACCACGCAGCAGCGAGATGGCGAGCGCGGTCATCAGCCGGGAGTGCACGAAGGAGACGTGGATCGCGACGGTCTCCCGGCCGCGCAGTACCGGGGTGATCGCGGCCCGCTGCGGCCGGTAGCGCGCCTGCAGGGTACGGCTGGTGTGCACGGCGAGCTTCGGGATTCCGGTCGTGCCCGAGGTGTGCGTGACCAGCGCCGGGTGGTCGGGCGGCATGGTCACGGCGGGCACCCGTTCCGCCCCGGCCAGGCTCGCCAGCTCGATGGCGCCCTCGTGCCGGCCGGAGGTCAGCAGCACCCGTTCCGCCCGCTCGAAGATCGAGCCCGGAAGCCGGGCCAGCTTCGCGCCGTCGGTGACCAGGAACGGTCGGTCGGTGCGACGCACCAGCTCGCCGACGGTGTCGCCGTCCAGCTTGGGCGAGAGCAACACGGGCACGGCACCGATCCGGGCGGCCGCGCAGGCCAGCAGGGTGATGTCGAAGCCGTTGGACTTGTGCACCACCATCCGGTCGCCCGGCCGCACCCGCGCGGCCCACAGCCGGGCGGCAAGGTCGTCGACAAGGTCGGCGACCTCCGCGATCGTGGCGCGGCGTCCGAGGTCGGGTGCGAGGTCCAGATCGTGGTCGAGAACCAGCACGTTGGTCGGGTGCTTGGCTGCGGCGCGTTCGAAGAGTGTTCCCAGCCGGATGCCGCGGTTGCCCAAGCGTTGCAGAAACATGGGGCTAGCCCTTCTCCTCGGTGGACCGGTTCTCGATGACGTGCTTGATCCGCTCGAGCGTGACCGCGAGATCGGCGGCGAGCTTCTCGCCCCACTCGGCGAAGAAGGCCGACTTTCCCGCCTCGTCCATCTCCGCGGTGATCCCGCGGATGCCCTCGGTGGGCGAGCCCATGCGGAACCGGTGTGTCAGCACGCTGCCGCCGTCGCGGGCCTCGATGTCGTAGGCCCACACACTGTCCTGCTTCTCGCCGGAGTGGGTGCGCATGGACCACTGGAAGGTGCGGCCGGGTTCGGCCGCGACGACCTCGGACTCGGTGAACCAGGTGCCACGCACGACCGGGGCCCACGCGACCACGTCCGTGCCGCGCAGGTTCTCGCCGCGGAAGACCGCGCCCACCGTTCCCGGCTCGCCGGAGACCCAGGAGCCGCCGACACATTCCGGGCTCCACTCGCCACTGCGGGCCAGGTCGCCGACGACGGCGTACACCTCGGCGGGCGGGGCGGCAACGTGTATCTCGGCGGAAAGTCGGAACAGTGGCGCATTCTCAACGGATGTCTTCGCCATGGACTCATTCCCCTTTTCCGGTGACAGGACGATTCCTGACCACGGTACGGTCGGAACCGCGGGAACGGCGACGGATCCGCGATAAGAATGTCTTCTCGGAATGCGAATCCCGGGCGACTAAAGGTCGGCTCGAGCGGAGGGTGACACGCTGGCGGACATGCTGGCCGCATACATCGAACGCCTCGGCACCCCGGAGGAGATCCGTGTCGGAGAACTCGCCGATCCGCGCCCCGGGCCCACCGATGTGCTCGTGGAAGTGCAGGCCACCACGGTCAACCCGGTGGACACCTTCGTGCGCTCCGGCCGGTTCCGCACCCCGGTCCCCTTCCCCTTCGTGATCGGCAGGGACCTCGTCGGGCGGGTGGTGGAAACCGGTCCTGGCGCCCACGGGTTCGCCGCGGGGGACCCGGTGTGGGGCAACAGCCTCGGACACGAGGGCAGGCAGGGCGCTGCGGCCGAGCGCGCGGTCGTCGCGGCCGACCGGCTCTACCGGCTGCCGGAGCGGGTGGACCCCTACGAGGCCGTGGCGGTGGTGCACCCGGCGGCGACGGCCCACCTGGCCCTGTTCACCCACGGCGGGCTACGCGTAGGGGAAACGGTCCTGGTCGCGGGCGCCGCGGGCAACGTCGGCTCCGCACTGGTGACCCTGGCCGTCGAGGCGGGGGCCAGGGTCCTCGCCACCGCCGCGCCCCGGGACGCGGGCTACTGCCGCTCGCTGGGCGCCACCGCCGCCTTCGACTACGCCGATCCGGACCTGACCTCGCGGCTCAGGAAGGCCGCGCCGGACGGCGTGGACCTGCACCTGGACACCTCGGGCGGCAACGATCTCACCGCGGCGGTGGAGGTACTGGCACACCGCGGCCGGATCGTACTGCTGGCGGGCGCCACGACCGCGCCGGTGCTGCCCGCCGGCAGGCTGTACCTGAAGGACGGCTCGGTCCGCGGGTTCGTCATCTCGCACGCCACCTCGGCGGAACTGGCGGCCGCGGCCGTCGCGATCAACCGGCTGCTGCCCGCGGGCAGGCTACGGCCACGCGCGCGGGAGGTCCGGCCGCTTTCCGCGGCGGCCGAGGCGCACCGCGGGCTCGAGGCCGGCGAACTGAGCGGAAAAAGGGTAGTGCTTTCCATCCGTTCGAAATCGAATAATTCGTAGACGATACACGGAAACAAGTGAGGTCGAGCATGCAGAAAATCTGGTTCATCACCGGTTCCTCCCGCGGTTTCGGCCGCCGGTTCGTCGAATCCGCACTGGAGCGCGGGGACAAGGTGGCCGCGACCGCGCGCGATACCGAGACACTCGCCGATCTGGTCGACACCCACGGCGAGGCCATCCTGCCGCTGGCGCTGGACGTCACCGACAAGGCCGCGGTGACCGAGACGGTGAAGCGTGCCGCGGACCACTTCGGGCGCCTGGATGTCGTGGTGAACAACGCGGGCTACGGCCTGTTCGGCGGCATCGAGGAGCTCAGCGAGCGGGACGTCCGGGACCAGTTCGAGACCAACGTGTTCGGTGCGCTGTGGGTGACCCAGGAGGTGCTGCCCTACCTGCGCGAGCAGGGCGGCGGCCACATCGTGCAGATCTCCAGCGCGGGCGGGGTGATGTCCTTCCCGCTGCTGGGTGGCTATCACGCCAGCAAGTGGGCGCTGGAGGGCTTCAGCGAATCGCTGGCCCAGGAGGTCGCCGGCTTCGGCATCAAGGTGACCCTCGTCGAGCCCGGCGGGTTCGCCACCGACTGGGGCGGTGCCTCCGCCACCTGGTCCGCCCCGATCGCCGCCTACGACGGGCTGCGGGCCGGGATGGCCGAGGTCGAGATCCAGCAGTCCGACCCGGCCACCATCGGGCCAGCCCTGCTGCGGATCGTCGACGCGGAGAACCCACCGCTGCGGGTCATTCTCGGTGACCAGCCGAACGAGATGATCAAGCATGTCTACGCCGCCCGGTTGCGGACCTGGGCCGAGTGGGCCGCGCTGCCCACCGAGGCCACGGGAAGCTGACCGGCTGTCCCGAGGCGCGGGCCCGCGAACCGGCCGAGGCCCGCGCCGGGTCGGACGCGCTGTCAGCGAGTCCGGAGCGCGAGCCTGCTCGGGCCGCGCAACATGGCGTTGGGCCGCCACACCACGTCCTCCGCCGGGGCGTCGGCCTCGGGGTCGATCCGCAGTTCGGGGTAACGCTCCAGCAGCGCGCGAACGGCGATGGAAGCCTCCATGCGGGCCAGCGGCGCGCCGATGCAGTGGTGGGCGCCATGGCCGAAGGCGAGGTGCCCCCGGCTCTCGGCGAGCGGGCGACGGATGTCGAACCGGTCGGGATCGGCGAACCGCTCCGGCGCCCGAGCCGCCGAGGCCAGGCTGACCAGCACCGGTTCCCCGGCCGGAATCGTGGCACCTCCGATGGTGAGTGTCTCGGTGGCGAAGCGGAACGCCGAGGCCTGCACGGGCGCGCTGTGCCGCAACGTCTCCTCGATCGCTCCGTCCAGCAAGGACCAGTCGGCACGGAGCGCGGCGAGCTGGTCGGGGTGGCGCAGCAGGGACAGCACGCAGTTGGAGATCAGGCTGGCCGACGTCTCGTGCCCGGCGACGAACAGGAGGAAGACCATCCCGAGCAGTTCCTCGTCGGAAAGCCCGTCCCCGTCCTCGTTCACCCGGATCAACGCGCTGAGCAGATCGTGACCGTCGCGCTTCTTCTTCCGCTCGATGAGGTTCACGAAAAACTCGGTCATCGACCGCATCGCTCGGCCTGCCGACTCCGGGCCGCGCGGTTTGAGCATTTCCTCCGACCACGCGTGGAAGTCCTTGCGGTCCGACCTCGGCACGCCCAGCAACTCGCAGATGACAGCCAGCGGAAGGGGAACGGAGAACGCCTCGACGAGATCGACCACACCCGTCGGCGCGGTGGCGTCGATGGTGTCGATGGCCTCGAGAAATTCCTCCGTGAGCTGCCGGACGCGTGGATACAGTCCCCGCACCCTGCGGGCGGTGAATTCCTTGGCGATGAGCCCGCGCAATCTCCGGTGCTGAAACGCGTCCACCTGGAGCATGTTCACCCCGACGGAGATATTCCCGCTTTCCTGCCGGCGCGCAGAGAAACGCACGTCGCCGCTCAGCCGCTCGTCCACGAGCGCGGCGCGCGCGTGCTCGGTTCCGACGACCAACCAGCACTCGTCGCCGGTCACCGGGAGTCGTACCCGGTGAGCCGGGCCCTGCTCGCGCAGCAAGGCGTACAGCGCGAACGGGTCGGTGGTGATGTCCACGCCCTCCCTCGCGGCCAGTTCCGCAAGGTCCACGGTCACGTCAGCGAGCACGGTAACTCCTCTCCTGGGGCCGACAATTGCGAAACTCAACGTAATATAGTTAACCGGATTACTCTAGTGGTAGTGTGTTTTCCACAAACGTGAAAACAGCTTCAAGCAACCAGGTCCACCTGGCGAAAGTGTGTAGTTCACAGGGTGCGGTATGAATTATTCATACGAAGGACGCTACATTTTCACTTCGGCCTTGATGAGTGACTCACTGTCATTTCTGAACCATGCTCATTAACATCGGCGCATGACCACAACCAACCCTCAGCCGGCGGTGGGTCAGACGGATCGAAGGCGATGGATCGCCCTCGCCATCATGATGGCCGCCGGTTTCATGGACCTACTCGACGTCACGATCGTGAACATCGCCATTCCGTCGATCCGCGGGACGCTGGACGCCTCGGCCAGCCAGATCCAGTGGATCGTCGCCGGCTACGTGCTCGCCTTCGCGGTCGGCCTGATCACCGGCGGCAGGCTCGGCGACATCTACGGCCGCAAGCGGGTCTTCCTGCTCGGTGTCGGGGCCTTCACGCTCGCCTCGGCGCTGTGCGGGCTGGCCACCAGTGCCGAGATGCTGGTCGCGTCGCGCATCCTGCAGGGCGCGGCGGCCGCCGTCATGGTGCCGCAGATCCTGTCGACCGTGCATGCCACGTTCCCGCCACACGAACGCGGCAAGGTATTCGGCATGTGGGGCGCGATCGTCGGACTCGGTGGCCTCACCGGGCCACTGCTGGGCGCCCTGCTCACCGCGTGGAACGTGTTCGACCTGGCCTGGCGGCCGATCTTCCTGATCAACCTGCCGGTCGGCATCGCCGCGCTGGTCCTGGGCGCGAAATACATCACGGAGACCAAGGCGCCGTACCGGCTGCGCCTCGACCTGGTCGGCGTGGTGCTGGGCACGGCCGGCCTGCTGATGCTGCTGTACCCGCTCACCCTTGGTGAGGAGATCGGCTGGCCGACGTGGACGTTCGTGACGATGGCGCTGTCGGTGGTGGTCTTCGTGGGCCTGGTGGCCTACGAGCGCGCGAAGACCCGCAGGGACGGCTCTCCCCTCATCGAACTGTCGCTGTTCTCGGTGAGGAGTTTCTCCGCCGGGATCGTCGTGCAGATCGCCTTCGGCATCGTGAGCGGTATCTTCTTCCTGGTCTGGTCGCTCTACATGCAGGTCGGGCTGGGCTGGAGCGTGCTGAAGGCCGGTTTGACCGGCATCCCGTTCTCGCTCGCCACCGCGGTGCTGGCCGGGGTGTCGGTGGAGAAACTGGTCCCGCGTTTCGGTCGTAAGGTGCTCCAGGCCGGCGCGTTGATCATGGCCGCGGGGATGTTGCTCTACCTCGGCGCCACCGAGCTCTTCGGTCAAGAGATCGCCTCGTGGCACATGTTCCTGCCGCTCATCGTCGTCGGCGCCGGCATGGGCCTGATCGTGGCCCCGCTGGCGAACGCGGTGCTCGGCGACGTGCCGGTGCAGCACTCCGGCTCCGCCTCCGGGCTGATCAGCACCACCCAGCAGCTCGGGATGGCGCTCGGCCTCGGCCTGACCTCGGTGTTCTTCTTCGGCGTGCTGGGTGACCAGCTCACCCCCGCCACGCTGGGACCGGCCTTCGTGGCCGCCTTCCAGAACACCCTGTGGTGGGTGGCCGGCATCCTGGTCGCGACCTTCCTCGTCATGTTCGCGCTCCCGATGCGCGCCATGCCGCAGTGGGTCGCGCCCGAACCCGAGCCCGAGCCCGCGGCGGCACCCGAAGCCGCGGCGAAGGTCGAGGCGGCCACGGAGCCCGTCTGAATTCCGTAACTTGTTCCCGATGCTCGCCCACCCCGCCCACTCCCCCGCGTGGGAAGCGAGCATCGGGAACATCCCCGTACCGAAACAAAGCCACCAATTAGCTTGGCTAAGTAACCTATTTGAACCCCTACTGACAGCTACACTTTGATTACCTCGCCGCGGCGAGATACCGTCGCTCGGGCGACAGGCAGTCGTCCGTTCGGCGCAATTTCTTGTGAGTCTGTGCACGGGATGTAAGAATCAGTAATACGATCGCGGCGACGCATGGGGGCGCGATGATTAAGGTATTACTGGCCGAAGACGTGCAGATGGTACGAGGCGCCCTCGTGGCGCTGCTGGGCCTAGAACACGATATCGACGTCGTCGCGTCCATCGCCAATGGCGACGAAATCGTGCCCGCGGTGAAGGAGAAGGAACCCAACGTCGCGGTGCTCGACATCGACCTTCCCGGCCTCGACGGCCTTTCCGCGGCGGCGCAGATCCACGACGTCGCGCCCGGCACCCGTACCCTCATCCTGACCAGCCTCGGCCGCCCGGGCACACTGCGGCGCGCGCTGGACGCGCGGGTCAACGGCTTCATCCTCAAGGACGCGCCCATCAGCCAACTCACCGAGGCGATCCGAGCCGTCTCGGTGGGCCGCCGGGTGATCGACTCCCAGCTCGCCCTCTCCGCGTGGGACGGCGACCAGTGCCCGCTCACCCCGCGCGAGCTCGAGGTGCTGCGGCTGACCTCGGAGGGCGCGGACGCGATGGAGATCGCCAACACACTGTACCTCTCGGTGGGCACCATCCGTAACTATCTGACCACCGTCACGACCAAGCTCGAGGCCCGCAACCGAATCGACGCGGTGCGGATCGCCAGGAAATCGGGCTGGCTCTGACCGGTATTCTTGGGCAATATCCGCGATGCTCACGTAAAGCGTCACACCGTATACCCCATGAATCTCTCATTCTCGGCCCGGTAGTGCGTCAGCCTCGATTCATGCCGAGATACGTGGCCTCCCGGCCGGCTCTCCGCTGAACTTGAAGGGCGAATCGGAAACCGTAACTGGGGAGGAGCATTCCATGGAGATCAAGGTGCTCGGCACGCTGGACGCGGTGCAGAATGGGGCTTCGATAGCACCGACCGCGAGCAAACCGCGCCAACTACTCGCGTTGCTCGCACTGCAGTCGGGCCACGTCGTGACCGCATCGACGCTGCTCGACGAACTCTGGGGTACGGCCCCGCCGCGGAGCGCGCTGACCACATTGCAGACCTACGTGTGTCACCTCCGCAAGCGCGTCGAGACGGCGGGCCACCCGGCCGTCAAGGACGTGCTGGTCACCACCTACGGCGGCTACCTGTTGAACGTGCAGGAGGTAGCCGTCGATGTGCACAGCTACGAGCACCTGGCGGAACGAGGACATCGCGCGCTCGAGGCGGGCCGGCTCGAGCAGGGCTCCGACCTGTTGCGCTCGGCGCTCGGGGTGTGGCGCGGGCCGGCGCTTTCCGACGTGCGGATCGGGATCCGGCTGGCCATGGAAGTCACCCGATTGGAGGAGAGCAAGCTCGGGGTGCTGGAGGCCCTGATGAACGCCGACCTCCGCCTCGGCCGGCATCAGGTGCTACTCGACGAACTCGCGAAGCTGACCGAGCAACATCCCATGCACGAGAATTTCTGCGCGCAGCGCATGATCGCCCTCTATCGTTGTGGAGAGCGACGGCGCGCACTTGAGGCATATCGCTTGTTGCACGACAATCTGATCGACCGGCTGGGTCTCACCCCTTCCGAACGACTGCGCAGGTTACGACAGGCGATTCTGCATACCGATCCGGGTCTTTCTGTACCTGCTTAGCGGTGAAGGCGGGAGCTGACGCTATGGTGAGCCGAGCAGACGGAGGGGAACGGCGGCGATGATCAGGGTCCTGCTGGCCGAGGACATGCACATGGTCCGTGGTGCGTTGGTCGCCTTGCTCGAGCTCGAGCCCGATATCGAGGTGGTCGCCGAGGTGGAGTCCGGGGACCGCCTTGTCGAGCTGGTCCGGGAGCAGCAGCCCGACGTCGCCGTCATCGATATCGACCTCCCGGTGCTGGACGGGCTTACCGCGGCGGCCACCATCCGAGCCGACCTGCCCGGGGTACATACGCTGATGCTGACGAGCCTGGCCCGCCCCGGCACCCTGCGCCGCGCGCTCGCCGCGGGGGTGGACGGCTTCATTCTCAAGGACGCGCCGCCCGCGAAGCTGGCCGCGGCGATTCGCGACGTCGCCGCGGGCAAGCGCGTGGTGGACAGCCAGATGGCGCTGGCCGCGTGGGATCGGGGCGAATGCCCGCTGACCGAGCGTGAACTCGAGGTGCTTCGCCTTGCCGCCAAGGGAACCGACGTCCCGGAGATCGCGCGGACGTTGTCCCTTTCCCCCGGCACCGTGCGCAACTACCTCACCACCTCGGTGACCAAGCTCGACGCGCGCAACCGGGTCGACGCGATCCGGATCGCCTCCGACGCGGGCTGGTTGTAACGAGAGCGCGGCCAGGGTCAGGCCGACCCCGCGGTACCGGGAACCTCGGCGAGCAACCGGTGCCTGCCCTCGGTGACCCCGGCGCGCAGGGTGCCGCCCACCACGGCCACCCGCGCGGCGAGGTTGCGAATGCCGCTTCCGCCTTCGGTGCACCTGGGTTCGGCACCGGGGACCCCGTCGTTGACGATCTCCATGACCACCCGGTCCCCCTTCCGGCGGAGGGTGATCTCGCAGCACCGCGCGTTGCTGTGCCGCAGCGCGTTGGTCACCCCCTCGCGCAACACGGTCGCCAGGGTGGTCCGCACGTTCGGCGGCAGCGCACACCGTTCCATCCGCACCGTGACCTCGATGTTCGCCGCCGCGAGCAGGTCACGCGCGGATGCCGCCTCCTCGTCGAGCGAGAGCTCCCGGTAGCTGGAGGCCACCGCCCGGACGTCCACGAGCGCCTGCCGGGAGATGTCCAGGATCCCGGACAACTCGTGCTGCGCCCGCTCCGGATCCTTGGCCACCAACCGGTGGGCGAGCTCGCTCTTCAGCGTGATCGCGGACAGGCTGTACCCCAGCAGGTCGTGCAGGTCGCGGGCGAACCGCAGCCGTTCCTTGAACACGACGAGGTCGGCGAGGTCGGACCGCGTGTCGTGCAGCTCCCGCACCATGGCCATCAGCCTGGTCAGTCCGAAAAGGACCAGACCCTGGTTGATGCTGACCAGGAACCCGTACACGATACCGATCGGGTCACCGTCGAGCAGCCAGTGCGCGCCACCGGCCGCCGCCACGAAGGCGAGGAAGACCGGAAGCCCGGCGCGGGCGGGCAGCACCAGCAACGCGGCGCCCGCGGCGAACCCCGGCAGGCCGACATAGGGATCCTCGGCCACGGCGATCGGCAGGAAGGACAGCAGCGCCTGAACGAGCAGGGCGCCGCGGCCGAGCGGCGAGTGCACCGGGGCGTTCGGGCGGCTGAAAAAGCCGACCATCAGGGCCAGCGAGGCCAACACGCACGCCACGGACACGGTGGTGCCGAGCGGGCCGAGGCTCGCCGCGGCGACGAACACCAGCGCGCTGATCGCGTAGCCGGTGAACACCGCGGCGGCGATCACCTGGCCGAGGCGGGGCACCATCGAGGGGCCACGCTCGGTGGTCCGCTGTTCGGGCGCCGGCGCCGGCGCCGTGCCGTCGCCCGCGGCCCGCAACGAGACGCGCAGGCGGAAGGTGTCCCCGGACGCTCCCGCGGACAGCGTTCCGCCGAGCGCCTCGACCCGGGAGGTCAGGTTGCCGATGCCGTTTCCCTGATCCCTGCCCTGGTCCCGGCAGCGGTCCCGGTCGTGGTCGGCGATCGCGCGCACCCCGTCGTTGACGATCTCGACGGACACCGAGTCGCCCTCGCGACTCAGGGTGATCTCGCAGTTCTCCGCCTTGCTGTGCCGCAGCAGGTTGGTGACGGCCTCCCGCAGCACCGTCGCCAGCACCGTGCTGGTCCGCGGGAGCAGGTCACCGGGTTCGCCACGCACCGTGACGAGCACGTCGGCCGCGGTCAGCACGGAACCCGCCGAAGCCAGCTCCTCCTCGAAGGAGAGCTCCCGGTAACTGGACGCGATCGTGCGGACATCGGAGTGGGCCTGCCGGGAGATGTCGAGGATCTCGGCGAGCTCCCTGGTGGCGCGCTCCGGCTGCCGCACGATCAGCCGGTGGGTGAGCTCGGCCTTGAGCGTAATGGCGGAAAGGCTGAACCCGAGCAGGTCGTGCAGGTCCCGCGCGAAGCGCAGGCGTTCCCCGGCCACGGCGAGGTCGGCGAGCTCCGAACGCGCCTCGGCCAGTTCGGCCACCAGCGACCGCAGCCTGGACAGCCCGTACACCACCAGGCCGATCACCATCGTCAGGTTGACCACGTAACCGGTCTCGATGCCGAGACCGCTCAGATCCCACCGGATGGCCCCGCTGACCACCGCGATCCCGGCGAAGGAGAGCCAGCCGGCCAGTGGCCGCAGCACCAGCAACGCATCGCCGGCGACGAAGCCGAGCAGACCCATCCACGCCTCGCCGTAGCTCACGATCGGCGCGAACCCGAGGCCCACCTGCGCGGCGAGCGCCAGGTAGCCGCGGGTGCCGTGCAGCGTGGCGTGCGGGTCGCTGAAGATGCCCAGTTGCAGGTACATCATCGCGGCGAGGGCCGCCGCCGCGGGCAGCACATGGGAGAGGTCCGTACTCTGCGCGAGCACGTACTGGAAGGCGTTCACGACGAAGCCGGTGAACACCACGGCGACCACGACAAGCGCCAGACGCGGTGCGAGCCCGGCTGCTCGCCCCGTGTTGTCGCTGTCCACCGTCGCCACAACCGGCCCCCATGTCGTGCACGGAACTGCGCCGCACTCCGCGCAATGGTAGCCGAATCCTATGTGCCCGATAGGGCATTCGGGGGACCCTCGACCAAAAGAAGGCCGGCTCCGGCGAGGTAGGCGACGACGTCACCGACCACGGGACGACCGACCTGCAGACCGCCCGCGACCTCGGTAATCGTTGTCTCGCCGGACAGCAGGCACTTCGCGATCTCGGTCGCCGGGGAGCGGTGCAGCACCGCCCGGTACGCCACGCCCCGGCACCGGAACACCTGTTCGGCTTCGATGTCCTCGATCGTCGCCCCGGGACGGACCTCGACCACCGCCCGCTCGGCCACCGAAACGCAGTCGAACACGGCATCGGGGACATCGGCGACCAGGGACAGGATCGGCCCGCCGCCGTCGAACAGACCGAGCGAGTTCACCACGCACCCACCCAGCGCGTCCAGGGTGCGCTTCAGCCGGATCCATCGGGGCCCCCGGGTTCCGGTCGCCTGCCACCGGGCGGACTCCTCGGCCAGTGCGGGAATGTTCCCCAACGACACCGGCCCGAGACTCATCCGGTGCAGTGCCTCGCGCACCAGCGGGCTCCGGTCGGTTACCTCGATATCGCCCCAGGGGCCACACACAGTCAACTTGTGCTCGCCTTCGGCAAGCACAACGGCGTCCTCCAACAGCGAGAACAGCGGTCGTCCAAAGGGGACATGGGACGCCATGGCGCTTCTCCAGCTCTGCCAGGGCCGCGCCGACCAGCGCCGGTCACATGAACATCGGCACCGGGTTGAGTTCGTCGAGCGCGGCCGGTCGCTCAATCCGTCCCAGATGTACCGGGACGTCATACAGCCGCCCTGGAGCCAGTCTGGACCAGAAGTGGCGCATCCCCGGCACGATGACCTTGACCACGGCGAGCCCCACATCCGGGCGGGTCTGGTCCAGCACGAGCAGTTCGAGGCCCGCGTCCTCCAGCCGCTCCTGGAGCAGCCGGACATCGGCACGCAGGTCCTTGGTCGGGAGGTATCCCGGCAGCGGGCGCACGGAGCTGGGCAGCAGGTACGGCTGGTTCGCCACCGTCGCGGTGCGCAACCAGCGGCGCAGGTCGACATCCAAGCCGGACCAGTCCCGTTCACGCAGGCCGAGGACCGAGGGCATCGCCTGGTTGAGTTCGGTCAGTGCGCGCCGCACCGCGAGCCGCGGATCGAGATGCGCGCCGAAACCGAACATGATGTCCTCGCGCGGTCCGTCGATCCGCCGAGTGATCGCCACCGCCACCGGCACCGCGAGGTCCGCGGTCAGGTCGAGCACCCACAGCTCGCGGCCCAGTTCCCGGTAGGCCTCGCGGAGCTCGTCGACGAGCGGGTCGCCGAGGGCCGCCAGGTCGAAGCCGGGCATCGGCGTGCGGTTGTACCACCACAGCGCCACCGCGTCCCGTTCGATCACCTCGAGCAAACCCTGCAGCACCGCGTCCTCGCGGCTCGACCCCGCCGCGCACCCGTTCGAGTCCGCCGTGATCGACGCCGGGGCGGGCGCACCGTAGTACAGGGAACCGGTGGGCAGCAGCCGGTGGCACCGCCGGGTCATCGACCACACCGGGGTCCAGTCCAGTTCGGCACCCTCGTCGAAGGGTTCCGGGACATGCTGGAACGAGGCGTGCTCGGCGTTCCACGTGGCGCGGTTCGCGAACTGGTGCGGGTGGTAGAGCTGGAAGGCGTCCGGGTGCACGGCCTCGGCACCGAGGGCGCGGAAGCTGGCCCGCACCGTGGCCTCGTCGCCGTGGTGGGTGCCGCTGTAGCGCTCCAGGGCTTCGCACAGTGCGCTGACCTCGGCATGCAACGGCGTCACACCCTTACCGCCGTTGTCGCAGCGCACGGTGGACCGCAGGCCGTCGATACCGGGGGCGGCCGCCGCGACGTTCGTGCCGGAGCGGTAGGAGTTGAACAGCTCGTGCCCCCGCGTGTCGCGCTGGATGTCCCTGATGACGCCGGTGACCGGGCTGACCAGGTGGCGATAGCGGTCGAGTACCTCCTGTGGCGACGCGGCCCGGTGCCCGCCGCCGTCGACCGACCGCTTCACCCGCGACTCCAGCGTCACCGGGCGCAGCGCCCGCCTGCGGGTGAGGCCCGGGTCTCCGCAGGTCGGGCAGTGCGGCAGGGCCTGCACCCTGTGGTGGCTCACCTTGAGCTCGAAGGTGTCGAACGCCCAGATCTCCCGCTGGCCGCGGTGCCGGTACCCGGCAAGCCACTTGGCCGCCTCCAGCGCGGCCACCTCGCCCGCGCTGGAGGCGACCGGGTGCAGGCCGAGGTCCGGCCGGGCCACCGGACCGGACCGTCCCCTGCTGGCCTGCACATGTGCCTCGGCGGGCCGGTTGGCCGCCAGCCGGGTCGCGAGGCAACGCCAGCAGGCGCCGTTGCCCGGCGTGAAGATCGGTCCGACCCAGACCTGGGCACCGGTGGGTTTGACGAGCAGCCACGGCCTGCCCGCGCGCCGCTGTTCGGCGTCCACCGCCTCCAGCTCGGGGGCGAGGTAGTCGGGGCACACCACCACGGAGAGGTCCGCGGCCGCCCCGGCGGCATCGACCGTCACGTCGAGTTCGGCGCGACGCAGCGCCGAGACGACCCGCTCCGGTGCGGTATCGCCGACCGAGCGCACCCGGACCCGGGCGCCGCGGGTGTCCCGGACGGCCTCCACCGCGTCCAGCCCGGCGGCCTCCCAGTAGGCGAGCGCGGCCGGGTCACCGGGTTCCTCCCCGGCCCGTGTGCCGATCAGGCCGGCGGCGCCGAGCCGGGCCAGCAACCGACCCGCCTGCTCCGGGGGCAGGTCGTCCGGCAGGTCCCGGAACAGGGCGGGCACGTCCCTGCTCCCGTCGAGGAGCGAGGCCAGCAGTTCCACCCGCGGCCCCTGTAGTGCGGTCACCCCACCCTCCGCGAACAGGTAGACCGCCTCCCCGGGAACGATCTCGGGGCGCAGGTGGCGTTTGAACCCGATGCGCTCGTGTGTCTGCATGGCTCGCTCCCCCATCGCACAGGTCAGCCGGCGACCAGCGCGTGCCCCGCGGTCACCGCGCCGCGCGAGCGGCTGCAGTAGCAGAACGCGGCGACGGCGAGGTTCTGGCCGACCGGGCGGTCGAACTCCTCGATCATCAGGTCGGCATCCTCGGCCGGGGCGAACGCGTCGATGGCGTGGCTCTCGAACATGTCTGCACTCCTTGTCGGTTGGTGTCGCAACGCTGGCTGTGATTCTTGATGCGCGGGCAACGGCCCCGGTAGTTACCGCTTAACGCGAGCGACTATGAACTCCTCACACCTCGGGGCGGGGGTAGTTCACCCGAGACTGGTGTTCGACACACTGCCGTTCGCACCCGCCGATGCGGTCAACTTGACCTGCACGCACGGAGCCGAATTCCGGAGGAGGCAGCGATGCAGATCAAGGTCCTCGGGCCGCTGGCAGCCACGATGAACGGCTGCCCGGCGCTGCCGACCGCGGCGAAGCCGCGGCGGATCTTCGCCTTGCTCGCCCTCCGCCCTGGTCAGGTGGTGCCGGTAGGGACGCTGATCGAGGAGCTGTGGGGCGAATGCCCGCCCCGTAGCGCGCGAGCCACGCTGCACACCTACATCATGCAGCTACGCCGCAAGCTCGGCGCACGCGCGAGCGAGGTGCTGGTCACCCAGTTCAACGGCTACCTGCTGAACATCGCGCCCGAACAGGTGGACGTGCACGAGTACGAACGGCTCGCCACGACGGCCCGGAGGGCCGCCGAGGCCGGCGACCACCGATCGGCGGCCCGGCTGCTGAAGGCCGCACTCGAACTGTGGCGCGGCCCCGCCCTGGTCGACATCCCCACCGGTGAGGTGCTGGAGGTCGAGGTCACCAGGCTGGAGGAGAGCAGGCTCAACGTGGTGGAGAACCGCATCGAGACCGAGATGCACCTCGGTAGGCACCACACCCTGCTCAGCGAGCTCGCCATGCTGACCGCCCGCCATCCGATGAACGAGAACCTCTGCGCGCTGTACATGATCTCGTTGTTCCGGTGTGGCAGGCAGTGGCAGGCGCTGGACGCCTTCACCTCGCTGCGGACCACGCTGACCGGCGAACTGGGGGTGGAGCCGTCCACCCGGCTGCGCGATCTGCAGCGGGCGATCCTCACCGCGGACGCCGAACTGGATCGCGCGGAGAACCGGGAGCTGCAACAGATGCTCGGGTAGCGCTGCCGCGGAAGGTGTTCGCCCGAGGTGATGGGTGGCGCACGCTCGGCCGAAGGCCGCAACGTCACGGCATTCTCGCCGTTCGCGGTGGTGGCGAAACCGGTCGCGGCGGCGGGAACGCGCTGCTAGCTTGCGGCTGTGGATCACTTCGCACGCTCGTGGACGGCGTTGCGCACGGCGGTCGCCGAACTCCAGGACGAGGACTTGGCACAGCCGTCCGGCTGTACCGGCTGGCTCGTGCGAGACCTGGTGTGCCACCTGATCATCGACGCTCAGGACGTCCTGATCACCCTCGTGACCCCCGCCGAGGCGGAACCGACCCGGGATGCGCTGACCTACTGGGAAGTCGCCACAACGCCGCCGACCGGTGACGACCCGCTCGGCGCGCTGATCGTCCGGCTGGCCGCCGCCTACGAGGAGCCGTGGCTGCTGAAGTTCCACCTCGACGACGTCGGCTCCGCCGCCGGGCGCGCCGCCGAACTCGCCGACCCCGGACTGCGGGTCGGCACCAAGGACGAGGTGCTCACCGCCGGCAACTACCTCTCCGCGTACGTCCTGGAATGGACCCTGCACCACCTCGACCTGATCGCGCACCTGCCGGGCGCGGCGGCACCGCCCGCCGAGAGCCTCGCCAGGTCCCGCGAGATGCTGGAGAAGATCGCCGGGACGTCGTTCCCCACATCGCTGTCCGACCAGGACGCGCTGCTGATCGGCACCGGGCGACGTGCCCCGACCGACGCGGAGAGGGCGGAACTGGGCGAAGTGGCCATAAGACTCCCGTTCGTCCTCCGCTGATCGACCGGCTGAGCGGAACCTTCGGCGGCCGAAGCGCTTCCATGGCCGCGTGGTTCCGACACGAGTGAAACGACCGAACAATCACTCGATCGTGGTCGAACGGGTGGTCGATGCACGCGGTATCCTGGCTTCGTGACCAGGACTTTCGGTGTTGACACCTCCCGCATGGGCGAGGAGGAACTCCTGGCCGCGCTGGACGAGATCGAACAGCAGCGGCGAGGTCTCTCTGCCCGGGAACTGGCGATCCTGGCCGAACTGGACGGCCGCACCACCGCCGCACGGAAGGGTTACCGCGATGTGGCCGTGCTGGCGCGGGAGATCCTGCGCATCAACCCCCACGACGCGCGGCAACGGGTGGCGCACGCCCGAACAGTGGTGGCCCGGCACGGCCCCACCGGGGTGCCGTTGGAGCCCCTACCGGTGATCCTGATGTCGCTCATGTCGCGGCGAGCTGCCGGAGGAACCACCGGGTCAGGATGTCGTCGACCGCCTTGGCTGTGGGCAGTTGCGGGGCCGGTTCCAGGCCGGGTTCCTCGGCCAGCGGGTGCGGTAGGTCCGGCACGTTCGTCAACTCGACGTCGTCCGGGCGCGCGTACTGCTCGCGCAGCGCGTCGACCAGAGCGGCCGCGTCCTTCCGAAGCGCCGGATGGTCCAGCTCGCCGCTGACGAGGAGCAACGGCGGTTGTGCCGTGACGCCTCCGGCGACGCGGGCGACGAAGTCCAGTTCGTCGGCGGTCTTGCGGGACTCGTCGGTCCACGAATATGCCTGCCCGAATCCGGCCTCGATGAGCCCGACAGCGGACCGCATCCGTACAGCCGGGTTGACCAGTGCGACCGCTTTGATCGGGATCCGCCCCGCGGTCAGCACTTCAGCGCCACGGCTCCGCCGAGCGAACCCCCGAGGACACCGACCGGCGCGTCGTCGACCGGTAGCTGCTCGCGCAGCGCGGCCAGCGCGGCAGGGAACTCGTCGGCGGCCTGGTGGAGGAACGGGGTCAGGTACGCCATCAACGGGTCCTTGCGGATGAGTTCGATGACGGCGTCGACGCGGCCATCAACCATCCGCGCACCGCACATCGGCATGCCAAGGTGCACCCGCCAGGCGGGCACCCCGATCATGGGCAGTGCGGCCGCGAAGGCCGCGTCCGTGCGGGGCGCGTCCAGCATGTGCCAGGTCACGATCAACGGTGCGGGGCCGTCGGTGGTGCCGCTCGGTGGCAGTGCCGTGAACGGTACGCCCGCCGCGGTACCGGTGATGGTTTCCATATGTCTCCTAGGTTTCCGTGGTTACCGGGCCAGCGTAGGCGGCTCGCCGGGCCGCGGATCTGCTTTCCGCCAGCGGCGAACCGCCCGACGATCTTCTGTGGACGCGCCGCCGGATCACCGGAGCGACGCGTCCAACTGACGGACCAGTTCCCCGACCCGCCCACCGCCACGCGGGGCTACCGGGTAGCGCCGCAGTACGTCCACCACGGCGGGAGGCGCAAGCATCCGCGACTGCGCGATATGGTCGGCTCCGGCGGCGGGATCGTCTCCGGCGGAGAGTTCGAGCGCTCGTGCGGCATGAGCGGCCGATCCGAGGATGTGCTTGACCTGAGTAGCCTTCGCCAGGGGGTGGAGGAACGCCGCACCGGCCGCGGCGATGGCCGCGCGCGCGGCGTCGCTCGCCGCGGCCTGCCCCGCATCGCGGGTCACCTGAGCCGCCCGCTGTGCCGCCCACGCGCTGTCCCGGAGCCCCTTGGTCCGCTCACCTCCATCCGCGAACGCCCGCGCGGCGTCGATCGCGGCTCGTGGGCGCCGATCGTCAGGACGTTCACGTTCGAAGATCGCCAACGCGGGCAGCGCGCAGGCCACCGCGTAGCCGGCGACCTCCCGGAGTTCGGACCGGCTGAGTTCGATCGTCGTGGAGCCATCCGCCATGGGGCCATCCTTCCGCATGGGACCCGCGGCCCGCGAAGACCGAATCCGGCCGTCCTCACCTACCGGCAAGTGCGTGCCGTACCAGCGCCGCCATCCGTTCCACGCTCGGCTCGTCGAACAGGTCGCCGAGCTCGAGTTCGATGGCGTAACGGTCCCGCAGTTCCTCGGTCAGCCTGGCCGCGCGCAGGGAGTCGCCGCCCAGTTCGAAGAAGTTGTCCAGGATCCCGACGCCCTCCACCTCGAGCTCGGACTGCCACAGGTCGCGCAGGGTCCGCTCGAGGTCGGTGCGCGGCTCCTGGTACGGGGTGTTCACATCCGGGCGCGACCGCGGCGGTTCGGGCAGTGCGGTGCGGTCGATCTTGCCGTTGGTCGAGGTCGGGAACACCCCGACCACGTAGGAAGCGGGCACCATGAACGCGGGTAGCCGCTGCTGCACCGCGCGCCGGATGTCCGGTACCGCGGGCACCAGGCCCGGGCTCGGCTCAAGGTACGCGGCGAGCTGCGTGTCCCCGTGACCGTCCTGGTGCGCCAGCACGGCGGCCTGCCGGACGCCGGGCTGCGCCGTGAGCACGACCTCGATCTCGCCGAGATGCACGGTGTTGCCCCGCACCTTGATCTGGTTGTCGGTGCGCCCGATGAGCTCGATGCCGCCGTCCGGCCAGTATCGCGCCATATCGCCGGTGCGGTACAGGACCGGGCTGCGGGCGGGGTCGATCGGGTTGGGGATCCAGCGCTGCTCGGTCAGCTCCGGCCGGTTCAGGTATCCCACCGACAGCCCGTCCCCGGAAACGCACAGCTCGCCCGCCACGCCGGGGGGCACCGGCCGCAGTGCGTCGTCCAGCACGTAGGTCTTGACGTTCGCGATCGGCCTGCCGATCGGCGGCAGCCGGAGGGCACGCCCCTGCTCGCCGAGTTCGGCGCCGAGCGAGGTGATGTCGCAGCCCGCCACCGTGGTGGCCTCCGTCGAGCCGTACAGGTTGATCAGCCGGAACGGCAGCCCAGGCGGGGGCCAGGACTGGATTCGCTCCCCGCACACCCGGATGTTGCGCAACGGGGTGTCCGCCGGCCAGTCCAGCCCCCACAGCCGCTCCGCCATCGGCTTCATCAGCAGGGTGCTGTCGATTCGCCTTTCCAGCAACCACTCCTGCAACCGCTGCGGCGAGGCGACCACGGAAATCTCCGGGATGTGCACGGTGGCCCCCGCGGCGAGCACCGGGAAGCACTCGACCTGGATCATGCCGTAGCCGGGCGCCGCCAGCCAGGTGCCGTTGGAGGCGGCGGTCAGCTCGCATACGGCGCGCATGCTGTGGATCAGGTTACGGCAGGAGCCGAAGCGCGCCAGGACGCCCTTGGGCGTACCGGTGGACCCGGACGTGTAGCCGATGTGGATGATGTCGTCCGCGGTCACCGGTTCGGGATCGAAGGTCGTCGGCTCGGTGCGCCAGTCCGTGCCGTCAAGGGAGATCACCTTGCATACACCGTCCACGGCGGACTCATCCGCCCGTGAGGTCAGCACGGCCGCCGCCTCGGCGTCGGTGAGCATGAAGCGCAACCGGTCGGCGGGAAAGTCCGGATCCATCAGGATCACGCCGACCGCCAGCTTGAAGCAGGCGAGCTGCGCGATCAGCGCGTCGGCACCGCGCGGGAAACAGACGCCGACCCGGTCCCGTGGACGTACCCCGAGCTTCGCCAGCCGGTGCGCCAGCTGGTTGGCCGACTCGTCGAGCTCCCGGTAGGTCACCTGGGAATCGGGCAGGGCCACGGCGACCGCTTCGGGCGTGCCGCGGGCGTACTCCGCGACCAGCTCGTGCAGGAACGGCGCCGGGACGGCCTCGTCATTGGCGTTCCATTCGAACAGGGCCCGCCGGGTCTCCGCCGCGTCCAGCAGGGCGATATCGCGCAGCGCGACGGCCGGATCCCCGGCCAGCGCGTGCAGTATCCGTTCCAGGTGCCCGGCGTACTGGGCTGCGGCCTCGGCGGGGAACTCCGCCCGCGCCGTGCGCAGCTCCCACTCCTCGCTCGCGGAAAGGACCAGGACCAGCGCGGGTGGGACCTCGGGGACATCCGCCCCGGCCGGAACGACGATCCCGTGACCGTCCGGTTCCGCGGCCGGCTGTGCCGCCGCGGCCGCGGCCAGCAGCTCACCCACCGTGCCCTCTCCCGGCACCCGCAGTCGGCGGGCGCCGACCGTCACCCCGAGCTCACCGGTGTAGCGGTGGATCAGTGCGGCCAGCGCGGCCACCGCGAACCGCTCGGGCTGCCGCCTGGCCCCTTCCGGGACGTCGATGGTGTTGCGCTGCGACTCGCCGGTTCGCTGCCCGGAGCGCGACCGGGCGAGTGGAAGTGGGGTAGTCACCGGAATCATTCCTCTCGGTTGGGAGGGCTATTCGGAACGACCCAGCGACCGCGGGCCGCCAGGCCCATGGTCACCGCGGCGCGCGGCGCCACCGATCGGGTGGTGGTGGGCGACGGGCGGGAGGTCGTTGCGGTTCACGGCATCGGTGATGCACGTGACGAAACCGAATAACCCGACTTTTGAACAAGAACCCGGGTTTCAGCTGACCAGTGACAGGTGCGCCGGGGACGACCGCCTGCTCGCGACCGCGTCCGCGAGCTCGGAGATCATGTGCACGGTCTGGCCCCAGCCCACGCAGGCGTCGGTGACGCTCTGCCCGTACGACAGCCGGTCGGCGCGCCCGAGGTCCTGCCGGCCGGCGGCGAGGAAGCTCTCCAGCATCACCCCGGTGATGCCGCTCTCCCCCTCGCCGATACGCCCGGCCAGATCCGCGACCACCTGTGGCTGCCGGTTGTGGTCCTTGCCGCTGTTGCCATGGCTCGCGTCGATGAAGAGGCTGCGCCGCAGGCCGGCGGCTTCCAGCAGATCCAGGGTCTTGGCCACGTGCACCGCTCCGTAGTTCGGGCCCGCGCTGCTGCCGCGCAGGACGATGTGACAGTCGGGGTTACCGCTGGTGGTGAGGACGGCCGCAGCGCCGTCGTCGTCGATGCCGGGGAACACATGCCCGGAACCGGCGGCCACGATCGCGTCGATCGCGTCCTCGACGCTGCCCGTCGTGGAGTTCTTGAGCCCCACGGGCATGCTGAGCCCGCTGGCGAACTGCCGGTGCACCTGGCTCTGCACGGTGCGCGCCCCGATCGAGGCCCAGGAAACCGCGTCGGAGAGGTACCTGGGTATGGCGGGGTCCAGGAACTCGCACCCCACCGGTAGCCCGGTGTCGAGGATGCGGACCATCAGGCTGCGGGCCAACCGCAGTCCACTGTGGATATCGTGCGACCCGTCCAGCCGCGGGTCGCTGACCAGCCCCTTCCAGCCGAGCCGGGTGCGCGGCTTCTCCACATACACCCGCATCACGACCAGCAGCTGGTCGGACACCTCCTGGGCGAGGTGGGCGAGCCGCTCGGCGTAGGCCAGCGCGGCGTCGGGATCGTGGACGGAGCACGGGCCGGTGACGACCACGAGCCGGTCGTCCTCGCCCTCATTGATCGTGGTGATGTCGTGCCGGGTCTGGTCGACGACCTGCTGCGCGGCGAGGGGAACCGGGATCTCGTCCCGGATCCGCGCCGGTGCGGGCAGTGGGTCGACCCCCGTGACGCGGAAGTTCGCGGTCCGGACGGTGTGCATGGATGTTCCTTCCTGTGGAGTGGTCAGCCGCGCGACGCCGCGAGCACCGCCGCGGAAAAGGTGAAGCCCATCCCGGTACCGATCAGGAGCACATGGGCCCCCGGCTCGAGCAGGCCCGCGGAGATCAGGTGGTTCAGCGCGAAGAGCCCATCGCCCGCGCCGAGGTGGCCGATCGTGAGCCCGAGGTCGAGCAGGGTGTTGTGCACGGTGACACCGGACGGGCGGACGAAGGCCTCCCGGTACAGCATCCGCCCGACGAACGGGGGCACGAACCAGTCGACCCGCTCCGTGCTCAGCCCGGCCTCGGCCAGCGCGCGGGAGACCACGCTGCGCGTGCGCTCCGCGCTGCGCTGCTGCACATCCCGCAGGGACACCTCGCCGCGCGCCAGGAACTCCCTGGTGCGGCGCCGGGCGTCCGGTGGCTCGCCCGGTGGCGCCGGGCGGAACTTCTCGTCTCCCATGGACAGTCCACCCAGGACGGTGTCGGTCTCGGCGACACAGGACAGCAGGCGCAGCCTGCCGCCGCCCCTGGTGACCACGGCGGCCGCGCCCCCGTCGCCGAAGACCATGCCGGGCGAGGCGTAGTACCGGTCCGTCGGCGGCGCGAAGCGGTCGGCGACGGTGATCAACGTGGCCGGCACCTCGGGCCGGGCGGTCAGCGTGTTCGCGGCTATCGCCAGCGAGGCCAGCGAGCCGTTCGACCACGCCTGGACGGTGGTCGGCAGGCAGTCGAGCCGGGTACCCAGCAACTCGCCGCCGATCCAGGCCGCCGCGGACCACATGTCGATCCCCTGGAAACCGGCGCAGCCGTGCAGGACCTGCGCGTCCGGCCCGACCTCGACGCCGAGCTCGGCCGACTCCTTGAGCGCCTGCCTGCCCGCGGTCACCGCCATCTCCGGTGCGGCGTCGCGTGACTGGGAGACGGTGATCATCCCGGTGCTGTCCGCCGCGATGCGCTCGTACGAACCCTCGGCGACGGCGTCCTCGATCGGCACCAGCTCGCCGTGCGTGCCGCCGGTTCCGGCGATCCAGACGTCCTCGAACCTCATCGTCCCGGCCCCCTCCCCTTGTTCGGGTCGCGCAGGAAGTGACGCCCCTCGGTGACCTCGACCTCGGCGATGCCCGCCAGGATCTGGTGCGCTCCGCGCAGCAGCACCCTGCCGACGGCGGAGTCGACCGCACCGGCGAGATGCGGAACGCTGGTGCGGTAGCTGACCTCGAACACGACCTCGCAGCCGCCCGCACCGTCAGTGCCGGACCACGAGCCGTGGAAGGTCTGGAAGTCGCCGGTCACCTGCTCGAACTCGATCCGGTCCGGTGCGACGCGGTTGCGCTGCACCCACTCGGCGGTGCCGCCGCGGAAGGCGAGCACCCAGTTGCGCAGCCCGTCCCCGCCCTCGGAGACGGACAGCACATCGGTGGCGAGCCCGGGGAACGAAAGGTCGTCACCGAGCCGCTCGAAGAGTTCGGCCGTGGAGCACCGCGCGGTGGCTTTCAACGTGCGAGTAGTCATCGTGTGTTTCGCTCCCTCGTCACTGCGCCGGGCGGACGATGCTGACGCCCTGCAGGCGCGATGTCCGCAACATGAAGTAGTTCGCCTCGCCGAACACGCCGCCGGTGAGGCCGGGGCCGCCCTGGTTGGGCAGGAACGGGAGGAACCCGGTGTGCTGGTCGTTGATCATCAGGGTGCCGCCGTTGGCCACGCCCGCGAGGAAACGTTCGATCATCGCGTCGTCCCGGACGAACACCGAGTTGCGCAGGCCGTAACCGTTGCTGTTGACGAAATCCAGCATCTGGCCGAACAGTTCCTCGTCCGTGGCGTCCGTGCCGGGCACGATGACCGGCAACAGCGGGAAGAAGGTCTCGTCCCGGACCACGGACAGCGACCGGGCATCGGGCAGCCCGTCCACCCGGATGATCGCGGGCTCGATGAAGAACCCCGTGTCCGAGGGAGTGCCGTCCACCTCGAGGCGGCGACCTCCGTGCACCAGGGTGGCGCCCTTGGCCAGCGCCTCGCCGAGGCAGCCCTCGAACCAGTCGGCGCCGAGCACCGGGGTGAGCACCACCCCCGGCTCGTCGGGATACCCCGGCTGGATCTTCTGCGTGGCCACGACCAGCTTCGCGATCAGCTCGTCGGCGATCGCCGGGTGCACGATCACCTGGTTCGGCACGTTGCAGATCTGGCCGGAGTTCGCGAAGAACGCGGTCAGCGACTCCACCGCGAGGTCGAGGTCCGCGTCCCGCCACACCACGCAGCAGTCGTTCCCTGCGAGTTCCAGGATCGGCTTCTTGCCGGCGGCGATGCATTTGCGCTCGAACTCGAGGCCCATCTTGCTGCCGCCGTAGAAGACGATGTCGTCGACATGCGGGCTGTCCAGCCACTGGTCGAGCATCGGGGCCCCGCAGAAGGCGTTCAGCGTGCCCGGCGGCGCACCGGCCTCCTCCAGTACCGGCGCGACCACCTCGCGCATGGTGTACATGCAGCTGAGCGCGACGCCCCGCGGCGCGCGGACCACCACGGTGTTACCGGAAAGGAGCGCGGTGATGCCGGCGAGCGCGTTGGGCGTGGCCGCGTTCTGCGGCGGGTTGACGCACACCACGCCGTCCGGCACCCGCCGCACGGTCCGGGTGCGCACCCCGTCGGAGCGGGTGATCTCCAGCTGCGTGGCGCAGAACTCGAGAGTCTCCCTGCTCCACCCGGTGTGCGGGATGCCCTTGATCATGCCTTCGGCCATGGAGACCGGCATGCCTTCGGCCACAAGGATCTCCACCAGGGCGTCTCCGTGCTCGACGAGCGAACGCGAGATGCGGTGCCCGATCTCGATCCGCTCGGCGAGCGGGCGGCGAGCCCACACCGGAGCGGCCTTGGCGGCCGATTCGAGTGCCAGCTCCGCCATCGCCTCGTCCGCGACGGCACAGGCACCGACGACGGCCTCCCCCGCCGATTCCAGATCCATGATTCCCCGGTCGAGATCCTGCTTGATCCGGAGGCTGGGAAAGGTGTTCTCGAGAATGGACCGCGTGCTGACGGTGTGTACGAACTGCCCGTTGTCGCCGGTGATGTCCCGGCCACCGATATAGGCGGGATAGACCCTGGTTTTCACGTTGTTCCCTCCGCCACGCCTTCCTGTTACCAACAACGAGACTATGGCAGTAACGCGGCCCGAACAACGCTCGCGCGATAAGGGTTCCTTCTCATTGAATCAACGAGAGCCCGAAAATATTCGGGGCCGCCCGAGCGCAAGCTCGAGGCGGCCCCGAAATGTCGTGTCTTCTGAACCTCAGAACCAGGGAAGCGTCGGCGCGTCCGTCCTGTCCGGCAGCCGATCCACGGGCAGCGCGAAAAGGGTGCGGTAGGTGTCCAGCACGTCGTCGTCGGTGAGTTCGCGTTTCGCCCTGCCGCCATGCGCGTCGGTGACGGTCAGTGTCCGCCCGCTCAACGTGACCCGCCCGCCGTCCACGGTGAGCCGGGAACACAGGGGTGCCCGCACGTACGGCGACTCCGGTGCCGTGCGGGTCCACCAGTAGGTGCCGCCGAACTCGTCGAGCTCCCGGGCCCGCTGGTCGAGTCGATAAATCGGCACACCGTCGCGCAGCACGTCCAGATCGTCGCCCTCCGCCCCGGCCAGGCGGAACCGGCCCCCGGGCTCGGCCTGCTCGGCTCGCTCCCGCAGCCCGAGCGGGTAGTGGCTGTGCTTGCCGAAGCCGACGTCGGCCAGCCAGCGGGAACCGTCCTCGGCTTCCACTCGCAGCGCCACATGGCTGTACGGCAGCGCCAACCGCCGCCTGCCGAGGAACACCCGCGCGGCCAGCAGATCCACCCGGTAGCCGAGGCCGGCCAGCAGCGCCGCGAAGGCGCCGTTCAGCTCGTAGCACATGCCGCCCCGGTGGCCTTCCACGATCCACTCGAACAACCATCTCTGGTCCAGCCGGACCTCCTGGTCGAGGTGGATGGCGAGGTTGTTGTACGGCACCGCGACCAGATGCCGCCGATGCAGCTCGCGCAACGCCCCCGCGTCCGGACCCGCGGGCCGTTCGGCGCCGATCCGGCCCAGGTAGGAATCCACCTCGGCCTCACCCAGCACCGGGCGAACCTCGGATGTGGTCAGGGTCTGCATCGGCAGTACCCACCTTTCTCGCTGACGGTCGGGATCACGCCGGTACGGCCTCGATCAGGCTGAACCTGGCGGGCGGCAACGGGGTGACGTCCGCGAGTTCGAAGCCCGAGGCCGCGAACAACCGGGCGAAGTCCGCGCCGGTGCGTTCCTGCCCGCCCAGGTTGACCAGCATGTTGAGGTCGCTCAGGTACGCGAGCGAGGACTGGCCCGGCTGGACGACCTCCGGCAGTACGGGCTCCACCACGAGCAACCGCCCGTGCTCCGGGATCACCCCGCGGATGTTGCCGAGGATCGAGGCGCAACGCGCGTCGTCCCAGTCGTGGACGATGCTCTTCAGCAGGTACAGGTCGGCGCCGGCGGGAACCGCCGTGAAGAAGTCGCCTGCCTGCCGCTCGCAGCGCTCCGGCACCTCCGCCTCGGCGATACCGTCCGGGGTGTCGAAGAGGATGCCGCGCAGCCGGGGGTGCTCGGCCAGGATCGCGGAGAGCACGGTGCCGTTGCCCCCGCCGATGTCGGCGAGGGTGCCGTAGCGCCCGAAGTCGAAGGCCGATGGCAGCACCTGCGCGGCGATCCGAGCGCTCTGCCGCATGGCGGTGTTGAACTGCTCGGACAGTTCCGGGTCACTGCCGAGGTGCCGGAAGAAGTCGGTACCGAAGACCTGGTCGAACACCGTGCTCCCGGCACGCACCGCGCCGTCCAGCAGCCGCCAGGCATCCAGCATCGCCGGGTGCGTCGTCATGCCGACGAACGAACGCATCGAGTCCGGGCGGTCCGTGCGCAGCAACACGCCGGCGCCGGTGAGCCGGAACACGCCCGCCTCGGTCTCGACCAGCAGCTCCAGTGCGGCCATCGCACGCAGCAGCCGCAGCAACGCGCCGGGATGGCAGCCCACCGTCCCGGCCAGCTCGGTCGCGGGAACCGGCTCGTCGCCGATCAGGTCGGCGAGGCCGAGCGTGGCCGCGGTGCCGATCACCCTGGTCGCCATATGCCCGCAGACCAGCCGCGCGATGCGGTCGCGGTCCTGGGGTGAGGCCTGCACGCTGGCGGGTACTGACATTGCTGCTCCTTACGTGCCTTCAGTTGTAGAGCGACGCCTGGTTCCAGTCCTCGTCGGCGCCCCAGAGGGTTCGCGGCTTCACGATGTCCCGCGGCTTGCTCAGCACCTCGGGCGGCAGCAGGGTTCCCGGCGACATCGGGCGGACCTCGCAGGGCACCGCCAGCTCACGGGTGATCGCCGCGGTGAGCTCGCTCGCCGCCGCGGCCGCGTGCTCCTCGGCGACCTCGATCTGCACCCTGAGCACGGAGGGTTCGGCCCTCGCCCGCCAGAACAGCACGCCGTAGCCGCTGGGCAGGCTGAACACCAGCTCCTCCAGCCCGTGCTGGGTGACCTTCCGGTCGCCGACGGGGAAACCCGAGGACGCCCTGCCGAGCACCCGGACCGAAGGCAGGCGCCAGCCACACGCGCAGTCCGCATAGGACACTTCCACGTCGTCCTCGAGGTTGTAGCGCAGCAACGGCATCGCCTCGCGGTACAGCGGGGTCACCACGAGCTGGCCGTCGCCCTCCACGCTCAGCCGACCGGTCTCCGGGTCGTACACCTCGAACAACGCCCGGTCGGCCCACAGGTGCATCCGGCCGTGCTCGCATTCCCCGGCCAGGGTGCCGGTCTCCGTCGAGCCGTACTCCTCGACCACCGGCACACCCCAGATCTCGCCGAGCCGCTTGCGCCGGGCCGCGGACAGCGGCTCCCCCGCGACGAACAGCGCCCGTAGCGAGGGAAAGTCCCGGGCGGGGTCGAGGCCGGCGGCCCTGGCCGCGGCCGCCCATACCAGCGGCTCGGTCGGGATCGACCAGGTCAGGGTGACGCCGAGGTTGTGCAGCGCCCGGATGAACCGCGGGTACGGCATGGCCAGCGAGCGGTAGTCGGCGGGAACCACCATGGCCCCGCGCAGCCGGGCCGCGGCCTGCGCGAGATGCCCCGTGATCATCAGGGCGTACGGGGTCCGCACCAGCAGGGTGTCCCGCGGGGTGATCCCGACCCACTTGCGGGCGTAGCGCTCGGCGAGGTCGACCCAGTCGCGTTCGGTGTAGTACGAGGGGGTCGACTGGCCGACGGTGCCGCTGGACTCGTGGTAGGTGGCCAGCTCGGCGCGGTCGACGGCCAGCATCCCGAACGGGTACTGGTCCCGCAGGTCCTGTTTGGTCACCAGTGGTAACGCGTCGAAGTCCGCCGCGGTCACCGGCGGCACCCCGGACCCGAACCGCGACCGGTAGAACGGGACACGCGCGGCCCAGGCAAGCACCTGCGGGAGTTGCTTCAGCTGAAGGTCGTGCAGCTCCTCCAGGCTTGCCCAGTCCCCGATCTGCGGTAGTGCGCGCTGCATCACTTCTCCTTGGGGTGAGGCGACTGTCCGGCCGCGAGCCGTTCGACGTAGCCGGCGATCTTGCGCGCCCGCGTCTCCGGTTTCTTCACGGTCTGCAGGCTGTGCAACAGCCGGTACCTGGCTCCGGCGCCGAGCTCGGCGAAGGCCGAGTCGGCCGCGGGGTTCGCGTCCAGCGCCGCCCGCAGTTCGGCGGGAACCTGTGCCCTGCTCGGCGAGTCGTAGGCGGCCGCCCACCGGCCGTCGGACCTGGCCAGCTCGATCTGGTCGAGCCCGGCCTGCCGCATCCGGCCCTCGCGGATCAGCCTTTCCACCTTGACCCTGTTGATCTTCGACCAGGTGCTGCGGGCCCCGCGCGGGGTGAAACGCTGCGCCCACCAGCCTTCCGGCGTTGTCCGCGAGGTCGCCTTGCCGTCGATCCAGCCGAAGCACAGCGCCACGTCCAGGGCCTGTCCCCTGGTAACCGACGGCACCTCGGTACCTATCTTGGGCAACGCCACCCAGATCTCGTCCGTGGTCCGGTGGTTGGCTTCCAGCCAGGACTCGAACTCCGCGACCGACGCGAACGTGTGAGCGGGATTCATCAAGCCGCCAGAGCTCCCTTCACGTCCAGGAGGCCGCCGAGGACCTCGCCGAGGACCTCCACGCCGTTGCGCGTCAGCACGGACTCGGGATGGAACTGCACCGAGACGAAACCGGGTCCGCGTAGAGCATGCACCTCGCCGCTGGATTCCTGGCTGAATATCTCGACCACGCCCGCACGACCGGCGCACGGGATCCGGTCGGTGGCGCTGACCGCGGTGAAGGTGTTGTAGAAGCCCACCAGCTCGGCCTGGCCGAACAGGTCGACCTTGCGCTGCACCCCCTGGTTGGGGACGGGCTTGCGGACGAGCTCCAGCCCGAGCAACGCGCTGAGCACCTGGTGCCCGAGGCAGACGGCGAGGAACGGGGTGCCGTTCGCGAGCAGTTCCCGGACGCGGGACCGTATTCGGGAGATCTTGACGTCGGAGTGCGCGCTCGGATCGCCGGGGCCGGGCCCCACGATGACGAGGTCGTACCCGGTGAGCGCGAAGTCCTCGTCGAACCGGCGGACCACGACCTCACCCCCCAGCGCGACCAGCACATGCTTGATCATCGAAGTGAACATGTCCTCGTTGTCGATCACCAGCACGCTGCGGCCGGCGAGCGCGGACCGCTGCCGCGCCCGCTGCCGCGGGTCCGCAAGCCAGAAGTCGGCGAGTGGGACGTTGCGCTCGGCCAGTGCCCCGCGCACATCGGGGTGCGCGCCGAGATCGGGCACCGGGGCGGGTGCCCCCGCGCCGTCCCCGCGTAGCGCCTCCAGCAGGCCCGCCGCCTTCGCCCTGGTCTCCGCCGCCTCGGAAGGCGGATCGGAGTCGCGAACCAGGGTGGCGCCGACCGGGATGCGCATCCGACCGGTGGCATCGACGTCCGCGGTGCGGATGAGGATCGCGGAGTCCAGGGCCTGGCGGCCCGACTCGTCCCGCCCGAACAGGGCCACCACCCCGGCGTAGTACTGCCTGCCCTCCGGCTCGAACCTGCTGATCACCCGGCAGGCGCTTTCCAGCGGGCCGCCGGTGACCGTGGGCGCGAACATGGTCTCCCGCAGGATGTCCCGCGCGTCCAGCGAGCTGTGCCCCTCGATCAGGTACTCGGTGTGCGCGATCCGGGCGAGTTGCTTGAGGTACGGGCCGGTGGCGCGGGCGCCGAGGTCGCAGACCCTGCCCATCATCTTCAGTTCCTCGTCGAGCACCATGTACAGCTCGCCTGCCTCCTTGGTGTCCGCGAGGAACTCGAGCAGCCCGCCGAGTTCGGGACCCCCGGCCGGGTAGCGGTAGGTACCGCTGATCGGGTTCATCACCGCGGTGCCGCCGGTGAGGCTGACGTGCCGCTCGGGTGAGGCGCCGACGAAGGTGCGGGTGCCGGTGTGTATCACGAAGGTCCAGTAGGCCCCGGAAGCCCTGCCGAGCAGGCGGCGGAAGAAGGACAGCGCGGTGCGGGCCGACCAGTTGGTGATCTCGGCCGAGAAGGAGCGCTTGAGGACGAAGTTCGCCCCCGCGCCCTGGCCGATCTCCTCGGTGACCACCCTCCGCACGAGCTCGGCGTACTCCTCGTCGGCCAGGTCGAATCCGCCTTCGGTCAGCTCGATCGGCCCGTCCGGAAGCTGATCGAGTACCTCGGACAGCGGCAGCACGGCCTGGTCGGTCACCGCCATCGTGAGCAGCCCGGCGTCGTCCTCCGGTGCCACGAACCCGCGCTCGGCGATCTGCCGGAACGGCAGCAGGGCCAGTACCTCGTGCCGGTTCTGGCCCCCTTCGGCCGGTACCGGGATGTCGGCGACCCGGTCGACCTCGCCTGTCTCCCCGAAGATCAGGTCCACCCGGTGCGCTCCGGCGGCGACGGGTCGGTGCAGCAGGGCGAACGGCGGGGTCCGCGGGTCGAGGATCCGACCCAGCCATGCCGGGGTCGTCATCGGGTACCTCCGTCCAGCATGGCCAGCGCGGACCGGGTGGACACCGTCACCGAGCAGCGCGAGGCCGCGTAGTCCAGCGCGAGCCGGTGGTGGTCCGGGGAGAAGTCGGCGACCGCGTCCGCGACCAGGAAGGTCTCGATGTCGTGGGAGAAGCCCTCGTGCGCGGTCATCAGGATGCCGACATGCGCGTACACGCCGCAGATCACGAGCTGGTCGCGCCCCCGCGCGCGCATCAGCTCGAGCAGTTCGGTACGGCAGAACGCGCTGGGCCGCCATTTGGTGAGCACCACATCCGCATCGGCGGGACTCAGCCCCTCGACGATCCGCCGGTGCGCGGGGTCGGTGCTCATCCCCGGACCCCAGAAGTCCTTGAGCAGACCGCGTTCCTGGTCGGTCATCCCGCCGGGCTGCGCGGTGTAGGCGACCGGAATCCCGTGCCGCTCGCACTCCGCGCGCAGCGACACGATGTTCGCGACCAGCTCGCGCATCGGCTCCTGCTCGGGCCGGAACGGGCGGAGGAAGTAGTTCTGCATGTCGTGCACGAGCAGCAACGCACGCCGGGGACTGATCGTCCACGGTGCGATGTTCTCCGGTAGTTCGTGTTCGGCCGGCATCGCGTACGGCTCGATCACCGGGATGGCCATCATGACTCCCTTCTCGGGTGGACGTGTGGGCGGTTCGGCCGGGTCAGCGACCCAGCCCGGCACCGCCGTCGACGGTGAGGTCGTGCAGGGTGATGTGCGACGCGCGTTCGGAGAGCAGGAACAGCACCGCCTCGGCGATGTCCCCCGGCGTCGCGAGCTTCCGGAGCGGGATGCCGACCCGGTGGCTGGCCGGCATGCCCTCGATGGTGGCCCGCAACGCATCGGCGTCGGCGTACAGCGAGGCGATCATGGGTGTCTCGGTGGTGCCGGGCGCGACCACATTGCACCGGATCCCGTGCTCGGCCAGCTCCAGTCCGAGCGATTTGGTGAAGCTGCTCGCCGCCGCCTTGGACGCCGCGTAGGCGGCCATATCGCGACGGGGAACCGTGGCCGCGTTGGAGGCCACCGTGACGATCGCGCCTTCCTTGCGCGGGACCATCCGCCTGGCCACCGCCCTGCTGACATGGAACACCCCGGTCGTGTTGACCGCGAAGGTGGTGTTCCAGTCGTGGTCGGAGAACTCGGTCACCGCACCCGGCCGCAGCACACCGGCCGCGTTCACCAGGTACCGCACGGGTCCCAGCTCCCGCTCGACCTCCTCGACCATCGCGTCCACCGCCGCGCCGGTGGACACATCGGCGGCGAAGCCCCGCACCCGGTGACCCTCGCCGGCCAGCGTCTTGACCCGCAGGTGCAGTGCCTCGGCTTCCACGTCCACGGCCGCGACGGCGGCGCCCTCGGCGGCGAGCGCCCGCACCACCGCCTCGCCGATGCCGCCCGCCGCCCCGGTGACCAGGGCCGTCTTCCCCCACATCAGTCACTCCTCACTGCTCGTTGTGCTCGCCGGGTGTGCGCGGCGACCAGATCGGGATCGACCCCGAGGCAGCGCACCGAGAAAGCGGCCAGCGCCTCGAGGTAGTCGGCTTCCACGTCGTGCTCGTCGAAGCAGGTGGGCCGGCCGCCCTCCACCAGCACCCGGCCCGCGACCAGCACCGTGTCGATGTCCATCGAGCCGCCCAGCGCGAGGAATCCCTCCAGCGGCCGCGGGTTGAGCAGGTAGCGCCAGTCCGTGGCCGGGATCAGCAGCAGATCCGCCTGCTTGCCGACCTCGAGGCTGCCGATCTCCTCCGCCCAGTCCAGGCCGCGGGCCGGGATACGGGTGGCCATCGCCAGCGCGTCGGTCGGGCGCACCTCGGTCGGGTCGGCGGACATCTCGTTGAAGGTCTGCCAGACGGCCCGCATCGCCTCGGCCATCCCGCCCACCGGCATCGGTGCCCCGTCGGTGGAGAGGGAGAGATCCAGCCCGCGGCGCCGGAACTCCGGCATCGCGCCGGTCTCGGTCAGGGACGACTCCCCCGCGGGCCCGTACTTGGCCGGTGAGAAGTTGATGTGGGCGTTCGCCTCGGCGAGCAGCTTGCGCTCGTCCTCGTCCGCGAACGCGCAGTGCACCGCCATGAAACGGTCCGAGAGCAGGCCGAGCTCGGCGAACCTGCGGACCGGGGTGGCACCGTAGTAGGTGCGCATCACCTCGACCTCGTTGCGCAATGCCCCGAGATGCGTCGCGAACGGAACGTCGTAGCGCGCGACGAGCTCGGCGAACCCGGCGCCGAGCTCGTCGGTCATGTTGACGCCGTAGACCGAGGTCGGGCGGGCCCGTACCAGGCCGCCGCGCTCCGCGGCGCAGGTGTCGAGCAGGCTCTCGACCCGCCCCAGCACCACGTCGGCGTCCCTGGTCCGGCGGAACCGGGACTCGCCGGGTGCGCACACGGCGTCGCTGGCCCAGGTACTGACCACGCAGCGCATACCCAGCTCGCGCGCGGCGGCGGCGAGCGCCTCCGGTCGGTTGAACGAGCCGACATCGCCGAGGGTCGTCACCCCGGACCGGAGTTGGGTCCACATCGAGTACCTGGCGATGGCCGCGGCCTCGTCCGGACCGAGCAGGTCGATCTTGGCGCAGAACGAGTCGAACATCATCGATATCCGCTGGATGTCACCGCCGAGCGCCATGAACGCGGGCCGGTCCTCCCGGTCGCTCGGGTCGCGAAGCGCTCCCTTGAACGGGAACCGGGTGGCGAACATGTCGTGCCAGTGCGGGTTCACGAACCCGGGCAGGATCAGTTTCCCGGACGCCTCGATCGTGCGGGGCCGGTCGGTCAGTGCCGCCTCCACCTCGGTCGTGCCGCCCACCGCGGCGATCCGCCCTTCCTCGACCAGCACGGCGCCGTCGGGAATCACCCGCTCCCGGTCATCCGCCGGATACAGGAAACCGCCCCTGATCAGCAGGGGCCCGGAGGAGTTCATCTGCACAGGTATCCTCTCCGTTGTTACCGTCCATATTCTTTGGATGGCAACTTCTACGGGAACAGAACGGCCGGGGAACGGCCACGGAACCGGCTCGCCGGATGGCGCGTCAGGCCGCGTGACTTCCGGCGGTCACCAGCCGGCTGGCATGCCGGCGCGCCAGCCGCGCCTGCCGGAGCGCACCCACCGGGTCATGCCCCTCAGCGGCGGCTATGCACTCGAACAGGTCGGCCTTGCGCTCGTACCACGCGGCCACCTCCGCGGGCGGCGCGCCGAGGCAGGGGCGGTTGAGAATCAGCTCACCGAACTCGCGAAGAATGTGGTAGTTCATCGGTCGCCCCTTTGGCGTGGTGCCCGAAGCACGAGTGTGCGTGTTACTAGCTATAATTTATGGCTGGTAACGTAGTGGGGCAAGCGAAACCCGGTAAGCGGTTCTTATCGTCGAGTCCGGCCAACGTGATACCAGCGAAATGCGTTCACCGGTAAGATGCCGAGGATGAAAGGGCAACCGGGAAACAGGGCGGAGGCGCCGGGGCGGCTCGCGCTGGTGCAGTCCTTCGTCAACAGCGTGAACGTCGAGTTCGGACCGGACGAGTTCGCCACCGCGGAGGGTTTCCGCCGCTGGTTGGCACGCAACGAGCTGGTGAGCCGGTCCGTCGAACCGGAGGAACTCGACCGCACGGACGCGATCGCGCTACGCGAGGCGATGCGCGCGCTGCTACGCGAGAACAACGACGCGCCCGCGGATCCGCGGGCGCGTCGTACGGTGCGGCACATCGCGCGGAACTGCCCGATGGTGGTGCGGTTCGCCGGGGAGACGGGAGATCCCGAGCTGGGCCCCGCGCAGCCGGATGTGCGGGGGGCCCTGGGCACGGTGCTCGCCCATATGATGGGGGCCGTGCACGACGGCTCCTGGCAGCGACTCAAGGCCTGCCAGGAGCATCGTTGCGCGTGGGCCTTCTACGACCGGTCGCGCAACCGCGCCAGCCGGTGGTGTTCCATGTCCGTCTGCGGTGCCCGCGCCAAGATGCGCGTGTACCGGCAGGCCAGGCGGGCCGAGGCCGGTTCCTAGGGAGCGTTCTCCTTGCCCAGCAGGTGCCGGGCGACCACGAGCTTCGTCGCGCCCGCGGTGCCGTCCGCGAGTTGCAGGCCGATGACATCCCTGAGCCGCTGGGCGATCGGCCCGTCCTCGGACCAGCCGAGGTGGCCCAGCGTCAGCAGCGCCTGGTGCACGGCCTCCATGGCCACCTTCGGTGCCCACCATTTGGCCATATTGGACGGGATCCGCGGGTCGAGTCCGTTGTCGGCCTTGCCCAACGCCTCGTAGGCGACCAGCCGCGCGCCGCGCAGCAGGGTCGCGTACTCCACCAGCGGGAACGAGACCGACTGGTAGCGGCCGATCGGCTGGCCGAAGGCCTCCCGGCGGCCCGCGTGCGCGATGGCCTCATCGATCGCCGCGTTGCCGACCGCGATCGCCATCAGCGCGATCAACGCGCGGGAGAAGGCGAAACCGCGCATCACCTCGACGAACCCCGCACCCGGCCTGCCGACCACGTCGTCGGACCCCACCCGCAGGCCGTCGAAAGCCAGCGTACCGCGGCCGCCGGCCCGGCAACCCAGGTCGTGCAGGCGTTCCCTGCTCACCGCGGGCGAGTCCAGGTCCACGTAGAACGCCGTGATGCCGTGTGCCCCGGAACCGCCGGTACGCGCGAAGACCAGTGCGTGCGTGGCGTAGGCGGTGGCCATGATGGACACCTTCTCGCCGGTGAGCACCCAGCCGTCCCCGTCCGGGGTGGCGCGCATCCGGATGCCCGCGGCGTCCGTGCCGTGGTCGGCCTCGGTCAGGCAGACCGCGACGATCGCGTCACCCCGCGCGATCGGCGGTAGCCAGGCCGACAGCTGCGCGGGCGAGCCGTTCGCGGCCAGCACGCCCGCCACCAGCGCCGCGTTCAGCACCGGGAAGCAGACCGTCAGGTCCGCGGCGGCCAACTCCTCCAGCGCGATGCCCGCGCTCGACGCGTCCAGCTCGAGGCCGCCGTAGGCCGCGGGGACGCGCAGGCCGAACAGGCCCGCGGCCGCCATCTCGGGAAGCAGGCCCGGCCGGTAGCCGCCCCGCACGTCGCTCTCCCGGCGGTACGGGGCGATGCGCTCGGCGGCGAACTCGCCGACCCGCTTCGCCAGCGCCCGCTGCTCAGCCGTGTACTCGAAGTACATCGTCATTCCTCTCCTGATCCCGGAGTCGGTCCCGCAGCACGGTTTTCCGGATCTTTCCCGAGGGGGTCCTCGGCAGTTCGGGCACGATCTCCACCCGCTCGGGCCAGTACTGCTTGACCATGCCCAGCCCGTCCAGATGGGTGCGCAGGTCGTCAAGGCTCAGTGGCTCGCCGGTCGTCACGAGTACGGCGCAGGCGCGCTCGCCGAGGCGCTGGTCGGGGTATCCCACCACCGCCACGTCCCTGATCGCGGCATGCCGCACCAGCGCGGCCTCGACCTCCACCGCGGGGATGTTCTCCGCGCCGCGGATGATGAGGTCCTTGACCCGTCCGGTGATCCGGATACCGCCGTAACCGTCGTCCCTGGCCAGGTCGCCGGTGTCGAACCAGCCGTCCTCGGTCACCGAGTTCGCGTACACCCGCTCACGCCGGAAGTAACCGAGGCACTGCGCCGCGCCACGTACCTGCAGGTTGCCCGCACCGACGATCCTGATCTCCATCCCGGGTACGACGGTGCCGTCGCTCTCGGCTGCGCGCAGCGGCGGGTCCTCGGGGCGGGTGATCGTCACACAACCGTTCTCGGTCATCCCCCACAGCGCGTAGAGCCGGCAGCCGAGGACATCGCGTGCCTGCTCCACAAAGGCCGGTGCGATCGGCGCGCTGCCCGTGGCGAACGTACGCAGCGCGCCGAGGTCGCGCGGGTTCGCCCGCTGGGCCGCGATGAGGTCGGAGAGGAAGGTGGGCGCTCCCATGAAGAAGGTGACCCGCTGCTCCTCCAGTATCCGCAGCATGACCTCCGGATCCCAGTACTCCACCTGCACCGCGGTCGCGCCCAGCAGCAGGGGCATCACGAAGTTCCAGGTGTAGCCGGCCTGATGCGAGGTCGGCGAGCCCATGGCGGTCACCTCGTCCGGTCCGAGGCGCAGCACATCAGCCTGGGCCTTGTTCATCGCGTACAGGGTGTTGTGGCTGTGCACCACGCCCTTCGGCTCGCCGGTGGTGCCGGAGGTGAACATGACCTGTGCCGCGTCGTCGGGTTTCGCCTCCAGCGCGTCCAGATCCACCGGCGGCGGTTCGTGCTCGAGCAGGTCACGGTCGAAATCCAGCGCGCCGGCCCCACCACCGAGCAGCACCCGGTGTTCCAGCGTCGGCACCACCGCGGCGACCTCCGCGCTCATGTCGGCGTAGCTGAAGCCCCGGTACTCGGCCGCGGCGACGTAGACCCGGCTCTCGGTCAGCCGGGTCATGTGCTCGATCTCCCTCCTGCGCAGGATCGGCACGGCCGGCCCCGCGATCGCGCCGATCCGCGCGCAGGCAAGGCAGAGCGCGACGAGCTGCCAGGAGTTCGGGAGCTGCAGGGTGACGACCTCCCCCGGCCGCACTCCCAGCCGCACCAGGTTGGCCGCCAGCCGGTCCACCCTGGCCATCAACTCCACATAGGACACAACGACGAGGGTGTCGTTCTGGTAGCACACCAGCGCGGGCTTGTCCGGGGTCTCGGCGGCCGCGCGGCGCAGGTCGTCCAGAATCGTCTCGTCCCGCCACCAGCCCGCGGATCGGTAGGCTTCACTCATCGGAATCCCTTTCATGCCTTACCCGGTGACTTGTCCAGAGTCTTAATCAACAGTCGGGTTATTCAGGCCCGTAGTGCCTGTCACAAATGCTTGAACTGCAACGACCTCCCGCCCGTCGCCCACCGCCACCCCATCGGTGGCGCTGCGCGCCGCGGTGACCACGGGTCTGCCGGCCCGCGGTCGCTGGGTCGTTCTGAATAACCCTCCAGGGCCGACCGGGCGCGATCGGCCACGGCCGGGCCGGTGATCCCGGCCCGTTCGAGCAGGTACCGCTGCCCACCGGAGACGGGGACGAACGCGTCCGGCATCGCCACCCTGTGCACCATGACCGGCAGCAGCCCGGTGAGGCTCTCCGCGACGGCCGAGCCGAAACCACCGGCGTGCCAGTGCTCCTCGACGGTGAGCACGATCCCGGTCAGGCTCGCCGCGGCCGCGAGGGCGGCCGTGTCCAGTGGCTTGACCGTGTGTACGTGCAACACCCCGGCCTCGATCCCCTCCTGTCGCAGCAGTTCCGCGGCTTCCAGCGCGGCCAGCACCGGGTACGCGCCGCAGGCGGCCAGCGTGATGTCGGCGCCCTCCCGCAGCACCTGGGCCTTGCCCAGCTCGATCGGCGGTCCCGCGGGCAGGTCGGGGGTGGCGTTGCGGCCGAGCCGGAGGTAGGCGGGTCCGGGCAGCGCGATCGCCTGCCGGATCAGCTCGCCCGCGGACGCCGCGTCGGCGGGGACGACGACGGTCATGTTCGGCAGCGCGCGCATCGCGGCCAGGTCCTCCAGCGCGTGGTGGGTGGGGCCGAGATGACCCGCGGACACGCCGGAATGGGTCGCCGCGATGCGCACCGGGAGGTTGTTCAGCGCGATGTCGATCTTGACGGCCTCCACCGCGCGGGAGGCGGCGAACGCGGCCATCGTGTTCACGAACGGAACCCGCCCCTGCTTGGCCAGGCCCGCGGCGGCACCCATCATGGTGTGCTCGGCGATGCCGATGTTCACGTACCGGTCGGCGGCCGCGCCCCAGTCGACCCCGCTGAACAGGCCGGTGTCGCTGTCCAGGCAGACCAGCCGTTCGTCGGCGGGCAGCGACTCGGTGACGATGTCGCGATAGACGTCCCTGGAGGAAGGGGGCAGCGTGGTCGTCATCGGCGCACCTTCCGTACCGAGGCACGCAGCGCGGCCAGCGCCTGGCGGTGCTGCCGCTCCCCCAGCCGGGCGTAGTGGCTGCGGGTCTGCCCCTCGACGAAGGGCAGGCCCTTCCCCTTGACCGTGTGCGCGATGACGACGGTCGGTGTTCCCGGTTCCGGCGGTGCGCTCAGCACCTCGGTCAGTTCCTCGACGTCGTGCCCGTCCACCTCGCGAACCCGCCACCCGAAGGCGCGCCACCGATCCGCCAGTGGCTCGAGGTCGCACACCTCGCCGGTCTCACCGGTGATCTGCAGCCGGTTGCGATCGACGATGGCGACCAGCCGGTCGAGGCGCTGGGCGGAGGCGACCGCCGCGGCCTCCCACACCGAGCCCTCCTGCAACTCGCCGTCGCCGAGGACGACGAACGCCCGCCGCGGCACCTCGTCCAGCCTGGCCGCGAGCGCGCAGCCGATCCCGATCGCGAGGCCGTGCCCGAGCGAACCCGACGGCATCTCCACCCCGGGGACCTCGGGGTGCGGGTGGGCCATGAAGTGGCTCCCCTGCCGCCCGTAGTCGGCGAGCTCCCGCTCGGGGAAGAAACCGGCCTCGCACAGGGTCGCGTACAGCCCGATCCCGCCGTGTCCCTTGCTGAGCAGCAGGATGTCCCGCTCCGGAAGTCCGGGAAGGCGAGGGTCGACGAGCATCACGCGGAAGTACAGGGTCGCGAGGATCTCGACCAGTGACATCGAGCCACCCACGTGGCCACCCTCCGGGCCCGCACACATGTTGACGATGTGTTCGCGGATCCGATGGGTGACCGGGGCCAGATCGGCGTGGGTACTGCTCGGCAGCGTGCAGGTGCTGCTGCTCATGGCTCCGTTTCCTTTCGGTGTCTTGTTCCACGGTCGGGTTGTTCAGGTCCGCGATGCGCGTCGCCAATGCGGTGACCTGCAACCACCCTCGGTGGGTCAGTTCGGGTGCAGGCCGGTGAACTCCAGCCCGGCCCGTTCGGAAAGGCCGAATCGGACGTTCATGCATTGCACCGCGTTCCCGGCCCCGCCCTTGACCAGGTTGTCCAGCGCGGCGATGACCGTGACCTGCGGAGAACCCCGCTCCAGCGCGAACCCGACATCGCAGAAGTTGGAGCCGGAAAGGATCTTCGCGTCCGGGAAGCGATGCATACCGCGTCGCTGGGCCACCACCCGGACGAACGGCTCCTCGCCGTACCGCCCGCGGTAGGTGGACCGGATGCTCCGCTCGTCCACGCCATCGCCGAGCCACGCCCGGCAGACCAGCTGGACGCCGCGCACCGCCTCGATCCCGGTCGCCGTCATGCGGATCGGCAGGCCGGTGGCCTGCGCGATCTCCGCCTCGTGCCGGTGCCGGGTCGGCGCGAACACCCGCAGTGCGCCACTGCGCTCGGCGTGCAGGTTCTCCACCCCGGCCTTCGCACCCGAACCGCTGGAGCCCGTGCGGGCGTCCACCGCGACCTCGCCGGTGATCAGCCCGGCCTCGGCCAGCGGGACGAGGGACAGCATTCCGGCACTCGCCATGCATCCCGGCACGCTGATCCGGTCGGCCGTGCGCAGCCGCTCCCGATGCAGCTCGGGCAGCCCGGTCACGAAGGTGGGCAGCAGGTCGGGGGCCTGGTGCGCGAGCCCGTAGTAGTCCGCGAAGGCATCCGGGTCGCGCAACCGGAAGTCACCGGAAAGGTCGATCACCGTGCCCGCCATGGCGAGGAACTCCGGCATCCGGGACATCGTTTCCCGGTGCGGGGTCGCCAGGAACAGCACGTCGTAGCGATCGAGCTCGTCCTCCGGGCTGAAGACCAGCTTCGTCCTGCCCCGCAGGTTCGGATGCACCCCGTCGATCTGCCGCCCGTGCAGCGAGCGCGAGGTGGCGGCCGCGATCTCCACCTGCGGGTGGGAGACGAGAATGCGGAGCAGTTCACCCCCGATGTAGCCGGCGGCACCGACGACCGCGACGCGGATCATGCGGCTGCCCTCGCGATCAGCAGGGCCGCGATGGAGTCGCCCACGTCCACCCTGGACCCCTCGGCCTCCTGGAAACCGCGGAACTCCACCTGGCCGTTGACCTCAAGCACGGTGACACGTCCTTCCTCGTCCTCGATCAGATCGACACCCGCGATATCGGCACCGACCGCGGCCGCGGCGGACACCGCCAACTCGGCGTGCGACCGGCTGAGCGGGCAGTGTTCGCTCACCGCGCCGCGCGCCACGTTGGTGCGCCATTCCGCGCCACGGCGGTGCATCGCGCCGATCGCGGTGCCACCCACGACGACCACCCGGATATCGCGATCGGCCTTGGGTACCAGTTCCTGCAGGTATACGACATGTGACTGCGGGGAAGGCAGTGCCGCGACGTACTCGAGCACGGCCGAGGCCATCGCCCGGTCGGTCACCCTGGTCACCAGCCGGCCCCACGAGCCGACCAACGGTTTGATGACGGCCGGATAGCCGATCTCCTCCAGCGCCTTGAGCGCCGCATCCGGTGTCATCGCCAGCGCGGTGGCCGGCGTCGGCAGCCCGGCACCGAGCAGGGCCGCCGAGGTGTGCCACTTGTCCCCGGTCACGCGGGTGGCGGCGGCGGTGTTCAGCACCGTCACCCCCGCGGATTCCAGCGCGCTGGCCGCATAGTAGGCACGGAAATGCCCGATCTCGCGGTTGAACACGAACGAGGGCGCTTCCCTTGGCGCAGCACCGACGACGGACAATGACCGAGGATCCAGATACTCGAACTCGGCACCGCGTCGCTCCAATGCGGCCATGATACTTTTTTCCTCGTACCGAACCCGCGAGGCGAGAATGCCGAGACGAGGGGTTACCGAATCCATGTCATGACGTCCTTTTGTTACTCGCCCCAGTCGTCTTCGACCTCGGGCGCCAGCGCGAGCTCCGGCGGCTCCGTCGAGACGATCTCCAGCTCGCTCCGGCAGTCCGTGCACTCGATGATCTCGCTGACCCGGACCTCGGCTTCGATGGTCACCGCGGACGCGCACTCCGGGCACTCGGCGGCGTACGTGATCTTCTGCATGAGCTCGACCCCTCAGTAGTGATCTGCTGTTCCGGCAAGACAGGACAAATTTATCCCCAAAATGTGAAAATATCCAATAAAGAGCGGTGTTCGAACCACACCGGGGGACTTATCGGCCTGCCATCATCAGCGGCCTCGCCCTATATAAGCAGCACTTGTCACCAGGATGCGGCGGAAATCGATGCCCGAAGATTAAACTCGAGAAACAGGTTCATACTCACTTCCGTCTTCTGGAGGGGCAATGCGAGGAACCGCGGCCTTGACCGAACTCAAGTCCGTCGAGCGCACACCCGGCGAGGAATTCGCCACCGCGGTGGGCGACGCGCGGGCGCGGCGCGACCTGGTCGTGCCGTTCGACACCCACCTGCCGGCGGCGTTCCCGCTCTTCGCCTCCCGGCCCCGGTACCCGGTGCGCCATCTGTTGAAGACGGCACCGGTCACCGGCGAGCACGCCTCCTACGTGCACGAGCCGCCGAAGGGCGAGCTGGGCGCCTCCGGCACGTCCTACGGCACGACCCCGGAGGCGCACTTCGCGCCGCGGCTGGAGCGGGCCACGCTCACCGACATCACGGCCACCGTCCCGCTGCCGTTCGGCCTGCTCGACTGGCCGGAGTTGCTGACGCAGTACATCGACTTCCGGTTGCTCGTGCGGTTGTCGGTGGTGGAGAACCAGTCGTTGCTGCACGGCACCGCCGACGGCGCGATCACCGGGCTGCTGAACCTTCCCGGCACCCGCCACACCAACTCCCCGCTCGGCCTCGAGGCCGCGGTGACCCGGGCCGCCGCCGAGGTCGAGGAGACCGGTGGTTCCTGCGACGGCATCGTCGCGCACCCGTTCACCTACTGGGAGATGGTGCGGGCCGGGCTGCTGGAACGGCTTCAGGTCGCGGGTATCACGGTGTCCCGCACCCGGATGATCGCGCGGGACCGCCTGCTGCTCGGGGACTTCCGCGCGGCGTTCACGCTACTGCTGCCGAATGTCGCGCATATCGCCACGCGGTCCGGTGCGGAGGGTGACCGGCTGGAGGCCTGCACGCGCATCGGCCTGGCGGTGCACCTGCCGCAGCACCTGATGACCCTCTCCTGGGCGGCCGGGCGATGAGCAGGCCACGCGTCCTCTACGTCACCGGTTGGATGCGCAGCGGCAGCACCTTACTCGGCAACGTCCTCGGCGAGCTGCCGGGTGTGCTGCACGTCGGCGAGCTGCATTACTTGTGGCGTAACGGTGTACTGAACCTCGGCACCAACTCCACCTGCGGTTGCGGCCGGGACCTGCGCGCCTGCGATATCTGGTCGGCGGTCCTGGCGGCCAACGGCACGGCGGAGCCCGCCGCGGCTCGCGCCATGGTCGGCCAGCAGCGGGCGCTGCTGCGCACCCGGCACACCAGGCGGCGCCTTGCCGAGTCGCTCGGCAAGGCCCCGCGGGCGCCCGAGGTGGACGAGGCGGTCGGGCGCACGGCCGAGATCTACCGGCTGCTCGCCGGGCACGGCGGGGAACGGCTGATCGTGGACGGTTCGAAGTACCCCGCCGAGGCCGCGGCGCTGCTCGGCCGTTCCGATCTGGACGTCCGCGTGCTGCACATGGTGCGCGACGCGCGCGCGACCGCGCTGTCCTACGCCCGCGCCAAGGACTACATCGACCCGATGAGCCCGAGCCGCAGCAGCGGGTACTGGACCGCCTTCAACCTGGCTTCGGAGCTCATCGGGCGGGCCGCGCCCGACCGCTACCTGCGCGTCCGGCACGAGGACCTGTGCCGGGCACCGCGGGAGGTGCTCACCGAGGTGCTGCGATTCGCCGGGCTGGCCGACGACCCCCCGGTCGGGGAATCCGGCCGGGTCAACCTCGGGGCGAACCACACCGTGACCGGCAACCCCGACCGGCTGGCCAAGGGGGACACCCGGATCCGCCCGGACGAGCGCTGGCGCACGCAACTGCCCGCGCCACGGATCGCCGCCGCGACCATGACCGCCCTGCCGATGCTCGCTCGCTACGGGTACCGGCTCCTGCCGAACGCCAAGGAGGGTTAGATGGAACTCGGACTGAAGGACCGTGTCGCGCTGGTCGCCGCATCGAGCAGCGGGCTCGGGCTGGCCACCGCGAAGGCCTTCGCCGCGGAAGGCGCCCACGTCTCGATCTGCGGCCGGGATCAGCTCCGGCTGGCCAGGGCGCACGCCGAGGTGAACGCGATGGGTCCCGGCGACGTACTCAGCGTCGCGGTGGACATCCGCGACGAGAACGCGGCGGCGGGGTGGGTCCAGCAGACCGCGGAGACCTTCGGCGAGCTCGACGTGGTGGTGACCAACAGCGGCGGCGTCCCGTTCGGACCGATCGACAGCTTCACCGTCGCCGACTACCGCGAGGCGATCGACGCGAACCTGCTGCCGCATGTGGCCATCACCCTCGCCGCGACCCCGTTGCTGAGGGCCCGTGGCTGGGGGCGGATGCTGATGATCGCCTCCGAGGCGATCCGCCAGCCGCACCCGGAGAGCGGGCTGTCCTCGGTCGCCAGGCTGGGCCTGCTCGGACACATGAAGGGGCTGGTGCACGCCCTCGGCCCGAACGGGGTCACGGTGAACGTGCTCGCGCCCGGCTTCCACCGCACACCGATCCTGGACGAGCAGTTCGGCGAGACCGTGGAGGACGAACTCGCCAAGGTCGCCAACCGGATCCCGCTCGGGCGGATCGGGGACATCGCGGACTTCGGCGCGCTCGCTACCTTTCTCGCCAGTGAACAGGCCGCCTACGTCACCGGCACGGTCTTCCTCGCCGACGGCGGCAACACGCGCGGAATAGGCTGAACTGGGAGGGTTAAATGTCTTTACTCGGGCATGTCGCCAGCACGCGCAAGGCGGCGTTGTACGTGGTCAAGGTCGGCAGCGCCTCGCTGCGGCACGGCAACGTGTTCGACGAGCTGGCCGCGATCTACCAGCGTGGCGCGCGCGTGCTGCTCGTCGCGGGCGGCGCGGCCGGAATCGCCGAGCACTACGCCGATATCGGCCGTACCATGCGCACCCTGCACCTGCGTGGCGGCGACGAGATCCGCTACTGCCCGCCGGAGGAGATGCCGTTCATCGTCTCGGCCTATGAACAGGTGACCCTGCCGCGCGTGCGGCGCGCGCTGTCCGCGCGTGGACTCACCGCGCATACCGCGGTGGCGGCGGAGGCGGCACTGGTGTGTGGCACCGCCAACCCGCCACTGCGTGCCGTGCGCGACGGCCGGACCCTGCTGGTCCGCGACCACCGGGCCGGTCTGGTGTCCGATGTGGATACCAACAGGCTGCTCGCGTTGCTGGAAGCCTTCGATGTGGTATGCGTGTCACCGCCGGTGGCGTGTGCCGCGGGTGGCTCGGCGCTGAACGTCGACGCCGACGTACTCGCGGCCGAGCTGGCGAACGCGCTGGACGCCGACCATCTGCGGCTGGTCACCGGCACGCCGGGGCTGCTGGCCGATCCGGCGGACCCCACCTCGCGGCAGGCACACCTGCTCGCCGGTACCGGCGCGCGGTACGCGCGGGGCCGGATGCGGCACAAGGTGCGGGCCGCGGAGATCGCGCTGACCGGCGCGGCCGATGTCGCGATCACCGGCCCGCACGTCCTGGCACCGGCGTCCGGGACCCGCTTCTGGCGTGCCGTGCCGCCCGCACCGGACGTGGAGTTCCTCTCCCGCTCGGTGGAGATCTCCTCGGTGTCCGGTGACGAGCGCGAACTCGCCGACTACCTGGTGGACTGGTGTACCGAACACGGCATCGACGCCGAGATCGACCTCGCAGGGAACCTGGTCGCGGTGCGCGGCGGCGGGCCGCACCGGTTGCTCATGCTGGGACACCTGGACACCGTGCCGCACCGGTGGCCCGCGCGGTGGGAGGGGGACACCCTCTCCGGCCGTGGTTGCGTGGACGCCAAGGGCAGCCTGGTCACCTTCCTCGAGACCTTGGCCGAGCTGGACGTGCCGCCGTGGGCGCAGGTGCGCGTCGTCGGCGCGGTGGAGGAGGAGATGACCGCCGCGGGCGCGTTCTTCGCCAGGGACAACTATCCCGCGGACGCCGTGATCATCGGCGAGCCTTCCGGTGCCGGTGCCCTGACCATCAGCTACAACGGCCTGCTCAAGGTTCGGCTCTCGGTCCGCGCTCCGGTGGGCCACACGGCAGGCAACGGCGTGTCCACCGCGGCCGACGAGCTGGTGGACGTCGTGCACCGGGTGCGAACGGAGATCGCGGCGGCCAGCCAGGAGGCCATGCCGGCCGTGCTCGGTATCGACGCGCGCAACGGCGGGGACGAGCAGATCGGTGAGGCGGTGCTCGACGTCCGCGTGCCACACTCGACCGATGTGCACGAGCTGGCCGCCGTGGTGACCGCGGCGGCCGCGCCGATGCGGGTCGAGGTGCTGCGCGCCACGCCGGGATACGCGACCTCGCGGACCAGCCCGCTGGTGCGGGCGTTCTCCCGTGCCTTCCGGGAAGCCGGTGTCACGCCGCGTTTCCTCGCCAAGAAGGGCAGCAGCGATATGAACACGCTGGCCACCACGTGGCGGGGCGTGCCGATGATCGCCTACGGCCCCGGGGACGCGTCCCTGGATCACACCCCGGCCGAGCATCTCGCGGCCGCGGAGTTCCGTCAGGCCCGCACCGTGCTGGCCGGGGCGCTCGCCCAGTGGGCGGCCCAGGTGGCACCCGCTTCCGCGGCGTGACGGCCGCGGGGCGGGAACGTCTCGCACGTTCCCGCCCCGCGACGGCGGCCGGTCAGTCGGCGAACGGGTAGCCATGCAACGCGTTCTGCAACGCCCGCTTGGCGACCCGGACGAAGCCCGGTGCCGAGGCACCGGCCGACAGCGCCATGGTCACCGGCAACGGCCCCGGCGGTTCGGGCAGCTCGAGCTTCGTGCGGGGCAGGCCCCACAGCTCGTCGCCGTTGGCCACCAGGCAGGTCACCCCCAGGCCGGCCTTGGTAGCCGCGCGCAGGCCGACCAGCTCGGCACCCTCGTACCCGACCCGCCACGGCAGGTCGGAGGCGTCGAAGGTCTCGAGGATGCGACTGCGCAGCGAGCACGGCTCGGTGAACAGGGTGAGCGGCAGCTCGGCACCGTCCCCGTAGGAGGGTTGGCCGAACCAGTCCATCCGCATGCGCCCGAGTTCGTGGCTCATCGCGGTGCCCACCTGCGAGCGGTGCTGCAGCAGCAGCGCGAGATCGAGCCGCCCGGCGACCACCTGGGCCTCGAGTGACTCGCTCATCCCGGTACGCACGCTGACCTGCGCGTTCGGTACCCCCTTCGCCAGCATGGCGAGGATGTCCGGGAGGGTCTCGGCAAGCTGGTCGCCGACCCCGATGGACAGCCGGATCGTCCCCGCAGGCGGCACGAACCGATCCACCGCCTCGTCGTTCAACGCGACGATGCGCCGGGCGTACCCGAGCAGTTCCTCGCCCCGCGAGCTCAACTGCAACTCGCGTCCGGTGGAGAGGAAGATCGGGCCCTTGATGAGGCCGCCCAGCTGCCGGATCTGCTGGCTGACCGCGGGCTGCGTGACGTGCAGCGCCTCCGCGGCCCTGCGGAAGCCACCGAGGTCGACCACGGTCATCAGGGCTCTGAGCCGGTTGATCTGCAAATCGTGATACACGGATGCCACCTCCTGCCGGTCACTCGTCGAGATAAGCCAGTACGGAGGCGGCCAGCGCCGCCGGATCGCCCGCGGAATGCCGCAGCACCAGCTCCGGCCGGGCGGGCGCCTCGTACGGCGCGTCCACCCCGGTGAGGTCCCGGATCGCGCCCGCGCGCGCCTTCGCGTACAACCCCTTGGGATCGCGGGCTTCGCAGACCGCGAGCGGGGTGTCCACGAATATCTCCACAAAGGAGATTCCGGCCTCCTCGTGTGCCGCCCGTACCTGGTCGCGGTCCGCCGCGTACGGGCTGATCGACGACACGATCGCGATGTTGCCCGCGTCGGCGAAAAGCCGCGCCACCGCGCCGACCCTGCGAACGTTCTCGGCGCGGTCGGCGGGGTCGAAGCCGAGATCGGCGTTCAAGCCGTGTCGGAGGTTGTCCCCGTCGAGCACGTAGGCGGGGCGACCGGAGGCGACCAGCCGCCGCTCCAGCTCGACCGCCACGGTCGACTTACCGGAGCCGGACAGGCCGGTCAGCCACAGCGTCAGCCCCCTGGTCGCGCGTTGCTCACGGGTGACCGCGGTCGCGTGCCACGCCACGTTCGCGTGCGTCACGCGCGGACCGATGATCATTCCGGCCGCCACCGTGTTGTTCGTGGCCTCGTCGATCAGCACGAAGCAGCCGGTGTCACGGTTGCGCCGGTAGGGGTCGAACAGCAGCGGCGACTGGGTGCGCAGCCGGATACGACCGATCTCGTTGAGCGACAGCGAGGAAGCCGACTCGTCCCGGTGCAGGGTGTTGATGTCGAGCCGGTAGTCCAGCTCGCGCACGGAGCCCCGGACGAGACGGGAGGTGTGCTGGACGGCATACCTGGCACCCGGGCTCAACGCGGACTGCTCGGTCAGCCAACACACCATCGCGTCGATGTCCTGCCCGGTGTGCGGGCGGTTGCCCGGCCGGCAGATCAGGTCACCCCGGCCCACGTCCACATGGTCGGCCAGTTCGACGGTCACCGCCTGGGGTGGGAAGGCCTCCGCGACCGCGGAACCGCCGGGACCCCAGATGGCCGTGACGCGCGAGGTGAACCCGGCGGGCAGCACCGCGACCTCGTCGCCGGTCTTCAGCACCCCACCGGACATGCTGCCGGAGTACCCGCGGAAGTCCTGGTCGGCCCGGATCACGTACTGCACGGGGAGCCGGACGTCGATCAGGTTCTGGTCGGATGCGACGTGCACCCGCTCCAGGTGTTGCAGCAGCGACGTGCCCTCGTACCACGGCATCTCCGCGCTCCGGTTCACCACGTTGTCCCCGTTCAGCGCGGACATCGGGATGAAGGTGAGGTCGGGGATCTCGAGCTTCATCGCGAACCGGCGGAACTCCTCGCGGATCTCCTCGAAACGCTCCCGCGACCAGTCGACGAGATCCATCTTGTTGACGCACACCACGAGGTGTGTCAACCCCAGCAGGGACGAGATGAACGCGTGCCGCCGGGACTGTTCGAGCACGCCCTTGCGCGCGTCGACCAGGATCAACGCCAGGTCGGCCGTGGAAGCCCCGGTCACCATGTTCCGGGTGTACTGCAGGTGGCCGGGGGTGTCGGCGATGATGAACTTGCGCCTGGGCGTGGCGAAATAGCGGTACGCCACGTCGATGGTGATGCCCTGCTCGCGTTCCGCCCGCAGGCCGTCGGTCAGCAGGGCGAGGTTCGGGGTCTCCTCGTTGCGTTCCGCGCTGGTGCGCTCCACCGCGGCCAGCTGGTCGGTGAGGATCGACTTGGAGTCGAAGAGAAGCCTGCCGATGAGCGTGGACTTGCCGTCGTCGACACTGCCCGCCGTGGCTATCCGGACTAGCGGTCCCATCAGAAGTAGCCCTCCTTCTTGCGGTCTTCCATACCCGCTTCGGAAATCCGGTCGTCCGCGCGGGTCGCGCCGCGCTCGGTGACCCTGGTCGCCGCGATCTCGGCGACCACCTCGTCCGGCGTCGCCGCGCCCGACTCCACGCACCCGGTGCAGGTGGCGTCCCCGACGGTGCGGAAGCGAACCAGCGTCTCGGTCGGTTCCTCGCCGTCCAGCAGGGTGAGGAATCCGGTGTGCGCCAGCAGCATCCCGTCCCGGTGGATCACCGGGCGGCGGTGCGCGTAGTAGATGGACGGCAGCTCGATCCCCTCGTCCCGGATGTACTGCCAGACATCCAGCTCGGTCCAGTTGGAAAGCGGGAACACCCTGATGTGCTCCCCCTTGCGGTGCCTGCCGTTGAACAGGTTCCACAACTCGGGGCGCTGGCTACGCGGATCCCACTGGCCGAACTCGTCGCGGAAGCTGAACACCCGCTCCTTCGCCCGCGCCTTCTCCTCGTCCCGCCGGGCACCCCCGAACACGGCGGTGAACCCGTGCTGCGCGATGCCCCGCAGCAGCGCGGTGGTCTGCAGCCGGTTGCGGCTGGCCCGCGGTCCGGTCTCCTCGACCACCCGACCGGCGTCGATGTCCTCCTGCACGCTGCTGACGACCAGCCGGATGCCGTACCGCTCGACGGCGCGATCGCGAAACTCGATCACCTCGTCGAAGTTGTGGCCGGTGTCGACGTGCATCACGGGGAACGGCAGCGGTCCCGGCCAGAACGCCTTGGCCGCGAGATGCAGCATCACCACGGAGTCCTTGCCACCGGAGAACAGCAACGCCGGCTTCTCGAAGGTCGCGGCGACCTCCCGGAAGATGTGGACCGCTTCCGCTTCGAGCATCCCCAGGTGCGTGAGCTCGTACGTGGTCGTCACCATTTATCCACCCTTCGAGGCAAGAAGAAAACTGCATGCACAACCGAGTGCGGCGGCACCGAAAGAAAAGTGACGCCACGGCGTGCCCTTGCCGACAAGTCCCCCTGTTTCGGTCAATGACGATCGTGCCCGATTTGACTGGACCCACGCTCGCGATAACCTTGAATTCGGTTTTTATGAATTTCTCACATCGTCGGCATCAACCCGTGACCCGCCGACATTCGGGCACACACGACTACGCCCGCACGGCGATGGCTGCCGTGCGGGCGTTGGGCCGCCACTACCGGGGCGCCCTCAGGGATCGAGCTTCAACGTCCCGTAGCTGTTGTTGTAGACCTTGCCCTTGATGGGGTGGGTGAACTTCAACGCGGTCCACGTCGAGTCCACGCTCAGGCACTTGCTCTCGGCGAGGCCGTGGTTGTAGCAGATGTTGATGACGATCTTGAGGTTGAGATCGGTCCCCAGTTTCCTGCCCTTCGGCCAGGAGACCCACAGGGATCCCTTCGGCGCCAGGTGCGGCTTGAGCCTGGGAAAGAGGTCGTCGAGCTCCGCCTGACTCTTCACGAAAAGGTGAATGTAGTCGAACTCGCCTTCCAGGCTCGACCCCACCGAGATTTCGGGTGGATCAACCGCCTCGATCGCCTCGGCGGGCGCGTTCATGAAAAATGCGCGCGCGCCTTCCTTAATGCCCATTTTCTTGGCGACAAGTCCGGCCATCAGCACGATCCTCCATGAAGTAATCCCTGTGCTTCTCGGCCAGAATAGCAGCCGGTAATCGAGCGCGCCTTGAATTCACCCGCCCGCGGGCGGCGTCCGGCTCCGGTACCCGGCGAGCGCCCGGTCCACCAGCTCCGCCGCGATCCCGGGGTATCCCGTCGGATCGAGCAGCGCGGCCACCTCCTCGGCGGGCAGCTCGTGCCCGGCAAGGGCGGGATGGGCGGCCACGGCCTCGGCGAGCGGGCCGTCCGCGGCGGTGGCCTCGGTGAGCAGCCGCTTGGCGGGGCCCTTGCCGATCCTGCCTGCCAGCACCGCGCTCAGGCGTTCGGACACCACCGCCCCGCCGGTCGCGGACAGGTTGGCGGCCATCCGCTCCGGGAACACCCGCAGGCCGTCCAGCAGCAGGGCGGCGTTGCGGGACGCTCCGGCGGTGCTGCGCAGGGCCTCGCGCAGGGGCTGCCACTCGGCGTGCCAGCCGCCCGCGGACCGCTCGTCCTCGGCCGACATGGACTGGAACAGCACCTGCGCCAGCGGCGGTAGCTGGCGCGCGGCGGTGGTGATGAGCGTGGCGAACACGGGGTTGCGCTTCTGCGGCATCGCCGAGGAGGCACCCCGGCCGGGCTCGGTCGGTTCGGCTACCTCCCCGACCTCGGTCCTGCCGAGCACAAGCACGTCCGCGGCCAGCTTGCCGAGCGTGCCGGTGACCACGGACAGCGCCGCCGCGACATCGGCGAGCGGTGCGCGCATGCCGTGCCAGGGGAGCGTGGGTTCGGCCAGCCCGAGCCGCCGCGCCAGTGCCCCCGGCAGGGCGACCGTGCTGCCCGGTACGCCATGGAGGACCGCATACTGCTCGTAGGCGGCGAGGGTGCCGCCCGCGCCGCCGAGAGAGACCGGCAACGATCGCCGCGCGGCGTCGACCCGCTCACCGGCCGCGAGGACCCCGCTGAGCCATCCGGCCGCCTTGAGGCCGAAGGTCGTGGGGACGGCGTGCTGCGTCAGCGTGCGGGCCACCATCGGGGTGTCCCGGTGTCTCCGGGCGAGCCCGGCGAGGGAGGCCGCGCAGTCCTCGAGGTCCGCGCCGACCCGCTCCAGCACGGACCGGCAGACCAGCATCAGCGCGGTGTCCAGGATGTCCTGGCTGGTGCTGCCCCGGTGCACGTACTCGGCCGCTTCGGCGTCCACCTCCGCCACCGCGGCGGTGAACTGGCCGACGAAGGCCACCACGGGGTTGGCGGTGTCCCGCACCCCCTCGGCCAGCGCCGGAAGGTCGAACGTGTCCGCACCGGCGGCCGCCTCGATGGCCCGCACCGCCGATCCGGGGACCACGCCGAGCTCGGCCTGCGCCCGGGCGAGGGCCACCTCGACCTCGACCATGGCGCGCAACACCGCGAGGTCGTCGACCAGGTCGGCGGAGCCGGTCGCGGCCCAGGCGGGGGCCAGCAGGCCATGGTCCACTGCCATCGGGTACTCCTCATGGGCCGGGTCCGGGCGGCGGCTCGCGCGGCCGCGGCGGCGATCGAGTGCACGGTATCAGCCGGAACGCCGGGGACACGGCCGCTCAGCGGGCCGAACCGAGACCACGGCCGCGGCGTTCAGCGGCACGAGCACGGCGACAGCGGCGGTGACACACAAGGTCGCCGTCATCAGGGAATGTCCGAGCGTGATCAGACCGATGGCGATGGCCGGGCATCCGGCACCGAGATAGAAGGCGAGATACAGCGCACCGGTGACGGCACCGCGCCGGTCCGGTGGGGTGCCGCGCTCCATGGCCGCGACGGCACCACCGTAGGCGAGCCCGTGCCCCGCGCCGGCGATCACCGCCGCGAGCAGGGTCAGCGACGGCCGACCGCCGAGGCTCAGTGCCAGCACCACGACGCTGCCCGACAGCGCCGCCAGCCCGGCAAGCTGCGCATACCGGGGACCGACCCGAGGCACGACGGGTTGCGCCAGCACGGAACACACCAACACGGCACCCAGCACACCGCCGGTGACGGCGAGGTTGGTGTGCGCCGCCCGGTCGAGCAGCGCCGGGATGACCGAGAGGAAGAGACCGGCCACCGCCCAGGCGAGAAACCCGGTCAGCGCGGCGGTGGCGAACAGCGGTCGGGCACCGGCCGGAACGCGGGGGCGGGTGGGGATCCATCGCCGTGCCCGCGGCGCGGACGGCGCGGGCAGGGCCGAGACAGCTCGCCACCCGAACCACAGCAGCACCAGGTGCAGGACGAACGGCAGCACCAGCGGCGCCGGCGCGTACTGCGCCAGCAGGCCACCGGCGATCGGACCGATGGCGGTGCCTGCCACGAATGCCGTGCTGGCCGGCACGGTCCCGCCGCCCCCTTTCGACCCACCCGCGTGCTGACCGATCAGCGCACTCGCCGCTCCGGTGGCCGCACCCAGCGCGATCCCTTGCGCGGCCCGCCCGACCACGAGCCACATCGTCCCGGAGGCGACAGCGAAGCAAGCGGTGCCGACCGCGGCGGCCACGACGGCGGCTCGCAGGACCGTCCGGGGACCCAGCGCATCCGACGCGGACCCGCACAGCAGCAGCGCCGGCGCGCTGACCAGCGCGAACGTCGCGTAGATGACGGTCATGGTCAGGTCGCTGAACCCGATGGCCCCCTGATAGCCCGGGTACAGGGGGCTCGGCAGGTAGGCCCCGGCGGTGAGCACGACCACGACGTAGATCCCCGTGCGCACGGCAGGTGCGCCAGAACGCTTCCTCAACATCACGCCACACAGCCTGGCGCCCCCGAACCATGAACAGAATCAAACGTTTCTCGAGTAGATCGTGCAAAATATCCGCATGCTCGACTCCAAGCTCACGGTGCTGCAGGCGGTCGCGCACCACGGCACGGTCACCGCCGCGGCGGCGGCGCTGCATTACACCCCGTCGGCGGTGTCCTACCGGCTGCGTCAGCTCGCCGACGAACTCGGCGTCGAACTGGTGGCCCAAGCCGGCCGCGGTATCCAACTCACCACCGCGGCCCGCACCGTGCTGCGCTATGCCGAGGTACTGCGGGCCCAGGCCGAACGCGCCTACGCCGAGCTCGCCGCGGCGAGCGACGAACCCAGCGGCCCGTTCACGCTGTGCGGCTTTTCCACTGCCGCGACCCACCTGCTGCCCGCGGCGGCCGCCGCACTTCGGGACCGCTATCCCCACGTACGTGTCCGGGTGATCGAAGCCGAACCCACGCGCTGCTTCGACCTGCTGCTGGCCGGAGACGCCGACCTCGCCCTGGTGATCAGTACCGCAGGCACACCACCCACGGCAGACGAACGCTTCGCGCAGCAACCGCTACTCGACGACCCGCTGGACCTGGTCGTAGCCGACCAGCACCACCTGACCCACCAGCCCCTCGTCACCCTCGCCGACGCCGCCAACGAGCCGTGGATCCTCGGCCGCCCGGGGAGCACCTATCACCACCTGGTACTGAACGCGTGCATGGCGGCAGGCTTCACCCCGAACATCGCCCACTACGCCGACGAGTGGGACACCGGAACAGCCTTGGTGGCCCACGGCTTCGGCATCATCCTCGTGCCCCGGCTCGCCCGGCTGCACGAGTGGCCCGTCGTACGCATCCCGCTGCGCGGCGAACCCGCCCCCGCCCGCCGCATCCTCGCCGCGACCCGGCGCGGCCGCCATGACCACCCGGTGGTCGCCACCGCACTGTCCACAATCACCGCCACCGCCACAGCCCTCCTCCCCTCACCCTGAGAGGCGGCGAGGTGGCGAGGTGGGGCGCGCTCATTCCGCTGCGCGCCCGGCCGGATGTGGCACGATCACGAGGTGACCAGCAAGCCCGCCGCGGCGCAGCGACTGAGCGACCTCGCACGGTTGCGCCGCGTTCGCGACCGGATCGACCGGGAGTACGCCAAACCGTTGGACGTCGAGGCGCTCGCCCGCGGCGTGAACATGTCGGCGGGGCATCTCAGCCGCCAGTTCCGCGGCGCCTACGGCGAGTCGCCGTACAGCTACCTGATGACCCGGCGCATCGAGCGCGCGATGACACTGCTGCGCCGCGGCGATCTCAACGTCACCGAGGCCTGTTTCGCGGTCGGCTGCTCCTCGCTGGGCACCTTCAGCAGTCGCTTCACCGAACTGGTGGGTATGCCGCCCAGCGCCTACCAGCGCCAGTCGGCACGCGCGACGGCGGGAATGCCGCCGTGCGTGGCCAAACAGGTGACCAGACCGATCAGGAATCGAGAAGCGTCGGCCTCGAAGCGCACTTAGAGTGACCGCCATGGACATCACCATTCACCACGCCTTCCTCCCGCACGACGACCCGGACGCCTCCCTGGCCTTCTACCGCGACGCCCTCGGTTTCGAGGTCCGCAACGACGTCGAGTACGGCGGGCTGCACTGGATCACCGTCGGCCCCGCCAACCAGCCGGACATGTCCATCGTCCTGACACCACCCGGCGTCGACCCCGGCATCACCGAGGACGAGCGCCGCACCATCGGCGAGATGATGGCCAAGGGAACCTACGCGGGCATCAACCTGGCCACCGCCGACCTCGACGGCACCTTCGAGCGGCTGCAGGCCGGCGACGTCGAGGTCGTCCAGGAGCCGACCGATCAGCCCTACGGCGTGCGCGACTGCGCCTTTCGCGATCCCGCGGGCAACATGATCCGTATCTTCGAGGTCCGCTGAGCATGGCCAGGAAGACGGCGGACACGCGGTCGCCCGTGGCGCACGTCGCCGACAGTCACGACCTGATCCGCGTGCACGGCGCGCGCGAGAACAACCTCTCCGACGTCGACGTCGAGATCCCGAAGCGCAGGCTGACGGTGTTCACCGGCGTCTCCGGCTCGGGCAAGAGCTCGCTGGTGTTCAGCACCATCGCGGCCGAGTCGCAACGGATGATCAACGAGACGTACAGCGCGTTCGTGCAGGGCTTCATGCCGACGCTGGCGCGGCCCGATGTCGACGTACTGGACGGGTTGACCACCGCGATCATCGTCGACCAGCAGCGGATGGGTGCCGACCCCCGTTCCACTGTCGGCACCGCCACCGATGCCAACGCGATGCTGCGCATCCTCTTCAGCCGGCTCGGGCGGCCGCACATCGGTTCGCCCCAGGCGTTTTCCTTCAACGTGGCCTCGATCAGCGGGGCGGGCGCGGTCACCCTCGAGCGTGGCGGGAAGACGGTGAAGGAACGGCGCAGCTTCAGCGTCACCGGCGGTATGTGTCCGCGTTGCGAGGGTCGGGGCGCTGTCTCCGACATCGACCTCACCCAGCTCTACGACGACTCCAAGTCGCTCAACGAGGGTGCGCTCACGATCCCCGGTTACAGCATGGAGGGCTGGTACGGCCGGATCTTCCGCGGCTGCGGCTTTTTCGATCCGGACAAGCCGATCCGCAAGTACACCAAGAAGGAGATGCACGACCTGCTCCACCGGGAGGCGACCAAGATCAAGGTCGACGGAGTCAACCTGACGTATGCGGGGTTGATCCCGACGATCCAGAAGTCGATGCTGTCCAAGGACAGGGAGGCGATGCAGCCGCACATCCGGGCGTTCGTGGAGCGGGCGGTCACCTTCACCTCCTGTCCCGGCTGCGAAGGCACCCGGCTGAGTGAGGCGGCGCGGTCGTCGAAGATCGAGGGGATCAACATCGCCGACGCCTGCGCGATGCAGATCAGCGACCTCGCCGACTGGGTGCGTGGTCTGGACGCGCCGTCGGTGGCGCCGCTGCTGGGCACGCTGCGACACACGCTCGAGTCGTTCGTGGAGATCGGGCTGGGCTACCTCTCGCTGGACCGACCCTCGGGCACGCTCTCGGGCGGCGAGGCGCAGCGCACCAAGATGATCCGCCACCTCGGCTCCTCGCTGACCGACGTCACCTACGTCTTCGACGAACCCACCATCGGCCTGCACCCGCACGACATCCAGCGGATGAACAACCTGCTGCTGCGGCTGCGGGACAAGGGCAACACGGTGCTGGTCGTGGAGCACAAGCCGGAGACGATCGCGTTCGCCGACCACGTCGTCGACCTCGGCCCCGGTGCCGGTACTGCGGGCGGCACCGTCTGTTTCGAGGGCACCGTCGAGGGGCTACGGGCCAGCGGCACCGTCACCGGACGGCATCTCGACGACCGGGCCTCGCTCAAGGACACGGTGCGCGCCCCCACCGGCACGCTGGAGATCCGCGGCGCCACCGCCAACAACCTCCAGGATGTCGACGTCGACATCCCCCTCGGGGTGCTGTGCGTGGTCACCGGCGTCGCTGGCTCCGGCAAGAGCTCACTGATCCACGGGTCCGTCCCCGCCTCGTCGGGTGTGGTGGCGGTCGACCAGACAGCGATCAAGGGCTCGCGACGCAGCAACCCGGCCACCTACACCGGACTGCTGGACCCCATCCGCAAGGCCTTCGCCAAGGCCAACGGCGTGAAACCGGCCCTGTTCAGCGCCAACTCCGAGGGCGCCTGCCCGGCCTGCAACGGCGCCGGCGTCCTTTACACCGATCTGGCCATGATGGCCGGCATCGCCACCACCTGCGAGGAATGCGAGGGGAAACGCTTCCAGGCCGCGGTACTGGACCACCACCTCGCCGGCCGCGACATCAGCGAGGTGCTCGCGATGTCGGTATCCGAGGCGGAGGAGTTCTTCGGCACCGGCGAGGCACGCAACCCCGCCGCACACAGGATCCTCGACCGGCTCACCGACGTCGGACTGGGATACCTCACCATCGGCCAGCCACTCACCACCCTCTCCGGGGGTGAGCGGCAGCGCCTCAAACTGGCCACCCACATGGGCGACAAGGGCGGCGTCTACGTGCTCGACGAACCCACCACCGGCCTGCACCTTGCCGATGTGGAACACCTGCTCGCGCTGCTCGACCGGCTCGTCGACTCCGGCAAGTCGGTGATCGTCATCGAGCACCACCAGGCCGTCATGGCGCATGCCGACTGGATCATCGACCTCGGCCCCGGAGCGGGCCACGACGGCGGCCGGATCGTCTTCGAGGGCACACCCACCGACCTCGTCACCACCCGTCCCACCCTCACCGGCGAGCACCTCGCGGCCTACATCGGCACCTGACCGACCGGGTAGGACGGGCGCGCAGCACCGCCGCCGCCGTCGTCGTCACGGCCGCCCCGGAACCCGCCGATCCGCCGATCGAGCGGTGGGACCGGTGCTCGCGGGGTTGCCTCTGGCGAGTCGCACGACCGCGTCGGTGATCGCGTTCGGCGCTTCTTCCGGCACCCAGTGGCTGACCCCGGGCAGTACGACGAGTTCGAAGTCGCCGGTCACCCAGTGCCGGGTGAGCTCGGCTCCGCGCCGGTTCAGGGCGGCGTCCTGGTCGCTCCAGATGTGGACGGTCGGTACGCCGACCTTCCGGCGCAGGCCGGCGGGGAGGCGAACGGCATGCCGCGGTACCAGTTCAGCGCACCGGTCAGCGCTTCCGTGTCGATGACCTCTCGGCGGGAGACCGCGGTCTGGGAGGGTGTCATTCCGGCACGGCTGAACACCGCGGAGGTCAGCCGTGCGCTGCGGCGTAGGATGAGTTCCGGTAGCACGGGGATCTGGAAGACGAACATGTACCAGGATCGGGCTGCCTGGTTGCTGGTGAGCATCGACCGCAGGAACGCGCCAGGATGTGGCACGGACACCGTGGTGAGTGTGCGCACCAGGTCGGGCCTGGCCGCGGCCAGCGACCACGCGACCGCCGCGCCCCAGTCGTGGCCGACGAGGTGTACCGGCCTGCCGACTTCGGTGAGCAGCGCGACGACGTCCTCGACAAGGGCGCTGTTCCGGTAGGCCCACCGCCCTCGAGGCCGGGCCCGGGGGGAGTAACCACGCTGATCCGGTGTGAGCGTACGGAAACCCTCGCGGTGCAGCTCGCTCACGACGGTAGCCCACGAGGTCGAGGTCTGCGGGAACCCATGAAGCAGAACGACGATCTCGCCGTCTACCGGACCGCGGTCGACCACGTTGAAGACGTGCTTGCCGTTTCGGAACGCGGACAGACGCATACCGCATAGCTCCCGTGGTCGACGGCGCCATCGATTACATGTTACTGGAAGTAACGACTATGACGCCGCCAGCGGGCGAGTATCGCAAGACGCACGTACCTGGAGGCCGAGAAGATCGGCACTGACGGCGTGGACGAGCCGGCCGTCCCCGCTTCACCAGCGGAAACGGCCGCGGAAGGAGCGGCTCGCACAATGACAGGGTTCGGTGGACCTTGGGGGAGCTTATTACAACCCGAAAGACCAGGTCAGCGCACTGGAAACACTGCGCCGAAAGCTGCCTGACCTGGACACGCCACCCCAGCCGACACCGAAGCGACCACGGCCGGGCCGCGCCCGGCACCTCGACGACGCCCACATCCAGCAACTGATCGCCGGCTACCTGTCCGGCTCAACCGTCTACGAGCTGGCAGAGCAGTTCAAGATCGGCCGCAACACCGTCTGCCGGATCCTGCGCCGCCACCACGTACCCATGCGCCGACGCGGCCTCACCCCCGAACAAGTTACCGAGGCAGTTCAGCTGTACCACCAGGGGTGGACTCCACCGCGCATCGGTCAGCGCATGGGCGTCGACGCCGTCACTATTCGCCGTCGGCTACGCGAACACGGCCTCACCATCCGAAACACCCAACAACCGGACCGGCGTCAGGCAGGTGAGGGCTGATGACCACCCCAGCGGTCACCTCCAGCCCCCGTCCTGACCGAGCGTTGCATCTGCAATGCGCCTGCACACTTCTCGTCGCCGTAGGCGCGGCGTACGTCTCCTACCAGCACGGACACGACTTTGCCCTGCGTTTTGGCGCCGACCAAACCACCGCGACCCTCTGGCCCCTTATCGTCGACGGCCTCCTCACCACGGCCACCATTGAGCTGTGGAAATCCCGTCGCGACACCACCAGTCCATGGAAAGCCTGGCTCGCCTTCAGCCTCGGGATCGCGCTGTCGCTATGCGCCAACATCGCCTCAGCACCCCACCTCAACCCCCTCGCCATTGCCGTGGCCGCCACCCCACCACTGGCACTACTACTGGCCGTCGAACTCCTTAACCACGCGCTCAAACGCCGGCACGACCACCAACCCGAGAACAAGAAGCCCACGATCGAACCGCAGCAACACCCAGCAACCTGGAACAGCAGCCCAGACGAGGAAGTATCAGCTCTCCCCATCCAGCCCAGCAGCAAGCCCGGACCCACAACCAATGACAACGGCCTGTACAACGGCGGGCAGAAAGCACTCAGCGACCCATTGGCGAACGAAGCCTTCCGACTCGACGCCGAACACAGGCGCATACACCAACGCCCCATCTCCGCCGATGCCCTACGCCGCAACCTCAGCATCGGCTCACGCCGAGCACGCACACTCACACACCAGATCCGACAACAGCACAGTCCCGCACCATCGACAGCAGCGTGATAGTCACTGCAGCGGAGCACCATCGGTGGTACCACGATGAAGGCGCCGGCGGTGGCAATCACCCAGCCCTGGCCGCTGCCACGGGTGATTTCGAACGGGCCGTCCGTCTGTCGGTTCCGGCAGTCATAGGGGTTCATTCGTATCTGGTCAGTGGTGCGCCGTGGCGGCCGAGGATAATCAACCCGGCCGCGGCCAGCTCGCGCAGCTCACGGCCCATCTCCTCACCGACCTGTGCCGGCGCCGCTAGTGTCGGTCGGCTGGCACAGTCAGCGGTGGCGCTTAGGAGGTAGGGCAGGAACAGCTGCTAGAGGGCCTCAGCGTGGTAGTGGTCCCAGCCGACACCGGAACCGACACCGCCGTGGACCGCGAGCAGCATTACTGGAGGCCGCCGAGCGTGCCGAGCAGGTTATCCAACTGCCTTGCGGAGCATCGTCGGTGTGATCGGGTTGGCAGCGCTATGGCTCCCGGTAGTCATGTCAGTGGCTGACTCGGATTCCGCTGACGGCCGGATAGCGGGGCGACATCTGGTAATGCCGGGGTGGTTGTACGTATCAATGGATGCAACGGCCTGAGAACCTGGGCCGACGCCTGCACTCGGAGTGCGGCGGGGGTAGCCCGAGGCGCCCGTCTCGCGCCGTTGCTACCGGTGCAATAGGAAAGGGGCCGAGGGATGCCGGCTACGGCGTTGTTGATGATCGACATGCAGAATGGGTACCTTGCCGAGGACGGGGTCCGGGACGCGCTCGGCTGGCCCCCGATCTGGCGGTTGGACCAGACGATCGCGGCCTGCGGCGAGTTGCTGACCGCCGCGCGGGACGGTCAGGTTCCGGTGATCTACTCCCGGTCGGTCGGCAGCGCCGCTGGACCGATGGGGGACAACCCGCGTTTTGCGCGACTTATGCAGTACCGCGCTGATCGTTTGCCTCGCATATCTGCTGAACAGCAGGAGTGGAAACGCCAGATCATGGACCCGGTCGCTCCGCAGGCCGGGGACGTTGTCTTGGATAAGACCCGGGCCAGCTTCTTCGATTACACCGAGCTCGAGCCGCTGTTGCGTAACCTCGCCGTGTCCAGGCTGATCGTGGCGGGCCTGCAAACCAACGTGTGCGTCGAGGCCACCGCCCGCGCCGGGCTTGCCCACAACTTCGAGGTCGCTGTCCCGGATGACGCGGTGTCCACCGACGGTCCCGATCTGCACTTTGCCTCGCTCAACTCGATGCGCGTGCTCTACATCGAAATCGCGCCTTGGCAAGAGCTTCTCGCCCCTGACGCCTCCTGGGACCGCGCGTTCACTACCCCCGACTACGGCCGTAATCCCGCGTACTGGACCGACACGACACGTGCTTGATCGATGCGTCATCGCGCGCGTTATAGCGCTAGCTCACATGAGAGCGGCCCTTCGATGCCACCAGGCCCGATGCTCGGATCATGCGTGCGACCCGGCGCGTCAGTCATGCCGGACTTGGCGACCACAGCTCCTTGATCAGGAGCTACGAAAAATAGCTCGGGACCGTCTCGGATACACCTACGGTCTCAGCTACCACTGGGTCTCGCTACGATCTGCCGTTGGCCTCAACTTGACTACGGAAGGTGATCATGAACCCGTGGCTGCAGGCCGGGCTGTCTCTGCTGGTCGGGCTACTCACCGCTGGCGGCGCCCTCTTCGGGGTCCGGCACGCCGTCCGGGGCAATGACCGCGCCACCGAGCAGCGCGACCTCGCCGCACGTCGCGAGGAGTGGTGGCGACGGTTTATCTGGGCCGCCGAACTCGCCCTGGACGAATCCCCAGCGAAGCGGGTGGCCGGGCTGAAGCTGCTGGGCAAGCTCGCCCAGTCCGATCTGGCCCACCGGGATGAGTGCCTGTTGCTCGACGTCTTCCAAGGGCGTGTACTGGACACGTTGCTTGACGACCTTCCCAAACCGGACGAACAGCGGGCAGACCGATGAACCGACCACTCACGGTGACCGAAGAGCAGATCGCGGCCGCGCAACTTCGGATCGTGCTCGACGAAAAGCTGGGACGACAGACAACCGATGACGTGCGCGAGATCGCCGCATCCACTGCGTCCGCTCCACCTGAGCAGCAGACACGTCCTGAGAAGGTCGAAGACAATATCGTTCCTCCGGCAAGCAAGCATTCTCCAGCCGTGACGGCAACCAGCGAGGACGAAACTTCACTCCATGACGTGGTCACAGACGTCCGCAGGAGCATCGAGTCCCACCCTCGCTGGCCGTTCCAGGGCCGACGGGAAGCGATCGAGACGTTCGACGAGATGATCCACAACGTTGGCAAGGCAGTCACATTGGTGTTGCGCGCCAGCGAAGCCAGCGACGCAGGTGACTACGTCCGGGCGGAGCGGCTCTTGCAACAGGCTGTGCATGCCTTCCGCACTATCGGCCGTCGCGGCGAGGGACTGGCCGACATCAACCTTGCGGCGACCTATCAGCTAGACGGACAACACCAGAGGGCTATCAAGCAACTCGATTCGCATATCCGCGGGACCGGACCCATGTGCACAGACGATCGGGGGCGAGCCCACGCTTTACTTGCCCGCTCACGGCTCCACCTGCTGGCGGATCAAGCAGAGTCAGCACGCCACGACGCAGAAGAAGCCCTCAAAGGCTTCCAAGAACTCGAAGACCTCGACGCGCAACTGGCAGCACAGACAATGTTGAGCGAGGTCTACACGCGGCTCGACCAGAGCGAAGAGGCACTCAAGTCAGAGCAACGAGCCACGGAAATCCGCCAGGCCCTCGGGCTGAGCAGCGAATGACCACTCGCCTCCGGGGTGCGGCGGCCCGTCCGGAAACGGCGGATAAGTTCGCCAGATGCCAGCGTTGCGCGTTCGCCCGCCTGCGACGTGCATTTGATCGTGCAGTCTGCAGACACATCTGCCCCGCGCTTGCTGCAAGCGGACGTCACCAGTGCGTTCGGTGCAGCTCAGACTTGCGCGGGCGCCTCGATGCCGCTTGTCTGCTGTCGACGGACGGCACGCGTGGCACGTCACCCATTTGGGTGGTCCTGGGGTGTGGTGTCACCTCGGGTCGGTTTCGCGCAGTTAGGGGACGACCCGTTCGCTGAGTGTAGTGGTAAACGAAATGCAGGAGGCAACCACCGTGGCCGCATGAACCGACCGTGAGCGTCCTTGAACAGCCGTTCCGTGCTGATGCTTCGCTGCGGTTGTCGACGCGGGGCAGCTAGCGAGGGATCTGCCAGATCCGTTGGTTCGCCGGATCCCAGCGTACGGCGGCGGTCCACAGGTGTGGCAGTTCGGTACGTCGACAATCTGCGGATGACGAGGCTGTCCGGGCGCTGCCAGCATGCCGTAATGATCGACGAAGACGGTGCGCTGGACCAGCGCGGTGGGCTGCCACCGCGGGTCGCCGACGAGGATCACGGGAACGGAGTCGGGCGGCAGCTGCAGCACGGGGTTGTCGGGTGGCATAGGGATGCGCCACTCGCGCTCGTGCAGCCAGTCCGATCGGTTGGTCCCAGCCTCGAACCGTACGGCCCAGCCGCGCAGCTCCGCGGGCAGCGTCGCCAGTTGCTCGGTGCGGGCGTACCAGACGGGCCCGCCGCCGAGGTCGTACACGGTCTGCCGTCGCAGGAGCAGACCCCACGGCGGCCACTGACGATGCGATAGCAGCCAGCGCAGATGCTCCAGCGGGCTCTTCGACAGGCACACCATCGGCGAGTCAGAGCCGAACGGAGCGTAGCCCCGGATTTGACCTTCCCACAGAATGTTGTGCAGCCGCTGCCACGGCTGTAGATCCCGGATCGTCTGGTGCACCGTCGGCGTCATGGCTGCGGAGCTCGGCCGCCCGCAGAAATGGATCAGGAACTCGAACTGCGCCGGGCCTGCGGCGCCGAGCAATCCCGGCGGCTGCACCGTCATCGGACCTCCCCGGCTGCCGCGGTTGGGCATGACAGCCCGCTGAGCACCAGGTGAAGCGCCCGCCCGATCACGAGACCAAGGTCCTCAACGAACCGGGCGAGGTCTTCGGTGGTTTCTCCATGGAGGAGTGTCATCGATCGACGGACGGGGTGGTCGCCATGAACTTCCGCGTTCCGCAACCGGTACGCCGCCCTGACGAACCGCTCTACCCGCTCGCGTCCGACGTTCAGCAGCGGGTCGTCTGCCAGGAGCTGTCCGGCGTTCGTAGCCGCGGGTGCGCCTTTCTGCGGCCCCTTGATCCCGTGTCGCTTGAGGAACAGGGCTTCGCAGCAGATGACGAGGTCCTTGAGCCGCTCCTCTGGCTGGGCCTTGGAACCGGCGACCACGAATTGACGCAACGCCACCTGCAACGACCGGTCCTCTCGAACTACTGGATTCCCGAGCATCTCGTATACCTCGCGTACGGCCTCGACCTGCTCGTCGGTGAGTACCTGCGTCGGCCGGCTGATGTCGGCCGCAACCACGGTCGGCAGGGCAGCGCTTCCGTCCACCGTCGGAGGGAAGTCGTCGTCGTGCTGGGCATGGATCGGACGCGTGGCCACAACAGAGCCACCGCACACGATCCGCAGGGCGGTGACCAGCCGCTGTGCCGGCTCCTCCAGCCTCGGGAAGTCGGGAGCTTGCGGCTGCTCGGGCATCCCCTGCTTGTACGACCGCACCGGGTAGCCCTGCTCCCGCATCACGGCCCACTGGTGAAACCGGGAGACCTGCACGCTGTTGGGGCCACCGCTGAACTCCGCCGGTACCGCCAGGACCTGGATGGCCCGGCTGACCTGGCGGTCAGTCATCGGGCCCAGGACCACACCATCGGCCAAGGCGATGTCGGCCATGCTCGACGTAAAGCCGTTGAGCGGGACGAACTCGACGAACCGAATGGTGTCGGCCCGCAGGCCAGCATCCAGTCGGTTGAACTGGAGCTCGAACGCCGCCTCGTCGAACTCGTACGAGCGGCTGGCAACGATCATGGGTTCGAGCAAGTGCTCCACCAAGAGCCAGTCAAGCGGTCGCTGATTCAGCGAGAACTCGGTGCCGACCATCGTGTCGAGACGAGTGCCCAGGACGGGATCCGCGTCGATCGCCTCGCGAACGGCGGTCATCTCGGCGAAGGTGCTCAGCCAACCGACGACGGTGACGCGCTCGGGCATGTGCCAGGCATTGGGCCGCAGGGCGACGAAGGACTCTTGGCCATACCGCCACCAGTTCCGCAGGTCCGCCATCGCGCCAACCCGCGGGGCGCCGTCGCGCTCCGCCAGGTCGCGCAGCGCGGCAACGACCAACATGGCAACAGCGTTTCGGATCCTGTCTCGCGTAGGTGACTGCATCGGCCCTGTACCTCGCCGTCGATGTCCTGCTCGCGGAGGATCGGTCAGGCGCGAGCAGGACAGTATACAGTCGGCGTCCGCTGAGAACACGCGAAATCGGCCCGGCGCGTCGCCTTGCCGGCAGGCCCCGGAACGCGGCGGGACGTCATTCTGCCTCGTCGGCAGAGGACAGCGCCGGGATGCACTCCGCGTGTTTGCGCTGGAGGTAGGCACGGCTGGTCTGGTCCGTGGAGACCAGTTCGAGCGCCGAGCGGAACGCCTGGACCCTGCGGTCAGCCTGCAGCTGGCGGGCGAACCTATGCACGCTCACCGTCCGATACGGCGAATCGTCGCCACGTTCGTCTCCAACGATGCATCATCCGCTTGACGGGATGGAACATCGGGAGTCGGTGCGATCGATCGCAGCATGGTCGGCGGGACGGCCAGCGATTCGGCGGCAGGACGGTATGGCCGTGGACCGAATCGCCGGCTCAGCAATGTCCAGAGCAGCAGTGGTGCTTCCCGGCCGACAGGCACCGGTTCCTGCTTGCGCCAGCCCTTCGAGGAGAGCTGCACGAACAGCGACCTTCTGCGGGTCTCACTCAGAAGATCGAGGGCGAACCCACGCTGGATCAGAGCCTGCATGGACACCCCCCACGTAGCCTTGAGCCGCGCGTACTCGCGCAGCGTGTTCTTCTCGGAGAGATTCTCTTGAGCCCGCACTCGGGGCATCAACAACGCACCTGCGAACCGGTCGGCCTCCCGCTCCGGGTCGGTGGCGCGAGGGCGGAAAGTATGGAGCACGAGATGCCCGACCTCATGCGCGAGAGTGAACCTCTCCCTGTCGCCCTGACTGCCAGGGAAGTAGCCGATCAAGGCTGGCTCCCCGACACCGCCCCAGTAGGACACGCCGTAGTGGCCGCCCGCCACCGGCTGCTCTTCCGGATCGTCACTGAGGATGAACGGAGCCACCGTGATACCGGCCCGCTCCAGGACCCGAGTGAGGTGCGGAATCGGCTTGTCCGGCGCGAGCCGGAGGGCGTCTCGAGTCTGCGCTGCCAGGTCTTCGATGTCGTCCTGCGTGAGTTCGTCCACGGTGGCGTACGGGAGCGGCGGAGTGGGGTAGCGTTCGCTCACGAGCAGGGCTTCGTTAACCCGGTAGCTCTCGGCGTAAAAGGTGTGCACTCGCCGCGTCAGCACCTTGCTGGCCGAAGCCCGCTTACGGAACCTCAGCGAGTCCAACGGGACAGTGGATGGTTGGACAGAGAAGAACGCCAAAGGGGTATCGGTCGCCTCTGCGATCGCCCGCAGTCCGTCCTCGGTCGCATCCCGCGCCGCGGTCTCCACCTGGGAGATCCACGACTGTTTCACGCCCGACATCTTCTCCAGCTGCTCCTGAGTAAGCCCGAGCAGATCCCGCAGGGTCCGCAGTCGCTCACCCGGTGAAGCCGCCAGCATTGAGATCGCCCTCTTCCTCCAGGGGCAGGTCCAGCCCCAAGCCTTCGTCAGTGGGTTCGAACGCCAGGTGCGCCAGTTCGTCTGCCGTGGCAGGCAACTGGAAGTCCAGGTCGGCCTGGTGGTGCGAACCCCACTTCCACTCCTCGATAGTGCGTACCACCCGGAAGACCGGTGCCGCAGACTTCGGATCGATGCGCCACAGGACGAGCAGCCGGTCATTCGGATCGCCGAACAGCGTGATCATGCCAGTCAACGGCGGATTGCAGTAGAAAGCCCGGCGCGCCTCGTTGCTCCCGGGCGGCGGAACCACACCACCATTGGGTGAATGCAGCATCCGCACCCGGTAGGAGCCATCGGTCAGCCACAGCGCGCCGTTCTGCGCATGATTGCCAGACAGAGCCCATCCGCCGAGGTCGTCGCGCAATTGCCGGAGTCGGTGGTAAGCGAACGCACGCACTGTGTGGGTCGCGTACCATCCGTAGTCCGACTCGTCGTCGAGTTCGGCCATCAGCACCCGACGTCTCTGTTCCGCGTAGGTGAAGGCGTCGTGCATGGGCTCGCACAGGCCGAGCATCGCGGCGCGAACCCGTTCCACATGGCCATTAACCATGAACGTGATAATATCACACCCATGATTAAGGATCGTGTCGTTGAACACAGGAGTGTCGGCGACCAGCCCCGGGTCGTGGTCATGCCGGGATCGCCAGACCGGCGAAACCCGCTCCAACGACTGGCTGGAACCAACGAGTGTCAATGGCCAGTTGGACTTCCCCATAGGCGGCCAGCAGTTCGCCCCGCTGATGTCCCGGACCCGATCTGTTAAGGAAGTCCTGGACCCTCACCGTCAAACGAGGTCGAATGATCAAGAAGCTACTTCGGATGGGGCGCTGGACACGACTGGGTTCGGTATCTACCAGTGGGTTGTCGAGCGCGCCTTCGTACTGCTTCACTCGGCTCCACCGCCTGTGATCGGCTTACCGTGCGCGCATGCCAGCTCATCGGCCGGGACGCGGTGTCACGCTGCTGGCAATCGCCCGTCGCGCCTGCGGTGGGGTCGCCGTGTTTGGCTGCAAGCTCATCCCCTTGGTTGTGGTGCTGGGGCTGCGGTACGGGGGACGCGGCGGTGTCGGTACCCAGGATTGCTGTGCGTGCTGCGTGGGCGAGGATGGCTTGCGTGCGCGCGGTGAAGCCGAGGTGGTTCCAGTGGAAGATGGTCGCGTAGCTGATGACCTCGCGTAGCCCGCAGGCCACGCCGAGCTCGCATCGGTGTCCTGACCGACTTGACGGTCAGGTAGCGCTGTCGGTGATGATGGCCCGCAGCTCTTCGATGAACTCGGGGGGCTGACCTTGGTCACCCCAGAGTGCCGTCGTGCTGGTATCCCACAGTCTGCCGGGCACGGTCGTGGGCGTGAGCATGACGCCGAGGGTGCAGTGTTCCCAGTCGCCGACAGCGGTACTGTAGTCGTGGTGCAACACCTGCGTCCGAAACGCCAAGGCGTGTTTGGCTTCTTCGGAGAGCTTGGACGCGACGATGAAAACCAAAGGATCGAACTCGCCCGGGTTGGGGATCACCGTTCGGCTGTGGACGAGCGTTCCGTCGCCCTCGTGCTGTGCAGCGGCGGACTTCATGAACTGCATCAGCGTGCGGCCGAGTTCGGTGCGGTTGCCGACCGGTAGCCCGTCCAGCGCGGCCAGCATGAGCAGGCGATCCGTTTCCCGGCCGTCGGGAATCGGGGTGTTCGCCACATCCTCCATGATCATTCGAAAGAGGACGTGCGCAGCGCGGTCCTCGTGGCCGACTGGTTCGAGCGGGGCCCGGACGGTCGAGGCGATCGTTGTGGGCTTCGCGTCGACGAGGGGCGCTACTGCCGGGTCTACCGGATCGGGCGTGGCGGCCATGTCGGCTAAGGCATATTCGTGGTACCGGCGGGGTTCGCCACCGAGCTCGACGAAGTCCCCTCCCCGGGCCGCGCGCAAAAGGTATGCGAGCACGGCCCGCGTCGAGCGCAGGTGGTCGAACAAGAACTCCCAGTCCCGGCGAAGCAGGACGATTGCGGGCACCTCGGTGGAGGCTGGAGATAGTTGGAATCCACCCGGCGGGTCTGCATGGTCGACGATGACCACGGTCAACCAGGTGTAATCCTTACCGTCTACGGGCACCGTGCGGCAGCGAGCGTTGGTCATGTTCGCGCTGTTGCGCATCAGGCGGCGCACGGTGCCGCTACCCTGGCTTAGCCCCTTTTTGACGTTCTTACGTAGCCAAGACAGCTCGCGCTTGGTGTCGTCAGTGGGACCGGTGCGGCTCTTGGACTGGATGACGGCCGCGTGGTCGCCGACGAGCACCAGCCCGTCGCCGAGTTCGCGCACACTGGAGCCGACGCGCTGCTGCTCCGGCAGGAACACGAAGTCTGGCAGGCCCCAGGTCGCTGCTGCGTCCCGGATGGCATCCTCGGCCGCGTAGCCTTGAGTCTCGCCTTCCGGCAACGGCGAGGCGCCCGGGATGTGGCGGATCGCGGTGCCGACGTCGGTCTCGATCACCAGCGTGAGCGTCTCGGCCAAGGCGCCTCCTTCACCGTCTAAACGCCATTGCACCACCAGCTTGCCACGTCCGCTACCGGATTCTCACCGGGCACGAGCGGGCTGGCAGCACATGGATGGATCACGATGAGGCATTGTGTATCCGCGTTTGAGCCGTAGCGCATTGCCACACCCGCTTACCAGCCTGACGCGACATCCTTCGTCTCGGCGCCGGGTTCGTGAGGGACCAAGTCGGCACTATCGGGGACTGTCAGTTTCCTCTGACACACCCCACCATCGTGTCACAGGTAGTCGTGGTTCATGAGTTCTCGAACCCGTTTGACCTGGTATTCGAACTCGTCAGCTCGCTTGTTGCGGCGTTTCCACAGCACGCTGAGCCAGCGGAGTGCGACGGTGCGCTGGGCGGCGAGGAATCGCCGTCGGGTGGTGTCGTCGTTGATCCCGAGATCGGGTAGCAGCGAGATCCATCTTTCGTCGTCGATGGCGTGGGCGCTGGGGTGTTCGACCAACTCGGCGGCGTCGTAAGCCGTGTCGCTGTAGCCGACGAACTCCCAGTCCACCACGCGGACATCGGGTTCGTGCCAGAGCCAGTTGAGCAGGTTGGAGTCACCCCGCGAGAAGATCCTCGGCGCCGGTTCGGCGAGGACCGCGGCGTCGTCGTGCTCGTGCCAGGCGTCGAGCAGCGAGCGCATGTCGGCGGTGACAGGCTCGTCGGCGTACTCGTCCAGCTGGCCGGGCCAGACCTCGATGATTCGTTTCATGTAGGTGGTCGCCGAGTCGACGCGAGGTATGTCGACGAACGGGCCCAGTGGGAGCTCGCGGAGCGAGCCAAGAACTGCGACGACCGCGGGTAGGGAGCTGGTGGGCTCCGCGAGTTCGGGCACCGGCTGGCCGGGCACCATGCTCATGGCGACCGCGGGAAGCTCGGGGTCCGGGTCGTGCCACAGCGGTCGCGGTGCTGCGGTGACGCCGCAGGCGGCGACGTGCGTGAGCGCCTGGTACTCGCAGGCGGCACGGTCGCGCTTGTCGGTGCGGTAGAGCTTGAGGCAGACCTCGCCGTCGGGGCTGTCCCAGGCGAATACCCGGTTGTTGCGGCCTCCGGTCAGGGGCCGCAGCCGCAGGCCCGGAAGGGCCTCGTCGAGCAGGCTCGGGTTGTGCCGATGGAAGTGGCGCAGCTCTGCGAGCAAGCCGGTCGGTATGGCGGTGGTGTGTGGCAAGGCAGGTCCTCGGACTGATCGTGGGTGTGGGTTCGGACAGTGTTGTGCCTACGCCAGCGAAGGCGTTGGTAGCCGGCTACGCAGCTGGGCGTAGACCAGTTCGTGCAGGCCACCGGGATCCTGACTGTGGACGTCGATGCGAATCACGGTGGGATCGTGGCGGGCCAACTCGCTGTACGCGGCATCGACGTAGGCCAGGAATGCCCGGTGTTCGCCCGTGAGGGTGAGGTTGTCGCGGTGGCTCCAGCGGTCCACGGCGATGGGCACGGGCGGTCGAAGCCACACGGCCAGGTCTGCCTCGGGACCGGTGAGCGCGCTGAACGAGCGCAGCCAGGCGATAGCGTCGTCGACGGGCACGTCGTGGTGACGCATCAGCGAGGCGAGGCTGTAGCTGTACATCGTGTGGGCACCACGGTCCTCGATGAGGACGTCGTGGCTGGTCGCCGCGGGCTGGATGTGGGTGGCGACGATGTGCGTCCGGACCGCGGCGGCGAGGAAGGTGTCGAGCAGGACGTCACCGTACCGGAGAAACGGGTCGCCGGAGGACGCGAAGAGTCTGACCAACTGCTGCCCGGTGGCGTCGTTGTCGAGGGTGACCAGGTCGGGCAGGTGGGCGACGCGGAGCCCTTCGGCCCGGAGTCGTTCGGTGAGCAGGCGGGCTTGGGTGGTTTTGCCTGAGCCGGGGAGCCCTTCGAAGCTGATGGTCAGCATCGGATCTCCTCGGGCCGATTGCTCGGGGGCGTTGGGCCGGGCCAGTACGGGGTGTCGCGGGCGAGGTCGAGGATGGGGACGATGCTGTCGCGCAGGCCAGGGGTGACTGCGATGGCGCACCGGGAACGGGTGGTGTGTGGGCTGCCGTCGGCGTCCATGACGAGCGCGCCGGCCTCGCGGGCGATGACGGCACCGGCCGCGGTGTCCCAGGTGCGGTTGCCGAGGGTGACGCTGGCGTCCACGGAGCCGTCGGCGACGAACGCCAGGTCCACGGCCGCGGAGCCGAGCCGTCGGAGCCCTTGGGCCTTCGTGGTGAACTCGCGGTCAAGGGCGAAGGAGAGCAGGTCGCGGACGCGGGCGCCGGGCCCGCTGCCGTAGTCGCTGAGGGCGAGCAGGGCTTGAGACAGTTCCGTCGTGCCGGACACGTGGAGCCGGACGTCGTCTCGGTAGGCGCCGCCGCCGTGGGTGGCCCAGTATCGAGGGCCGAGGAAAGGCAGCGCGATCACGCCGAGGATCGGCTGTTCGTCGTGGACCAGGCCCAGCGCGATCGCGTGGAGGGGCAGGCCGTGGGAGAAATTGACGGTGCCGTCGATCGGGTCGAGCACCCAGTAGGTGGTGCGGTTGCCAGTGGCGCCGGTCTCCTCGCCGAGGAAACCGATGTCCGGGGTGTTCTTGGCCAGCATGGCCAGGACGAGGCGTTCGACAGCTTCGTCGGTGTCGGTGACGATGTCCCGGTCACCCTTCTCACGAATGTCGGTGAAAGGGTGGGCCAGGACGTACTCGACGGCCTTGCTCACGGCGTCCTGGGCCAAGGGCAACAGAGCGTCGGCATCAGGTGGGGGCATCGCGGTTCCTCGGGTCGTGGTTCAGGCGAGCGCAGCGCCGGTGGGGACGGTGAGGTGGCGCAGGCAGTCCTCGACGGAGGTTTCGACGGGGCGAGCGGTGTCGACGAGGAGTTTGGGTGTGGTGATCGGTTCGGCGGCGGCCCGGAATTCCCAGTACAGCTCGGGCGTGCGGTTGGCGGCCGGATGCTGTCCCGCGGCGAGGTCCTCCTTGAGCCGTGCGATTGCGAGTTCGGGGTCGCAGTCGCACTCGATGACGAACAGGGCCTGTCCGAGGTCGGTTGCGGTCTGGCGGAGTGTGTCCACCTGGTAGGCGCGGGTGTACGTGCAGCCGTCGATGAGCACGACGGTGTTCGGCTCCTTGCGCGCGAGCCACGCGGTCGTGAAGTACATGAGGTCGACGCAGAAGTCGTCTTGTTCCAAGGTGTACTCGACATGTAGTCCGAAGTGGGCGACGCGTACTTCGTCCTTGTTCAGCACGATCGCGTTGAGGTGGGCGGCGAGGGCGGTGGCGAGGGTCGTTTTGCCGACTCCGGGCAAGCCGGCCATGGCGATCATCATCAGGCGACCACCGTGGGGAGGACGAGGAAGTACTGGTTGATCTCGGCGACGAGCTCGTCGAGCGTCGACGTGGTCACCGTCAGGATCGAGTCGATCATGAGGTTGTTCGACTGACCGACGAACCGACGGGTGTCGGTCTGCAGACCGAAGCAGGGCTTACCCCACGCATAGGCGAGTCCGAGTTCCACGCAGGCGCCTTCGTCCGGCACGCGGCCGTCCAGCAGCATCACCAGAAGGTCGCATCGACGTACGGCGTTGACGTCGGCGGTGAACAGGTGCTGGCGTACCTGAACGGGATCAGCCCCGGCGGCTACCATCGCGACCCCTTCGCCGCCGTCCCGCTGTGGGAGGTACGTGTCGATGTCTGCGGCGCGCAGCGCGGCGTCGACCGCGAGGTTGAAGGTCTTTTCCGCCTCGCAGAACAGTGGGGCGGCGATGTAGGCAGTGAGCACGGTTCTCCTGCGGATCGGTACTGGGTCAGGCGTCAACGCCGACGGTGGACAAGGCGGTGAAGAACTCTTCGGCACGGTGGTCGGGGTAGGTGCCGTCGTGCATCGCGGTCAGGTAGTAGCTCTGGACCTCGTCCCATTCCCACGGGTTGGTCTGGAACTTTGCGTCGGTGATTCCGTTGTTGACCAGCGAGATCCATCGGCGTAGGCAAGCGCTACACCGTCCACAGTGAAACGGTGAAGTGCCGGGGTTGAGGCAGGAAAAGGTGTTCAGCAGGTCCTCGACCGGAAGCCCCTGGTCGAGGTACCAACGGACGATCTCGGTCTTGGTCATGTCCCAGAACGGACTGTCGATGCGGATTTCCCTGCCTGCGTAGGTGGAGAGGAACGTCGACATCTGGGCGAACGCTTCCGGGTTCTTGTCGGCGGTGTGATCGCCTTTGACCCCGATACACCAGATGACATCGGCACGATGGGAGGCGAGCATCGCGAAGTAGAGGTTGCGCAACGGGATGATCCCGTCTGGCCGTTCCCACGCTGTCAGGTTGAGCTCACGGCTTGTGGTCAACGTGATGTCCCAGCGGCGGCGCAGGGTTTCGATCGCGCGGTACTCCTGGCTGCAGTAGCGTTGGCCGATATCGAAGAACAACGCTTCCGGTTTGCCGAGGTAGTGCCAGGCCGGAAAGCTGTCCAGGCCGGCGGAGTACAGCAGGATTTCCTTGGCGCTCATCGATTTTCTCCGGCGGATGCAGGGATGCGCAACAGCTGCTCAGTTCGCGCGGCGATCTCGGTGAGCACGTCGCGGGGCTCGCGGTCGCCGATGGTGATCGGCACGATGGTGTGTGGGTGTTGCTGGGCGACCCACCGCAGGCTCGCGTCGTAGGAGGGCAGGAACAGCTCACGTTCCCGCGATCCGGACTTCGGCTGGGCAACACCGCGGGCGCGGGTCCGGGCGACGGCGCGATCGCGCGCTTGCTGCCACGGTTGATCCAGGTGGAACGCGAGGTCGGGTTCGCGCAACCACGGCCCTGTCACTGCCCGCCACTGCGCCAGGTGAGTCTCGCGGGGCACGCCGGGGTGCTGCTCGGCCAGGACGGTCAGCGCGTAAGCGAGCTTGGTGTACAAGCCGCGGTCGAGGATCACCACGTCGTGGCCGGCCAAGGTGGGGGCGTAGTGGTGGACGTGGTGGTATGCCTCCCGGCACAGCCGCAGCAAGACGTCGACGGTGGCGTGGTGCGGCTGGTCGTAGCCGCCCTCGCCGTCACGGCGGCGCAGCGGCTGCGTGTCCAGGTAGTCCGAGAGTTCGTCGATGAACCCGCCGTGGAGCCCGTCGTGTAGGACCGTCGTCGTGAACCCCTGGTCGGTGAGGTGCTCGGCCAGGCGGCGGGCGTTGGTGGTCTTGCCAGCACCCCAGACCCCGTCCATCGAGACCAGGCGACCGTAGCGGGAACTCAGGAGATTAGCGGCCATGTGCGTTCTCCCAGAGCTGGACATGCAGGCGCGTGGTCAGGCCCCAGCCACGCTTCAGCGCCGGTTCGGCCAGCGCTTGCAGGCCGGACGTCACCGCGTCGCGGGTCGTGCCTTCGGGCATCAGCCACACGCGCCGCAGGCCGTAGGTGTCGACCAGGTGGTCGGCCTCGGCGAGGTCCGCCTCGCGGTGTTCGGCGGTGATGACGAACTTGAAGACGGTGTTGGTCTGCGGGAGGGCGTTCAGAGCCTCCGGCACGATCCGGCGTTGCGCCGGTATGCCGCTGCTGGCCAGCTTGGGGCTGACGTTGAACTGGACCTGATCGAGCCGCACATCCTGCACTGGGACGATCGTCCCGTTGGTCTCGAACTCGACCCGCCGACCGGCTTCCAGCAGCGCAGCGACCAGCGGGACGAGGCGGTACTGCTGCAGCAGTGGTTCGCCACCGGTGATCACCACGAGGTCGGTGTCGTAGCTCAACACCCAGTCCGTCAGGTCGGCGATCGACTGCCAACTGGTGTGCTCGGCGAGGTTGAAGCGACTGTGGTCCCAGGTCCGCGGTTCGTCACACCAGTCGCAGGTGAGGTTGCAGCGGGAGGTACGGATGAAGATCGCAGGCTGGCCGCAGCTGGGGCCTTCGCCTTGGAATGTGGGGCCGAAGGTTTCCGTGATCAGCAGCGCATCGCGCAACGGTAGGAGTGTGGTCGTCATTGTGCACGCCTCCGGTCGGGGCGAAATTCGACTCGGTTCGCCCCACCCTCGGAGACGACGATCGACTCCAGCCGGGCCCCGAGCCGGGTTTCGAGGTGGCGGATGCACCAGTCGGCGAGGAACGCGGCGAGCAGTTCGGAGGTCGGCGGGGCAGGTAGTACCTCGTTGAGGTCGCGGTGATCGAGTGTGTCCTCGATGAACGCGCCGAGCGGGTTGAGGTCGGCGAAGTCCGCGACCCAGCCGGGCCCGACCAGCCTGGTCGAGCTGAGCGTGACTTCGATCGTCCAGGTGTGGCCGTGGTTGCGGGCGCACCTGTGTCCGTCCGGCATTCCGTCCAAGTGGTGGGCGGCGGCGAAGTCGAAGGTTCGTGTGATCCGGTAGCTGCCGGGTGGAGGTTGCCAGGCAGCGGTGACCGGGCTGGGCACGGTGGCTGAGTGCGTCACGTTGTCTCCCTCGTTTCGGAGGCAAAGGCCGGCGCGGTTGGTACCCGCAGCTGCAGCAAGCTGACGTGGAACCGGTGACCCCAAAGGATCCACAGCCGATGGAGGTCGGGCGCCAGGTCCGGCGGCACGGGCACCGACAGGACGTGATGCTCGCCAGGGCGCGCGGTGCAGGACTGCTGGGTAAGGGCCTTGAGGCCGGCGCGGTCTTGCAGTTGCACCGCCAGGAGGCCGATGTCCGGCGTCTCATGCGAGATGGGCGGGATCGCGACGGTGACGTCGGCGACGCCGCCACGATGAAGCATGTCGGGTCCGTGGACTTCCACGGACTGAAGGGCCGGGAAGTGTGCGCTCGGGCCGCACCGGGGACAGGTGATGGACACCCGGTCGCCGAGCCCGGACATCGGGCTGGCGAGTTCGGTGCGTGTCCGAGGCGCCTGGCAGCGCCAGCAGGCGGTGTCGGATACAGCCTGGTAGGCGTAGTGGTTGGCCTCCAGCGCCTCCCACAAGCGGAAGGCCCCTGCGCGGGCGAGCACGCTCTCGTGGAGCGCGGCGACCCAGCCCAAGGCGTGCTCACGTAGCGCTACGTGAGGCGGTTCGGTCGGCGCGCCGCGCTGGGTCCGTCGATAGGTCTGGGCCTGCCGGATTCCGTGCAAGGCGAGTCGTCTGGCGTCGAGCCGGTGCTGCTGCATCCGGTCCAGGCATGCCGACAGCACGGTCCGACGTTTGCTGGTGTCGGTCATCAGTGCACGCAGGGCGTCTTCGAGGTGGGAGGCTTCATCGCAATCGGTGACCCACTGGGCCAGCTCACTCACCGTGGTGGTGACCTCGGAGGCCGCATCCCAGATGCGCAACGGGTCGGCGGCTTCGGGAGGTGCGATCGCGCCGTCGCGCGTGAGCACCGCGGACACGGGTCGGCCGGCGCCGTCGACGATCGCCGGAAGCACGGGCCACTGGCCATGTGGCCAGCACACGGGGATCATGGGCGGTCTTGTCGCCGGTTGGGTCTGCTCAGGATCTCCCAGGAGGAGGTAGGCGCTCGGGCGGCCTCGGCTCGATGCGTCCTGGGTCAGCCAGGCGGCTACAGTGCCGTTCGGCACGCCAGACGCAAGCAGGTGTGCGACGGTGCTGGACTCCGTCGCCGAGGTGTCGGTGTCCTGCCGCAACAGGCCGATGATCGTAGCTGGGAAACCTTCCAACGCCGCCAGGGCGAGAGTGACGTCGGACGGAAACTGCTCCTCGGGATTCAACGTAATGCCGTTGCACACGAACAACGCGAGTGTCCGGCACTTCAGGTCCCGGACCAGAACCGGCTCCAGGACCCCGCGGCCACCTCGGCAATGACCGTTTGTGCAGCCATCCAACATCGGGTTGTGGTCGAGCACGTGCTCCCGATCGCCGGACAGGCCGCACAGGATGTACGAACCGAGGGGGACGTGCGAACCGGTGCCGTGAGCATCCACCACGATGCAGCGCCACGTGCTGGTCAACGCCTCCGCCAACGCTGGACGGTCCGTCCCGTTCACCAGTGCGGTCCCAGTGGTCCCGTCGAAACGCACATCGGCTTCGGGCGTCGGTGCCGAGCCGTGTTGATCAGCGACGATTTTGGCCAACGAGAAGAACATTCCGGCCTCATCGCGCCCAGTGAGTACGCCCGCCTTGACACCCTCGCCGTGCCATGACTGCAAAATCGGGTGCAGTGCAGCGAACGTGCAGTCTGCGGGCGCCGCCACCAGCAAGAGGCTGGCGTCAGCAGGAACAACGAGGGTGGAGACCGAAGGTACGTCTGGCACATGACGGTGGGTGCGGCCCAACGCCGCTGCTGCGGTCTGCCCGATCTCCGCCGTGTCGCCGACGCTCACGACGATCCGTTGCGGGTCGCAGCGTCCCGGTGTGAATGCCGAGAGGTCGCCGTAGCTGTGCAGGACGCGGGCCCACCGCCGGGCACGCTCCTGGTCGGCGGGTAACACGAGCGGCACGACGCCGGTGCCAACGAGGCCAGCAGCTTCGGTCACCGCAGTGATCCATGCGATGCCCGCAGGCAGGTCGGGGGCAGCGTGGGTGTTCATCGCACCTGCCCAAGCGACACGTCCGGGGCCGGAGCGAGGTAAGTCGGCGGCAGCGGGATGCCCGTCGCGAGGAGGAACTCGGTGAGCGCCTCGATTCCGGTGAACTGCTCGGCACGCATCCCGACGAAACGGGCGGCCAATACGTTGGTCATCTTGTCGTCGATGAAGATGACGTCCTCCGCTCGTGCGTTCAGCTTGTCGAGCGCGATGCGGTAGATCAGCGGCGACGGCTTGACGACCTGGACCTCGGCCGAGTTGACCACCGTCACGAACAGGTCCATGAGGTGGTGGCGTTCGAGATCGCGGCGCAGCGACGTGGTGTTGTTGCTCAGCAGGCCGATCGGCGTACCACTCGACTGAACCCGTCGCAGCAGTGCGACCATCTCGTGATCGAGCGCACCAGGGTCGTCGTCCCACCACGGGATCGCCGCTTCGGCGCACGGACCGTACTTCTCGACGAGTCGCGTGGTCACCTCGGCCAACCATTGCTCGTGTGTGTAGACGCCGAGGTTGGCCAGCGTGAACTCCCGGCCGTAACCGAGTTCGCGAATCGTGCCGGCTGGCAGGCCGGCCGCCTGCTCACCACGCGCGCGGCCATGTCCAGGCCAATGACGGATGACGCCGTCCAAGTCCATGAGCAGCGTCGGGGTTGCCCTCGTCACGGTGTGTCCTCCCGGTTGGCCAGGGTGCGGGAGAGAAGCTCGGGTGTTGGGTCGGCGACGAACTCGGTGATGGTGATCGTGGTGCCGAAGGACTCGTTGATCTGGTGCAGCAGCTTGGCCGCGCCCAAGGAATCCCCACCGTCGAAGAACTCGACGCCCTCCTCGGGCGGCGATCCGGTCGCCTCCGTCCACCAACGCGCGATCTGGTCTGGCAGGTTCGCGGCGCCAGCCTGGGTCGTGGGCTGTGTCGATGCAGCGTTGTGTGCCTTCAGCGCGGCCATGTCGGGCTTTCCGGAATCGGTGATCGGCAGGTCGATATGTAGGTAGATCCGCGTGGGGACGAGCGGTGCAGGCAACTGCTGCGCCAGATGTGTTCGGAGGTCCGCGACCGTGATATCGGCGCCAGAAACCGCGGCGTGCAGCACGAGCACCTGCCGCTCGTGGCCCTCGGCAGTCGCCAAGGCCGCGGTGACGCCCGGCAGCAGCAGGGCGGCCTGCTCGACCTCGCCCGGCTCCAGTCGGACGCCGCCGATGTTGAGTTGCCGATCCGCGCGGTCAACGAACACCAGCTGACCGTCCGGGCGCCGGAACGCCAGATCGCCGGTCCGGTAGAGCCGACGGATCCGGCCGTCGATAGCCACCGGTTGGAAAGCCGCCGCGGTAGCTTCGGGGAAGCCGTCGTAGCGGGCAGCCAGCCCTACACCACCCAGGTAGAGCTCACCGACCTGGCCATCTGGAACAGGCAGGCGTCTATCGTCGAGCAGCAAGTCGTCGACGCCGTCCACCGGACGGCCGATCGGTGTCGGGCTCTCCAGCGGTGCTCGCGGGCAGACATGCGTCTCAATGGTCGCCTCGGTGGGCCCGTAGGCGTTCGCGACCTGGTGACGTTTGATCCAGAAGGCATGCCGAGGAGCATCGAGGCGTTCTCCGCCGAGGACGATCAGGCGCAGCGCTGGCAGGTCGACTTGTGGCAGCGCGGCGAGCATCGTCGGGGTGCACGACATGACGGTGATGTCGTGCTCGGCCAGCCAGCGTGCCAATGCTGGGCCCGGAGTCCGGCACGAGCCCGCCGGGATGGCCAACTGCGCACCCGCGGCGAACGCGAGCAACGTCTCCCACAAGATGACATCAACCGACGGCGCTGCGAGTTGAGCGATCTTGTCCGCCGAGTCGATTTCGTATATCGCCCGCAGGCTCGCGATGCGATGAGCCAACCCGTCATGTTCCAGGACCACCGGCTTCGGCGTCCCTGACGTGCCGGACGTGTGCAGTACACATGCCGCAGACGGCGGCCCGCCCGGAGAGACCTCAACGTCATCGTGGACCGCGGTCATCTCGCTCGGCAGTACGACGCGTTCGAGGTGCTCCGGCCAGATTCCCGCTGCATCCGCTGTCGCGGTAAGGACGTAGTCGGTCGAAGCAGCGATCCGCCGCAACCGGTTCGTCGGATATTCCATATTGGACAGAATGGGTACTGCGTGGGCGCGCCATATGCCCAACAACCCTACGGTCCACCGCCAACCTGGCGGCACGCCCAGAACGACGTATCCGCCAACCGGACATTCCGCGGCCCGCAGTGCACGAGCAACCGCGCCCGCATGCGCCCAGAGTTGCTGGTACGTAAGAGAGTCTTGGCCACCTCGGACAGCCAGAGCATTCGGTGACCGCCGAACAACGTCCAACAGGTCGTCGATGATCGTCACCGCGGATCTCTCCAATGGGTGGGTCGTTGCCGTCCTGTCCCCGGTTCGCCCGATCTGGTCACGACAGGGAAACCGCGGTCCGAGCTCCTGCGAAACGACATCCTGTACATGCCCTTTGCCGCCGTTGGGCATCGCGGCGATGAAGGATCGACCGGGCATCTGTCACCGAGTTCATTGGAGCGGTCCATGGCTGGTGGGCCGTGCCGAAAAGGCGAGGGGCCCTTCTCGACACAGCCTCAGTAAGTCAACCGATAACGGCCCGTAAGCAGCCAGAGCGCCCAGCCGGCGACGATGAGGCGTCCATACGGCGGCGCGCCGTTGACCTGCACAGACATCACTCGGGAGCGTCGAGCGGTTCCCCCGATCAGGCCAACGATTCCGTCCGAATCCTCCGGACGAGGTCGGATCGGCGAGGCGTTCAACCCCTGGGAGGGGCTACTCAGCCTCGATTGACGACCGTGTCGATCCCTCGACAAGCACACCGGCCCGCAGCCGCCTGATCGACCTGATGCTGAATGGTGAAAACAGGGGAAGGTCGTGTTCCGACGGCGACGAGGACGCAGCGGGCGCGGTGGTTGCCAAGAACATCGCGACGTCTTCGACCAGGCGGAGCGCGGCAAAGGGGCGGGCAACGTCAGCGCCACAGTGCAGTAGCACGGTTCGTGCGCCAGCGCCGTACAGTGTCGACAACGCCGTTTCCGGCTCGGTAACGGGCACGAAGCCCGGCAGTTCGACCGCACCCTGGCCGTGGCCACCTGCCAGGCCCTCTTCCACCCGCCCGTCGCCGTACAGCACGGCGTCGACCTGATAGCGAAGCCCACCTTGTGCGAGGACCTCGTCAGGCATCGGACGCGGATAGCCGTCCGTGATGTCGCAGGCCCAGGTGACGCTCGGTCGGCCTGTCTTCAGGGCTGTCAGCCACGGACGGAGAACAACGAGCGCTTCGTCGGCCAACACGCCGACCTCGACCGCCAGGCCGGAATGACGTAGCCGGGCTGCCCCACCGATGCCGCGCGACGTGGGATCCATGACCGCGATCAGCACTCGCGCGACTCCCGCATCGATCAGCGCTTGGTGGCACGGCGGCGTACGTCCATGGTGATTGCACGGCTCCAAGGTGACTGCTGCCGTTCCTCCACTAGCCAGCGCGCCGGCCGCGGTCAGCGCGTGCACCTCGGCGTGCGGCTCGCCTTTGCGCAGGTGATAACCCTCGCCCACCGGTCGACCGGCCGAATCGAGGATCACGCACCCCACCGGCGGGTTGGGACTGGTCGTGCCCACGCCCCGTGCGGACAAGGCGATCGCGCGACGCATCGCGTCGACCTCAGTAATGGGTGCGTTCATGCGCTCGTCGCCGGAACGAGTTCCTCAAGCAACTGTTCGACTGATCGGAGATGGCGATGTCGCGTGAGCCGGCGGCCGACCAGCGCGACGGCCTGCTCGGTACGCATCGAGCCGGAACTCCGCGCGATCGCCAATGCTTCCCGGCCCGCCTGCGCTGCCTCGTCAGGTTGCCCGGCCGCCAGGTGCGCTTGAGCGAGACGGCTGCACGCCACACCTCGATCACGCCGGTAGACAGGTGGCAGCGCCGGTAGGGCACTCTCGTACACCCGCAGGGCCTGCTGGGGTTTCCCGAGCGCGGTCCAGCAGTGTGCTCGCTGCAACTCCAGGTACGTCTCGCTACAGAACGACCCGTGACCTCCGAGAGCCGTGCCCGCGCTGTCGCGCACGGCCCACTGATGAGCCAGGTCGACGGTGTGGTGACTCCTGAACTCATCGCCAGCCAAGGCATAACCGACAGCCTCCTGCTGAGCGATCGCCGCTCGCATTGGTCCCGGCAGACGATCGCGACCTCGGCCAGCGGCTTGGGCAAGACCGATCGTTCGCTGCGCGTCGCCCTCGGCGGCGGCGTGCTGGCTGCGCCGGAACAGTGTCCAGGCCAGGAGCAGGTCGTCGCCAGCCTCGTGCGCCCACTCCATCGCGCGCCCCACCCAATGTGTCGCCGCATGTTGCTGTCCGGCGTCCTCGTGGAGCCAGGCCAGCGACTCTGCGTAGGTGGCGGCAAGCTTGACCAGTTCGAGTCGTTGCCAACCGGCAGCCGCCGGGAGGAGGTCCTCGATCACTGTGAGGTGACCGTGTACGGCGGTCAACGCGAAGCGTGGACCCAGCAAATTGTCTGTGCGAACCAGCGCATGCCATTGATCGCGAAAGTAGGTCAAGAACTCGTCAAGGTGCTCCGTCGACGGTTCTGACAGCCGAGTCGGCGGCCCTGATGGGCGCGCAGGGACAGGCGCTGCGGGCGAAGGCCCATCAGATTCGGAAGCGCTCGATACCTTGGACGTGTCGTGCTTCCGGAGCGGGTTCAGCAGCTCATCGAGCTCTGTAAGCGATACCTGAAGCGCCGTCGCGAGGTCGGGGCGGCGCCAGGGCTGTGGTGTCAGCGTTCCCCGTTCCCACCGGCCGACGGTCGACAGTTCGGTCCCCAACTGCTGCGCGAGCGCCTCCTGGGTGAACCCGAGCGCCTCGCGGCGCGCCGCGAGGGCATACCGCTTCGCCACCATGGCCCGTCTCCTGGTCACAAGCTGACAGGTTAATCGAACTCACGATACCGGTCCGCCATTCGCCCTGGTCAGCCGACTGGCCTCGGCAAGGCGGTAGCTATGGCGCATCGCGGACGGCGTCAATGACGATCACCACCTCACGATCCCTGACCCGGTTGCCAGCGCATCGGTGCCAACGCCGCATTCACGCCTCACCACCGCCCCATACGCGCTCTGGCGCCGGACTGTCCGCATTGGTCTGCTGATCGAGACCGGCCCGTTGTTCGACCTATCGGCCGAGGCGGCACGAGGCCCTGCGTAGGTCATCGACACGGCACTACTACCCCGGTACGCGACTGTTCGCACCCTCGGTCTCAATACTGCTCTGAACAGGTGAGGAGATGGCTCCGTTGTCCCGTGAACTGAATACGGTGGGGACACATTGGCATGTCTACGCATGTGTGGGTGTGCCGAAGGCGGAACCAACGGCACGAGCACGAGCGGCACGGCTGGCGTGCGCCCCCTTGGCTGAGCACGCAACGGCGTACGATGTGGCGCGCTGGATCGTGGACTACGTGCAGCGTTTTCCAGTCGCCTGGGTTTCGGTGTGGTTCGAAGAAGATCATGAATGGCGCCTCGTCGGCGCAAGCACCGATCGGGCGATGTTGCGTCGTGAGCTGTGGTTGCGTGCCAAGTGGGACATGAGCCTGTACGTCTACGGTCGGTATCCCCTGGCGCACCGGAAGCCGCGTTCGGCCCGCGACCGCTATGCCGTCTTCGCCGAGGCCGTCGACGACCGCGCGTGTCGCGGCGCGGCGGGTGCTCAACACCGCGCCGGTGGTGACGGAGAAGCGTCCCGGTAGCCACGCTCGGGCCCGTATCCCCCCGGAAGGGGGTAGCGCGCCGCGCTCGTCCTGCTACGATCCGTCGGTAACTACGGGGAGCCAGCAGGGGGAGAGGGTGAACCACGGACGACGTGGCGGCTCTGCCACGCCTGGATTTGTTCGTGTCGATGACCTGCACGGGCTGCTTCCCCAGTCAATGTTCGTTCTGGTGCTGCCCGCGGATGCGAACGGACCTGGCGGTGTCGAGGTCCGCGAGACCCGCCGCAACGAGTACGCGCTCGTGGCGTACTCCTCGATCCGCAAGCTGGTTGACGCGTGCGGCGCGGGGCAGCCGTGGGTGCGGCTTACCCGCGAGGCTGTGGACGACATCTGCGCCGATCACGGTGTGAGCGTCATAGCGTTGGATCTGCCGTTGCCGGAGGGTCACCGCTATCCGGATATCGCGGAGCGGGAGAAGCCCTACCTGGAGCCGCTCGAAGCCGATCCCGCGCTGGGCGAGTTCGTGTACGTGCCCTCCCGTCCGATTCGTGCGGGTGATCGTCGGGTGCTGCTGGAGTTGCAGCCCGATCATGCGGGCAGGCCGTTGTTACTGGCCTACACCTCGCCCGACATGTTGGTGGCCGGGTGCGGGCCGTATCAGCCCTGGGCGGCGATCCGGGCGGAGGATCTTGAGCAGGTGGCGCGGGAAAGCGGGGCGTACGGGGTGACCTTCGATCCGATCTTGGCGGAGGAGTCCAGGCACATCGGCCCGGTCAACGACTGGAGCCGGCACTGACGACACAGGGAGACACCGATGACCAAACCCAGCGGCGGCTACCACTACACCCCGGAGGCTTTGTCCGGGATCGCTGGCCACCTGCGCGAGGCGGCTAGTCTGTTGGATGGCGCTACCGGTGGCCAGCCGCCAGTGGCGGACGCGGGAGCGTCGTCAAGCCTGGTGGCGCGGGCCATGCAACAGTTGGTGCAGGTCGGGGTGGTCGTCGCATCCGTTGCTGATGGCAGCGCGGAGAAGGTGCACGTGGCCCAGGGCAGCTACGACGACATCGAGAACAACCACGCCGGCCAACTCAAGCTGAACGAGCAGCGCGACACGCCCGAACGACGGCGCCAGGACGGTGTGCACGGATAGGACCAGCACGCGATGGGACAGGCACTCAACACCACGGTCAACGGCAGTTCCGGCACCTGTGTCGAGGCGGCGGACTGGCACGACAAGCTCGCCAAGGCCGCACACGACGCGGGCGGCGAGGTGGCGGCAGCCCGCACCACCTCCGAATCTGATTGGAGCGGCCCCGCCAGCCACGCGTTTCAGGACTCCATCCGCACGGTGGACAGGACCGCGCACGATCTGGGGGACACGGCGACCGCATACGCCGAGGCACTGCGGGAGTTCGCCGCCACACTCGACTCGGTGAATCGGCAGATGCAGAGCGCCATCACCAAGGCCATCGGTGGCGGGTTGGAGGTGGACGGGCCGATCATCCTCGCGCCCACCAAACCGAACGTGCCGCGGCCCGGTCCTGGGCAGGTGGTGCATGGCCCCGACGGTGCCGGCGTCGTGATGAGCGAGTACCGCGCCGACCTCGACGCTTACTATGCCGCGCAAGCGGCGTACAACCGCAAGATCGCGGTGTATAACGAGTGCAAAGCTATCGTTGAGGAAGCACGCCGGGCCGAGGGAAACGCGCACCACACCCTGGCCGCCGCACTCAGCCCACCGGCTGGAAGCCAGTGGGACGACCTGGACTCGTGGTCCATCGGCAACACCGTCGCCTCGCGGGTCGTCGGGTACGTCTCGTCCTTCGAGAACCCACGCAAGGAAGCCCTCATGCACGCCCAACGCCTCGGCGTCGAGGCGAACTTCTACCGCCGGTGGGCCAACGGCATGGTCAGCGACCTCGACGACTGGCAACTCAAAGCGCTCCGCGAAGCGGGCGAGAAGGCCGGCGCCGGGCAGGCCGACTACCTCAAGCGCGCTAAAGAATACGAACGGTACATCAAGACCGTCCCGCAGTGGGCCAGAACCGTCGCCGCGGCCTATCCCGGGCGGGAGTTGGTGCACGCGCTTCCCGACGACGCCGGAGCCGGTCTGAGGGCCGCTCAAAAGGGCCTCAAGGCGCTTCCCTACGCAGGAAGCACCCTCACCGTCATCAACGAGTTCAGCGGAGCCATGAAGGGGGAGCAGTCCTGGGGCAAAGCAGGCGTGGACGCGGCGGCCAACATCGCCGGTGGCTACCTGGGTGCGGTGGGCGCAACCGCCGCCGTCAGCGCCGCCTACGGCTCACCACTCGGACCGATCGGCGCGCTCGTCACGGGCACCGTCGGTGGCATCGTCGGCGTCATAGGCGGGCAGGCCGTCGCAGACTTCGTTGTCCCGAAATAGGGTGTGGTCATGTCCGGAAACGATCGTCCCCCATGGATCGGGGAATCGCCCTCCTGGGCCGGGCCGGGTAAGCATGCGCTCCCGCCCCGACCTGACCCCCAGACCGGCGAGCCGTTTCCTCCTCGTGGCTTGGGCTACCTGGGACGTGACGACACCCCGGACACCGATCCCTACCGGGAGACCCGCCTGTCCAGGAAACCAAAGCCTCCTCCTGGCATGGGACCTACACTGGCGTGGCACCGCCCTAACAAGCGCATGCGCCACCTGACCACGCTCGGCGCCTTTGGCTTCCTCGTCATCGGCGGAAGCCTCCTGGGGCTTCTTGATGGAGACTCACCGTTTGAGTGGCTGCTGTGGTGGCAGTCATGGATCCTCATCATCGTCTTCACGATCCTCATCGGCGGCCCGTTCTCGACAATCGTCCATTCCGCAGGAGCCGATTGGTTGCAGGTTCAGCGCCTGCGCTGGGGCGTAACCAAGAGCAACTTCGTCAAACTCTACGAACTCACCAAGATCGACGTCTCGCACGGCGGCACCACTTTCCACTTGTACCTCTCCGACGGAGAACGCGCGGTGGAACGCAGCTTCGAAGAACTACAAGTCGACCGGCGAGTCTGGGATCTTGTTTATAACGGAGTTCTCCACTCGGTAGCTAGCGGGGCCACGGTGACCACTAAGGCGGCGGGAATCCTTGAACTGTCGCATGTTCCTGGACTCAAATTCCGTAACCCGTACACGGAAGGGGGAAAATAGCGTTGACGGTCACTGCACACGTCACATCTCGAAAGGGCACCCTTTCAAAGAAATCCTACCTCGTTACGCTCCTCGGTCCGATCATCATGGCGCTCTTGGCTGGCTGCGGCAGCGAAGAAGGCCCACAGCTCAACCAGGACCACGTTGCCAGCAGCCAGTCTCCCAGCACATCCCCCGAAGCCAACGCCAAGACATACCGATTCGGCGAAACCCATCAAGGTGAGTACACCGTCAAAGTCGACAACTTCCGCACATTCACCAGCAGCGCCACGGCGCAACGCAAACCTTCCTCGCCGGCATGGGCAGTCGACGTCACCTTAACCAACAACGCACCGAAGCAGTTGTCATACAAGGATTTCTACATCTTTGGGACCATGGACGGCACGCATCGTTTTGAAATAATTGATGACGGCGAGTTCACGGTCGAACGCGACATGTTCGTCCTTCAGCCGACCGAGACGGCAACCTTCCCGATGGGATTCGTCGGCGAGGGCAGGGAGCATGCCATCGAAATCTCCAGGCAAGGGAGTAGTGAAGTCCTGCGTTTCACCGACCACCCATGACGACCGGACCACGGCATCTGCGCACACCGAAACGACAGCCACCGTAGTGAGGTGGCGATGCCTTCCTCCCGACCCGAAGCCATCCCCGCCCGACACCCCGGTCAATGCCTCGACAGCTGATCAGTGGTTCGTTGCGACACCAGTGCTCAATATCGCCAGAATCCGCGTCGGCGCGGCACTTGTCGAATTTTCTAAGCTTCTGACGCCGTCGGTGATCTTGCATATCAGGAGCAAACGGCATGATCGACACGTCACATGACTTCCACGTCGATTAGGCAGTTTCTCCTGGTGAACGGGTTGCGCCAGCGTCCCTTGGGATTTATTTCTGTGCCCGCTACTGTACCGCGGACAAAGCCCACGACCAGCACGCTTGACCACGACCGCGACCGCGACCGCGGTCAAGCGTCGAGCGGATCAGCGCGAGCCTGCCACCCGCCTCGGAACGCACACCACGGTCGCCGACCGCGCTGCGGAACGCCCTGGACCTGGAACGCGTCCCACGATCACGATCATGGCGCACGATCGGAGACCGCTCAGTGCCCTGATCACCCTCAAGAAGTGGACAGAACTGGACGTCAGTGCGATCGCGGCAGTCCGGGGTCGGTGGCTTCGAGTGCGTGCAGGCGGTCACGGAGGTCGTCGGCGTGGTGGTGGCCGAGTTGGTGGTAGAGGTCCAGGGCCTCGCGCCAGCAGCGCAAGGCCCGCTCACGGTGGCCGGTGTCGCGCAAGCAGGCGCCGAGGGCGTCCAAAATCCCAGCGGTGACGTCCGGGCTGCGGTGGTGGCCTTCGATGTGGAGGGCTTGCTCGCACAGCGCAATCGCCTCGGGGTGCTCGCCCAGGCCGTGCCAGGCGCGGGCGAGCTGGTGCAGCGCGATGGCTTCGCCTTGGCGGTCGTGGGCTTGGCGGCGAAGGGGGAGGCTGCGCTCGGCGTGGTGCAGGGCTTGGCGGTAGTCACCCAGCCCCGCGCACGCTTCGCTGAGGTTGCCCTCGATCACCCCCTCCAGGCGTCCGTGCTGGGCACCGGGTGCCAGGGGCAACGCCTCCAGCAAGTACTCCCGCGCCTGGGTGTAGTGCCCTTGATCCAGGCACACCCAACCGAGGTCCGCGAGCGCACCGGCCTGTAGTGCTGGGTGGTGGAGGTCGCGGGCCAGCGCCAGCCCGGCCAGGAGGGTCTCGTGCGCGTCCTGCCACCGCCCAGGGGCCCGCTGTGTTTGGCCCAGATCCAGCAGGGCGGAGGTTTCGGTGGTGCGGTCCCCGCCGCGGCGGGCCGCGGCCACCGCCCGCTGGTGGAGGTCGAGCCGGTCCTCCCACCGCCCCATCCGAAACAGGATCCATCCGGTGGTGGTGGTGAGCAGGAGGGTGAGGGGGAGGTGGCCGTGCCGGTCGGCGTCGCGGGCCGCCGCCACCAGGTTGTCCTGCTCCGCCTCCAGCCACGCCAATGCTTGTGCGGGGTCGCCGAGGTCCAGTTCCGGGCGGGTGTCGGTGTCCAGGCGCAGCGCGGGATACCAGTCGCGGTGCGCGGGGTGCAGGACCTGGTGGGCGGTTTTGGCGTGGTGGGCGTACCACTGCCACACCCGCTCCCGGAGAGCCTCGCGCTGGCCGGGCAGGTCGTCGAGGGCGGCGCGATGGGCGGCGTAGGCACGCAACAGGTCGTGCAACCGGTACCGGCCCCGCCCCACCGGCTCCACCAGATGCGCCTCGACCAGCCCACCCAGCACCCGCCGTACCACTGGAAGGTCCAGGCCGGTGGCCGCGGCGGCTACCTCGAGACAGAACTCCGGCCCCGGATGCAACCCCACCCGCCGGAACACCAACGCCTGCGTGCTGTCCAGGCGCTGGTAGGACCAGTCGAACACCGACTCCACCGCCGCCCGCTCATCCCCACCTCGGCTCAACACCTCCAGCCGGGACCGCTCATCCGCCAGCTCCGCCACTACCTCACCCACGGTGGTGTGCGGGGCGGCGGCGTACCCGGCCGCGATCCGCACCGCCAACGGCAACCGCCCGCAATACCGCACCAACTCCCGCACCGCGCCCGGCTCGGCCGCCGCCCGCTCCGCCCCCACGATCCCGCCCACCAGCGCGACCGCCTCCGGCTCGGTCAGCAAATCCAGGGTCAACCGGGCCGCGCCCTCGGTCACCACCAACCCGGTCAAACTGTCCCGGCTGGTCACCACCACCAAACACCCCGGACTACCAGGCAGCAACGGCCGCACCTGCCCCGCACTATTCGCGTTATCCAACACGATCAACACGCGCCGTCCGGCCAGCAGCGACCGGAACAACCCCGCCTGCGCCTCCACACCCACCGGGATCCGCTCGGGCGCAACCCCGAGCGCACGCAGGAACCCCTCCAGCACCTCACCCGGCGTGGCGGGATCACCCGGCCCGTAACCGCGCAGATTCACATACAACGTGCCGCCGGGAAACCGATCCTGCACCCGATGCGCCCAGTGCACCGCCAGCGTGGTCTTCCCCATCCCCGCCGCACCATCCACCGCCGACACCACCACCGCACCCGCACCCGCCTCATCGCCAGGTACCAGCGCATCCAGCGCAGCCACATGCTCGGTACGACCGGTGAAATCCCGGATCGCCAACGGCAACTGCCGCGGCGGCGACTGAGGCCCACCAACTTCAGCTTGACCTGCCCCGGTCAGCGAGACGTGCTGGATCGACCCGGCCTGCACCACCGGACCAGCCACCCCACCATCGGCCTCGTTACGAACACCCGCCCCATCCGACACGGACACCAGTGTGTCGCCACGACCACCATCCCCAGGGCGCAATCACGCAGGACCACCCACCCGGAGCACACGACCCGCACAGGCGGGGTTCAGAAACAGGCTCCAATCGCTTGTGCTCGGGCACTCGTCAACGTAAAGCCGGATGTTGCCTTCCGACATCGGGTTCTCGCTGATCCGCTGGCATGCGGAGACGAGGCCTGATTCGCGCCGCGTAGCCGCCGCACGCACGCTCTGGATATCGAAGATCATCCGTCGTTGACTGGACCCGGCTGCGGCGGAAGGTGCACTCCCCCGCCCCTCGGCCTTCCGCCGCAGGCCACACCCCGAGTCCTCCTCGGCGTCCGATCTGTCGGTAGCCATTAGAAATATCGCGCTGACGGAAAGTAACGTCTTGTCGCATTGTGTTATCATTAAACTTCCCGCCTTGACGTACTCACCCGAGTAACGCTCGGTCTCGGCCGGGGCATCGGCGAGGTTTGCCGTGGTGGTTGCCTGGTGGCGGTTGTGGTGGAACGGTAAGGCGAGCCAGGTAGCCGAGGTGGGGTGGACCCGCTGTTCCCGTTTGATGTCGCGGCGGCGGTGTGGGGTGTACTGGGTGCGGTGGCGAACCTTGGCGTGCTGTTCGTGGAGGCGACCCGGCGGGTCAAGGGCTGGCCCTAGGCTCAGCCCTGAGGACCTGGTGGTGTCTATGCGGCGTCGATCTTGGTCAATCTCGGGATCGCTGGAGTGACCACAGCCGCGGTCGCCACCGCCGGGATCATCAACAGTGGGTTGATCGCGTTCGGAATCGGCGCTGCCGCTCCTGTCGCTGTCAAGAAAGTCGCCCGCTACGTAGAGGCCCTGCTGCCTGCGGAAGACCTGATACCTCACCGGGGAAGCAGGACCCGGGCGACGACCCGCCCTCGACGGCTGGAGGTGATAGCCATGGGTGAGCGCTTGGGACGGCAGCCGTTAAAGGCACCCGCGTCTCCTCCCGCACCGTCCTCGGCCACGCCCTCGACCGCTACCTGCCGAGCGCGGTCGCGGTCGTCATCGATTCCCAGTCAGTGAAGGCGCCGGAAACCGTGGCCCGCACCGGCCGCGACTGTGCGGAGGCGAAGTGTGGAAGGCGGGTGCACCAAGGTCGGCTGGTGTGATAGCTGACCGGAAGGGAGGATACCCGAACGATGAGCCGAGTCGGTCATGCGGGGCCAGGAACAGGCTTCGAACATCGTTCGCACATGCCCCACCCACAGCTTGTCCCAGTGAAGGTGGGCCAGGTAACGTCGGCGTGCTGTAGGCGCAACTCGTTACGCGAATTGGTCGTATCGGTGGTCAACTGGTGCGCTCGATCGCCCGCAAGTTCGTGGTGTAGATCGTCACGCCCGCCCGGTCGCCCGCGCGCTCGCACTCTGCCACCGCACGTGAGGTGTAGTCATGTGCGGCGGCGAGATCGCCGAGCCGGAAGTGGTTGAGTCCGGTGAGCCCGTACACCTTGCCGAGATAGTGATCGCTGCGGGCTAGTCGTGCGAGCTCGGCGTTGCTCTCGGCGAACTGTCCGATGTCGCTGAGCATCTGGGCGTGAGCGATGGTGTCTCGTACCGCGATGGTCTCGGGGTCGCGGCGCAGCGCGACGGTGAACGCGTCAAGCAGAGATGCGGACGTGAGGTGGTACACGTGTCCAGCCCGCTGTTCGAGGTCGCGGGCCGTGTGGAGATGGTCGATCGCGGATGGCAGGTCGCCGAGCCGGGCATCGGCCATGGCGAGTTCGACGTGGCCCTGCGCGAGAATGGCTTCCGCGCCGGCGTTTCCTTCCAGCTCCCCGATGGCGTCGAGCAACAACGACCTGCACTCCTCGTGTTCGCCGTTCTCCGCACGTTGCCGGGCCTCGTGCACAGTGTTCTCGAACCGCACGACGGGAGACGGGCCAGTGGCCCCCCGCATGTGGTCCATCGGTTGCCGGTAGCCGATGAGATCGAGTTCAGCCGCGATGCGGAAGACAAGCTGGCCGCTGCGTTGCAGTTGCGCCGGATCAGCTTTCATCTGTTCACGGAGTTCCGGTGGTACCCGTGACCAGGTGACCCAGTTGGCGGCGATCCATTGGGCGTTCTCCTCGCACAGCCGCGTAAAGGTCAGATCGTCACCGCTGTGGTGTGCCGCGGCCAGCGCGTTGAACAGGGCGTCACTCATTGATCGGCAGCTTCGGTTGCAGGAGGTGGCGCATGAGATGGCGGTACTGCAACCCCTGGGGATGGTGAGGTAGGTGGATATTGTTGCGTACGACCAGGCTGTGCGGCCGGTCGGCCACCTGGTCGGCGGCCACGACGGTGACATTGTCGTTCTTCCGGTCGATCTCGATGTGCACGGCAGGTGTGCCCGCGTCCTCCAGCATGCGAGCCAGTGCTTCAGTGACGTCGTCATCAGCGCGGTGGCTACGGCGGCGGACGATCGCCCACAGGTCCGCGGTAGTCGGGACGGAACGCAGGGCACCGTCGCTGCGATGGCCGACCGGCACGGGATCGACCGATAGCCAACTCGTCGAGGCGACTCGCGCGCTCAGCAGGACCTCCAGCTCGTCTCTCGCGCGCAGGACCGCTGCGGTGAGCACCATAGCCTCACCCTCGCAGGCGGCGAGAACGGCGATGTGACACGACGGCCGCGCCGCATGGGCGAGCGGTTGGTACGACGGCGCGATCTCGACATCGTCGAGGTTCAAGTGGATGTCGAGGGACCCGACGACGTGAGGTGGCGGCTCCTCAACGGGCCGCTGCCGCCGCTGCCGGTAGTCCGGCACGAGGAATAGCCCGCCGTTTTCCACGGTGGGTAGAGGTAGGACGCCGGTGACGAGACTGGTCTCACCGGCGTCCCTGGTCGGAGCGTGGACCGCAGATCGCAGGGCGTTGTAGAGGAAGGGCAGATCGCCCGGATCCGCCATGGCGAGCTCGAGCCTGCGCATGCATTCCTCGGGTGACTGGACGCGAAACACCTCGGTGTCCAGCACGCCGCGCCAGGCCACCTGTTGCCGGTCACCGACGAGACGCATGAGGTCATACGGCTCGCGCTGCCTGCCGAGGCGCGGCTTTTCATCGAACGACACGATGTCGACCATGCCGGACAGCCGGACGGCGGTATTCGACTCGAGGTTGCACCACGCCCGGCCGAGATAGTCGAGGGTGTCGTCGAGCAGGATGAGTGTGCGCGCACTGCACTGCACTGCCAGCAGGCGTCGCAGGGTACGGTCGAATATCGCCTGTTCCTCGGCGGTGCGCGGGGCCTGCGGCATGCAGGTGTAGTCGTACCAGACATGCAGGTGCCTCAGCAGCGCACGCAGTATCGGTAGGCCTGCGACGAGTTCGGCGAGGTGGGTGAGGCCGCCGTCCGAGCGGGCCTGCGCGGCGCCGAGATCGTCCACGTGTCCGGCGATCGACGTGACCTCCACGGCCGCGTCGGCCAGGGAGCTCTCGTCGAGAGCATCCCGCAGAACGTTGACGAGAATGCTCTCGGCGAGCGGGGATCCCGCGGGCCCGATGGGTACGTCAAGCCGCCTGGCCACCTGGCGCGGGTTGTGCAGCCCACGTCGGTGTGCTGCCCGTACCGCCTCGCAGAGTGCGCCGAACAGCCGCCACGCGACCAGGCGTGCCTGGTGCCCGCCCGGGTCTGGGTGGGTGGGGCTACGCCATCGATGTGAGACGAAGGCGTAAAAGTGACCATGGCGTGTCCCCGTGCTCAGCACGTCGCGAGCGTCCTGCATCCGCGGAAAGCCGCCGGCCGCGATCAGGTCGGGCAGCGACAACCATCGCGAGTAGCCGTTGCCTTCACCGTCGTCCAGCACCCACAGCCGCGGCATGTCCCGGTCGTCGGCAACCTGTTCCCACGCCGGGATGGACACGCTCAACGGCAGCGTCCACACCAACCCGTCGTTTGCCTTCGAATGCACCAGCCCGTCCTCGACGACGAAACTGAAGTAGCCGTCCGGAAGTTCGATCGGCCGATGGTTCAGGTCTTTCTGTTGGTCCACCAGCCGTGCCACCTCGGCTGGCAGGCTCAGGTTGGCCTGCGTGCGTTCCTCCGATGCCCTGCGCGCCAGGGTCTGGATCGGCATCGTGTCCGTGGCGCCGCAGGCCTCGAAGTAGCGGGACGCAAGATCATCATAGAGCCGCGTCCGGCTCTCACCCGAATAGGCGAGCGCCCTCATCACCACCTCGCCAGCCAACCGTAATCGCTCTCGCACAGATCCGTCTTACCAGAGGTGGTCAGGGCCTACGATCCTTTCAGGCAACAAGAGCGACCACGAATCCAGCCAAGTAGATCGAACCGAACAGGACCGGTACCCACTGCTCCAGGTGCGTCAGCGGCCAGTACCTCGATCGGTCGCGCCCTTCGCCGAGTGCCACCCACTCCGCTTTCCAGTACGGCGACGCCGGAAGCCGTTCTTCCAGCGCTCCGACCACCTGGTACTTGGCCGTGTTCAGCTGCCGGTACGAGCGAACCAGGTAGAACCAGGCCGCGCACTCCGCGAGCAGCGCCGCTAGCGGGATGACGAGCCACCACGGCGTGGCCACCAGCCTCGCTGGCCACGCTACGCCGATGACGGTGAAGATCGACGTGTTGAGGGCCAGAAAGAAGGTGTTGGCAAGCGCCCGGCGCGCGCTGACCCGGTCCGCCATCTCCACGTACAGCTTGTATTGCTCCAGGACGGCGTTCTGATAGTTCTCACCGGCGACGGCATCGTCCTGAGTACTCACGCCGGCGTTCCAGAGCCTGCTACTGATGTCGTCCGTCACGCCGCGCATCATGTCAGCCGAGCGACGGCGCCACGCGGCTTCGGCGCCTGAGAACTGCTGTGCGGGTGATCGTGGTGGAGCGGTCCTACCACCTGTTCAAGTACGGCGGGGCGCACCACCCGCAACGACAAGCTCACCATCACCTACCGAGAAACCGTCATCCCGGCACCGATCATGGTCTGGCTGCGGCGATAAGGAGCCGCGCTTCCTGCCCGATGACAGGCCTGTATCCAGGCGCGATGTCGATCTGCTTTTCGTCGCTCGACCCGCGGCCGACAGGTTCGACCGGGACCGGGAACACGGCAGGAAGCGAACATAGGAAACGCCCTGGCGGGGCAGCTCTTCCGCTCAGTCGACGGGTAGGCTGGTAGCGAAGGACTGCCGGGATACTTCGGCTATCTGGGTCCTGATCTTGATTCCTTCGATCTCGCCACGCCGTCCCTCGTCTTTGCTCGTCGTCGACGGGCGAGCAGATCGGCCTTGACCTCGTCCAGCCGGGCCAGCATCTTTGGATCGACCTGGAGAACGTGGGCATCGAGCGCAAGCGTGCTCATCGTCGCCGTGTCTACGTTCTGGCGGGCGAGGCAGCTTCGTGGCCAGGCCAGAACCAGCCCTAGCTAGTGCGCCTCAGGCGGCAAGCGCTTCAGTGCCGGGGAGATCGAACTCCCCGTTGCAGACGCCTGCGACGAACGCGGACCACTCGCCCGGGGTGTACGACAGGGTCTTGTTCGGAGTACGCAGTGCCCGAAGGCTTGCTCCACCGTCTGCATCGATCGTGATCTGTATTACTGTGCTTGTACCAGCCGGTGCATCCCCAGCCACTTCGTCCAGAAACGTTGCCCAATGACGGGCGGCGATGGTCAGAATCGGGCCGGCACCGCAGTCCTTGCTGTCGCGAATGTGGATGAGATCGGTGTCGAAGAGGACCTCGACGCACTGATTGCCGTCCGGGTTGCTGAAGGTGCTCTTGAACCACGCTCCGACGACGCTACTACGGCGAGTTGTGCTGGTGTTGTTGGAGGTCATCTCCGCTGCTGTCCTTCGTGTGTGTCCTGCTTCGTCAGTTGCGAGGTCATAGGGTGCCGGCGAGATCAAGTAGGAAGCGACGCGTCTGCTCCGGGCCTGACGCTGCGGCTTTCTGCTGCTCCCACAAGGTCAGGTACCGGGTCGTTCGCTTGGTGTCGTCCACGTACGTCCCACCATCGTGTTGTTCCAGGTAAACGATACTGACCGGTGGCTTGGTGTCGTAGCCGAAGATGGTGTATTCGTGCCCTTGGCCCATGTAGTAACCGGTGCTGAACGGCACGATCTGTAGCTCGACGTTCGGCCGATCCAGGGCCTCGACCAGCCACAGGACCTGCTCTTTGACGATCTCCGCACTGCCGGTGATGCGGCGCGGGCGGCCTCGTCGATGATGAACCAGAACTGCTGGTCGGTGTTGTCGAGTACCCGTTGCCGCGCTAGCCGATCGGTGGTGTCGCGGTCGATCTGATCCCGACTTGGCGAGGGGCGCCAAGCCCGGAATAGCGTGCGCATGTACTGCTCGGTCTGCAGCAGGCCGGGCACGACCAGAGCCTGATACGAGAAGAAGCGCTGGCAACTTGGTTCCATATCGACCAGTAGCCGCATGTGCTGGCGAAACCGCGTGCTGAAGGCCCCGCGCTTGGTCCGGCGGTTGCCTTCGGCCTGCAGATCCCTCACGTACGCCTGATCGGCCTCGCTGGTTCCGTAGCGTTCCAGCAGCGCATCCAACTCCTTCGGCCGGATGCCACTGCCAGACTCGATATGCGCGATCTTCTGCTGGGTGCAGCGCAAGATCTCCGCCGCATCGTCCTGCGTCAACCCAGCATCGACGCGCTGCCTGGCGAGTTCATTACCCAACACGATCTTCATCACCGCTGGTGGGAGCTGTTGCTGGGCCACGCCTACCTCCAAATCGCAACCAGCTTGATCACGCATAGTACAGGCCGATTCACTCGTTTGTGCGTGTACTCAACTTGAGTACACGAGTTACGGTCTAGGCAAACCGTACTCCGAGCCACCAAGCCTGCGAGGTCGAGTCTATGAGTACACAAGTTACGAGCTTACTCGACGAGGAGCACGGCCATGGTGGCGCACCCCATCGGTGTCCCTGCCCAGTACCAATGCCGCTGGGCCTCCCGAGTCACCGGCCTAAGCACGCTCGGCCCGCTTCACCCCAGCGTGACCAACGCGCCGAGTTGCTGCCAGCAGCGAGTGGCGCTTCGTCCAGGTCCCACGACAACTCCGCGCGCTACGCGCCGTCGCTTATCTGTGGCGTGGCTCCGGCTCTCCAAACGTCCTGCCCGATCCGCTGCCTCGCCGACGGTTCCTCGAGTGGAGCGGTCAGGACTGGACCATGGCGGCCCCGCCGAGGCCCCGGACTCCGACGGCGCCCCCGTGGCATCTACGACCTCCGGTGGGCAGGCGTTGCCCGCGACCGCCGCCTGCCCGCCGGATTCCACCGCAGCTTCGAAGGCGCCCCACCCAAAGGAGACCGGGGAGTCGAGATGTGGCCTTTCAGCCGACGAGGGCAGACGACGCCGAAAACGATTCGCAACGAAGCCGTGCGGTGCAGAGACAAGCGTGGGCACAGCACCGCGGCAACAGGCGGAGTGAGCGAGAAAGGGCAGGTCACGCTGACCGTGCCGATCGGCGGGCCCGTGGTATTCAGCAGGCTTCAGGTCGGCACTCTGCGGGGACGGTTGACGGCCGCTGCGGTCTGGGCTGATCGGACGTTCTGCCGATGATGCGCAGGCGGAGGGGGCATGTTGGCGACACGGTCGGAGATGGCGGCCTGTTCTTGGCGCTCAGTGGTGAGCTGCTGTGCTTTCTCGCGCTGCTCGGCGTGTCCACCCTGACGGGAGCATGGGTCGGCCGGAGCCTCCTGGAAATAGGCCTGATCGTGCCGCTGGCGCTGGTCATGCTGGTGCTCGTGCTGACAAGCCGGGACAGGCCATGAACACGCGTCGGCTCCTGTTCCTGGCGGACGCGTTGATCGACGCCGACGACTCGGCCACCAGCGGGTTCATCTGCCCGGTTCCGTGCGAACGGTTCGGTGACGGCCGGATCTCGCTGTGGCCGCGACCATGGGTTCGGCTGAATCCGTCCGGTTACCCGATCGCGCTGGAACTCGACCTCCGCACCTGGCTGGTCACCTACCACGGGGAACGGACCGGTACAGGTGGGCTCACGCTGCCGATCGAGTGCCAGCATCGACCAGCCGCCGCCGACGTCGCGGAGACCTTCCTGGACCACCTGGCCAAGCGCCGGGTGTTCCCCAACCATCCGGAACACCTGGCCCAATGGTGCGCCTGGTGGTGCGAGAACTACGCCTACGCCCGGCCCATGAGGGCCGAGCGGTGACCGCGCCGACTCGGTGTCGCGCTCACCCGGTGAGCGGGCCCGAGCCGCGCGGACACGAGGACGCTGCGCTGATCACCGCCGTCCGCCGCGGGAGGGCCAGCGCCTACGGGCAGCTGTACGAGCGGCACGTGGCCACGGCCTACCACCTGGCGCACCAGCTGACCAGGTCACCGGCCGACGCCGACGACTTGGTGGCCGAGGCGTTCGCGAAGGTGTGGGACGCCCTACGGGCTGGGAAGGGACCGCACTCGGCGTTTCGTGCGTACTTGCTGACCACGTTGCGGCACACCGCCTACGACAAGACGCGCAAGAACCGCAGAATCGACCTCGCCGAAGACATGACCGAACTCGGTCGCCTCGCCGCCGGGGCATTGACCGTACCGTTCTCGGACCCCACGGTGGCCGGCCTGGAGCGCACGCTGGCGGCGAAGGCGTTCGCCAGGCTGCCTGAACGTTGGCAGGCGGTCCTGTGGCACACCGAGGTCAAGCAACAGTCTCCTGCCGAGGTCGCGCCGCTGCTCGGGCTCACCGCGAATGGGGTGTCCGCGCTGGGATACCGGGCACGTGAAGGCTTGCGCCAGGCATACCTCCAAGTACACCTCGCCGACACCGCCCCAGCCCGGTGCCGGGCCACCGCCGACCGGCTCGGCGCCTGGACGCGGGGCGGCCTGGCCAAACGCGAACGCGCCCAGGTAAAGGCACATTTGGATCACTGCGCCCGGTGCCGGACCCGCGCCGCCGACCTGGACAACGTCAACGCCACGTTCCGCCACGCCGGGCGCCACCCCACATGATCGAACGACTTCCTGCGGGTTAAGCCGGTCACGGTCCCGGCTGGATGAGAACGACGGCGAGTGCACCAGCCAGGAGAAAGGGACCGAGGGGGACCTCGCTGCCCGGCTCCAGCCATCGAGCGGCGCGGAGCACCAGCAGTGCGATGGCCGCCGTGAGCCAGCCCAGCAGTGTTCCCACCAGCACGGCCGTCCACCCGGCCCAGCCCAGCGCGAGGCCCAGTAGGCCGCCGAGCCGGAGATCCCCGCCACCCATCTGGCCCGGTCGGAGGAAGTAGATGGCGCCGTAGAACGCGAGGAGCACGAGCATGCCCGCAGCGGAGCGGATGAGCGGGTATGCGTCGCGGCTGACGATGGCCGCCGCGCCGAAGAGTGCGGCCAGGATGATTCCGGCGGGCCAGAGCAGCTTGGTGGGCAGTTGGCGGGAGGTCCAATCGATCACGGCTAGCGGGACACTGGCCGCTGCGAGCCAGGAGTATGCGAACAGGTCGGGCTCAGTGCCGGTACGCCAAGCGAGCGTTGCGAACAAGGCTGCGGTAAACACCTCCGGTAGGGCTGGTGGCGCGAGTCGGCCTGTCCCCTCCGGAAGGAATGAACCCCGCTCTACGATGACACGCAGACCACCGCCAACGACGAGACCGACCAGGCCCCACCCAGCGATGCCGGCTGCGTTCATGGTCCCGCCGGTGCCTTCGACGAACGATTCGCAAGAGTGACAGAACCATTCATCGTGTACCCCCTGCAGCTGCTGATTACGAAATCTGGTGCAACGAACCTACGATTCAGCACCCCTTGGACACGCTGTGATTAGACCGTTTGAGTGAAATTCGGTCCATTTGCCCTGTTCCGACACCTGTGTCCCTGCATAGGGACATTGCAGTCTCCTGGGGGCCGGCAGGTAGAGGTGATATGTACCACAGTTAGATCGAAGGGAATTTTCGCGGATCCGAGGGGGGCACGTGGTCGACGGCAAGGTATGCGGTCGCAATGGCCAGTACAGGGCGGGACTGGTTGCTGCGGGACTCATGGCGCTGGCGTTGGCGGCCTGCAGCTCGAACTCGTCTTCGGCACCTGAGAGCACGACTGGAGTGACAACTCCTCCACCGTCGAGCAGTGCATCCCCATCACCGGCCTCTCCCGCCGATCGTGCACGTCAGCAGGCGACGGCCGCTTACACGGGGATGTGGCAGCAGATGGCCAAAGCCGGCGAGACCTCGGACTGGCAGTCACCCGAACTCGCGAAGTACGCGACCGGCGATGCGCTCGGGGTGATCAACCGCAGCCTGTACACCGACCACCTCAATGGCGTCGTGTCCAAGGGCGCGCCAACGCACAACCCCCAGGTGTCCGAAATGAACCCGGCCGACAATCCGACCACGGTCATGATCTCGGACTGTAGCGACAGCTCGAACTGGCTGAAGTACAAGGACGGCCAGTTGCTCGACGACACTCCGGGCGGACGGCGCTCGATCACCGCGGAAGTCAAGAAGCAGCAGGACGGCACGTGGAGGGTCACCCGATTCGCCGTGGAGGGGGTGGGCTCGTGTTGAAACGTGTAGGAGTCGTGGTGGGTTTCTCCGCGGTCGTGATGGTGGCGAGCTCGCTTCCGGCGTTCGCTGACGACGGGTTCGGGTTCACCGACTGCAGCCAGTACCCCAACCCCGGCTGCGAGCTCGGCGCGGGCAAGTACCCCCGGCCTGGGGCCAGTAACCACGGCAGCGGCGACACGAAGCCGGGCGCCCCTGGGAGGAGTAGGCCCGATACCGGGCGGGCCCAAGCCAATGGCGACACGATCATCGGCGGGAACACCAACCTGGCCCAGTGCGGGTACGAGCGCAGTGGGTATCAGGGCCCGCCACCCGGAGGTGCGCAACCGGCGTCCTTCACCGTCCCGTCCAGATCCGGCGTCATCACCGCGATTCCTGTCGTGTATCAGTCGCGGAACAAGCCAGCCAGCGTGCAGTTCGCGGCTACGGCGCCGCGGCTCGCGCAGGATCAGCCGCCGTCGGGCGCCTGGTACGTCTACAAGTGCACTGGGCCTGGATTCCGCGACGCCCTGTACCGGCCACCGGTCTGGATCGCGGATGGGCAGCCCAGTCCGGCACCGCTTCCATCCCCGGCCGAACTCGCGGCGCAAGCTCGGAACCAGTTGCGGCTGCCCACTCCGAAGATCAAGGCGAACCCGGCCGGGGACCAGTTGGTCAACCTGCCGACCTGGTTGTGGTTGGACCGCAGCAGTTGGGGCGACGTCTCGGCCACGGCGTCCGTGCCGGGTGTCTCGGTGACCGCTGTCGCGAAGCCGACTTCGATGACCTGGTCGATGGGTGATGGCGGTTCGGTGACTTGCACCGGTCCGGGCTCCCCGTTCCCTGCCGGGGGTGACCCGAAGAGCGCTTCGCCGGATTGCGGCTACACCTACCGCACCTCGTCGGCCGGGCAACGCGGCGAGGCATTCCCGGTAACCGCCACCGTGGCCTGGACAGTGACCTGGTCGGGGGCCGGCCAGGGCGGAACGTTCCCGAACATGACCACGACCGGCAGCGCGGCCTTCCGCGTAGCGGAGAGCCAGGGAATCGCGACCGGCTGAGCCCAAGCCCCTCGCCCGACGAAGGCGAGCGTGCACAACGAAACACCCTGTTACGGAAGGCCCGTCGACCACACCGGATCGACGCGCCGCGATGGCTTTGTGCCTGAAGGAGGTCCGGTGGTGACCACTACCGCGGATTCGACCAGCACCGGCACGACGACAGACCGAACGTCGCCCAATGCCTGGGCTGGCCGTGACGGCAAGGCCCCTTCGCGGCTGAGCGGCGGGGGCCGGCGGCGCAGCGTTCCCTACCTGCTGCTCGGGGTCCTGCTGGTCGTGGCGTGCTCGGCCGGAGGTGTGTTCGCCGGGATGCAGTTGGGCGACAGGGAAAGCGTGTTGGCGTTGGCTCGTCCGGTTGCGGTGGGCCACATGCTGACTGCGCAGGACCTCAAGGAGGTCAGCATGGCGTCCGACTCCGAAATGGACGTTATGCCGGTATCGTCGGCATCCGCAGTGGTGGGAAAGCCGGTCGCGTTCAGCCTGCCCGCCGGTTCGTTGGTGACGCGCTCCGTCCTCGGCACCCCGCACATTCCTGCACAAGGCAAGGCAATTGCCGCCGTCGGGCTGAAATCGGGCCAATTCCCGCCCGACCTGTCGCCCGGAACCACCGTCGCGGTGCTTACTGCGCCGGGCCAGGGCACGACTACAGGAACGTCGAGCGGAGAGACCTCGTCGTGGACCGCGGTGGTGACCGGTATCGCCACGCGCGAGACAGAACAGACCACTGTGGTGTCCCTGCAACTGTCTGAATCGGACGCTCGGGCGTTGGCCTCTGCTCCGGCAGGTCAGCTCAGCCTGGTGGCGATCTCGGGAGGTGGCCGCTGATGCTCATCGCAGTCTGTTCACTCAAGGGCTCGCCCGGCGTCACCACGTTGACGACCGCGCTCGGCGCGCGATGGCCAGGACAGGAGAACCCGATCGTGGTCGAGGCCGACCCCGCCGGCGGCGACCTGATGGCCCGCTTCCGACTGCCGGAATCACCGGGTCTGGTCAGCCTGGCCGCCGCGGCACGGGGCCGCGGCGGCACCGACCCGAACCTGCTCGCCCGGCACACGCAACTTCTGCCCGGTGGCTTGCGCGTGGTGCTCGGGCCGGTCGGCGCCGAGCAGGCCCGCGCCGCGTTGTCGGTGCTGGCCGTAGGAGCCTCGTCCCCGCTGCGCCGGGCGGCTGACCAGCTGGGAATCGCGGTCATTGTCGACTGCGGCCGAGCGGATCCTGGCTCACCCACGTTCCCGATCATCCGCAGCGCCGACGCCATGCTGTTGGTCGCCCGCCCGCACGATGACGAGCTCGCGCATGTCGCGCTCAAGCTGCGAGCCGCTCAGCAGTGGTCCCGTAAGCCGTGCCTCGTGCTCGTCGGCGACGGCTACCCGACCGCGGAGGTCTCCCAGGTCCTCGGGATCCCGGTGATGGGTCGGATTCCCCGCGACGACAAGGGCGCCGCAGTGTTGTGCGGGCAGGGAAACGGCCGGCACGGCCCGGCGAGGTCCACGCTCGGACGCGCCGCCGCCAAGATCGCGCTGAACGCTTACGCACACTGGCATGCCGCCAACAATCCCGGCGGCACCCGCGGCCTGCACCTGCGACTGGCAGTGCCTGGTGAACCGGTCTCGGGCGCGGCCCTGCAGCCCCACGGACCGCAGACACGAAACGGCGCGACCCCATGAGTCGGCCCGGACTCGGCGACGCGCGCTGGACAACCACGCCGAACGGAGCTGGACCGCAACCTCGTTCGGCGAACCTGCCCGGCCCGGCCGAGGTCCCGCATCGGCCCGCGGGCGAGGCCGCGGCCGTGGACCGGCTGCGGCAGTACCTGCGTGATCAGCTGTCCACGCAACTCAGCCAGCGCATCAGGGACGACGAGAGCGCCGGCCGTGCCCCGATGGGCACCGTGCAGCGTCGGCAGATGGCCCAGGTGATCCTGCAAGACGCGGCCGAGGCTCATGCGCAGGCTGAGATGCGGCTTGCCCACGACCTGGTGCGACCGGAGGTCGAGCAGCGTGTGATCGCGGCGGTGCTCGACGAGGTCTTCGGGCTTGGTGGTCTGGAACCGCTGCTGGCCGACACCGAGATCGAGAACATCAACATCAACGGCTACGACCGCGTCTTCGTTCGATACGCCGACGGCCGCCGCGCCCGCCTGGCGCCGGTGGTGGGCTCGGACACCGAACTCGTCGAGCTCATCCGCGACCTGGCCACCCGGTCCGGTGTGGAGGAACGCCGTTTCGACCGCGGATCGCCGATCGTCAACTTCCAGTTGCCTGGCGGTGAGCGGGTGTCGGCCGTCATGGCCGTGACCGCACGGCCCTGTGTCTCGATCCGGCGGCACCGCTTCACCAAGGTCACCCTGGCGGAGCTCCGGGAGAACGGCACCATCGACCTGGCGCTGGAATCTTTCCTGACCGCGATGGTGCGCGCCCGGCGCAACGTTCTGATCACCGGTGGGACCGCGATCGGCAAGACCACCATGCTGCGCGGGCTGGCCTCGGCCATCCCGCCCTGGGAGCGGTTGTTCACCATCGAGGATGTCTTCGAACTCGGCCTCGGCGAAGACTCCGACGCGCACCCAGATGTGGTGGCCATGCAGGCCCGGGAACCCAACCTGGAAGGCGTCGGTGAGGTCTCGCTGTCCGAGTTGGTGTGGCAGTCCCTGCGCCAGAGCCCGGACCGGGTGATCGTGGGCGAGGTCCGCGGTCCCGAGGTCATCCCGCTGACTAACGCCATGAGCATGGGCAACGACGGCAGCATGGGCACCCTGCACTCCTCCACCAGCCAGGGCGCATTCACGAAGTTGGCCGCCTACGCCGTGCAAGGCCCTGAGCGGCTGCCGATGGAAGCGACCAACCTCCTGGTCGCCGCGGGCTTGCATTTCGTGGTGCACCTGGACAAGCCCCGCGGGGAGAACAGCAGGCGCGTGGTGTCCTCCATCCGCGAAGTCGTCGGCGCCGACGATCGGCAGATCATCAGCAACGAGGTGTGGCGACCGGGCCCTGACCTGCGTGCCGTGCCGGGCGCCCCGTTGCGCACCGACACCCTCGACCTGCTCGTCGGCACCGGCTTCGACCCGGATCTGGCCGAGCGGCGTGAAGGGTGGTGGCAGCCATGACGACCACCGCCGCCCTGTTCGGCCTGCTCGGAGCGGGCCTGGCGGTCGGTGTCCTGCTCATCGTGGTCGGACTGCGCGGCCGGCCCGCCCGTCCGGCGGCGCCGTCGCGCCTGGGCACCTGGCTGACCGCACACCACGACCGCAAGCAGATCGGCTGGCTCGTCGTAGCAGTGCTCGCCGGCCTGGCCGTCGGCGCACTCACCGGCTGGGTGGTCGGCGCCATCCTCACTGTCCTGGCCGTGGTCGGCTTGCCGCGGATCCTCGGCTCGAACGTCGACCACAAGCGCCACCTCGAACGGATCGAAGCGATCGCCGGGTGGACGGAGATGCTGCGGGACACCCTGGCCGCCGCGGCCGGTCTGGAACAGGCCATCCTCGCCACAGCGCCGGCCTGTCCGGCCGCGATTCGCGAGGAGATCACTGAACTGGCCGTCCGACTGGAACGCGGTGAACGCCTGGCACCGTCGTTGCGCAACCTCGCTAACCAGCTCCGCGACCCCACCGCGGACCTGGTGATCTCTGCGCTCGTCCTGGCCGCTGAGCACCAGGCGCGGCATCTGGCCGACCTGCTCGGCGAACTCGCCAGTGAGGCCCGCGAGCAGGCGTCGATGCGGATGCGGGTCGAGGCCGGACGCGCCCGCACCCGGACTAGCGTGCGGGTCATCGTGATCACCACGCTGGCCTTCGCCATCGGGCTCGTGCTGCTCAACCGCGGCTACCTCACCCCGTACGACTCGGCGTTCGGCCAGCTCATGCTCCTGCTCGTCGGGACGCTGTTCGCCGGAGCTTTCGCGTGGCTGGCCAGGATCGTGCGCCTGCGTGAACCGGAGCGGTTCCTGACCGAGCTGACCACGATCCGACCACACGACGTTGAGGCCGACGATCTGCTCGCCGGAAAGGGGACGTCGTCATGATCAGCGCGTTGTTGTGGGGTGCTGGGCTCGGTGTCGGTTTGTGGGCGCTGGTGGTCTACCTGTTCCCGCCACGGCCACCGCTGCGTGCTCTGGTTGACCGGCTGCATGCGACACCGGCACCGCCACCGATCCTCGCCGCCGACTCCGACGGCTGGGCCCTGCGGGTGGGCAAGCCGTTCGTCAAGCCGCTGGCCGCGCTCGGTCTGCCCACCCGCAAGCTGCGCAACGACCTCGCGGTCACCGGCAAGAGCATCGAGCACCACCTGGCAGAGAAGGCCACTCTGGCGCTGACTGGGCTGCTGCTGCCGATCCTGATGGAGCTCCTGCTCGTGGTGGCCGATGTCAGCCTGGGCTGGGAGGTCCCCGCCGTCGCCAGCCTCGTCTTCGCCCTGGGTGGCTTCCTGCTCCCCGACCTCAGCGTCCGGCAGGAAGCCGAACGGCGGCGTTCCACCTTCCGGCACGCGCTGGCGGCCTATCTCAACCTGATCAGGGTACTGCTGGCCGGCGGCGCGGGCGTCGACGGAGCCCTGTCCGACGCGGTCGGCATCGGCAAAGGCTGGGCTTTCCAACAGCTTCGCCGCGCACTGGTCACCGCCAAGCTCACCCGAACCACACCATGGTCCACCCTTGGACAACTCGGCACGGAACTCGACGTACACCAGCTGTCCGAGTTGGCCGCGTCGGTCAGCCTCGCCGGCACCGAAGGCGCCCGCGTACGCGCCAGCCTCGCCGCCAAGGCCGCGGCACTGCGCACCCGCGAACTCACCGACGCCGAAGGCGAAGCCCAGGCAGCCACCGAACGCATGAGCCTGCCCGTGGTGATGCTGTTCGGCGGTTTCCTTGTCTTCATAGGCTTTCCCGCGCTCGCGCAGGTGCTGGGAGGTCTCTGATCTCCACGAGAACAGTCCATACCGGACCCCGAACCACAGGGGAGAAGCTGATGTTCACCGAAGTCCAGATCCTCATCGCCCGCCTCCGCGCCGAGCTGGAACGGCTCCATGATGACGATGGCGGCTACTCGACCGAAGCGGTCGTGGTCACGGCTGCGCTGGTTCTGATGGCGATCGCGGTCATCGCGATCATCGTCGCCAAGGTCACCGAGAAGGCCAACGGCATCAACCTGTAAGCAGGTGACCACGATGGCTCGAAGCAGCACCAGATCATCAACGTGCGCACGCCCATACACGGCACGCATGTGCTCCGCTCTGCGTCGGCTGCGCAACGATCAGCGTGGCGCCGGCACGGTCGAACTCGTCATCGCCACACCCGTGCTGCTTCTGTTGATTCTGCTCATCGCCCAATTCGCCTTGTACATGCACGCCACCCACATCGCCCAAGCCGCCGCATCCGAAGCACTGTCCGCGGCGCGAGTATTCGGTGGCAGCGCCGCAGCAGGAAGCGCCGAAGGGCAACGCATACTCACACAACTGGGAAGCGGCCCGCTACAAGAAAGTTCGGTCAACGTCCAGCGGGGAGGTACCCAAGCCTCGGTCACGATCACGGGAACCACGACCAGCGTGATCCCCTTCATGACGTTCACGGTCCACGCGGAAGCCGTAGGGCCCGTTGAGAAATTCGTCCCGCCGATCGGCACCGGGAACGCACCATGACCGCGGCATCCATGCTCCGCCGGCTGGCGCGCTCCGTGCGCGCCCGACTCGGCGTGTTTCGCCGCGACGAACGTGGTTCCGCGGCGACAGAGCTCACCCTACTCACCCCGCTGCTGATCCTGCTGCTGTTGTTCGTGGTGTTGTGCGGTCGCCTGGCCGAGACGAAGCTGCGGATCGACGACGTGGCCCATCAGGCCGCTCGCGCCGCCACCCTGGCCCGCACACCGTCACAGGCCACCGCGAACGCCCAGTCCACCGCCGACACAGCACTGGCCTCGGCTGGAATCTCCTGCCAGTCGCTGGCCGTCTCCACCGAGACCCAGGGGCTCAAACCCGGCTCGACGGTCACCGTCACAGTCTCCTGCAGCGTCGGACTGAACGACCTGACCATGCTCGGCGTCCCAGGTTCCCGGACGTTCGAATCCAGTTTCTCCTCCCCGGTTGACGTGTGGCGCGGAACCAGCTCGCTCACGCAGGCAGGAGGTACAGGATGACCTGCCCAGCACCGTCGCGCCGCCCGGCGCTGGACCGGCTGCACACCGACCAGGACGGCCGGGTCACCGCGTTCGTCGTCATCATCGTCACCGCGATCCTGCTGTTCGCCGGCCTCGTGCTCGACGGTGGCCTCGCTCTCGCCGCCAAGATCCGCGCCCTGGGCGAAGCCCAGGAAGCCGCTCGGGCCGGCGCCCAGGAGATCGACCTGGCGGCCTATCGCACCGACGGCACCCTGCGCCTGGCGCCATACCAGGCCAGCGCCGCCGCACGTGACTACCTTGCCGCCGCGGGCCGCACCGGCAGCGTGTCCGTAGCCGGCAACACGGTCAACGTGACCGTCACGGTCAGCCAATCAACACAGCTGCTCGACCTGGTTGGCATCGGCTCGATCACTGTCACCGCCAGCGGCCACGCCGAGCCGCAGCGCGGAATCTCCGGAGCGATCCCGTGACCACACTCCGCCGCCCGAACCCGGTGCGGCGCCAACCATGAAGGAGACCACGATGGCCACACCCGACGAGATCGAACGCCGTGTCGAAGACAACGACGCCGCCCGCAGCGCGAAACGAGCCGCCGCAGCGAAGCGGGTCGGCGAACTCGCGCAGCGCCGGGCCGACATCGCCGATCAACTCGCCGACATCGAGCGAGAACTCGGCGATGTCCTCGCCGAATCCACTGATGTGATCGGCAACGACGAACTGGCGAAGTTCACCGACATCCCGCTCGCCGACCTCAACCAATGGCTCGACGGTCGGAAGACCACCCGCACCAAGCGCAAGAAGTCCACAGGTGGCCGTGCCGCCGCGAAGAACAGCCCGAACCACGGATCACCCCCGGCGAAGACACCGACGGTGCCTGAGCCGGCCACGCCTCGATCTGTCGCCACGGACGCGCCCGCGCGTGTTCACGCGGAAGTGACCTGACGTCGCTAGGCCGTTCTGGCCGGGCGGGCACGCATCGAGGCCATCAACCTGTACCGCCAACAAAGTGAGCACGCCGTGACCGCACATCCACACCACACTCGCCGGAAACTGACCCCCAGCACGAACCGCCACGCCGTGCGGGCGGTGGCCAACATGCTCCGGTTCGTCGGTCGAGTCCTGCGCGGCCTGCTCGCCGCCGTCGTCCTGCTCACTCTCGTGGCCGGCCTGCCCTGGGCCCTGGTGCACTTCGTCGGCTGGCCCCTGCCCGACCACGTGCCGAGCTGGGAGGAGATCCAAGCAACACTGCTCAACCCGATGAGCGCGCAGTTCCTGCTCGACAGCTTGGCGGTGCTGTGCTGGATCGTCTGGTTCTTCTTCGCCCTCGACGTGCTGCGCTGCATCGTCGACGCGGTGCGCGGGATCACCTGGCCGCAGGTCCGCCCACCTGGCCCGCTCCACGGGCTCGCCGCGGCGTTGATCGGCACCATCGTGCTGACCCTGCTCGGCAACCGGCCCCCATACACCGCGCCTACCCCCACCACTGCCGCGCTGGCCAGCAATCTCGCGCCGGTCGCCGTGGTCGCGCCGCTGACGCCCGGCCCGGCCGCGTACACGACGACCCAGCACGCGACCGTCACGCACCAGACCACCACCATGGTGATCGACCGAGCAGCGCCGGCCCCAGCTGGCATGGTCCAGGTCACCGAGGAAGTCCGGCTCCCGCACGATGGGATCTACGACAGCCTGTGGCGGGTCGCTGAGCGCATCTACGGCCCCGGTGGCGGCAGCCGCTGGCCGGAACTGTTCCAGCTCAACCGCGGCGTCGAGCAGCCCGACGGCCGGACGCTCACCAACCCCAACCTGGTGCGGCCCGGCTGGAAGATCGCCGCCTACATTCCCGCACCACCCGATCTGCGTCCGCCCGACACACCACAGCAGCCGCCGGTCCCACCGCCTCAGCCGCCACCGACAACCACCGCGCCACCGTCGACCCAGCCCGCGCCCAACACCACACCGGCCCCGGCCCCGGCCCCGGCCGACCACTCCGGTGAGCAGACCAGCAACCAGGCCGAACCAGGGTTGGATCTGCTGACCGGCGCGTTCGTAAGCCTTGGCCTGGCCGGAGTGATCACCGCGGCCGTGATGTCGGCCCGGATATGGCGGCGCCGCCGCTACCGCATCGGCAGCGGTGACCGAGCCGACCTGCACCGCCCGATCGCCCCGGTGGTCCGCTTCCTGCGCACCGCACACGACGACCACGACGACGACCGGCGCTCTGTCGAGAACGTGGAGTTCGTCGACCTCGTGCCCGCGCCGCCGCGGATCCACATCACCACGGCCGGCGACCTCGAACCCGACGACGAACCGACGCCCGTTCCAACGCGAGTCGGCGTGCGCGGTGGCCGCGAACTCGCCGTGAACCTCGCAAGCACCCGAGGACTCGGCCTGGCCGGTCCCGGAGCCACGGCCGCCGCCCGCGCACTCCTGCTCCACCTGCTCGCCGAACAACAGCCAGGGGTCGGCGTGTGCGTGCTCGTCCCCGCCGACGACCTGCACCTCGTCTTCGACAGCGCCGAGGTCGAGAGCCTGCCCTCCACCGTCCGAGTGGTCGAATCCCTCGACGCCGCCCTCAACGAGATGGAGGCGGCGTTGCTCACCCGCACCCGCCACGCCATCGAGGAGACCGGGACCCCGCCGACCGCCACCTCACTCGTGCTGCTCGGCAGCCCGGCGCCGCATGCCGAACGGCGACTGCAGGCCGTGCTCGACAACGGCTCCACCCTGGGACTGGCCGGCATCCTGCTCGGCCAGTGGCGACCCGGCGCGACCGTCCGCGTCCGACACGACGGCACCGTCAGCGCCACCAGCCCCGGCCCCGGCGATGCCCTCGCCGGCGCGCGCCTGTTCACCCTGCCCACCACCGACACCACCGAGCTGCTCGCCGTGCTCCGCGACGCCGAAGGCCCCACCGACCTGCCAGCACCCGACCTCGCACCCGGCGCTGCCGGCGACGAGGAGGCGTCGCGCGCGAACGTCGCCCAGGACGACCATGACCTCACACAGCATCGAGTGCCCGAACAGCGCGCGGTCGAGGAGATGACGCAACTCGAATCGACCCGTCCGCCAGACCCGTACGACAACCAGCCAGCCGCCCCGGCCCCGCTTGCAGGCAGCCCCGACCAGCACGACATCGCTAACGACGATGTGGAGCTCGCCGACAACCGATCATCACGGTCCGACGATCTACCGAGGCCGGCCGACGGTGACCAGGTCGCGCCGCAGCGACCGCTGGCCGTACGCGTGCTGGGGCGCGTCTACCTGGTACTTCATGACGACACCGGTGAGCACGAACTCGGTGGCGTGCTCACACCGAAGCAGCGCGAGGTGTTCGTTTACCTCGCGCTGCACCCGCAAGGCGTCCGCCGCGAGATCCTCAACGAAGCCGTCTGGCCCGACAGCCGGCCACCGCGGCCGTACAACAGCTTCCACAACACGCTCTCGATGCTGCGCCGGGCACTCAGCGACGCCACCGACGGCGCCCTTGACAACCTCGTCCTCAGCGACGATGGCCGCTACCAGCTCAACCACGATTTGGTCGTCGTCGACTTCTGGCAGCTCCAGCACGCCCTTCAGACACCACGCCCGATCAGCGGCGACACTGTCCTGCTGGTGCACGATGCCATCGAGCTCTACCATGGCGATCTCGCCGAAGACCTGGTTGTGCCCTGGATCGAACCGTTCCGTGAGTCTCTCCGTCGCGATGTCCTCGACGCGCTCGGCTCCCTGATCCAGGCACACAGCGACACCGACCCGGAAACGATGCTCACGCTGCTGGAACGCGCCCGCAAGCTCGACTGCTACAACGAAGGCGTCTACCGCGACATCATCCGCGCCCAGGCCCGCCTCGGCCAGTACGCCGCGATCCCACGAACCCTCGCGCTCCTAACCACCACCCTCGACGAAATCGGCCAACACCCCAGTGGCGACACCCTCAACCTCGCCGCCTTCCTCCAACGTCGCGGGAGCACCCAAAGAGACGCCTCGACGGACAACGCCGCAGCCAGCTGAACACGACGTCGACAGCCGCAGCGGCACCTCAGCCTCAATCGGGCTGATCATCGTCCGGCGACGCGCCCTCGTCCGGCGACTTCTGCACACGCTCGATCAGGTCGTGATGCTCTTCCGCCCAGTCGATCAGTGGCCGCGCTCTGGCCAGCAGGTCCCTGGCCGCGGCCGTCAGCGAGTAAACCACTGATCGTGGAAAGGCCCGCTCCTCGAACCGGTCGACCAGGCCAGCAGTCTCCATGCGCCGCAACGTCCGGCCCAACGCACGGCTCTGAATCCGCCGCTCGGTTCCCGTCCACGGGTCGAACGTGGTCATTTCCTGAATCGACTCGTGCAACTCCTTGTAGTGCAGCGGACCCGCACTCAAGGCCACCAGAATGTGTGTAATCCACTCCCCGTTCAGCAGGTGGCGGAGATCTCGCGACCGCTGAAGGTATCTAGCGTCCCCCGTTACCATGTACACGCTCCACGTTCACCCATGGACGCCCCTACACATGCCCCCGCAATGCAGATGAGCCCTGACGTTCGAAATTAAATCGCCTCCGCTCTGGTCAGAGGGTGTACGATTTGGCCGTCATCGGCTGCCTCGGTTGGCTGCTTCGGTTGATCATTACCAAGGTCATCTACGCTACGCCAGCCGGGGTAGCAGGCGCAGCGTAGTTCTACTCAGCCGGAACCAGCATCACCACATTGAGTGACGAACTAGTTGATCAACAACACTTTCAGTAAGCCGTGTAGGGTCTCGCCGCGCGTGTCATGTCGATCTTGCGTGACCTGCGGTTTCTCGGCTGTCTCACGGCGATGTCATCCGAGTTCAGTCTCAGACGGGTGTCATATCCTCGACCAGGAACGCTCGCCGCGACGGCGGAGAATGCGTCTGACCTGCGCTGTCTCAGCTGTGTGCAGCGGAGATGAAGTCGCTGGTGAGAAAGTGAAGTCGGCCGCGAGACTCTACAGCCGCTGTAGGGTCTCACCGCCGATGACATATCGATCACGCCCTGACGTGCGGTTTGCGTTTCGTCTCAGGGTGTATCATCCGGCTCTTGTCTCACTTGCGCGGCATTTCTTCGCGCAGCGATCTCGGTGACTCGCCATAAAGCGCGCGCCGTGCGACAACCTTGGCGCCGTCCTCACGAACCGATGCCGCCACGTCCTGTTCCGCATGCGGCAGTTCGGGGACTGCCGCGACTGGAGAGGTTGGACGCATTTCTTCAACGAACGCCGACACCCAGGCTGGTGACGTCATTTGAATGGGAGCAAACAGATGAAGGGGGAGAATTATGACAACAAATAATTTGCGGACGTACCGACACTACCTTGTCAGCTGTCGCTCACCTTCCATGGCGAACTCGTCCACGACCAGAAACGCCTTGCCCAGCTCGTTTAGCGTCAATTCGAGGCGGTAGTGGTCGACCTCGCCAGCAGTGTTGCTATATGGACGAATACCTCGTGCAATGAGCGCCTGCCTCCAGTCGTCGAAGGACTCGGTGAAGAACTGGTCGCCTTCGTCCCAAATGGAGCACTCGGCTTCGTATTGGTCGTACTCCGCATCGTCATACGTCTCCTCGTGCACGCGGGCGTTGGCCCATGCGAACAGTCTTGGTACGGCTTCGGCGTAGTTCGCCGGTCCGACCCAGAAGCGCCAGGTGACGAGTTCCTCGGGCTCGTTCCCGTCCTCGTGGTCGACCCCGATCGAGACGCTGCCCCGACCGGAGCTCTTGTTGATCCACTCCGCGAAGTCGACGACGAGGCGCGTGCCTGCTGCCAGCATGTCCATCCATGGCTTGGCAAGCCGGAGCTCGCGTAGGCGCAGTTCGTACGGATCGCCCTCGGCGGCATTCCGCAGCGGATCACGGGCATCCTCATCGAGCACTTGTGCTTCTGGCACCAGGAGCTTCCAGCCGCCGGTTGACGTCTCGACCAGCGTCTCCCGGTTGACCAGCTGCCAGTGGCACCGCTTCGTTTCGGGGTGGTACAGCACGACGGCCACCGGAAGGGAGTGGTTCGTCCAGTACTGCACGTGTTCGGCGTCCGGCCGAAACCACCAGCCTCCTGGCGCGGCGTCCTTGAACCAGCTCTTGCCGCCCTTGATCTGTAGGGCCAGTAGTCGGCCGCGGACGTCCTCGCCATCGACCACCTCGGCATGCGCGTCGATGCCGTAGTCCTCGGTGGGCTGGTCGCGGAACAACCAGCCCAGCTCGTCCTCGATGGCCAGCTTGGTATGGGTCACACCGGCGCTGGCGACCTTGGCGGACGGCTTGCGACGCATCACGGGGTCGCCTTTCCACTCTGGGCAGGGCCGGAGACGGTCAGCTGCTTGCACCGGAAGACACCATACTGGTCCTCGATCGCGTGCTCCTCGCCCGGCAACGCCTCGTACAGCTCCGAGATGGCCTCTGCGGTGTCCGCAGCCTTGCAGTGCGCGCCATCGGGTTCGGTGTGGATGAGGTAGGCCATGGGGCATGCGCATGCCGTTCCGAAGGCGTAGAACCTGCCGCGCGTCGCTTCATCCACCAGGACGGTGGGGTAGTACACCACGTGCTTGCCGCAGATCGTCGGTAGCTCGATCATCCCGCCGACAGCCTGACTTGGCGTCAGCTCGGTCGCTGGCCGCCACGGTCGCAGCTCGATGTGCTTCTCGGTCGAGCGGAAGTCTTTCCCGCCGGCGAAGCCCAGGAACGCGTCATCGTCGAGGGGTTGCCTGCTTGGCCACATGATCGGTCCTGCCGGTGGCCAGAGCTGCGGTAAGTCCAGTCCAGTGGACACCTCGACCTGAAGGCTTGGCGTCGTGAACCGTAGGCCATGAAGCACGAGTTGTCCGAGCAAGATGGTCATGGCGTAACCCTGCGGCCGGTCGGGTTCAGGCAGGCCGTTGACGCGTACGGCCAGCGGCGTGGCTCGCACCGACCAGCTACGGACGCCGTTGTACCGACCGATCCAGAACTGGCTGCCCGGAAGGGGCTGCGCCTTGTCCCGCAGGGCGTACAGCGCGTGGTACTCGGAGGCCGGGAGGCCGTAGCCTCCCTTCCGGTCCTCCTCGGAGGACACCAGCATCGCGGTGAGCGCGGTCTTCTGGATCCACGTCGCGACTGCACCCTGATCTTCCGGCGAGATCGCGCCGGGCTCACCCAGGATGAACGGCGTCAGGACCCGTCGGGCAACCCCCTCGAGTTTGCTCATCCAGCCGTTGTTGCAGGTGCCGCAGACCTCCCGCACCTTCTGGCGGAACGGCGGGCGCACACCTAACTCCCGCCCGATGCGGTTGAGCTGCCCCGCACTGTGCGGCACCGGGACCAGGTCCAGCCCGATCTTGCTCAGCCAGCCCCCGAGCACGTGCTCGCCGGTTAGCTTGCCGCTAGAGTCGCAGAAGGCGCAGGTGGGCACTGGGACAGGTTTCCTCTGGATCGGTTGTCAGAAGTCGTTGGGGCTCGTGAACGTCGAGATGTCGGAGGTGGGCGTGCAGGGCTGCACCAGCCGACGCGCCCGCTCCTCCTCGGACATCTCCGGTGTTTCAGGTGGCTCGTACGTCGGATCGGCCCACGCACAGTGCCGGCACACCCCTGCCACCACCTCGTATGAGCCGCACGCCTCGCAACGCCTCGGCAAGCCCGCCAGCCGGAGCCGCGCCGCTGTGTACATGCCGAGCAGGTGCTCGGCGGCCTTGAGCCCGACTCGGCGTCCATCCGCACCGCGTTCTTGGCGTGGGTCAGCCAGTTGACATACTCCCACGTCTCGACCGCCAGCTTCTTCAGGTAGGAACGCAGCCGAGCGGCGGACTCGCCAGCGGCCAGCCTGTTCGCCAGCAGCTCGGTCCAGCCCTTGACGTCGGCGGTTTTCGGCGGGGTCTGGCCGTCCGGCACCAGCTCGCCGTCGCGGGTCTCGCCGACGAAGGAGACCAAGCGCTCCCGGATCCGCACACCTACCGATTGGAACGCCTCGGCCTCGTCGGTGCTGTCGTAGGCCTCGAAGGCCTGTTGCCAGCGCCGCCAGGAGCCCCGCAGCAGTTCGGCCGATTCCGGCGTGACCGGAACCGTGCGCTCCTGGCCGTACTCGATTCGCAGGGCCAGTCCGATGTGGAAGGTCAGCACCACGTCACGACTCTTGAAGTCGGCCTGGTCGTAGAGATTGGTCGGGTTGGTCACGACCCACCAGCGGCTCGCCGTGCCGTGCACATCCCAGATGTCGTGGCGAACCGGACCGACCAGCTCCGACGCGGCCTTCTCCAAGTGGACAACCTCCTCGGCGGCCTGGCTCTCCACGTACGCGCGGACCTCGTCCGCCTCGCGTTTCGCCCCGTGCATCTCGACAGCATCCCTCGTCCGGGTTTCGGTGGTGTGGTCCGCGCGCGACACGCCGAAGCGGTTAAGTCTAGCGCAGAAATTACTGGACATGGTGTAGGTTCAGCGTCGTGAGCGAACAGCGGGATGTTATCGTGGAGCTCGGGGAGGCCGGGGTCCTGGCCGGCGTGCGCTGGGCATACCTCTCGGCGACCGCCCGAACCCTGGAGATCTACTCCGAGGCCGACGGCCTCGATGCCACATGGCTCGGCAGCACCAGATTCACGTACTTCCGCGACCGGTTGGACCGGGTTTTCGCGTGCGAGCGCTTCGCCGTCCGCTCCGGCGATGACGACGCCGACCTCGACCTGCTCTACGCCGAGTTGTCGGAGCACGACATCGAGGCCCTTCCGCGGCTGGACCCCGGCCTGGTCCGACGAGCCAACCTGAACGGTAGTCCAGGCTGGGCCCATGGCCAGCGCCGGTTTCTGCTCGCCTCGTGCGTGTTCGGCAGGCTCGATCAGCTGCCCTGGTCGCAGAAGAGCCCGACAAAGAAGGGGGTAGCCCGCCAACGTGATCCCGAGCCGCCGCAACCATCACTGTTCGAGGGCCTTGCCGACGAGGAGATCGGTGGCCTGGAGGCCGCCCTCACCGCCGCGACCGAGTTGGACATGGACACGTTCGTGGTCGCCCACAGTCTTGACCCGCTCAGCCGACAGGTTGAGTTGGTGCTCGGTCGCCCCCTGTTGAATTCGGGTGGCAGTCAGGCCTGGCGCTGGCGACAGAACCTCCTGGAAACGCCGCCCGCGGATGGCGGACGCCGCCGCGGCGACACACCGTTGCCGACGGGGCCGGGCACCGTGTCGGACGCGCCGGTGCGTTTGCGCCGCCAGTCCGCCGAGCCTCGTGATGATCGTGCTAGTGGTGAGCGGTGAGTTCTCGTACACCAACAACAGATCGGGCAGCTGACGTCGCCGCCCTATTCGACGGAGCCCGTCTCACCCTCGCCCGGCACCTCGCGGGTCTACGCAAGAGCGACCTGGCCGCCAAGGTAGAGAAAAGCCCGACCGCTGTGACCGCCTGGGAGTCCGGGGCCAAGCGGCCAACGGCCGCCACCGTCGCGCAGCTGGCATTGAGCCTGTCGGTCGAGCCGGGGTTCTTCGCGATACGTCCGGATGACGTCGCTGCCCTCAGCACCACGCCGCACTTCCGCTCGCTCCGCTCCACCAGCCAGCTCGCCCGCGACCAGGCCTTCGCCTACGGGCAGCTGGCCGTCGACATCACGACCAGCCTGGAGAAACACGTCGAGTTCCCGGAACCCGACGTGCCGAGCCTGCCGGTGGCGGTCGACGACCACGACAGCGACGGCCCGGAGCGCGCCGCACAGCTTGTCCGACAGCAGTGGGGGGTCGAGGCCGGATCAGCCGGTCACCTCGTCCGACTGCTGGAGAACCACGGCGTGCTGGTGGTCTTCAGCCCGGAGCAGACAGCCTCGGTGGACGCCTATTCCTTCGACAGCCGACTGCGCCCGGTCGTGATACTCAACCCGATCAAGCGCGACTACTACCGCCAGCGCTTCGACGTGGCGCACGAGCTGGGCCACTTGATCATGCACAGCGACGCCGAGCCCGGCGGCCGGATCGTCGAAGACCAGGCCCACCGCTTCGCCGCCGAGCTGTTGATGCCCGCCGACCAGATCCGCGACCTGCTCCCAGCGACCATGGGCGGCAACGTGTGGCCAACCCTGGCCCGCCTGAAGGAACAGTGGGGCGTCAGCATCCAGGCCCTGTTGTACCGCGCCCGCTGGCTCGGACGACTCAGCGACGTGTCCTACCGCAACGCCATGACAACCATTTCCGCCCGTGGCTGGCGACGAAACGAACCCGGCTTGATCAGCGCCATCGAGCAGCCCTCACTGCTCCCACGCGCCGTGGAGCTGCTGGCGCAAGAGGGCATCGACGAGATGCAGCTTGTTGCTCAGTGTCGTGTGCCGGTCGATCTGTTCCGCACCGTAGCGTCGCGCACCCCCGACAGCGACTCACCCGTGTCATCGGACGGGCCGACCATGACGGAGCGCTCGGGTGGCCGCGTGGTGTCGCTTTTGGAGCGTCGCCAAGCAGCGGCGGAGATGGAGAGGCGATGATTCGCCATTTGTGGCCGATGAATTGCCGGAATATGTGCAGAAATATGACAAACTGTAGAAATTCAAACAATCGAGAATCTTCCAAGAAATATTCAGCCTCTTTCATGAATCGTGTTGTGCATTCATCTGGAGTCGTGGTATGACCGCCCGTCACTCTGGCCTGTGGTCCGACGACCCGGCGAGTGTAGACCTGCTGTCCTTCGACGCGGTTGGTCAGACCGTCGCTGACGCGCTGCTCGATGACGCGCTTGATCCGGTGGCGCTCGGCCTGTCCGGCAGCTGGGGCAGCGGCAAGACCACGGTGCTCAACCTTGTCGCCCAGGAACTCGGCCACCGGAAGACGGCCAACCAGAACGTGTTGGTCATCCAGACCGACCCCTGGCGCTACGACCCGTCAACCGGCGCTAAGGAAAGCCTCATCGCTGACGTGCTGGATGCACTTGCCGCCGAAGTCGCCAGCTCGGCGACGAAGACCGACGAAGCAAAGAACCTGTTGGTCCGCCTGGGCAAGCGGATCGACTGGGCCAAGGCCATCAAGCTGGCGGCCACGTCATCGCTGTTCTTGCAGATTCCCGACTTCGACAAGCTCGTCGAGCTGGTGAAGCCCAAGAAGGACGACAAGGAGTCGGTTCGCGGCTTGGAGGAATTCAGAGACGAGTTTGCCGAACTCCTCGGCTCCGACGATCTCAAGCACATCCGGGCTGTCGCCGTCCTGGTGGACGACCTCGACCGCTGCCTGCCCGAGACAGTCGTGCAGAGCCTGGAGGCGATGCGTCTTTTCCTGGCCGTGCCGAAGATGTCGTTCGTGATCGCCGCCGACGAAGAGCGGGTAGCGGACGCCATCCGCACGCGATTCAAGGCCACAGGCCGACCCGATGAAAGCGACGACGAACAGCACGACCCGGCCACGCTCTATCTGCACAAGATCGTGCAGACCACCATCCCGCTTCCGGCTCTGAGCCACTTCGACACGCAGGCCTACCTGCTACTTCTCCAGATGCAGGCCGCGGCCAAGCCCGAGCAGTTCACCACGCTTATCGAGCGCTGCGCCCAGATCCGCCGAGACGGCGGCAGCATCGACGACATCGGAAAGATCGACGGGCTCGCCATGGATGACGAGCTGGCCTTTGCCAGCCGTCTGACGCCGTTGCTCTACGAGAAGTTGCGGGGCAACCCTCGCTACATCAAGCGCTTCCTCAACGACCTCCATGTCCGCCAGTCCGTGGCCTCGCGACGAGGTATCAACCTCGATCCCGCCGTGGTCGCCAAGCTCATGACTATCGAAGCCCTCATGAAGCCCGAGTTCAAGCTGCTGCTGGACTGGTTCGCCAAGGGCCAGATGCGGGACCACCTGGGGAACCTGGAGGACGAGGCTGGCCGACCAGCGCAGCCGGACACGGCTGTCGCCGAAGACCGGGCGGAGTCCGATGGTGCAAGCGAAGCTGCATCGCGACCGCGGGATGCTGCGTCCCCCCGTCGCTCGCGGACGGCAACCCCAGCCACTTCGGGCCAGTTCTCGCAGGCCATGGTGCGCTGGGCCAAGTTAGCGCCGCCGCTGCGCGGGCTCGACCTATCGCCTTACCTGACCCTGGCGGCGAGCTTCGCCGGCATCACCTTGATCGACGACAGCCTGCCCGAACGGCTGCGCGACATCGCGGCCAACCTACTTTCGGAATCGCGACGCGCGCAAGCATCGGTGACCGATGCCGAGCTGGATGAGCTGGGCGACGGCGACGCCACCGACCTGCTGCGGCACATCGGACGGACCATCCGTGACCAGCCCGCCAAGCAGAAGGCTGGCGTCAACGCCATTCTGCGTATCGCCCGGCGTCGGCCGGGTGTGGTGACGACGGCCCGGGATGCCCTCCTGATGTTGCCGCCCAATGAAATCACCATCGCGACACCGATACAGTTCAAGACCAGCGACCCCGCAGCCATCCGAAGTGTCCTCACGACTTGGAAGGAAAAGCTGTCGGACGGCCAGGTCAAGCGGTCCGTCGAAAGCGCGCTGGGGAACCGGGAAACCACCTGATGGGCACCAGCGGCGCCTACTCCGGCAGCGGCGGAAAGGACGGCAAGGTGGTTCGCGATCGCGTCGCGGACTACCTGGATGGCCTGTCGAGTGCTGACGGGGCAGGCTCCGACGGCCAGCGGCCACCACTCGATCCGGCTGCGCTCCAGCGGATCATCAACCTTATCCGTCCTCGCCTGTCAAGCGGCGGGGCCGGTGACGGTCCCAGCGGCGGAGGCGGCGGTGCGTCTGGTGACGGGACCGGTTCACGTGGTGGCGGTGGCCCGCAGCGAACGGCCGCCGGCTCTGCCCGCACAGCAGGACGCGCGGCGGCAGCGGCATACGCCTACAGCGCCGGTGACGCGACGACCTTGCAACGTCTGGGCCTGGACTACAATGAACTGCGCAGCCTCGGGGACGACATCGAAGTGGTGCGCCGCATCGTCGAGATGGCCTGCAGCACGTCGGACAGCAGCATCGAAGACCACGAACAGCGGTTCGTGGCCGCCGAGGTTGCCGAGTGGGTGATGGAGCAGGGACGGGACGGTTACCGGCTGACTCCGGAGGAGATGGTTCGTCAGACCATCGCCGTCATCATCGCCGAGACGTTGCTCGTCGAGACTGGCGATCTGGTCAACAGTCATGACTTGGCCGACGTTGCCGAGAGCGACATTCGCGATGCCGCAGAAGCGATTGCCGCTCAGGCCGACCTGTCAGTGGACGGTGCCACCGAGGACGAGATTGGTCGAGCTGTCGAGGCCGGTCTCGAACGAATCCGCGGCATCGTGGGAGGTGGCAACTGATGTCGCACTTCACATTGCGCTTGGCCGCAGCCGAGGAGGTTCCGGCGGACGAGGCTGCCTCTTCCTTCTACTGGTTGGGTGGCCAGCGTTCATCCTTCACGCCCGGCATCGGCCCCGACCTGGAGCAGCTTGGTCTGGTCCGGCCGCTCAATGTCGATGCGGTCCGGATCGCCCTGACGGTGCTTGCGGCCGACCGGTCGGTGCTTCGACGCGGCGGCGGGTCCGACTGGAATAAGCGCCAGATCGACCTCAGGGTCCCGGTCTCCGATGCGACCGCCTGGAACGGTGTCGCCGAGGAGCTGGCGCGGACACTTGGCTTCCTCAGCGGCGACATATGGGGCTTGTCGTTCACGCAGCAGGAGCACGCCTCGAAGGAGGTATCGCCAGCTGAGAAAGCGGTCGTGCCCAAGCGCGTCGTCCTGCTGAGCGGCGGTGCCGACTCGGCGATCGGCGGTCTGTACTCCCGCTCGTTGCTTGAGGCCGGTGAGCGCCACGTGCTGCTCTCCCACTTCACGAATACAATGCTCGCGCCCATCCAGCGCCATATCGCAGCTGAGATCGAACGGCTGGTTCCCGGCCTCAGCCAGGAGCATGTGGTGGCGCACCTGGGACGTCGCAGCGAGCGGATAGACGGCACGCCGTACCCAAACGAACCGACCACGCGGTCACGGTCTTTCCTGTTCCTGACGCTTGGGCTTGCGGTAGCCTCGGTCCACCAGGTGCCGCTGTGGATACCGGAGAACGGCTTCGCGTCCATCAACCCGCCGCTCGGCCCGGAACGCCTCGGCAGCCTGTCGACACGCACCACACATCCGAAGTTTCTGCGGGACCTGGCTGACGTGCTGACCAAGGCTGGCGCCCACGCCGTCATCGAGAACCCCTTCGCGCGTACCACGAAGGGCGAGATGTACCAACAGGTTGTGGATCTTGTCGGCTCGGCAGAGGGGTCCGCCTTCCTGAGCGCTACTCATTCGTGTGCACTGAGCGGGCAGTGGACGCAGGGCATTTCGAGCGAGCGGCCCTGTGGCGTGTGCTTCGGGTGTGTCCTGAGGCGCGCCTCTTTCACGGCATCGGGCGTGCGTGATGTCACCGACTACATCGCGCCGAGCGCTGATCCTCACGTGCAGAAATGGCTGGACTCCAAGTCGGTCGAGCAGCAGGTTCGCAACTTCATCCGGACGGGCGTGCGGATGAGGGATCTCGCGACGCTGAGCTTGCCGACCGACTACCCGCTGCGGGATGCGTACGGCCTCTGCCACCGCGGGGTTCAAGAGCTACGGAGTCTCTACCCATGAGACGCCTGCCATCGATCGACATGCATGCCCATATCGAGCCGGACATCTCGCCCGGCGATCTGTTGGAGCTGGGCGCGCTGGTGTTTGCGGCAACGCGTTCGTTGGACGAGGCCGAGCAGGCGCTCAAGCGCTCCGACTCGTGGACAGTCTGGGGCGTGGGCTGCCACCCCGGCCTTGTCGGCGTCCAGAAGGCCTTCGATGCCGACCAGTTCGCGGACCTCGTCACCAGCACGTCGTACGTCAGCGAGGTCGGCCTTGACGGCAAGTCCCGCGTTCCGATGCACAGGCAGCAGGAAACCCTGGACGCCGTTCTGGCGACGCTCGAAGCGACACCGCGCATCACGAGTATTCACAGTTACGCGGCGACCGGTGCCGTCTTGGAGTGCCTGGCGGCCCGTCCAATCTGCGGCGCCGTGCTTCACTGGTGGCTCGGTGACCAGAAGCAGACCGACCGAGCGGTTGAACTCGGCTGCTTCTTCTCGGTCAACGCCTCGATGCTGCGGCGACCTGATCTGTTGGCAAGTCTGCCGCTCGACCGGGCATTCCCCGAGACCGATCATCCGTTCGGTGACAAGTCGGGCGGGCAGGGGCGCCGGCCGGGCAACGTCGAGGACGTTGAGCGAGCCCTTGCCCAGGTTCATGGACTTGACCAGCAGCGAGTCCGTCAGCACACGTGGCGCAACCTTGCGGAGCTGGTGCGCACCACAAAGTGCGGGGCCCTGCTGCCCCGATCGGTGCGGGTTGCGCTTGCGGCGTCGGTGTAGCGCACTCGATACGGCTCCTGCGAGGGAAATGACGCTTCTTGGCAAGCGGTTCGGGGACAGGGCTTCAGCCACTACTTGAGTCGGGATGAATCTCGCGATTCTGTCGTATACGACATCCACGCGACATCGCACGTGAGATTACGACATCAGCCGTGAGACCCTATAAAGCCGTCCGCAGTGTCCCGGCAACCTGCGGAACAGCGGTCCGATCCAGTTGCCTGTTAGATCGGAAGCCCTTCGACCTCGCGAAGCACCTGGTCAAGCCAGCCGCAAGCCCTACCGATGCCGCGCCCGACTCAATCATCCTTCGATAATATCAAAATACATAACCGCGCCCAAAACAAATCCGCCATGGGGGTAGTTGTTGCATATTTCCATTTGGCTTTCGAAAATATAATTCAAGTCGATGGTTGCTTTCCTGTATCCCATGCGCTGACGTTGACGCATCGGGCACCGGGACATTCGTGGCGCGGACTGCTGCGGCCATCGATTGCCCTGCTGGCGTGGTCAGCTTGACACCCGCGTAGCGCACGATCGGTGACCGTATGGCGCTCGTTCTCCTGCCTCGGCCGACGAAGCCGAGCTGCTTGATCCGGGATTTCCGCGTAGGAGATGACCAAGTGTCGTTGACGATCATGGGTTACCCTTGATTCCCTCTCGCTAAAACTGTATGTCGCTTTCATACGCCTCGAGTAGTCATGAGTGGTGTAATCCCTGTCGTTCGAACGCAGACCTTGATTCCGGAGCCTCAGTGAGTGTATGCTAGTATCATACATATACTAGGAGGTAGCTATGCCGATCGAAGTGAGCGCAGACACGCTCGACTACTTGTTGACCGAGGGCAAGCGGGCCGACCACATGGTCGACGCACTGGTCGAGATGGGTGAGCCTGGACTGCGGGTGTACGCGAGTGAGCTGGTGGACGCGCTGCGTCACCTGGACAAGGTCGGGATCACACAGAAAGGGAGGGTGCTGGCGCATCCCATGTGTGTGCATGTCGCGCTGAACGAGGGCGCGGTGATGGTCCGGCGTAGTGATCTGCGGGTGCAGGCCGCTGTGCGCTTGCGTGATGCGGGGTCGGATGCGGACGCACCGGCAGTGACGGTCGACTTCGCCGGACTGCGCGCTGTGATGACCGACCTGGCCAAGGAGCGCAAGCGCGCGGAATTGGCAGGGCTGGTCATCACGATCCAGCCTGCGGCGACCGGCGCACGGGTCACGGTGCCTGATCAGGAACGGACCACGTTGCCCTCGCCGGTCCAGGCGCGCGACTACTTCGGTGCGGTCGGCACCACGGAGATCGCTACCCGCATGGTGCAGATGTCTACGCGGGACTGGGTGGCGGGTATGACGCACGCGCTCACAGCGGCCTACGACGATGTCACGTTGCCCACGATCGAAGGTGTCGCGATCGAGCACGAGCGGGACCGGGTGCGGTTTGTGGGTACCGATCGGCACCGTCTGGCGACATCCGGATGGATACCCGCCACCGTGGACGAGGGTGATCTTCCAGGGATGATCCGGATCGGGTACCAGCACGCACGAGCTATGCTGGCCAGGATCAAAGCGACGAAAGCCCCGGTGGTGACCATCGGCCGCAACGTGTCGGGCGCGCTGCTGGTGAATGCCGGGCATCTCACGGTGATGGTGCAGGAACCGCGCGGCATGAACGGTGTGAGCTACGTGGACAACTGGACCAGGTTCACCGATCCCGCACCGGATGCCGACGGCTACGGGGAGCCGATCGTGTTCGAACCGGCTCCGATACTGGAGTGGCTGGAGAAAGCCGCCCAGTGGGCTAGCGAGATCGAGCAAGAAGCGCGGGACACGCGGTGCCGTCTCGTGCGGGAACTGCGCGAAGCAGGGCACACCGCGCGTCACGCCGAGCGGGAAGCCGACCAGGACCCGACCGTCAAGCGGCTGGACACCACCGCTCGGGAGGCGCGCCAGGTCGACCTGCGAGTGTGGGGGACGCAGCTAGTGGTCCGGACCGTCGCCGGCGAGTGGCTGGGCGACCTCGACCTTGCCGACGGGGCCGAGGGTGAACGGTGGCTGGATCTGCGAGTGCGCGCCTCCTACCTGGCCGACGGACTGGCGAGCTTCCCCACCAGCCACACGATCCGGCTGACCGGGCGCAGCGTGCCCGATCCGTCCACCGCACCGTGGATGATCACCGATTCCGGGGTGGCGCCGGAGGCGCAGGACCGGCCCCGGTATCTTCTGGCACCCGTCATCCTGCGCTGACCCCTGACGCACTTCGGGACAGCTACCACCATCGGCCTGCCTGGCAAGCGCGACGACGCGCAATGATCGCCATACTTGCTCCGCCCGGTGCGTGTACGACAATGGCGCACATGACAGACGACGATGCCGACCAGATACCTGAGTCGGGCAGTGTGGTTGGCCTCCCGAGGATCCGGGGTGGATGGATCGCCGTACCCGACCTGGCCCTGGTGATCAACCGCGATAAACGTTGGATCTACACATACACGAAGCGGCGGGAACGATCGGACGATCCGATCCCTACCGCTCGCACCCGAGCGAACACCACCTTCCTCCCACTGCGCGCAACACTAGCCTGGTGCCAACGTAGAGGGGTCGAGCCAGACTGGTCACGACTGCCCGACTCCGAGCCTCACTAATCCGGACACGGCAGAGACGACGATCTCGGGCAGGCTCAGGACACCAGCCAAGCGGAGTCTCAGCTTGCAGGCCTGTGTCCTGGACTGCACCGTAGCCTCCGAATTCAACGTGGGCGACGCTCAGCGTAGAGTTTACGGGTATCCGTTGGCACAACAGCCTCCAACCGGCACCGCCCGGCCAGTGCGTTGGGACCGTATGCTCCTCGCCCGTACCACAACATGAGTTGACAGGACCCAGGCTTTCCCGGAGTCACCCACACTAGCCACAAGACCGGGCGTGACTCTGAGCGACCATCTCCAACTCCTCGGAAGCACTATTTCAGGAGGGACGACGGGCGTAACCTTGACGATTGACGACATGATGAACTACATGGCAGCGCCGACAACCGGTCACGTGCTGGCTTCCGTCGATGCATCGACTCAGCGTTTGCGAACACGGGCGTGTACCAGGCAGCGAAGTACGGCTCGTGCGTCGGCCCGGCGCCGTCGGTCCGGGTGGAACAGAGCCACGGCAACGGCTGTTCCAATATAGATTGTCATGAGCGCAATGACCACAGCGAGGCCGCTGCCGATGAAGCTGACCGTCGCCACGGAGAGGGTGTGCGAGGTTGACACAGGTTCTCCCGTCCCGGAATGCAATGGTCAGCGGACCGCGCCGTAGCGCAGCGACAACGTCGATTGACCGAGCCTGATCGTCCAGCCACGTCGCCCCTTGGTGGCAGTGGCTCCGGGAACGCCAATGCGAGGCTCGGTCAAGCAGGCGACGACGTCCGTCGGCCGAGGATGCTTGAGCCACCGGAGTTCCCAGTCTGCGCCCGACCCCCACAAGTACATCAACTCGTCGTGGCGGTAGCCAGCGGGCTCGGGTCGGCGCAGCGGGTCTTGCCACCATTGCCCCACCGCCCATCGCTTCTGCGGGTCACGCGCATTCAGGCGTGAGACCAGCGCGGCCAAGAGCACCCGGACTCCCGTTGTCATGGGCGGGATGGCGTCGAGCGCCGCCTGCTCAGCCGGATCGAGGGGTGTGTCTGGCCCCGCGTAGTCCTGCAAGGTTCGTCGCCCGCGCCGGAAACCTTGTCGTTGGATCTCGGTTTCAGTAAGGAAGTTGACCCGATTGGCGAGCGTCATCCGTGCGCCCGTGGGCAGGTGGACGATGTGATAGGTGTGATAATCGTGCGCGGCGACCATCCGCAGGCCGGGCATGCCGTGCCGGATGAGGGTACGTGGAGCCATAAGGCGTCCGAGGGCATTCTCGACCGCGGGTGGGATGATGAACAGTAGGCGATCATACCGTGGTGAGACGGTCATGCTGTACGCCAGGAAGGTATGGGCACTGTAGACATGACTGGGGCCGACGTTCGGGCCGCGCAGGTGGGCATTGAACAGGTGTAACGCCAGCAGGGCTCGAAGTCGTTGCTGACTGGGTGTGCAGCGGTCCAGCCCTAGATCGCGTCGGCCAGCCCCAGCTTCTGCCGTGGGCTTTTCCTCACCAGTGAACAACCTGCGGGCGTCCCGAAGCTTGCGGCGCGGAGTGGAAGGCATTCGTGATCCATTTCTGCGGCCCGGCCCGCTGATGGTCACGTCTGCACAAGTTACACCGTGTGATTGCGTGAAGCGGGTGCCCCACACCCTCGGCGTCGTCAGCGGAGGCACCGGGACCTCGGACGCTCGACGCCATTGCGAACCCTTCACGCAGGCCGCATCTCCCGTGGAAGACGCTAGCTAGCTTAGCACAGTCGACCACAACAGAGGAGAGCAGCGAATCCACGTTGGTCCCGGCCACCTGGCCAGGGTTGTCGGCGCTTACCGTGGGATGACTCGGACACGGCTTCGGCGAGGGATCAGCGTGTTCGGCCCAGCCGACGCTGGCTCCGTGACAGCGCCGCAGCAGATCCCGGTCACGCCGGCCGGGTCAGCGCAGGCGGTCGATGACATTCGGGTTGGCTGCAACGTTGCTAGGAGCCGATCGACGCCAAAGACACTAACCCGGACAGGAGACCCCTGTACCAGGTTTTCCCAGGTTCAGGGTCGACTCGCCACTGAGCCTTTGCCAACCTGTTGGACGGGCAGGTCAGCGCGGGTGCGGCGTGGCGTGTCCTCGAATGGGTGAGGCTCCTGGTAGACGGGTGGTTGCTGAGACCAAACCGTCCAACCAGGAGCTTCACGTTGCTTTCCTACCCGTCTGGGATGACCATGTCCAGCCGCGGGCTCAACGTGCTCGCTGACATGTTGCGCGGTCACCGCGCCGAACGCGGGACCCGGCGGCGCAAGCTGCCCGCCGGCCGCCAGGCCCTGCTGGTGGTCGCCCATCTGCGCAAGAACGACACCTACGCCGAGTTGGCCTGCGGGTTCGGGGTCGGCACCTCCACGGTCTACCGCTACATCCGCGAGGGTCTCGACCTGCTCGCCGCGAAGGCGCCCACGCTGGAGCAGGCGATCGAGGTCGCGAAACGAAAGGCGTTCGTGATCCTCGACGGCACGCTGCTACGCATCGACCGGGTCCGCATGGCATCGGGTTACGACCGCGCCTTCTATAGCGGCAAGCACAAGTGCCACGGGCTGAACGTGCAGCTCATCGCTGACCCGATCGGCAGGCTGGTGTGGATCTCCCCGACGTTGCCCGGCGCGCGCCACGACATGGGCGCTGCCCGCGACCACGGCATCATCGAGGCCCTGACCGAGCATCAGATCCCCGCAGCAGCCGCCACCGCCTACCACGGGGCGGGTCCGACCGTCGCGGCCCACAAAGCGCCGGCGCAAGGACCCCGACACCGGCAAGGTTCCGGAAGCTGTCGCAGAACCAGAAGGACGTGAACACCGCCCATGCCCGCCGCCGCGGGCCCGGCGAGCGGGCCAACGCCGAGCTGAAGAACTGGCGAGTCCTGCGGAAGATCCGCTCCAGCCCCAACACCGCCGACAAGCTCATCGCCGCAGTTCAGACCCTCATGATCGCCAGCGCATGATCAGGTTGGCAAAGGCTCAGTGTCTCCGGCAGACGTGAGCGTTGAGACGCGGCGAGCTTCGCTGATCTTGAGCCATAAATGACTCTGGCACCGAGTGAACGGTGGGCGCGTAGTTACGTCACGACTACGCCGAGCCTACCTGGTCGCCGTCGGCTCTGGCACCGAGCATCGTCAGCCTGTAGCCATCCGCCAGTGTCGGTACGGGTTGGTACCGTCCGGATCGTGCCACGACCACCTCGACGACGACGGGCCAAGCCGCGATTGGCGAAGGGCTCGGACGGCTACTTGTACGTCCTGCAGTTCGACAACGGTGTGATCAAGGCGGGTTGTACAGCCGACGTCCCGCGCCGCGGCGACGACCACTCCCGAGATGCGGCTCGGTACGACTTGACGGTGGTCAATCGGTGGAGTTCAGAGCGGATTCGAGACGTACGACGCTGGGAGCAGCATCTGCTCGCGGTGTTGGGGGAGATAGGATCTAGGACATCCGCTGGCCGAGAGTACTTCCGGGATATCCCCTTCAGCGTCGCGCTGCATCAGGCGGTCAACGTTCGACAACTACCCCGAGAGCGGTGCTGTTGTGGTTCCTGTGTTGACCCTATGAACGTGCGCATGGACGTGCAGGTGGTCGGTGAGCCGTCCATGGGCGATGGGGTGATTGGCGAGGTTGAGGTCGATCTCAGGCTCAGTTGTGGAGCGGTCATCCGCGGCTACTTTTGCGATGGAGACCTCGGGCCGGATGGTACGTACCCGCTGAGGGCAGGAGTTGGGTTCTACGCTGAGCTCGTTCCTGCGTCCCTGGCGCACCAACCGTGGGAAGTCCATGTTATGTCGGTCGAGACGACGCCGAGCTGAGCGCCAAGCGTTGCCTCGCCGCCGAGCATCGGTGAGAAGTAAAGTCAATTAACCACTTCGTGCCAGTGCTGTGTCCAGCTAGCCCGGGGCTTTCATGGCAGTGCGGGTTCGGAGTGTGCCATTAACAGAGAATGGTGCTCTGAGCTGCGATAATACGGCTTGTCGAAGGTCGTATCGGTCGCAGTTCAGGAGCACCATTCAGGTGAGTAAGCATAGTTCGCCCTACCCGAGGCTGGTCGCGGACGGGTCTGGTTCGGGTGTCGTGTCGCAGGCCGGGGCGGTGTTGTTGCTGCGTACCGCTGAGGCGGTGGGGCTGACCGGCGGGATGTCTGAGGTGTTGGCGCCGTGGCGCAAACCGGCCGCGGTGCATGATCCAGGCAAGATCGTGCTGGACTTGGCCGTCACCGCGGCGTTGGGCGGGGATTGCCTGGCCGATGTCGGAATGCTGCGTGCCGAGCCAGGGGTGTTCGGTGTCGTCGCCTCGGATCCGACGGTGTCACGAATGGTCACCGCGCTGGCCGCCGATGCGTCGAAAGCGCTGGCGGCCCTCCGTTCGGCACGCGCGTCAGCACGGGCGGTGGCCTGGGATCGTGCTGGCGAACACTCCCCGGGTCACGGCATCGACGCCGACCATCCGCTGATCATCGATCTGGACGCGACCTTGCTGGACGCGCACTCGGACAAGGAACACGCCGCGCCGACGTTCAAGAAGGGCTACGGCTTCCACCCGCTGGGCTCGTGGGCCGATCACGGCGCCGCCGGCACCGGCGAACCCTTGGCGATCCTGCTGCGGCCGGGTAACGCCGGTTCCAACACCGCTGCCGACCACAGGCGGGTACTGGCCGCAGCGCTGGACCAACTCCCCTTCCGGCCGGGGTATCGGGTGGGCCAGAAGGTGTTGGTGCGCACCGATTCCGGCGGCGGCACCCACGACTTCGTGCGGTACTGCCACCAACGGCGGCTGCAATACTCGGTCGGGTTCGGCCTGACCGAGACCACCGCCGCCGCGGCCGACCTCATCCCCGCGCACGTGTGGACACCCGCCTACGACGCCGACGGACAGGTCCGGGACGGGGCCTGGGTGGCCGAGCTGACCGGACTGCTCGACCTGACCGACTGGCCGCCGGGCATGCGCGTGATCGTCAGGAAGGAACGCCCGCACCCCGGCGCTCAGCTCCGGTTCACCGACCGCGACGGCCTGCGGCTGACCGCGTTCGGCACCAACACCCGCCGTGGTCAGCTGGCGGATCTGGAACTACGGCACCGCCGCCGCGCCCGCTGCGAGGACCGCATCCGCACTGCCAAGAACACCGGCCTGGCCAACCTGCCCCTGCACGGCTTCGACGCCAACCGGATCTGGATCGAGATCGTGTGCCTGGCCACCGAGCTGATCGCGTGGACGCAGATGCTCGCCCTGACAGCTCACGAAGCGCGCCGCTGGGAGCCCAAACGGCTTCGCCTGCGACTGTTCTCCGTCGCCGCGCGGCTGGCCCGCCATGCCCGCCGGACGCGGCTCCAGCTCACCACGCACTGGCCCTGGACCGAATTGATCATCACGGCGCTGACTCGCCTGCATCCCGGTTGACCAGCGGCAACCCGACCCTACGAGACAAGGACCAACCATCCCCGGGCCTGTGGAACCCGGCAGCAGCCCGCTGAACGGGCCACCCGATCATGCCCTCACCACACAGCAACCGCCCAAAACACCAATCCCGAACCAGCCCAGACCAACCCATCAGCCCACGCAAGATCCGGGCTAGGCTGGCCGGGGTGGTCAGGCGGCTGGGTGAGGGGCCGGCCGTCCCCGCGGATCCCTTTCGCTGCGGATGCGGGCGCGTTCGCAGCGTTGGGCGGCGAGCACGGTGTGGTTGGGGTGGTCGGAGCCAGCAATCACAAAGGTACGCAGCGGCCCGAAGTGCGCCTCGATCGCATCGTTCGTCCAGCGAACGCCATCCCACTCTTGCCCGCCTGAACTATAATAGGAAGCGGTCCAGCCTCGACTGTTTCGGGGAGTGTCGTGATCTTCAGACAGACCCGCCAACATTAGATCAAATGCAATAATGGTCAGTTGGTCGGACGGGACGCTGCGAGGTAGTCGTCTCCGCTCCAGCGGTATGAGCTGATCTGGACCAGCTCACCGAACGTCGGAGCGTGCACCATCTTTCCCGCGCCGATGTACAGGCCGACGTGGTGAACGTTGCTGGGTGTGCCGTAGAAGACCAGGTCACCGGGGAGCAGTGGTTGGCCGGCGGGCACTAGTGGTCCAACATTGTATTGTGTCTGTGCCGTGCGGGGTAGGGAGATTCCGGCGGCGTTGTAGGCGGCTTTGGTGAGGCCGGAGCAGTCGAAGCCAGCGTGGCCGCCGGCTGGTCCGTTGCCGCCCCACACGTAGGGCAGGCCGAGTTGGCCGCAGGCGAAGTTGATCGCCGCGATCGCGGCCGGGGTCGGTGCCTGGATCTTGTTGCAGTCTCCGGTTCCGACGGTAGTCGTGCCGTACCGCTTTGCTTGTGCCAGAACGCTATTGACGTACTGGTCGGAATGGTTGTAGGCGAACAGTGCTTTCCGGATGTCCTGCTGTGCTCCGGAGTCGCAAAGGTAGAACGCAGCAGCGTAAATGGCGTCGTGCGGGTTGTAGCGCGAGGGTGGGTTCGCGCCTCCGGCCGGGATCGTGTGTCGCGCGATGACGCCGTTGAAGGTTGGCTTGAGGAACTGCATGGGGCCACCTGCTCCCATGTGGTTCTCGCCGTCCTTGATGCCCTTGCCGGAGCCGCGCCCGTGCTTAGACTCGGCATCACCGATAGCGGCGAGGATCGTCCAGTCCAGCCCTGGACACACCGAGGCTGCGGCTCGGTAGAGCGCCAGGTAGTCGTTGGGGATCTCGGCGAGCGCCGCCTGGCTGGGTTCGGTGCCACCGGTGCCAACCAGGGCGCTCACGATGGCTTTGCCGATACCGCCGATCAGTATGGGGATAGCGATGATGGCCGCGACCGCGGCGATGGCGATCTTCATAGGTCACCTCCGGAAGCGGCTTGTGGGTAGGGGTGGCGGGAGCGGGTCCGGCGCGGCCGGTTCCGCAGGCGCCTGCTGGGCCTGAGCCGCGGTCGACGATGGCGCCGTGGTGGGCCCATCGATCTGGGGCCAGAGCTGGGCGAGTTCGACAAGCCGAAGCCGACCCGGCCGTCGGGACGACGAACCGGCGACCGGCAACCATCGGGGGACCGTTGGGTTGTTCTCGCCGGCGATGTCGGCGATGTCGGCGGTGCTGGTGGCCACTGGCACGAGGGTGGGATGGTCCAACTGGCACAGCGCGTCAACGAATGCCCGGCGCGCGGTGGTTTCGCGGCGGTTGGTGGGCAGCCACACCAGGACGGGCGTGGTGATTCCCGTTGCGGTGGCGAGCTTTTCGTAGCCGTGGAGCTTGTGGGCGAGTTTGCCGAGGTCTTCGGTGCCGAAGTCGAATTCGAGGAAAAACTCGATCCGGTGGCCGTCTTCGCGCCAGCGGCCGTAGGCGTCGGGGCGGACCATGTCGCCGAACAGCCGGCCGCAGCGCAGCTCGGACCACCAAGCGGTGAGCTGTCCGCGGGCGCCGGGACGTCGGCTAAGCGCGACGAGGGTGGTGAAGAAGCCGTTGACGCCGACGGTGTGGGCTAGGCGCAGTGAGTGGGCGATGCCGATGGCGTCTTCGTGGCGGTAGCCGAGTTGCTTGGGGTCCAGGCCGTCCTCGTAGGCAAGGGCGACCGAGCCGGCGATGTCGAGCACGTAGTGCATCGGGGCGGTGCCGGAGCTGACGAACGGCTGGAAGCGGTCGACGACGCGCCACTTGAACAGGTCGAGCAAGCGGTGGTTGGCCGCGCGCATGCTCGGGTAGCAGAGCTCAACGATCTGCTGGGTGGTGAGCACTTTGTGCTCGTGCAGCATTCGGGTCAGCCACCGGTCCCGAAGGGTGAGTCGCCCGGCCAGCTGGGCGTGGTGCTCCCCGGTGGTGGCTGCCCGCGGAGTGGGACGCTGGGGCATGTGTCCGCGCAAGGCCCGCTGGGGCGTGGGATTCGAGATCATGAGTGGGCACCTCCTGGACAAATGAGCGGAATCGCATCTATTGCAACCTTGGACAAGGTGGAGTGATCGCTGTTCTTGCTGGTCAGAATGTTTGGGTGGCGGCCACGGCTACAGATGATCGCGGCGCTGACCTATGGCGGTGTACGTGAGCACATCATTGTTGTGTCTGATACAACGGTCTGGTGGCTTCTGTGGCGCCTGGTTCAGCGCGACTCGTCTTGGCGGATAATGTTGTCCATCTCGACTGCCCGGTGAGAAGAATGAACAATTGGATGAGTGATGGTTGTTAAGTGGACGGAAGTACTCTCGGCGCTAGCTTCTGTTTCGTCGACTTGCCTTTCAATAGTCGCTGTCGTATGCGCCTATCGCGGTGTTCGGGCGGCTTGGCAGAGCTTCGAAATGCAGAAAAAACAGCTCAACGAATCAGTGGAGCTTCGAGCCCGAGAGCATGCTGCAAATTTTTGCGTATGGCTTGAGGACCTTGGTGATTCATGGGTCGTGATGGTCCACAACGCGGGCGACATGCCGGTTTACGACGTGTACGTTTCGTGGGATCTCGACGACCCCGTGAAATGGCCAGGAATCTATCGAAAAATGCGTCCTGTCCCCGAGGGTGAACATACGGGTCTGATCGGCGATTGTGAGTTCGGGAATGTGGGTCCAACCTCTGAGCCGCGATGCGAGGACGGAGTGGGTGAATGGATTCGAGAAGGAGCTGCTTATTGCGTCGAAGTACTCGAACAGCGCGATCATGGACTCCTTTTTCCTCCGGGTTTAGAGAAAGCTTTCAAGAACATGCACCTCACGACGATTTTTACTGATGTCGCAGGTACTCGCTGGGAACGCCGCGGGGGGCAGCTGCAGCGCCAGGAAGACTGGCTTGCCCTCGAAGAGGATCGGATGGAGGCTGCGGAGTGAATACTGCACAGTTGAGATACCTGCCTTTCGCCAGTCGTGGGCAGGAGCGGGTGAGGACGAAGGCAACGCAGGCGGGCTCACCGGACCGGGGACGTGCGCCAGGGTGAGCGGCCTGCGTCGCCGAAGAACGAGATCCGACGGGTCAAGCGGCGCGGCGTGGGTCCATGGTGGGCTGTCCGGCTTGGCCCGCGCCGGTGTCGGTGACCGGTGGGCGCGTGTTGACCCTGGCTGCTTGGCGGATTGCCTTGGCGCGTCCGGGAACCGCAGGCGGGAGCTTCTCGGTGACCGCGGTGAACGGCGCTGCTTCCTCGCCGCCCAAGACGAGGCGGGCAGCGACGTGGTAGACGCCGAGATTGGACAGGTCGTGATCGCTCAGCCGCGGCATGGTGTGCCGGGCCAGCCGCTTCGCGTCTTCGGGACTGGCGTTGAAGAAGATCTTCGACCGAGCGTTGGTGCTGATGCCCTCTTCGAGCTCGTTCGGTAGCTGTCCGAGGTACTGGTGCGCCAACGTCATCGACAGGCGGTAGCCCCGTGCTTCCGCCAACATGTCTTCGAGTGGGTAGGCGAGATTTAAGAAGTTGTGGCACTCGTCCACGTACAACCCGCAGTCATGACGTTGACGCTGCGGGATACGGGCTCGGCGGGTTGCGGCTTGCCAGGTGCGGGCGACGACGATCGAGCCGACCAGTCGTGCGGTTTCCATGCCCAGGGCGTCGCGGGCGATCCGGACCAGGCAGATGCCGCCGGTGTTGAGCACCTCGTCCATATCCACCGTGGAGGTGCCGCCTGCGATGGCGGCGCGGACGAAGGGACGTAGGAGGAAGCCGCGGATTTTGTTCATCAGTGGCGCGATCACTTGCGCGCGGCTGGCTTCGGAGAGGTCGTCGTACCAGGACCAGAAGCCCTTGAGCACGTCGTCGTCGATCTGATCGCAGGCACGAGCTCGGAACGCCGGCACCGTGAGCAGTTTGGGCAGATCGACCAACGTCGGCGTGCCGGGCATCGCGGTCAGGGTGAGCAACCCGGCACGGAGGATGTCGTCGGTGCGCGGCCCCCACGAGGAGGCGTAGATCCGGGAGAAGATCGACACGAGGTTGTCGACCGCGCGGGCCTTGTCCGCTCCTTCCAAGGGGTTGAGCACCGGCGGGCGGGCGCGGGAGTCGGCGTCGAACAGCACGACCTTCTCGCCGAGTTCCTCGGGCAGCCGCATCAAGATGTCCGACACGAGGTCGCCCTTCGGGTCGACCACGACCACGCCACGGCCGACCTCGGCGTCGGCCAGGATCAGCCGAGCCATTAGCTCGGACTTGCCGGAGCCGGTGGCGCCGAGGATGTGCAGATGGTGGCGGGCGTCGGCGACGTGCAGCCCGACCGGACGAGAGTGTCCGGAGTCGGACAGCCCGAGCGGCTTGATCTGCTCGCCGGTCGTGGCGATACCCGGTGGGGGCGGCACGGCCTTCGCGCCGGCCCGCTGCAGGCCGGGCGTGGCTTCGTCGATCGGCAAGTGCGCAATCGCGGCCAACTCCGGGATCGAGAGCAGGTCCCCTGTGCCCAGCCGGCGCTCGGCCAGCACCGCGACCGGGTCGCGGTGGAGCCGGACCCGGCGGTAGTAGTTGTGCTCGGCGTAGGCCGCGAACGAACTGGCGATTGCGTGACCACGGCCCCGCAGCACCTCCCGCACTGCCTGGATCTCGCCGGACGTCGCGTCGTCGGGGCGGGTGGTGGCCACCGCGTAGCGGATGCGGGTCTCGAACTGGTTCGCCCGCAGCTTCTCCACGACCGCGTGGTCTTGGGCGGCGTACTCCAGGCTGGTCTGCCGATCCAACCCTGGCGTCCGCGTGTTGGTGGACGGCTTCGGGGTCTTGCCGGGCGTGAGGATGTCGAGCAGTCGGCCGACCAGGTTGACCGAGCTTCCGGCGTGCACGCGTCGGGCTGCCCGCCGTGCCTTGGTGACCCGGTGGCCGGCGACCGGGCGGGCGAGGATCTGCACGCAGGCTCGTTCGTGCGGGCCGAGCCCGACTGGCGCGCCGAGCATCGCCCGGATCGGGTCAGCCGGGTGGTCGGTGCGGATCGGTAGCGCTTCCGAGCGCGCCAGCCGTAGCTCGCCGCCGACCGCTTCGATCTGCCGGCCTGCCGCTGCGGTGGTCGGGATCGGGGGCTTGGCGGGGGTGGTGCGGGTGTGCGCGCCGGGCCAGGCGGCTTCGATGGCGCGCTCCACCATGCCCGGCGGCACGAGGCCCGGAACCCACAGACGGATCTGCACACCGTCGTCGGTGAACGTCAGCTCGAAGGTCAAGTGCGGCTGCCCACTGAACCTGCGCAGCCACCCCGGTCTCAACAAGCCGACCAGGTTGGACCACACGGTGATCGCCCCGGACGGATCGACCGTTGGCGGCGCGAGCACGGTGACCGCGCGGGCGTCGGTGACCAGCTTCTCGTGGTAGCGGCGGCGCCATCGGCGCCGCGCGATGACCGCGGCGGTCACGGCGACCGCGAGGATCGGGCCCGCGATCGGGCCCCAGGTCAGGGCGAGGTCGCGCAGGTGAGCCAGCACGTTCTCGAACGCGCCAAGTGGGTCGCGCAGGTAGTCGCCGACCGGTGAGGCGAGCACGTCCGCGGCCTGCTCGGCGCGCGGAGGAACGGGGGTGGATACGGGTGCGGTGGTGATCGGCCAGGACATGGGGACCTCCTCACGGAAGCGGTCGGCGTGACGGGTTGCGAATGACTGGGTGGGCTCGTGGTCAGGCCGCCCGCGGCCGGCCGACTCGCTGAGGGCTGGGCTCGGCCGCGGACTGCTGGCCGGTGTCGGGGCGGGTGTTGTCGACGACCAGCCGCAGGTGCCGGCGACCCCTGCGGGCGGCGCGTTCGGCGTCGACCTCGGCCTGCCACTCGGAGAACCGGCGGCCAGCCAGCCTCTTGAGGTAGGCGGGAATGCGATTGGCCGGCACACCGACCAGCCGCGGGCCGAGGACCGCGAGGAGGTCGCTGGCTTCCTGCGAGGCCCACCCCGCCTCGGCGATGGCGACTTCGTCGGGAAAGACGTCGGCGACCCGATCCACGTCCGGATTCAGTGCAGCGTCCTGGGTGCCACCGAAGGAATAGACCCACAAGAAATTCGACGGTGGGCCTGGTTCCACGAGCGCACGAAAACGGGAAACCTCTTTGGTGTATGCGTAGAAATTCGTGTCGGGTCGGGCGCGGCAGATGTCCAGCCATGCCTGGAGGTAGTCGTCGCTGAAGAAGTCGCCGCTATCGTGAATTCTGATCCAGGCGCCGCGGAATTTGGCCGCGCCGAGTTCGGCGAGCATGGCGGTCCGCCAGCCGACCAGGTCGTCGAGGACGAACATCAGGTTCGCTTGGTGTTTGGCGCGGACGACCGGCCAGGTGTAGGTGCCGTGGCGGGCGTAGCACGCCTGGGCACAGATCCCTGCGCTGGGGCAGGTGTTGTAGGTGCGGCCGTCGGGGAGCCGCCCGGCCCAGGCGGGCAGCGACCAGTTCCACACGCCGATCTGGCGCATTTCACTGTTCTGCGTGAGCAGGCGAGCGGGTCGGCGAACGGTAGCGGGCATGGGCAGTGATGCAGGCATGATTGTCCCCTGGATGTGATTCGGCGAGGCGGATGAATGGGAGTGGTACGGCGATTAAGCGGCGTCGAGTTCGATCTGCGACGCGTCGCCGTCGTCGAACGAGTCCGCGATTCCTGTGGTGTCATCCGCGCCGAGTTCGACGAAGGAGTTCTCGGTTCCCGACGAGGTGTCGGAATACTCGGCGAGTTCTGCGGGGTTCGAGGTGACCAGGTGATGCTCGACCGGTGAAGCAATGGACTGGAACGCCACCCGCTGTGTCCCGGTTGACAAGAGGCCCTGACCGCGGTCAGCGGAGAGCAGGAACTGGCGCTCACCCATCGAGAGGTCGAAGGTGCGGGTGATCTCGTCGATCGCCTGCGAGGCTTGCCGCAGCAAGATCTGCGTCGCCGCGTTCGCGACGACGGCCTTGCCCAGGTCCGAGCCCAGCACGTCGGCGGTGTCCTGCGTGGCCACCGTGAGACCCGCCCACTGCTTGCGGCTCGCCTTAGCCATGCGGAACAGGAACTCGGCCCCCGCGGGCTCCTTCATCAGCAGCCACGCCTCATCGACCACGACCAACCTCGGCTTGCGGATGGCCGGATTGGAGACCTGTCGCCACACTGCGTCCAGGGTCAGCAGGGTGCCGATGGGCTTGAGTTCGTCGGCGAGATCCCGCAGCGAGAACACCACCAGGTGGCCCTCCGGTCGCGTCGAGGTGGGGCCGGAGAACAGCCCGGAAAACGCGCCGGTGACATACGGGTGTAGCCGTGCCGCCAGCTCGACGCCAGCCGTGTCGCCGCTGTCGGCGAGCACCTCGGCGAGGTCGGCCAGCAGCGGCGCCGGGCGCGTCCAGGTCCGCGGATCCGACGTGATACCGACGCGCTGGTAGGTCGCGGTGATCGCCCGGTCCAGCGCTGCCCGCTCGGTCGCCGCGAGCTCGCTGCCCAATAGCACCGTGATGACGGTGTGCAGGAACAGCGACCGGCGGATCAGCGCGTCGCGGGGTGCGGTGCGCCGCCCGTCCGGGCGAGTGTGGATCGGCAAATCCATCGGGTTAAGGCGGACCTGCTCGGCACCGAGGTGGACATACGTGCCGCCGACCGCGGCGGCCAGCCGGGCGTACTCGTCCTCGGGGTCGATGACGTGGATCTCGATCCCGCGGTACAGGGAACGCAGCGCCTCCAGCTTGACGAGATAGCTCTTGCCCGCGCCGGACCGGCCGAGGATCACGCTGTTGTGGTTGTCCAGGGTGAACCGGTCGTGATGGACCAGCCCCTGGGAGCCGACGTTGAAGCCGTAGAGCACTCCGCTCGGCGCGCCGACTGAGGTCGGGTCCTGCGGTGGCAGGTCCGGTGAGGTGAACGGGAACGCTGCGCTCAACGCCGAGGTGTCGAATGTCCTACGCATCCCGACGAGGTCCAGGCCCATGGGCAAGCTGGTGATCCAGCCTTGCAGGCTACGGTAGGTGGTCGGTTTGCAGTCCAGCAGCAGGCTGGCCGCCAGTGACCGGATCGCGGCGACCTCGTCGCCGAGGGCTTCCTCGGTCGGGGCGTGCACGGTCAGGTAGAGCCCGAGCCGGTAGAGCTTGCCCTCGCCGCGCGCAACCCGTGAGCTGAGGTCGTAGGCGTCTTCGGTGGCCGCTTCGACCTGCGGGTCGATCAGTCGGCCCTTCTCGCTGGTGTGCCGGCGACCGCTTTCGAGTTTCGACAGCTGCTTCTTCAGCCGGTTGGAGGCTGTGACCGGGTCGATCGGCTCGATGTGCAGAGAGACGTCAACCCGTCCGGGGTAGGTCAGCAGCGGCTGCAACCAGCCGGGGTGCACCTCGCGCGGGTAGCCAACGACGGCGAAGCTCGACACCCATTCGCCGCCGACTTCCAGCGCTCGGGGACGGACCGAGATGGCGTCCGGGGTGAACGCGCCGGCTCGCCCGAGCGACGGCTGGGCGGCGGGTGTCTTGTGTCCACGGCGCTTGGCCTTGGTCTTCATCAGCGGTACCTCCCCGCAGAGTTCTCGTAGTCGTCGGGGTCCTCGGCCTCGTCGTCGAAGCCGTCGTCCCTGGCGTCCTCGCCGTCGGGAAACTCCTCGGCGGCGGTGAGCACAGAGCGGCCGAACGCGGCGGTGTCCCAGCCCTCGTCCGGGGCGGTGGTGATGACCTCGTCCGACCCGGCCAGCCCGGCGCTCGGCGGGATCAGCGAGTCCGGGTTGCACGCCGCGGCGAGCACTGCGGTGGCCTGTCCGTCGTCCAGCGGGGTGACCACGATCCCCGAGGGCGAGAGCAGCTCGACCGCCTCGCCGAGCCGGCGCACGAGCCGCGCCTCGGCGGCCCGTCGGGTGGCGTCGTCGACCAACGCGGCCTGCTTGGCGGCCTTGCGCTTCGCGGTCAACGCGGCCAAGGGCGACGTGCCCCCGAGCCCATCGCTCGGGCCTGTGGCGAGCAGCGGTTCGCGCAGGATCAGCAGCACCTGGCGGCGCAGCAGGTCGGTGGCGCGGCCGAGCTGGTCGAGGTATTCGGCGTGTTCCCGCGCTGCCTGCTCCAGCGCTGGGTGCGGCAGCCCCCCGGCCTGTTCGCGGAGCTCGGCGATCTGCCCGGACAGATCCAGCCGTTCGGCACGGACCAGGACCTGCACCGGCGCGGTGAGCGAATGCAGATACCGCCCGAACGAGGTGACGAGGCTCTCTTGTTCCTGTGGTGTGCGCAGTCCGAAGTTGATCGTGGAGCACACCGCCACCACGGCTACGCCGTCCTTGCCGAGGTCGATCACGCCGGTATCGGTGACAGCCTCGGCGGGCAGGCGCAGCGCTGCCGGAGACACCGCCGACACTGCGGCGTTCGCGCCCGCCTTGCCCTGCGCGCGGTCGTTGCTCGTGCCCGCGACCTGCTTGTCGAGCCACTCCGGCGCAGACCGGATGCCTTCCGGCGCGGCCACCCGGTGCTGTGGGCTCATCCGCTGCCGCAGCGCCGCGAGGACCAGCCGGTCCAGGGTGATGCCGTCGCGCTGCCCCAGCGCGAGGAACGCGGCGGTCGCCCCGATCGGGATGGCCACGATGAGGAACGCCACCAGCGGCACGAACTCGCGGGTGATCGTGTACGTCCCGTACAGCACGATCGCGGTGATGGCGAGGATGAGCAGTTGCCGCGCGGTCAGCGGGCCGATCACCAGGTCCTCCCGATCGACGTCGGCGGGAATCCTGACAGGCTGACTCATTTCCCGTCACCTCCTCCTGGGGCGGGTTTCGGTGCGCAGAACATCGGCGGCGGAGCGGACTGCGTGCGTCGGTAGGCGTCGCCGATGCGGGGCTCGGGCTGCGCCTCCCGGAACGCCGGTGCCGCGGGCGGGGACGCCGGCCTGGCTGGTGGTGCCGGTTGCGGTGCCGACGGAGTGGCGGGTCGGAATTGCAGTTGCGGGGGCACCGACGCGGTGCGGATCGGGCGGGCCGGTGGCGGGGTGGCGCCGCGTCGACGCGGACTCCCGGCGGCTTGGAATCGGGGTGCCGATCCCGGCCGCTGCCCTCGCCGTGGCGTGGGCGTGGCGGGCGTGGGTGCGGAACTGAACTCAGGAGGCATGGCTGGTCCCTGGTTCGCCGGGGTGACGGCGGGGTCGTGGATGGTGTCTTGCGGTGTGGACTGCAGGAACTGCGGAGCCTGCGAGGGCAGCCGCGACCGACGGGCCGCGCGGGCGCGCTCGGCGTCCTGGGCCGCTTTGAGCCGCTTGTTGACCATCTCCGGGGTCGGCGCGAGGCGCGGCTGCGCGGGCCACGGCGGATCCGCAGACCCACCCCCACCGCGACCACCACCGCCGGTCTTCGCGGCACCGGCGGCACCGGCCTTGCCGAACGCGCCAGCCCTCCCGGCGACCATGCCGAAGGTCTTCGCCGCGATGTACGCACGGATCAAACCGCCGAGGAGCGAGCGCCCCGAGCTGACCTTGACTGCCTTCAGCAACCAGAACGGAATCTTGAACAAGATGGCGAACAACGCGATGGCGGCGACCAGGGTGCCGAGCGCGGACAGCGCCGAGCCGAACAGATTCACGCCACCGGACAGGAACGTGCGCACCGCAGTGATCAGCACCAGCGCCTGGGCCACCTGGATTCCCAGCACCGCCACAATGGCCTTCCACCACCAGCGCGCCAGCGGGTCGGTGTGCGGCAGGGCGTGACACATCAAGAACAAGGGGCCCGAGATGATCAGGACCAGGGTGATGACGATCCGGACCACGTAGACGACCAACAGGCCCAGGCCCAGCACCACGAGCACGAGGCCGACGAGGATGATGAACAGCCCACCGGTGGCGATGCCAGCAACCGCCTCCTCCAGGGTGCTGCCCAGCGAGGGCGCGTTCACCCCATCCCCGAGGATGCCCAGGGTCAAGCCGTTGGCCAGACGAATGATCTTGTCGGCGAAGAACAGCGACAGCGCCGACGCCAGGAACGCGATAGGGATCCGGGGCCCGATCTCCTTGATCGAGTAGCGCGCCTGGACGCTCTCGTGCCCCATCACGACGATCCCGCCGAGGAGGACGAGCAGGCCGTAGGCGGCGACCACGATCTCCCACGAGTTGTTCCACAACTCGCCGATGCCGGGCAGGTCGCTGATCGTCGGTGTGGACAGCGCGGTGTGCCCGATCAGGTCCAGGATCGGCGAGAGTGCGGCTTCGACGATGCCGCGGAACGCCGAGTTGATGGCCTCGGTGATGCAGGCGCCGATGTCGGTGATGCCACAGTCCGAGTCGTCCTCGCCGCTGCCGGTGCCGGGCTCCTGCGGGTCGGTGTTCGGCGGCGGTGTGGTCGGCTGCGGGATGCAGTCCTCACCGGTGCACGGCGTGGTCGGCGCTGGGGACGGCGGCTGCGCAGGCGTGGTTGGTGCTGGGGGTGCCGGTAGGGGCGGTGTGGGAGCCGGAGCACAGGGGATCGGCCTCGGATCGGGGCCTGAGCAGGGGTCAGGTTGCGGTGTGGTCGGCTGCGCCGAGGCGCTCACCGTGAGGAGGAGGCCGGCCAGGAGCACGACGATGCTCAGCGCCAGCATCCAGCCCGCGCGCCAGCGCCGCGACCGACCTGTCGGCGGCCGGTCGGCGCTGGCGGCGGAAACCGGGGAGAGCATCACTCGGTCCGCGGCGCCAGCAGTCGCGACCCGGCCGCCGGACCGGCGGTGCGGGCGAACCGTGGGCGGGGTGCTGACGGCCATCGGTCAGGCCCCCACGATCCCTTTGAGGATCTCCACGACCAGCGGCGCCAGCGCCGCCAGCCCATAGCCCCACCCAGCGGACTTGAACGCGGTCTTCGCCTTTTCGACTTCGCCGGGGTCGCCGCCGCCCATCACGTACCGGACGCCACCGATGGACAGGAACACGGTCGCGAGGCCCGCGAGGATACCCATGATCCAGTTGCGGACGTTGTTCAGGACGTCGGTGACCGAGCCGGCGAGGGCGACGACCGTCGTGTCGGCGTGAGCCGTGGAGGCTGACGCCAGTAGCGCGAGGATCGCCAGTTCGACGATCAGCGCCATGTGCGACCAGCGGGTGGGCCGTACCGGCGTCCGGTCCTCCGGCGTAATGATCGGAGCCTTGGCCGGCTCGCTGCTGGCGGGTTCGTCCGCCTTGCTCGCTGCCGGGGCCTCGGTCGGCGGCTGCGGATGCTCATCGAGGTGGGCGCTACGCGGCCCGCTCGCGGCGGTGAAGGATCGATCGATCAGGCGCATTGGGGCACCTCCGAAGGTCGGGCTGAGCGCGGGTGTGTCCCGCAGCCCTGAACTCCGGATTTCGCGTTCGTTTTGGACACGCGACCCTGAACTTTTTGCGCCGACTCGACGTCGGCGACGGACACGGACAGTGACGATCGCGGCAAGTCGCGGGCAGGTGTCGCCGGGCGCGCTAGTGCCACCGCGGTGGCTACCTGGTCGGTCAGCGGATCAGTCGGATCGGTCTCAGCCGCGCCGTCGCGCAGGTACGAGGCGAGTCGGAGTTCGGCACGTTTGCGCGTCTTGTAGACCGCCCACTCGCTGGCTTGGTGCTGCTCGGCCCAGTCCGCGACGGGCACCTGTTCCAACCGAGTCGCGCCGATCAGCGCGGCTTCGATCTGGGTCAGGACTCCGTCCGCGACCGCACGAGCGAGGACGAGATCCGGGTGGCCCCACGGCTCGTGCGGCGGGGTCGATCGGAAGCCCGGTGCGACCGGTGTCGGACCCGCGAGAGCTTCGGCGAGTGCGTCGTAGCCGGACCGGTAAGCAGCCCACCGCAGCCTCAGCATGATCCGCGGCGGACGCAGATCGATGGTCGACAACGCGGCCAGGAAGCCGCGCATCACCTCGGCGTGCACGTCGGCCGGATCTCCGGCGAACCGGTCGGACAGGGTGGCCGTGACAGAGGTCAGCGCGGGTAGTGCGACCCCGACCGCGGCGACCGTCCAGGTTGCTCCTTCGGTACGGGAGCGCAGCACCAGATGCGCCCATACCGCGTCCCGTGTCGCCTGCGGGCAGCGGCGCGCCAGCAGCCGGTCGCGAACCTCGTCCAGGGGGATGTGCCGGGCCGGCAGACCCGGAAAGAGCCTGCCGTTCAGCGACACCGGATGAGGCCCCGTCACCAACCAGGTAAACGTGTCTCGCGCGATATCCAGCGAGTTCGGGACAGCCTCGTCGCCACCGCGACGAAAAGCGGATTGTGCTGCCATGTCGTGACTCCCACGGCGTCGATGCGAACAACAACGAAGCCAGGAAGCCACAACGGATACCACGGAAATACCACGCCGTTACTAGGCGCCAACTAGCAAACCGCATCGAGGCTACTAGCGAACTACTATTTCAACCCCGCAAACGCGACGAACAAGATCAACAAAGCCCCTCCCGGCCAGGGTGCGCTGATCGACGCTAGTAGCCACTGAGCTGCTGTTATAGTCGCTCACTAGTACGGCACTAGTAGCCACGCAGGACTGCGATCTGGACAGTTTGAAAATCAACATAGCGGCGTGGGAAAATCTTGAAAATCGGGCCGCGAGTGGTCCAGGAGACGGTCCGCCGCGGCCTGGGTCGACAGAACAAGGGGTTCCGCAGCCGGGGGTCTTGGCAGAACCTTTCGAATCGCTTCGCGTCGCGATTGACGAACGCCGTCGCAGCGCCAAAGAAATTTGGTGAGGCGTGTCCAAAACGGGGCCGAAATACGGAGTTAAGGGGCGTCAGAACGCACGGCACCCATCCGTCGGAGGAGACCCGCAATGACCCCGCCACACGGCCACGGCTCCCCAGGAGACCGCTCCCAGGAGCACGGCCCGACCGACCCCCCGACCGTTCCGATCCCGCTCCCGCAGAGGCGGCGAACACCGCGTCTGCGCACCCTGCGCCTCACGCTGCGCCACCCGCGTCCCGCCCGGCCGAGCACCGTCTGGCCGTGCGCTCAAGACGACCTTCGCGAAGGCACCGGGCTGCTCGTCAACTGGCTGCTGACCGCCGTCATCAAGATCGTCACGACCTACACCCAGCCTGGCCAGCGAGTGCTCTTGCTCGACCCCGCGCACTACCTCGCCCCGCCCGCGTCGTGGTCACCAACTGGGAGCCGGACCCAGTCCCGGCCCGGCCCGTACGCCGGACTACACGAAGCGGGCTGGACCGTGGTCCGACTCGGCCGCAGCGTCCAAACCCAGACCGCCGTCGCGCACCCGGACGCGGTCGACGAACGCCTCGGCGACGCGTTGGCCGGGTCCGAGTCCGGACCCGACTGCGCACCGACAGTCCGACCACCGACCAGCCCGCCGGGCCGTCGACACACCACCGTCCCGGACCGGACTCGACCACGACCGGCGTCGGTCCGGACCGCTACGACCTCATCGTCACCGCGAGCGAACCGCGCACCCTCGACTGGTTCCGGCCAGCCGACTGGGCCGGTCTACTGACCCCGACCGGCACCCTCGCCATGATCACTCATGGTGACCGTTCCCGTGATCGGCTCACCGACCCCGCCGACTCGCTCGTGCGCGCCGCGCACCGCGCCGGGCTGCGCTACCTCGATCGCATCGCCCTGCTGCGCATCCCCGTCCGTGATGGCGCGCTCGCGGTCGCGAGCCCGGCGACGCACCCCCGACCGCAGGCTCCAGCGCGACCGGCCGCGACGCCCGCTCGGCACACCCAGGTGCATGACGACCTCTTGGTGTTCAGCCGCCAACCGGCCCCAACCGAGGTCGCCGACGGGGAGGAGACCTCCCATGAATGACCGTCCCACGGCACGCTGGCCGCTCCCCCTGCCGCCGGGGGAGGAGCCGCCGATGCCGCCGCTGTCGGTCTGGCCGACCGGACAGCGCGACCCGCTCGCGCAACTGCGCGATGCCGGCTGTGTGCCCGGCACCGAGACCGACACCGAGCGGATCCCGCCCGCGGTCGCCGCCCACGCGATCGCCACCTACACCCGTCCCGGCGACCTCGTTCTCGACCCGGATTGCGGCGCGGGCACCGTGCTGACCACAGCACTACGCGCCGGGCGTCACGCGCTCGGACTGACCGCCCGCACCCGGTGGTGGACGCTCGCTCGCGCGAACGTCACCGCCGCCAAGACCGCGGGCGCCTGGCGCGACGGCTCGGTCCTCGACGCCCGGCCGAAGGTACTCGCGACCGTTCGGGCCGCCGGGTTGATCGGGCGAGTCGGACTCGTCCTGACCACCCTGCGCACCGAGCGGGACCGCGTGAGCGGTCCGGACCGCGACCCGGTCGAGTCCGCCCTCGCCGACCTCGCCACGACGCTGCTCTACTGCGAGCCGCTGCTGCGTTCCGGTGGATACGTCGCCGTCGTCGCGCGACCTCTCCGGCACCCGGACGGCTCACTGGTCGACCTGACCACACCGCTCATCGCCACCGGGACCTCTGCCGGGCTGGCGCCGGTCGAGCGGTGCATCGCGCTGACCGCCGGACTGCGCGGCAGCCGACCGGTCACCCGCGCATCACTTGCCGAGCGCCGCGCCGCCCGCGCACGCGCCGCCGGGACGCCGACCGCGCTCACCGCGCACCGCGAGGTGCTCGTGTTCCAGCTCGCCCACGACGCCACACTCGCCGCCGCCGCAGCAGCCGACATTCCGTGGCCGATGGACGAAGCCACCCGGTTCATCGTCCACGGCGTCGAGCGACCCCGCGGGAGGCGAGCGGCATGACCACGCGCCTGTACTGCCGCGAGTGCGGCTGGCACCCCGTGTTCCGGCGCAAGCGCACCGCGCTGCGCGCCGCCGCCCGCCACCACTGCACCGGCACACCGGTGGCCGAAACGCGACCACCGTGGTGCTCGCGGTTGTGGACAACCCTGTGGGCAGGCCGGTCGGGTACCTCCGCCGTCGACCACGAAGTCGATGCGGACGACCAGACCGGTGACGGCGACCTGGTCGATGCCCGCGGCAACCGCATCCAGTGGGCCGTGCTCGCCGCGCACCACGCCGACACCACCCGCCGCGCCCGAGCGGCGATGGTCGAGATCGTCCGCGCCGGCTACCAGGTCGGGCCGCCGCCCTACGGCTACCGCGCCCTGCGCATCCGGGTCACCGACCCCAGCGGACACAGCAGGCTGCGGGCGGTCCTTGTCCCGGACTGGCAGACCGGCGCGGTCGTCAAGCAGATTTTCATCTGGCGTGCCGACCACGGCCTGACGTTCGCTGTCATCGCTGCACGACTCAACAGCGACCTGCGCCAGTACCCGGCCCCCAGGCCGAACGGGCGGTGGAGCGCCAAGGCCGTCCGGCGGATCGTCGCCAACGTCAAGTACACCGGGCGCCAGGTCTGGGCCCGCACCATCGCCGGCCGCCCAGTGCCCACTGAGCGGTGGGTCACCTCGGCACCGAAGGTGCACGAGCCACTGGTTGACGAACGCACCTTCCACCGCGCCCAGCCCGGCGCTGCTGAACGTCCGTCCGGCGTGGCGGACTCGGCCGACTCTCCGCCGAGCGCGGCATGACCTCCCGTCAGTGGACCCTCACCTCCGCGGTCCTGTTCGCCGGGTACGCGGCGACGATCAGCCGGAGCGAACTGGGCAACTACCCTCTGGTCAGCGGTCGCGGTCGCGGGCCTGCACATTCACGTGGGCGCACTCTTCGCTGGGCTCACGTTCACCGTCCGGGACCTCCTGCAGGACGCTGTCGGCGCCCGGACGACGCTGCTCGCGATCGCCCTCGGCGCGGCGTTGTCCGGGCTGGTCGCGGAGCCGCGCATCGCCCTGGCCAGCGCGGCGGCGTTCGCCGTCTCCGAACTGGTGGACCTCGCCGTCTACATCCCACTGCGCGACCGGAGTCGTCTCGCCGCCGTAGGCCTGCCGCTGCCGATCCGTTCGCGGTAGTGCTCGGGTCACGAAATGTTCGTTCGCGAGCTTCAGTGAATGTGGAGACTCGAGAGCCTGCTGCGAACGCTGTGGAGTTCGCTGCTGGTAACACCGGCGCTGAGCAAGTACTGCTCGACATCGAAGCCGTCGAGGGTCGCCATGACGGCCTCCTCGGCCGTGGTGCCCCGGTCCGCGAGGATGGCCTGGATGACCGGTTGTTGGTCGGCGGTTCCCATCGCGGCATACAGCGCCTTGAGGGCTTCGGCGGACAGCGCGTAGTCTCCGGCGATCGCCTGTGGCTCGACGTCGGCCAGGGCGAGCAACAGAAGCGCGATCAGCCCGGTGCGGTCTCGGCCGCCGCCGCAGTGGAACAAGACACCGCCGGGATCGGTGTGGGCAATCTTCTTGATGACGGCAGCGCAACGCTCGGCCTTCCGCCGGAGGAAGACGGGATAGTAAAGCGGCGTGCCGTTGAGTCGCTCACGGTTGACGTGCTGCCAGAACTCGATGTCGTCGATATCGTCGAGCGGAACTTCGAACCGGCCGACGGCGGTCGGTGCGGCCGGACCTTCTGGGGAGGCAGCGAACTGCGCCGAACCCGCCTGTGCCGTCAACGGAGTGTCAGTAGGCCGGATCTCGTCCGCGTTGCGGAGGTCGATAACCGTGCGGACGCCGGACTCGCGCGCTTGGGCCCAACCTGTCTCCGTGACGAAACGAAGATCCGCTGCCCTGAAGAAGGCTCCATAGCTGGTCATGCCGCCGGACGTGGTGGGCAATCCACCGAGGTCCCTGGTGTTGAAGAAGCCTTCCCAGGTCACCGCTCTGCTCGTGCTCATCGTTCGGGCGAGCCATCCTCTCTGGCGTTGCCGGTCACGTCGGGTCTGCATGCATCGACGCTCGACACGCAGGTTGGTTCGTCGTTGCCCGCGAGTCGTTGTTCCGTCAGCAGCCCACGACCGCGTTTCTGGCCGTGTTCGGCCGCTACGCCCACCGACTGGAGACCGAGATCTTGCCCCGTTTCGACCAGCAGGCGGTCACCGCCGCGGCCCACACCCTCGACACCGAGGCCGGCACCACAGCTGGCGGCGGGTTACCGAGCTGCTGCCGCTGCGTCCCGAAGAGCTGGCGTGGCCCACCAGCACCGTGTCCCCCGCGCTGACCACTCGACGTCGGTCTCGGTGTTCTCCGGCGCCGACGTTTGCGAGTTGGCTGGGCTCACCCTGCTTTCCGGATCCGTTCGTCCCGTGTTCGATCAGGACGTCTGGGTGCTGGCCGCCGACCGCCGCATCGAGAACTTGCTCCGCGCGCAGGCCACCAGCCTGCACGTCGGCCCGGCCAACTACTGCTGGTTCCGTGACCCGTCCAAAGCGCTCTGCCTGCGACTTGGCCGGGACCGCCCAGGCGACACGGCCGCTGATCGGGCTCTGCGACTCCGCCCGCTGTCCCGAAGGCCACCCACCACGCCTGCCACCAGCAGATCTGGGCCGAGCAAGCCACCACCTTCCAGGCGTTCCTCGGCAACCCGAGAGTCCCCGCCGCCGAGAAACCCCGGTGGGGACGCGATCACGACCGGGTCCAGCGGGTGCTCGACGCCATCGACCACGACACCAGCGAGACCACGTCGGAGAGCACCTCATGCCACTGACCAGCCGAACAGCGCCACCGCAACGAGGCCAGCATTCGCGCAGCCATGGACCGCTTGCTCGGCGGCAACCTGCCGTCCCGCGGTGGCTGCGACCTCAAGACTCTCGCCAGCGAGGCCGGGGTCCCCAGAACCGGCTTCTACTCGCGCACCGACCCCCAAGGCAACCAGCGCCCAGGGCATTACCAGCACCTGGCCGAAGAGATCCAGCGTCGGCTCGCTGCGCTCCGCGAGGCGGGCACCATCCCAGATCCACGCGAACTCCGATCACCAGCCTGAAAACCGAGAACGCCACGCTCCGCGAGCGCATCCACGCGCGTGACGAGCAGATCACCGAACTCACCGAGTTCAAGGAAGGCGCACTGCCCCCACTCGCCGCACCGCACCAGGAGATCCTCCGGCTGCGGCGGATCTCCACTCCGCCGGACAACGTTCGCAACCTCCCTACCGCCAGGAAGTCGGGGAGCAGTGCGCCATGCGACTGAACATCCACCCACAACGACCAGCAGTCGCACTCGATCCTCGGCAAGGGAACCAAGCTGGGCCGCCTCAATCCTCAGTCGATCGAATCAGTGGCATACCGGTATCGGAAAACCACAGCTTCCCGCATGCCTTCCCAGCTCATGGCGACGTCCCGATGCAGGAGTTGCCCGAGTTCCCGCATGAATCCCTGGAGCGTCACGACGTGCTCGTCCTCGGTCAACTGCCGTGGGTCCAAATCGATCTCCAGTTCATCGTCCAAGAACCAGGCATTGAGCTGACCTGGAAGATCGCCCTGGGCGAGAAGACGATCATCAGGATTCGCAGCAGCGTAGTCAGCGGCCATCTGGCCAGCACGCTCGAATCCGGCGCATGGAGTCCACACCTCCGGATGGGCCTTGAAGTGCGCAAAGACCCTGCGCCAGGCATCGGTCGTCATGTCCGAGACCACGATGTCGATCAGTGCTCCGCCGGTGTCGAACGACTCAGCCCAGCCAGGCTTGCTCAGCGCCATGCCGCCAGCCTCCCAGATCGATACGTCACGCGATCCACCATCCGACGCGCGAACCCGTCGTGTTCAGTGGTGGAAGTGCGCTGGCATCGGCGGGCCCTCCAAACGGAGCATCGTCTAGCCTCAACTGGGAACACGGCGCAGAGGGCCTCCACCTTCCGCAATTGCGACACACCCGCAGCGGGACGTGCCCACTGCCGCGACAACCGACAACAGCACGAAGCCGTCGTGGAACGCATCATGGGCGTCTTCGCCTCGCGTAACCTGTCGCTCCACGGCTGTGGCATCAAGCTCAGTGGCCTCAGTCAGTACGCGGAAGCGCTATCTAGTTCGGACTCGATGTCATGGAGCCGACGTGGCCGCTACGTGCCCCGATGCGGTCCCAGCCACCGGACCGAGTCGAACTGCCTGCGCTTCGCGTTGAGCTGGTATCGCCAGGTTTCTGGCCACGCTGGGTTCGGCAGGACTGTCCGCAGACGGCGTGCGCCCAGAGCCGTTGGCGAGCTTCGCATGAAGACCAACGTCGCGCCGTTCGCGCTGCGGGCTCACCGCTCGCCGCCCGACTCACTGTCGTCCAATTCCACCAGCGAGACATCGCGTGGCGTGTCGATTCCGAACAGCTCGTTGGGCGTGCACCGAAGGGTCGTGCACAGCGCCTGCAAGGTCGCCACCTTCACCTGGACCGGCTGCCTTTTGATCAGGACGTCAACCGACTGGAGGGACAGTTCGAACCCGGCGCGCTGGATGAGGAGGTCGCGCAGCTGGGTCGCGGTCCAGACGTCGCGGGAGGCCATAACCTTCCGCAGCCGCCACTCGATCCGCACCCGCTGCCGTCCCGTTGTTCGTCGCTCCGAGGCGCGTCGCGCCGTCGCCAACCGACGCTCAGTGTCCCCGATGGCGACGGAAGCGACCTGCCGCACATCCGGCGTGTTCAATAGAAGCGCACCTGCAAACAGGCAATACTTTAGGTACACAACCTTCACCTGACTGAATCAGGTGTTACCTTATCTAGATGATGGACCCATACACGGCACATCAGAGGGGAGGTGCTTCGACGCCCATCACGTTCATCGCCATGCCGACGCGCCGCCGTTCGCGGTCTGCGCCGGTAGTGATCTTCTGGACTCGCGTCGACCGCCCACCTCGCGCTGACGAGGTGATCCAGCACGAGTTCGGCAGGGCACACGGTCCGGCCGAACGGCAAGAGTCCAGCGCGGCCACGAGCGCCGGCCCCGTACGTGTGTACTCGGGGAGCAGAGGCCCGTTGGTCGTGACAGCTTCGGCATTCAACGCACGTCATGGTGCGTGCCAGCGTCGCCACGAAACCCGCTTCGCGCGGACCGGCGACCGCAGGTGGCGACGGCTGGGAGTGCCCGCTGTGTCGACGGTTCCTGTCGCCGACCAGCAGACCCGTGAACCTCCCCGACCCGCGGGCTTCACGGGCACGAAGGGGGCGCTCATGTGCGCTCAACCTCACGACCCCGAGCAGGCCAACGACAACCGCGCCGATGTCCCTGCCCCGGTCGAGCAGAACCAGCAAGAAAGTCCCGGCAGCGCACCGAGCAGACAGCCCCGACGGCGCGGCAGCGCGGGCAGGACGGGGCGCAACCTGGTGGTGCGCGGCGTTCGTCGAGATCCGCCCGACATCCGCAAGCTCGCGCGGGTGGTCGCAAGCCTCGCGGCAGCCATGTCGGAGCCCGAATCCGACGGACAACCGCTGCCCGCCGAGCAGGACACCGCAGGCACCAGCCCCCGCCGTCATCGCAGCGATGCGGCATAGCCCAGTCGCCACAGATCTAGTCAACTCGTCAAGGATTCATACGGAAGGTTCAGCACCATGTCGCTTGCCACATCTGACTCCCGCAGTAGCCGGACGACGGACCACCATGCCCGATCGCCCGTACGGGTCGCCCACTACCAGTGGTGGCCCTCAATCCAGAGAGATCGCCTGCTCCAGTCCTGCGTCAAGGAGCACGCTGACTGGCAAGTCACCAGGCAGTTGGCCGACTGCGGTTCCGGCAGCACGCTGAACCGGCCGAGCCTGCCAGCCACCGACCCACCTTGGACTCGTCAACGCCGATGGGCAAGCTCCTGCTGAACATGGCGGCAGTGTTCGCACGCCTCGACGACGGAGTGATGCGTGAGGACCGCCGCAGCAACCATCGTCGTCACAAGCAGCAACCCGTCCCCGAGTCACCGCTCGGCGATCAGCCGTGACGTCAGCGCCCTATCTCCAGGCCCAACTGCACCCACCGCACCGTCCCATCCAGACCGACCCACAACGAGGTGTCATGACCAGCGCCTATGCCGACTCCAACGACGAACTGCAACAGGACGTCACCATCCCGGTCCAGCGACCGGCGGATGACCTGGAACCCGGCACCCGCGCGGTGATCTACCTGCGCGTGTCCTCGTCCGGACAGGTCAAGACCGACTACAACGCCGAGGGCATCTCCATCCCAGCACAACGGGAGGCATGCCTGCGCAAAGCGCGCGACCTGGGTGTCACGGTCATCGATGAGTACGTCGAGCCCGGACGCTCCGCCCTGGAAATGACCAAGCGCGAGGCGTTCCAGCGCATGCTCGCACGAGTCCGCAGTCACGAAGACGTCGACGTGATCATCGTCTACCAACTCTCGCGCATGGCACGCAACCGCTACGACGACGCGATCGTCATGGCGGACCTGCGTAAGGGCGGTGTCACCCTGGTCTCAGCTACCGAGGCCATCGACGACACCCCGGTCGGCCAGCTGATGCACGGCATCCTGGCCACCTTCAACGAGTACCAATCCCGCCAGTCCGGTGCCGACATCGCCTACAAGATGGGCCAGAAAGCCCGCAACGGCGGCACCCTCGGCCGAGCACCACTCGGCTACCTCAACCACATCGACCACTCCGACGGCCGTGTCATCCGCACCATCATCGTCGACCCCCAGCGGGCGCCACTGGTCAAGCTCGCCTTCCAGCTCTACGCCACCGGCGACTATTCCCTGGACGAGCTAGCCGACGAACTGTACGACCGCGGTCTCCGCACCCGCCCCACCACCAGGCACCCGGCGAAGAAGGTCTCGATCAACAAACTCTCGCAGATGCTGCGCGACCGCTACTACCTCGGCTACGTCGACTACCAGGGCGAACAGATCCGCGGCCGGCACCAGCCACTGATCGACGAGGAACTCTTCGACCAGGTCCAGGACGTCCTCGACTCCAGAGCCACAGCACAGGAACGCCGCCGCGTCCACCACCACTACCTCAAGGGCTCGGTGTACTGCGGCTACTGCCGACGCGCCGGAAGGACACAGCGCCTGGCGATCCAGCGCACCGTCAACCGGCACGGCCACGAGTACCTGTACTTCTTCTGCCGCAACAAACGCAACGACCTCTGCCCCAGCCCCCACATCCACGTCTACCAGGTCGAAGAGGCCATCGAGCGCCACTACGCCAGCATCCGGTTCCACCCCGAGTTCATCGCCGACGTCGGCGCGCACATCGACACCGTCATCAACGAACAGGAGGCCGCCGCACGCCTGCTGCACAAGCAGACCACCAGCCAACTACGCGAACTCGACACCAAGGAGGACAACGTGATCGACCTCGCCGCCGACGGCACCCTGCCGCAAACCAAGGTCAAAGCCAAGCTCCGCGACATCGAACGCGAACGACGACACCTCACCCAGCGACTCGACACCGCCAGCGCCGACCTCACAGACAGCGCGCGGCTCATCCAGGCCGCCCTCACGCTCCTGGAAGCCCCCGACAAGCTCTACCGACGCTGCAACGACCAGCAACGACGCCTACTCAACCAAGCGATCTTCCACGGCCTCTACATCGAGGACGACCAGGTCACCGACCACGACCTCCACGACCCCTTCGGGCCACTCCACGCCCTGCAACGCCAGCACGTCCCGGCGCCCACCAGCGCGACGACCACCCGGTCACCGCGTGGACGCAGCAAAAGAGCCACCCGCCCAGCGAGTGGCTCTTCAACCTCCGGTGTCGCCCTCCTACTCAAGGGCATTCACACGGGCCAGGGTTCTAATAACAACCCCAAGGTGGAGGTGCCGGGAATCGAACCCGGGTCCTCTGTCGCCTCGACAGGGCTTCTCCGTGCGCAGTTCGCTGTGCCTCTACTCGGCCCCACCGGTCACGCGAACAAGCCGGTGTGACGGGCCCAGCCACTGTTGGTGTCCCAACCGGTTCCCGTGGCCGGAACCGGCGGTGAGCCTCCTAGCTGATGCCGGCAAACCGGGTCGGAGGCTTACCCGGGCCGACAGACTCGCACTCGCTCAGGCGGCGAGGGCGAAGTCGCGCTGACTGTTCGTCTTGGCGCTTATTTTAGTGCGATGACGCTTTCGGTGGTCTCTCGCCTGCACCGGCACGCTTCCCCTGACTCAACGTCCAGAGTCGAAACCGTTCACCCCCTTGTCGTGGTCAACCACACCAGGATAACGCGTGCGGCAAGCCGATAGTTCCTGGCCGGGGGTAGGGCTGGCCCCACCCCCGGGATGCCCGCGCGCACCATGGTGACCACCCCGTTGACCAGGTCATTCTGGTTCCCGTGAGCCAGAATGGAAGGACCCGGTCATGACTACGGCAAACGTCGCGCACGGCGGCACCCACCAGCGGCCCCCCTTCGGGGGCTCGCTGGCCTACCTGCTGATGAACATGCCGCTGGGCATCGGTTGCTTCGTCACACTGGTCACCCTGTCCTCCGTCGGCCTCGGGACCGCGATCATCTGGGTCGGTATCCCGGTACTGGCGCTGGGTGTGTTGCTGTGCCGGGGCGGGGCGCGGGTCGAGCGCGCGCGGGTGTACGCCCTGCTGGACACCTACATCCCGATCCCCTACCGCCCGCTGCCGGAGGGTGGCCAGAAACTCAGGTGGCGCGCCCGGCTACGGGACGAGGCCACCTGGCGGGACCTGGGCTACCTCATCCTGCTGTTCCCGCTGGGGTTGATCGAGTTCGTGCTGGTCGTGACGATCTGGTCGGTCAGCCTCGGGTTCGCCGGGCTGCCGATCTACTACCGGTTCCTGCCCGAGGGTGCCTACTACTTCCCCTCCTTCGACCTGCGCTGGATCACCGTGGACTCCACACTGTCCGCGCTGCCATGGGCCGCGCTCGGCGTGCTGTTCATCGCCATGTCGATCACCATCACCCGGTCGGTGGCGCGCACGCACGCCTCGTTCGCGAACGTCCTGCTCGGGCCGAGCCCGCGGCGGGCGGCGGAGCTCGATTCGGTTTTTCCCCAGGCCCGCCCGCTCAGCACGATGGCAGGATGATGGCCGGTACGAATCGGCTGAGCGGAGACGGGACCATGGACGCGGAGCAGGAGGTGCCGGACCGGCCGTTGCCGGGTGTGGTCCGGACGGTCACCTTCATGGTCCTCAGCTTCCCGCTGCGCATCCTCCAGTTCGTCCTGATCGTCGTTGGCGCGGCCGTGGGCATCGGCACCGTGGTGATCTGGATCGGCATCCCGATCCTGCTGGGTACCACCGCGCTGGTGCGCTGGTTCGGCGACGTGGAACGCCGCTGGGCCCGTGCCATGCTCGGCGCGCCCGCGGCGGACGTCGAGAAGCTGCGGGTCGAGGGTAGCTGGCTGGAGCGCTGGCGATTCCGGCTCGCCGACTCGGTCACCTGGCGGGACCTCGGCTACCTGATGCTGGTGTTCCCGCTCGGCGTGCTGGAGTTCGCGCTGGGGCTGGCGTCGGTGATCCTGGTGCCGTTCGCGATCTGGGTCGCCCCCTGGCTGGGCTGGCTGCACGCGCAGCTCGCCGAGGCGCTGCTCGGCCCGCCACGCACGCAACGGCTGGCGGCACGGGCGCAGCGGCTGCAGGCATCGCGGGCCCGCGGGGTGGACGCGGCCGAGGCCGAGCGCAGGCGGATCGAGCGGGACCTGCACGACGGCGCGCAGCAGCGGCTGGTGTCGGTGGCGATGAGCCTCGGCAGGGCGAAGTCGAAGCTGGAGCATGACCCGGACGCGCTGCGCGAGCTGATCGACGAGGCACATTCCGACGCCAAGCTCGCCGTCTCCGAGCTGCGCGACCTCGCACGCGGCATCTACCCCGCGGTACTCGGCGACCGTGGCCTGGACGCGGCGCTGTCCGCTCAGGCGGCCAAGTCGCCGATACCGGTCGAGGTGACCGTGGACGTGGAGCCGCGCCCACCGGCGGCGGTGGAGACCACGGCGTACTTCATCGTCGGCGAGACACTGACGAACATCGCCAAGCACGCCGGCGCGAACGAGGCGGTGGTCAAGGTGTGGCGCACCGAGGGGACGGTGATCGTGGAAGTGACCGACAACGGCCACGGGGGCGCGGAGATGCGACCGGAGGGAGGCCTCGCGGGCCTCGCCGACCGTGCTGCCACGATTGACGGCGTTATCACCGTTGTCAGCCCACCCGGGGGCCCCACCGTGATTCGTGCGGACCTGCCGTGTTCCTGGTGAGCTGCCTGCCCCCACTGGAGAGCCTCACATGCGTGTCGTCCTTGCCGAAGACGCCGTCCTGTTGCGCGCGGGTGTGCAACGCCTCCTCGCCGATGAACAGATCGAGACGGTCGCCGCCGTGGACAACGGGGACGACCTGATCGAGGCCGTGCAGCAGCACCGGCCCGAGCTGGCCATCGTGGACGTGCGGATGCCACCCACGTTCACCGATGAGGGCCTGCGCGCCGCGTTGCGGGCGCGGGAGGTGCTGCCGGGGCTGCCGGTACTCGTGCTCTCCCAGTACGTCGAGGAGAGCTACGCGGTGGAGCTGCTGTCCGCGGGTGCGGGTGGTGTGGGATACCTGCTGAAGGAGCGAGTCGCCGATGTCACGGACTTCCTGGACGCGGTGCGCCGCGTCGCGGGCGGCGGCACCGCCATCGATCCCGACGTGATCGCGCAGCTCATGGCACGCGGAAGGAAGAACCCGCTGGACGCGCTCACCGGGCGGGAGACCGAGGTGCTCCGGCTGATGGCGCAGGGACTGTCCAACACGGCTATCGCGAACACCCTGGTGGTGTCGCACGGCGCGGTGGAGAAGCACATCGGCAACATCTTCGCCAAGCTCAACCTCGAGTCGAGCCTCGAGGAACACCGGCGGGTGCGGGCGGTACTCACCTACCTGAACCGATCCTGAACCGGCTGTCACCGGGCCCACGGCGGGTCGATGGTGCGGCCGTGCACGGTGCCGCGCATGCCGCTGGAGGTGCACACGGTCAGGCGGGCAGACCGCTCGCCCGGGTTGTGCAGGCACAGGGGCGTCTCCGGCGGCACGATCAGCGCGTCCCCCGGGGCGAGCTCGTGCACGGCGGCGCCGACCTCGGCGACCAGCCCGCCCTCGTGCAGGACGAACACCTCCTCGCGGTCCACCGTGTGCCGCTCGCTGCGCGCCCCCGGGATGGCCTCCAGCGCCCACACCGCCAGCTCGGCCGAGCCGCGGCTGGGCACGGCCTGCGAGCGGAAGACGAACCCCGCGTTGTCGAACCTCGGCGCTTCGGCCCACCGTGCCAGCGTCATCTATCCTCCAGTCAGTCAAGCAGCTTGACGAGTAACAAGGTAAAGCTACTTGCCCATGTAGTCAACCTACTTTACTAGTCTGACCCGGGGAGGTGTGATGGCTGGTGAGCTGCCGATCCAGCTCGCGGTCACGTTCCGCGCGGTGATGGATCGAGTGCACACGCGACTGGCCGCCGAGGGATTCGCGGATGTTCGCCCGGCGCACGGCTTCGTCTTCCAATTTCTGTCCTTTCACGACGGTGCGACCGCGGTGGAGCTGGCCGAGCACCTCGGCGTCACCAAGCAGGCCGCGGTGCAGCTTGTCGACGAACTGGTGCGCAACGGCTACGTCACCCGTGGACCACATCCCACCGACCGGCGCAGCAGGCTGGTCAGCCTGTCCGCCCGCGGCTGGGCATGCATCGAGCGGGTCCTCGAGCTCTGGCAGGACATCGAGCGGCGGTGGGAGCGGCGAATCGGCGTGCGGCGGCTGGCCCAGCTCCGGGCCGACCTCGCGGCGCTCACCGAGGACACCGCGGGCGGGCACGCGGTGCCGCTGCGTCCACTGTGGTGACTGGATCGTCGCTGGGCAGGCGACCGCCGTTCGGACCAACCTCACCGGCGACGGGATCACCCGTCTGAGGGCCGACGCGTGCGGTCGGGCTCACCTACCATGGGCCGACGCCGCGACACAGGGTGAGGAGAGGCCGATGACGGAGGCGATCGTCCGCTTCTTCGGCGGACCGCTGGACGGCCGGGTGCAGGAGCTCGGAGACACCGAGCCGGTGTCCGGCAGCGTGATGCGGCACGTCCACCTGCATGACGGCCCGAAGATCGAGACGCACTACCAACTCGGCTACACCGCGGAGTCCGGCTGGGAGTACCGCCTGTGCGGGCTGCCCGCGCCGGGGGAGGTCCCGGAGCAGTAGGGAAAACCCCACCGCGGCCGGTGAGCGAACCCGAGGCCGAAGACGCCTGCCCGCCGGGCTGTCCGAGCGACCCGTTCCGACCAGGCTTTCCGGTATGCGTTCCAGCCAGAAGAGTCCCGTTCGGCGGGACTCCTTTCTCGACGTCGTCCGGGCCGTGGCGATCGTGGCGGTGGTCGGCCAGCACTGGATCATGCCGGTGCTCGGCTACCAGGATGCCCACCTCGCCACCGGCAACGCCCTCGCCACCCCTGGCTGGTGGGTGGTGACCTGGCTTTCGCAGGTGATGCCCCTGGTCTTCTTCGCGGGTGGCGCGGCGAACCTGCTGTCCCTGCGCAGGGCGCCCACGGCGCGCGACTGGCTGGGCGGCCGGGTACAGCGCCTGCTGCTGCCGGTGTTGCCGCTGATGGCCGTCTGGCTGGCCGTACCGCCGCTGCTACGCGGGTTCGGGGTACCGGAGCAGCCGGTCGAGGTGGCCGGCACGATCGCGGCGCAACTGCTCTGGTTCCTCGCCGTCTACCTGCCTACCGTGCTGCTCACCCCGCTGTTGGCCGAGGCGCACCGCCGGTGGGGCCTTGCCGTGCCGGTCGTGCTCACCGGGGCCGCGGTACTGGTCGATATCGCCCGGTTCAGTGACATCCCCCTGGTCGGCTACGCCAACGCGCTGTTCGTCTGGCTCGCGGTGCACCAGCTCGGCTTCCACTACGCCGAGGGGCGGCTCGGCAGGCTCGGTCGCGGGGCGGCGGTCGGGGTGGCCGCGGCCGGCTTCGGCAGCACCGCGCTGCTGGTCGCCTTCGGTCCGTACCCGGCGAGCATGATCGGCATGCCGGGGGCGCCGGTGTCGAACATGAGCCCGCCGACCGCGCTGCTGGTCAGCCTGGCGGTCGGCCAGGTCGGCCTGCTGCTGGCGGTGCGCCCGGCGCTGAACCGGCTGGCGACCACGCCGGTCGCGGGCGCGGCGCTGCGCTGGCTGGGGCCGCGGTTCATGAGCATCTACCTGTGGCACATGCCCGCGCTGGTGTGCGTCGCCGGGGTCGCCGTGCTCGGGCTCGGCTACGCCACCCCGGAGCCGGGCACGCTGCGCTGGCTGGCGATGATCCCGCTCTGGGTCGCCGCGGCCGCCGCCGTGCTGGGCCGGCTGCTGCGCCTGTTCGGGCGGTTCGAATCCATGCCACTGTCCTCCTCCGCCCGACCCGCACCGGTCTGGCGGTCGGCCTGCGCGGGGCTGCTGGGTGCGACCGGCCTACTCGGGCTGGCCGCCGGCGGGTTCAGCACCCCGGAGGGCGGCACCCTTGCGGACAGCCCCGTCCCCTGGGTAGCCCTGGTCCTCGCCGCCTTCCTGCTGGCCCGCCGGGTCGAGGCCGAGCAGACGGGCGGGCGTGTCGTGCAGCACGGCACGGAGGAACGGCCGGCCGAGCCGGTCGTCGGCCGCCCAGCCGGCGATCGCTCGCAACTGCCCGGCGTAGGGGTACGGGATGTTCGGGAAGTCGGTGCCCAGCACCACCCGGTCGGCGATCCGCGCCAGTGAGCCGGTCCAGTCGGCAGGCAGCGGCCACCTGCCCGCGCTGAAGGGCACGCCGACCATGGTGGTGTCCAGGTACACGTTCGGGTACCTGGACACCAGGTCCACGGCCTCCGCGTAGTCGGGCATGCCGGCATGCGCGAGCACGGTCACCAGCCGCGGGTGGCGGGCGAGGACCTGCTCGAACACGTCCAGGCCGGTGTACGCGCCACGCAGCGGGCCGTGCCCGGCATGCACCACCACCGGCACCCCGGCCTCGGCCAGCAGGCCCCAGGCGGGGTCCAGCAGCTCCTCCCGTGGGTCGTAGCCGCCGACCTGCACGTGGGCCTTCACGCAGCGGGCACCGGCCCGCAGGGCCGCGTCCAGGTAGCCCGACACGCCGGGCTCGGGGTAGAGGGTCGCGGTGGCGACGGCCTCCGGATTCCGCGCGGCGAACTCGGCGACCCACCCGTTGAGCCACTCGGCCATCCCCGGCTTGTGCGGGTAGACCAGCGGGGCGAACCGGATCGGCCCGAGCGAGCGCAGCACGGCGAGCCGGTCCGCCTCGGGCAACCGGTAGTGCACCGGCCACCGCATGCCGTAGTGCTCCCCTGCGCGGTCGAAATACGCCCAGACCTTGCGCAGCACCTGCTCGGGCAGGAAGTGCACGTGGATGTCCACCAGGCCGTCCAGACCGAGCGAGCGGACCCAGGGCGCGACATCCGCGTCGGACTCGGGATCGGTCAACGGCGGTACTTGCCCTTGACCGCGCGGCCCATCGCCTTGGCCATCTCCCGCTCGGCGTCCCGCTTGGCGATGGCCTGCCGCTTGTCGTGCGCCTTACGACCCCGCGCCAGCGCCAGCTCCACCTTGGCCTTGCCGTCCTTGAAGTACATCGACAGCGGGACCAGGGAGAGCCCGCTCTCCTTGGTCTTGCCGATCAGCTTCTCGATCTCGCCGTGGTGCAGCAGCAGCTTGCGCTTGCGGCGCGCCTCGTGGTTGGTCCAGGTGCCGTACTCGTACTCCTGAATGTGCACCCCACGTAGCCAGACCTCACCGTCGTCCACGGTCGCGAACGCGTCGGCCAGCGAGGCCCTGCCGGCACGCAGGCTCTTCACCTCGGTGCCCACGAGTACGAGGCCGGCTTCGTAGGTGTCCAGGATCGAGTAGTCGTGCCGCGCCCTGCGGTTCGACACGATCACCTTGCGGCCTTGTTCCTTGGGCATATGACGACTCTACGTGTTCGTTGCCGGGCTATGCAGGTCCTTAATGTCTGACGTACAGGCGCAGCGTGACATACCCGGTGATCGCCGAGATCAGTATCGACACCCCGAGCAACACCGGTGCGACCGGGAACAGCACGTCGAAAATCTGGATCTGCGGAATCGTTCCCCCGGTGGCACCGAAGATCCGGTCGAGGAAGAGGAACTTCCCGCCGACCAGCAGCCCGACCGCGAGCACGGCGCCGATCACCCCGGCCACCACGGCCTCCAGCAGGAAGGGTAGCTGCGTATACCACCTGGTCGCACCGACCAGCCGCATGATGCCGACCTCGGTCCGTCTGGTGAACGCGGACAGTTGGATCGTGTTCGCGATCAGCAACAACGCCGCGGCCGCCAGCACGAGGGCGATCACCAGGGTCAGGTCCCTGCCGCCGTTGAGCAGGTCGAAGAACCGTTCCAGGAACTTGTTCTGGTCACTGACCTTGTCCACCCCGGCCATGCCGCTGAACTCCTGGACGATGAGCTCGCTTCGTTCCGGGTCGAACAGCTTGACCTGCAACGACGCCGGTAACGACTCCGGGCGGGCCAGCTCGACCAGCTCCGGCTGCCCCTCGAAGATCCGCTTGAACCGCTCGAAGGCGTCCTGCCGGTTCTCGAACACCACCGACTCGACGGCCCCGTTGTCCTCAAGCTGCTGGCGCAAGGTCGAGCATGGCTCCTGCGCGCAGGCGGGGTCGTTCGCGCTGATGTCCTCGGTGAGGAACACCGTCACCTCGACGTCGTCGAGGTAGTTCACCTTCATCTTGTCGATGGTGCGGACGATCAGCAGGCCACCGCCCAGCATGGCTAGCGAGACCGCGGTGGTGAGGATCATCGCGATGGTCATCGTCAGGTTCCGGCGGAGACCGGTGATGACCTCGCTGAACACGAAGCTGGCGCGCATCGGGGGGCGTATCCCTTGGGGTCGGGGCTTGTCGGGGCGGGCCTGGTCGGGTGGGACTTGTCAGGTGGGAAAGGTGTGGCGAGGGTACGTCGTCGGTGTCAGCGACCCACGCCGTACACGCCGCGTTTGTCGTCCCGGATCACCTTGCCGAGCTGCAGTTCGACGACCCTGCGGCGCATCGAGTCGACGATCGAGTGGTCGTGGGTGGCCATCACGACCGTGGTGCCGGTGCGGTTGATCCGCTCGAGCAGCAGCATGATGTCCTGGCTGGTGTCCGGGTCGAGGTTCCCGGTCGGCTCGTCGGCCAGCAGGACCAGCGGCCGGTTGACGAACGCACGCGCGATCGCCACTCGCTGCTGCTCACCACCGGAGAGCTCGTGCGGCATCCGGTCGGCCTTGCCGTCCAGCCCGACCAGCTCGAGCACCTCGGGCACGACCTTGGTGATGGTGTGCTTCGGCTTGCCGATCACCTCGAGCGCGAACGCGACGTTCTCGGACACCGTCTTGTTGGTCAGCAGCCGGAAGTCCTGAAAGACACACCCGATGGTCTGGCGCAGTCGGGGGATCCTGCGCCGCGCCATCTTGGCCACGTCGAAGTTGGACACGTACACCCGGCCCTTGCTCGGCACCTCCTCGCGCAGCAGCAGCCTGAGGAAGGTCGACTTGCCGGACCCGGAGGGACCGATCAGGAAGACGAACTCACCCTTGTCCATATCGACGGAGACGCCGTCCAGCGCCGGACGGGTCGAGGTCTTGTAGACCTTGGAAACACTGTCGAGCCGGATCACGATGCGCCATCCTACTCATGGCCACCGTTAAGCCCTGGTTGCGTCCATGCGTGGCTCGCCGGTGAGCGCCCCGCTACGCTGCGTTGTCGCCGCGCTGCTTCCGCCAGCGGATCCCCGCGTCCAGGAAACCGTCGATCTCACCCTCCAGCACCGCGGAGGGGTTGCCCACCTCGAACTCGGTGCGCACGTCCTTGACCATCTGGTAAGGGTGCAGCACGTAGGAGCGCATCTGGTTACCCCAGCTGGACCCGCCGTCGCGCAGTGCGTCCAGCTCGGCACGCTCCTCTTCCTTCTTCCGCTGCAGCAGCTTGGCCTGCAGCACCTTCATGGCGGCGACCTTGTTCTGCAACTGGGACTTCTCGTTCTGGCAGGACACCACGACCCCGGTGGGGACGTGGGTCAGCCGTACCGCGGAGTCGGTCGTGTTCACGCTCTGCCCACCGGGGCCTGACGAGCGGTACACATCGACGCGGATGTCCTTCTCCGGGATGTCGATGTGGTCGGTCTCCTCCACCTCGGGCATCACCTCGACGTGCGCGAACGACGTCTGCCGCCGGCCCTGGTTGTCGAACGGCGAGATCCGCACCAGCCGGTGCGTCCCCTGCTCGACCGACAGCGTGCCGTAGACGTACGGCGCGACGACCCGGAAGGTGGCCGACCTGATGCCGGCCTCCTCGGCGTAGGAGATGTCGTACACATCGGTCGGGTAGCCGTGCCGCTCGGCCCAGCGCAGGTACATCCGCAGCAGCATCTCGGCCCAGTCGGCCGCGTCCACGCCCCCGGCCTCGGACCGGATCGTCACCACGGCGTTGCGCGCGTCGTACTCCCCGGACAGCAGCGTGCGCACCTCGAGCGCGTCGATGTCCCTGGTCAGCTCGGCCAGCTCGGTGTCGGCCTCCGCGAGACTCCCGGCGTCGCTCTCGGCCTTGGCCAGTTCGTGCAGCACACCGAGGTCGTCGACACGCTGGCGCAGCTCGGTCACCTTGCGCAGCTCGGCCTGGCGGTACGAGAGCTGGCTGGTCACCTTCTGTGCTGACTCGGGGTTGTCCCAGAGGCTCGGGTCCGCAGCCTGCTGCTCCAGGTCGGCGACCTGCGCGCGCAGCGCCTCCAGATCCATCACCGACTCGACCTGGGCCAGCTTGGCAGCGAGGTCCTTCAGGTCTGTTTCGAACTCAGCACTCACACCAGACAAGGTTACGGCAATCGCCCGGGCGGCCTACGGCACACCGGCCGCGGGCCGCCCGGGAGGGGTCACATCAGTTCGCGGCAACGGTGTCCAGCAGCTTCAGTGCGGCCTTGGCGTGGGCCTGGCCGAACTCGGCGATCGCCTTGGCGTAGGGATCCGGCGCGGCCTTGGCCGCTGCCTTGGCGTCGTCCAGCTCCTGGTTGTAGGTCTCCCGCGCGGAGTCCAACAGGTTGGCGCGCTGCTTGGCGGTCAGCGAGCCGGAGTGGACGAGGCGCAGGATCAGCGGGCTACGAAGATGGTCCGGCCCCGACTCCGAGGTCAGCCATGACTTGAAGGCCCGTTTACCGGCGGCTGTGATGACGTATTGCTGGCTCGAGCGCGGCCCTTGCTTACCAAGGCGGACGAGGCCTTCCTTGGCCAGAGCTGGAAGCTCCCGGTAGACCTGGCTCCTGGTGACGCTGAAGAACGTGCCAAAGCGTTCCTCGGCTTCGGCGACGAGCTGCCCACCGGTGGCGGGGCCGTCGTGGAGCAGGCCAAGCAGAGCAGCGGCGGTTGCATTCAAATCGGACACCCCCTTACCGTGCCACGTCTTCGTCCATCTGTCCACAGTGGTCACCATATCCGTCCACTGTGGATCACGCCAGATGGCCTAAACCAATCGGCGTTCCGGGGCAATCCGGCCACTTCGTATCCCCCAACTGGCAGAGTCGATGCGGCCGAAACGCGGGGGCCAGAAACATGAAAAGCCCGCGCACAATGCATGTGCACGGGCTTTTCGGTGGTAGCGGGGACAGGATTTGAACCTGCGACCTCTGGGTTATGAGCCCAGCGAGCTACCGAACTGCTCCACCCCGCGTCGTTGTCCTTCTGAAAGAAGTCTACCGTGCCCGGTTTCGACACCCTTCAGCACCCCCCCCCCTCCCATGGATTGGATCCACAGTAGAGCAGGCTCCAGCAGGTGACTTTGTCGACATTGCTCAACTGTCGACACCGTTCGGTGCGGCACCCGGCAACCCCGGCCACGAAAACGGCCCGACCCACGTTTCCGCGGATCGGGCCGTTTCGCTGCTGGTAGCGGGGACAGGATTTGAACCTGCGACCTCTGGGTTATGAGCCCAGCGAGCTACCGAACTGCTCCACCCCGCGTCGGTAACCCCCACTCTACGCCTCCGGGATACCGGGCCGCAAAGTGGGGGTCACGTCGGGCTACTCCATCAGCCGCCCGGCTGGTTGCCGGCGTTCCTGGCCTGCTCGGCCTTGGTCATCGCGTCGTCCAGCTCGGCGAGGGCCTCACCCTGCTGGGCGTAGTCGCCGTTGCGCTGCGCCTCCTTGTACTTCTGCCATGCCGCCAGCGCATCGGCCTGCGCCTGGTCCAGCTCGGCGTTGCCGGTGTCGCCGTTGGCCGGCGGGGTGCCCTGCTGGTCGGTCGGTGGCGGGTCGGTCGGGCTGGGCGTCTGGTTCTCGTCCTCGTTCCCGTCGTCCTGCACGGGCCCGGCGGCGACATCGCCTGCGCCCTCACCGAACACCTGGTCCAGGGATGCGCGCAGCGTGGTGTCGAAGCCGACTCGCCCGTCGTAGTACACCAGCACGCGAGCCAGCTGCGGGTAGCTGTTCTGGTTCTTCTGCTGGATGTAGATGGGTTCCACGAACAGGAACCCGCCTGCCACCGGCAGGGTCAGCTGGTTGCCGTAGATGACGTTGATGCTGGGGTTGTTCAACAGCGTCCGTTCCTGAGCGACTCGCGGGTCACTCTGGAACCGGTTCTGCACCTGCACCGGCCCTTCGACCTGGCTACTGGCGTCCCCGCCGGTCGGTAGTCGGAGCACGGTGATCTCACCGTAGGTCTCCGGATCCGAGGACACCGACATCCACGCCGCGAGATACTGCCTGCGCAGTGGCGTCAGCGAGCTGGTGATCTGGAAGGTCGCCCTGTCCTGCCCCGGCGCCTGCGCGAGCAGGTAGTACGCCGGCTGGTTCGCGCCCTCTCCCGCGGCACTCGGGTCGAAGCCCTCCTGCGTCGGGTCGGCGGGGACGTCCCAGAAGGTCTCCGTGCTGAAGAACTCCCGCGGGTTCTGCACGTGGTACCTGGTCAGCAGGTCCCGCTGGATCTTGAACATGTCCTCCGGGTACCGGAAGTGCTTGCGCAGCTCCGGCGAGATCTCCGAGGACGGCTTGACCACATCGGGGAAGACGTTTTTCCAGGCCTTGAGCACCGGCTCGTCGTCGTCCGTGGCGTACAGGTTCACGGTGCCGTCGAAGGCGTCGACCGTGGCCTTCACCGAGTTGCGGATGTAGTTGATCGAGGTGGCCTGCTGCTGCGCGACCCCGGACAGCGAGTCCTGCGTGGCATCGTCCAGCTCGGTCTGCTGGGAATACGGGTAGTTGTTGAGCGTGGTGTACCCGTCGACGATCCACTTGATCTGGCCGTCGATCACCGCGGGATAGGGGTCACCGTCCACGGTCAGCCAGGGCGCGATGTCCCGGACCCGGTCCCGCGGGTCCCGCTTGTACATGATCTGCGCGCCGTCGCTGATCGCGTCGGAGAACAGGATGTTGCGCTCGCCCTCGTAGGCGGCGAAGACCAGCCGGTTGAACAGGTTGTCGATCGGCACGCCGCCGTCACCCGTGTACAGGTAGCCACTCTCGTTGGCGGTGTCGTACTCACCGGGAGCCTGGCCCTCGGTGCCGCCCACGATCGCGTAGTCGGTGGACAGTTCGCCGTAGTAGATCCGCGGCTCGTCCACCTTGATGCCGTGCGCCCCGGAGGGGTTGGCGGTGTCGCTGGTCCCGGCGAGCGGGTAACCACCCTCGCTGTCGGCGTCCTCCAGCGCACGGTCGATCTTGTTCGCCGGGGCGGCGACGAAGCCGTTGCCGTGGGTGTAGCGCAGGTGCCGGTTGAGCCAGCTGCGCTGGTTCTCCGCCAGCCCGCTGGTCTTGATCTCCTTGGCGGCGACGATGTAGTCCTGCAGCTTGCCGTCCTGGCCCTCGTACCGGTCGATGTCCAGCTTCTCGGAGAAGCCGTAGAAGTTCTCCCTGCCGACCCGCTGGGTGAAGGTCGGTTCCAGCACGCCCGGGTCGAGCAGCCGGATGTTCGAGATCGTGCCGGTCTCGGAGCGCACCTCCTCGGGCGTGGCCTCGGACTGGCCCGAGTACTGCTGGTAGTTCACCTCGTTGAGGTCGTAGGCGTGCCTGGTCGCCTCCATGTTGCGCTCGATGGACGGGGCTTCCTTCTCCAGCGCGTTCGGCTTGACCGAGAACTGCTCGAGCACCGCGGGCCAGGCCCAGCCGACCAGGATCCCGGACAGGATCAGCAACACCAGCGCGATCGCGGGCAACTGGATGTTGCGCAGGAAGGCGCCGACGAAGAAGGCGATCGCGACGAAAAGACAGATGCAGAGCAGGATCCATTTGGCGGGCAGCACGGCGTTCAGGTCGGTGTAGGTGGCGCCGATGAACGCGGGCTGGTCACTGCGGTCGGACAACATCAGGTTGTACCGGTCGAGGAAGTACTCGGCGCCCTTGAGCAGGACGAAGATCCCGAGGATCACCGAGAGCTGCACCCGCGCCGAACCGGCGATCTGCCCGCCCTTGCCGGCCAGCCGGATGCCGCCGAACAGGTAATGCGCACCCAGCGCACCGAGGAAGGCGACCACCACCGCGACGAAGAGCCAGCCGAGCATCCAGTTCCAGAACGGCAGGCTGAACGCGTAGAAGCCGACATCGAGCCCGTATTCGGGATCGGCCTGGCCGAAGCTCGTGCCGTTCAGGAACAGCTGCACCCGCTTCCAGTCGGCCTGCCCACTCGCCCCCGCGATCAGGCCGGCCAGCACCGGGATCCCGATGCCGAACAACCGGATCCGACCCGTCACGGTGGTGCGGTACCGGGCCAGCGGATCGTCGGCCCCGGAGACCGGCACGAACACCGGCCTGTTCCGGTAGGCGATCGCGAGGCTCACCGCCAGCAGACCGCCGACGAGTAACCCGACCGCGAAGAACAGCACGATCCTGGTGATGACGACTGTTGTGAACACTCCGCGGGCGCCGACCTCGCCGAACCACAGCCATTCGACATAGGTGTCCAGCAGTCGCGCACCGAGCAGTAGGCCCAGTACGACAATGCCGGCGATGATCAGCAGCACCTTGCTGCGCCGGGACAGCTTGGGCAGGTTCACAGGGGGCCGAGTGGCCACTGCACACGCTCCTGTTGTCGCGATCTTGTTTCCGGGGCGCAGGCAGGGCGAGCGTCCCCTTGACTTTCTAACTCTACGGATAGCCGTCCGGGTTCCCGAAACCACCCAAACCGGGCGCTTACCGCGTCCACCGGCACCCCTGCGACCATGGCGCCATGGCGGAGAGCGAGCACAGCGAGAACACCGCGACGAACCCGAGTGTGGCCGTCGTCGCCCGCGAAGTCGAGGAGTTCGTGGCGGCCGCGGGCTGGGATCAGTCGCCCCAGTTGTTCGCGCTCGTCCCCACCGATGCCCTGCTGCGGCAGCAGCCTGACCTGGCGGACCAGCTGGATGCCGGGTCTCCGCTCACCCCGGTCGCCCAGGAAGCGTTACCGGATGGTGATCTCGCGGACGCACTCGCCCGGATCGCCTGGCCGGACACGGTGGATGGGTGCGCGCTCGCGCAGGAGATCATCGTGCTGCCGCCGGACGCCGAGCCGGATCTGGTCGAGGCCGAGTTGGACGAGGACGCGCAGCGCCTGCGGCAGGCCGCGGCCGACCACCCGCGCCGCACCGAGGCCCGCCTGGTCGCCGCCGTGCTGCGGGACGGGACCCGCGCCTGCGTGCTGCGTTTGCGCGGGATCACCACCCAGGGCGGCGAGGACGACACGCCGGTGGACGAGATCATCGAGCATCCGGAGCTGGCTCCGAACCTGCTGGCGGCCCTTGAGGCCACGCTGGCGCCGTGACGCGGGTGGGATCAGCAGGACGGCACGGGCTCCCCGGCCTTGATCCCCTCCAGCGCGTCGAGCGCGCTGTCCAGGTCGGTCACCTTCACCAGGCGCAGGCCCTCGGGTGCCGCGGCGGCGGCCTCCGCACAGTTGGCCTGGGGGACCAGGAAGGTCGTGGCACCCGCCTCGTGCGCCGCGACCACCTTGAACGAAATACCCCCGATCGGGTCGACCTGCCCCTTCTCGGTGATCTCCCCGGTGCCGGCGACCTGCTCGCCCGCCACCAGGTCGCCCGGGGTCATCCGATCCATGATGGCCAGCGCGAACATCAGACCGGCGGAGGGGCCGCCGACGTCCTGGAGGCTGATCTCGACGTCGAACGGCACATCGGCCCGGTCGATCGGCTGCAGCCCGATGAAACCCTCGGACCGCTCCGGGTCGGGGTGCTCGGCGAGGGTGAGCGATTCGGTGCGCTGCGGCCTGCCCTCGTGCTGGAAGGTCAGCGAGATCGTCTGGCCGGGTTCGGTGTCCGCCAGCGCGGCCCGGACGTCGTCCTCCTTGGTGATCTCCTTGCCGTTCACCACCAGCAGCCGGTCCCCTGCGGAGAGCACGTGGTCGGCGGGGCTGCCCGCCACGACCTCCTTCGCGAGCACCTTCACCGGGTGGCCGAGCCTGCGCAACGCGGCCACCTCGGCATTGCTCTGCGAGTCCTGGAACTGCTCGACGTTCTCCTTCTTCACCTCGGCGTCGCTCTCGCCCGGCTTGAAGTACTCCTCCCGGGGGGCGAGCGCGAACCGGCCGCTCACCCAGAGTCCGAGCGCGCCGAAAAGGGTCACCTCGTCGTCGAGGGACACCGTGGTCATCCGCAGCTGGCCGGAGGTCGGGTAGCTCTGGTGTCCCTCGATCCGCACCACCTGGGTGCCGTCGACGGTGCCGAGCGTGTTGTAGGTCGGCCCGGGGCCGAGCGCCACGTAGGGCACCCGGACGAACGCGCCGAGCAGCCCGAAGACGGCGAACAGCACGCCGCTGAGCAGCAGGGTCCACCCCCGCCTGCTCAGCCGGAACGCACCCGCGGTGGCGGTGGTCTCCGGGGGCGGCGGTGGCAACGCGCCCGGTGATGTGTTCCCCTTGCCGGGCGCCCCGGCTTCGTCCCGCGACTCACTCACAGCGTGACAGCGTACGGTGGTGGTAGTCGGTTGGTGGTTCAGCCTCACCCGGCTGGTCCTTCGCACCCTGAGTTACCCGCGTACGGTGGTGTTATGAGCAATCCCCCGTTCGGCTTCGGACTGCCCGATCCCGACAAACGCGGTGAGAACGAGCCTTCGGACTCCGGCGGCGGTCAGCAGCAACCCGGCGCGGGTGCCGACGCCTTCAACCAGCTCGGCCAGATGCTCAGTCAGCTCGGCCAGATGCTCAGCCAGGCGGGCAGCTCGACCGGGCCGGTGAACTACGACCTGGCGAAACAGATCGCCATGCAGCGGATCAACGAGTCCGGCGGCGGCACCATCGGCTCCGGCTCGCAGTCCGGTGAGTCCGCGGTACACGATGCGGCACACCTCGCGGAGCTGTGGCTGGACGCGGTGACCATCCTGCCCGCGGGCGCGCGGACCACCGTCGCCTGGTCCGCAAGGGACTGGGTGGAGCAGACCCTGCCCACCTGGCAACGGCTGTGTGATCCGGTCGCGAAGCAGATGTCCGGCGCCTGGGTACAGGCGTTACCCGAGGAGGCCAAGCAGGCCGCGGGCCCGCTGCTGTCCATGGTGGGGCAGATGGGCGGAATGGCCTTCGGCTCCCAGCTCGGCAACGCGCTGGCCGAACTGGCCTCCGACGTGCTGACCTCCACCGAGGTCGGTCTGCCGCTCGGACCGGACGCGACCTCCGCCCTGCTTCCCGCGAACATCGAGAAGTTCACCGAGGGCCTGGAGCGTCCCGGCAGCGAGGTGTTGGTGTTCATCGCCGCCAGGGAGGCCGCGCACCAGCGCCTGTTCGCGCACGTGCCGTGGCTGCGGCAACGGCTGCTGGCCACGGTCGAGGAGTTCGCCAGCGGCATCACGGTGGACACCACGGCGCTCGAGCAGCTCGCCAGCCAGGTCGACCCGAGTAACCCCGCCAGCATCGAGAACGCGATGTCCTCCGGTCTGCTCGAACCGCAGACCACCCCCGAGCAGCAGGCGGCCCTGACCCGCCTGGAGACGCTGCTCGCGCTGGTCGAGGGCTGGGTCGACGTGGTCGTCGCGGAGGCCGTCGACACCCGGTTGCCGGGGGCGGAGGCGCTACGCGAGACTCTGCGCCGCAGGCGGGCCACCGGCGGTCCGGCCGAGCAGACCTTCGCCACCCTGGTGGGACTGGAGCTGCGGCCCCGGCGGATGCGCGCGGCCGCCTCGCTGTGGAAGCAGGTTGGTGACCAGCACGGCATCGAGCAGCGGGACCAGCTGTGGTCGCACCCCGACCTGCTGCCCACCGCCGAGGACCTGGACGATCCCGCCGGGTTCGCCGAGCGGGCCGGCCGGACCGGCGACGGCATCGATCCGATGGCGGAGCTGGAACGGACCGAGCGGGCCGAGCAAGAGGACGCCCAGCGGGAGAATCGGGACGACACCGGCGACCGGGATCAGAACGACAAGGACTGACCCACCCGCGGGGGCGAGTCGGCCCTGACCGAGCCGGTTTCCGGTCGGCGTGCGCCACGCGTTACGTCGTGTACCGACCCGCTGAGACAGTTCTCAGTCTTCCGTATCGCTCAGGCCCCAGCCGGCGGCTGCCGAGAGGCCTTCGAGGTACCCGATCGCCCGTTCGGTACGCGGGTATCTCCGGACCAGGCGCCAGAACTGGGCGTCGTGCCCGGCGACCCGCAGGTGGGCGAGCTCGTGCACGAGCACGTAGTCGAGCACCCACGACGGCACGTCGCGTAGCCGCTCACTCACCCGAATCGTCCGGTCGACCGGCGTGCAGGAGGCCCAGCGGGTCCGCATCGGGCGGACCCAGCGAACGCTGGCGGGAGCGACCGTGTTGTCGAGGTACCGCGCGGACAGCTCGGCGCAGCGCAACAGCAGCGCCTCGTCGGACGCGCGCGCGGGCGAGGCTCGCCTGGTCTCGGTGCGTTGCAGCTTGCGTTGCATCTCGGCGACCCAGTGCTCCTCCTCCTTCCTGCTCATCTTGGCCGGGATCAGCACGACGAGCGTGTCGCCATCCCGGTACGCGGTCACGGTGCGGCGCCGGCGTGCGCTGCGCCGCACCTCGATCTTCTGTTGTGGAATCTCTGGCTGCGGAGTTCGCGGCTGCGAGTTCTTCTTGCCTCGGTTCCTCAGCGAGGGCACCCGTGCTTCGGCCACCCATCCACCGTAAGGGCAGCGACCGACAACGCGGATGGTTTCTCCGCCACATCCTCCAGTTGTCCACAGAGCCCTTGGCACTGTGGACAAAGCGGGGTGTTCTTAGCGGACGGTTAGCGGTTCGGGCGCACCCTGATCTGCATGACCGAACAGTTACCCGACGTGACACTGCCCGAGCGGCCCCGGCTGCTGCCCGGGCTCGAAGTGCTGGAACGTGACGCCGGCGAGGTCCAGATCGGGCTCGATCCGCGGCATGCCGTTGTCGCCTCCGGGCTGCCGCGGCCGGTGATCGAGATCCTGCGGGGGCTCGACGGCTCCACCAGCACGCGCGCCCTGCTGGACCTTGCCGCGGACGAGGACGCCGAGCACCTGCGGGCGCTACTGACCGGGCTGGTCGAGCGCGGGCTGCTCGAGGATGCCGGGTCGCCGGACGCGGAGTTGCCCGAGCACTGTGCGCTGGTGATGTACGGCGGTGGCAGGTTGGCGGTCGCGATGGCCACCCTGCTGGCCACGGCCGGGGTCGGCCACCTCGACGTTCGGGCCACCGGCATGGTCACCGGCGACGAGCTCGGCTCCGGCTACACCGCGGCCGATGTCGGCCGGCCCAGCAGGCTCGCCATCCTGCACGCGGTGCGCAGGGCCAACCCGAAGACCCGCACCACCCGGCTGACCCGCCCGCAGGAGCCGGACCTTGTGCTGCTCACCGATGCCGTGGTGCCCGCTCCCGAGGTGGTCCGCGAGCTGGTCGCCGACGGCCTGCCGCATCTGCCCGTGCGGGTTCGGGAGGGCACCGGGATCATCGGGCCACTGGTGTACCCCGGCCGCAGCAGCTGCCTGCGCTGCGCCGACCTGCACCGCACGGCACGCGATCCGTCCTGGCCCCGGCTGGCGGGCCAGCTCGCCGGCCGCACCCAGCACGCGGAGCTGAGCACCGTGCAGGCCACCGCGGCGCTGGCCACCACCCAGGTGCTGCGTGCGTTACGTCACACCGGCGAGCCACCCCCGGTGTGGAACGCGGCCCTTGAGATCGACGCCTACGACGGCACGGTCGCCCACCGCTCCTGGCTGCCCCACCCGGAATGCTGGTGCGGCGCGAAACCGCCGCGGCTCGTACCGCCCGTGCGGTAGTGGTTTCTTACGCCCGCAAACGGCTGCGCAAGGGCTGATCGACAAGGCAGAATCGCGGGCGTGACCGACTTCCGCGACTCGACCGACGACCGTGCCTCCGCGATCCCGCGCCGGGCCGCGGCACGCACGGCGAGACTCGCCAGCCTGCCGCTCGGTATGGCGGGAAGGGCGGTCGGCGGCTGGGGCAGGCGGCTGGGCGGGCAGGACGCCAGGGAGGTCAACGCCGCCATGTCCGCGCGGGCGGCCGAGCAGCTGTTCGAGGTGCTCGGCACCCTCAAGGGCGGCGCAATGAAGTTCGGTCAGGCGCTGAGCGTCTTCGAGGCGGCGGTGCCGGAGGAGATGGCGGCGCCGTACCGGGAGGCGCTGACCAAGTTGCAGTCCGCGGCCCCACCGATGCCCGCGCGGCAGACCCATCGAGTGCTGGCCGAGCAGCTCGGGCGCCGCTGGTCCGAGCGGTTCGCCGAGTTCGACGACGAGCCGGCCGCCGCGGCCAGCATCGGCCAGGTACACCGCGCGGTGTGGCACGACGGCCGCGAGGTCGCGGTCAAGGTGCAGTACCCAGGCGCGGACGAGGCGCTGCGCAGCGACCTGCGGCAGCTACAGCGGTTCGCCAGGCTGTTCCAGACCCTGGTGCCCGGCACCGAGGTCAAGCCGCTGCTGGCCGAACTGGCCGCCCGGATGGACGAGGAGCTGGACTACCGAACCGAGGCGGACAACCAGCGCGGGTTCGCCAAGGCGTTCGCGGGCGACGATCAGATGCTGGTGCCCAAGGTGGTCGCGAGCTCGCCAAAGGTCGTGGTGACCGAATGGGTCACCGGGACCCCGTTCGCCCGGATCATCCAGGACGGGACACGGGAGCAGCGCAACGAGGCCGGCAGGCTGCTCGCCGAGTTCCACTACTCCTCCCCCACGCGGGCGCACCTGCTGCACTCCGATCCGCATCCCGGTAATTTCATGCTGCTGGAGGACGGCAGGCTGTGCGTCATCGACTTCGGCGCGGTTGCCAGGCTGCCGGAAGGCGCCCCGCTGACCTTCGGTGTCATCATGCGGCTCGCGCTGGAGGGTCGCTCGGCGGAGTTGCTGGACGCGCTGCGAGCGGAGGGGTTCGTCCGGCCGGGCACCGAACTCGATGCCGAGGACGTCTATGCCTACCTCGCCCCGCTCGTCGCGCCGCTGACCCGGGAGCGGTTCCACTTCACCCGGCGGTGGGCGCAGCAGCAGGCCGGCCGGATAGGTGACACCCGCGGCCAGGATTTCCGCACCGGGCGATCGCTGAACCTGCCGCCGAGCTGGTTGCTGATCCACCGGGTCACCGCGGGCGCGGTGGGCATCCTCTGCCAGCTCGACGCCGAACTGGAGTTGCGCGCCATCGTCGATCGCTGGCAACCGGGCTTCCACGAAGGGGCCGGGTAGCCCTGCGACGGGTCGCCGCGGGCACCGAGTTGTCCACAGGGCGGCTTCGAAGGACGATTATCGCCCGTTGACGCCTCGAGTTGTCCACAGCTGTCGGATTTTTCTGCGCCGGGCGCACCCAGCCGGGCAGCCTCGAGGCATGACCCACGCGATCCGCGCGGCCGTGACCGCGCCACGTATCGGAGCCACCGACGGGGTGGCGACCAAGGCACAGTTGCACGCGGCCGGAGTATCCGACCGGGTGATCGCCAACCGCTGCCGTCCCGGCGGCCCGTGGCGGCGACTGACGTCCTCGGTCGTCCTGCTCGGCACCGGTTCCCCTACCCGCATGCAGTTGCTCCGCGCCGCGGTCGGCCAGTTCGGCAGGGATGCGGTGCTCACCGGGTTCGACGCCCTCGACGCGCACGGGGTCGAGCTGCCCCCGCCGCGTCCGGTGCATGTCCTGGTGCCGGGGTACCGGCGGATGTTGCCACCGGAGTGGTTCCTGCTGGAACGCACCGCGCGGCCGCCGGATCCGGTGTGGATCGGCGGCCTGCCGTTCGCCCCGCCGGAGCGCGCGGCCCTGGACGCGGCGCGCAGGGAGAGCGATCCGGAGAAGTTGCGCAAGCTGCTGGCGCTTCCGGTGCACCAGGGCCTGTGCACGGCCGAGCACCTACACGCCGAGCTGGACCGGGGCAATCAGCGCGGTTCCGCCGCGGTCCGGCTCGCCCTGCGCGAGCTCGGGCCGATGCGGGACGTCTTCCTGTACGGGCCGGCGAGACGGTTGGTCGCCGCCCTGCCGATGCCCGCGCCGAGCTGGGATGTGACCATCTGTGACCTGCGCGGCACGCCGATCGGCGCGGTGGACGCGTGGTGGGACGAGGCCGGAATGGGGTGGCAGTTCGGCTCGCCACGGGACGGCACCGGTCGGCTGCACCATCTCGCGCTGACCGCCGCCGGGGTGGTACTGGTGCGCAGCACCACCGACCAGCTACGTACCGACCCCGACGGGGTCCGCAAGCAGTTGGCCCGCGCCTTCCGCACCGCGGCGCGAAGACCGCGGCCCGCCGTCGAGTCGGTCAGGGCGGTGGCGGCATGAACGGACCGCATCCCGGCACGCGGCACCCGCTCACCAGTACTCGCCGGGCAGTTTCCCCTCGATGTCGCGAACATGCTGCCGGGCACAGGACGGGCACAGCCAACGCTTGGCGCCCCGGTCGAAGTCGGCGACCCAGGCCAGCAGCCGGCCGGGATCCGCCGGGTCCCGCCGCGCACCGCAGCGGAAGCACGCCGCGGGCCCGTCAGCGCCGGGGTCGCTGCCCTCGATCACTGGCGCGGCTCCTTCGCGCGGCTCATGGCAATCGACCGTAGTGCACGGTCCGGGCGTACTTCAGGAAGACGTCGGTCCGGTTGCCGAGGTATTCCGGTGTCCGCGGATCGAGTAGCAGACCCAGAGCGTCCCGGTCCTCCTGGTCGATCCGGTCATCGGTGGTCTCGGCGAGCCAGGACAGCCGTTCGAGTGCGTAGTCCAGGACCGGGCCCGTGGCGGGCGCCGGGTGGTCCACCAGATACGTGAAGGAGGTGACGTCCACCAACCCGGCCTTGCCGAGCGCCGTGGACCAGCCGTACGGCATCCGGACCGCATCCGGCATCGATGTCCGCAGTTCGAGGAACCACCCCTCCCGCGCGGCCTGCAGCCTGCCTTCAAGGCCCGGCTTGCCCACGCCCAGATCCCAGGGCAGCAGCCGCTGGTCGAGCCCGCCCTCGGCGAGGGCGAGCCGGCCACCGCCACGCAATGCCGCGACCAGCCGGTCGATGGCGGCCTGCTGGTCGGGAAGGTGATGGACGACGGCGGAGGCCCAGATCAGGTCGGCGGGCGGCACCAGGTCGCGTACCCCTGCGGTACCGGCGTCGGCGACCACGGTGTCGACCGTGATGCCCCGGCCCGCGCCGGCCGCGGCGGTCCTGGCGGCATCGAGGAGTTCGTCGACGGCGTCCAGCAGGACGATGGTCCCGCCCGGACCGGCGGCGAGCGCACCGGCGAGCGCGGCACTCATGCCGCCCGAACCGGAGCCGACATCGACCACGGTGGGCTCGGGTGGCAGGTCGGCCACCAGCCGGTCGGCCACGGTACGCAGGCTGTCCTTCTCCAGCGCGTCCAGCCTGTGCATCCGGGGGAGCTCCGCCGCCCAGTCCAGGTCGTCATGAGTATGCGCTGACATGAACGACATCTAATCATCGAGCAGAGTGCCGTGCCGATCCGTTTTCGATCGGGGATAGGCCGGAGGGGAGGGGGCGGGGCCCCTCCCCTCCGGGTCAACGCCAGTTCGGGAGCGGTCTCAGGAACGGTGGGATCTGATCCTCCCGCGGATCGTCCGGAACCACCGGCGCGAGGACCGCCGGGAAGGCGGTGTCCGGTGGCCGCGGACGGCCTCCTCCACATCCCGTATTCGGGCTCTGGCCAGCTCTTCGTAGAGCAACATCTCCGGAATCTCCTTGAACATGTTCGGCGCGGCACTCGGCGTGCCGAACGGCCGATTGCGGTCGGTGCGGATGGTCCGCAGTGAGGTCGCGGTTATCTGGTTCATGCCGCCGCGCTCCGCTGTGCGTCTGCGGTGTCCTGCCCGGCGACGGGGTTCTTGCGCGGCCGGCCCCGCGGACGCTTGCGCGCCACGACGGCACCGCGCTCGAAGATCTCCCCGCCCCAGACGCCCCAGGGCTCACGCCGTGCCAGCGCACCTGCCAAGCAGGCCGCCCTTACCGGGCAGTCGGTGCACAGTTGCTTGGCTCGCTCGAGGTCAGCGGGAGCTTCGGCGAACCACAGGTCCGCGTCGCCCGCGCGGCAGGGCAGTTCGCGGTCCGGTGCGGCGACCGCGTCGAGCAGTTCGCCGACACCCGGGTCGACAAGTTCGTCGGGAAACGCCTTCCCTGCTGCGAAGGCGATGGCCGATGACATCCGTTCTCCTTTGTGTGTTGTGGCGGTTTGCTGTGCGGCGGAGGCGTCCGAGCCAGAAACTTGGCCCGAACAGCACGAAGGCCGCGGATCCGGTAACGGTTCCGCGGCCTTCGTGAGCCTGTTCTCCTGACGGAGCTGTCAGGGACTTCGCTCATGTTCAGACGACGGAACACTGACCGGCTTCTCGGTCGGCAGGTCAAAGGTCACCGGGCGGATGGCAGCGTTCATGGCCCCAGCGACAGCGATCTGGCCGAGGTCGACGCGCGCGCGATCGGCGTGCGTGATCTGCTGGATAGCCGGACCGGCCCAGGACACGTTGATCCCCTGGCCCGCGAGAGCGGCCGGCGCGATGGCACGGCACAGCGAGGCGCCAGGGAAGCTGCCGTAGTCGTAGCCGTCCATCCTGACACCTCCTCTCTCATCTCCGCCCGAACCGTTCGCCACATCTCAGCGGCTGAACGTGGGCGCTCCACCCAGTACCTGCAGGCTATTGCTCCTGGGCAGACCGGTGCAACTAATTTTCCGGAAATCTCCACGATCTGCCGAAAACGGGCTCTGATCAGGGCTTTTGGCAGAGTGGTCGTGGGCCGCTACCGGGAGCCGGACCCGTGCACCACGGCGAGCACCTCGGCGCCGAACCGTTCCAGCTTGTTGGCGCCGATCCCGGAGATGGACACCAGCGCGCCGTCGTCGACCGGCCGCTGCTCGGCGATCGCCACCAGGGTGGCGTCGGTGAACACGACGAAAGGGGGCACCTTCAACTCCCGAGCCCGCTCCACGCGCCAGGCCTTGAGCCGAGCCAGCAGATCCTCGTCCACATCCGAAGGGCATCCGGTGCACCGGCCGAGCTTGACCTCCATGGTCGCGGTCAGCGTGCACCCGCACACCCGGCAACTGGTCCGCTTACCAGCGGCCTTGGGTTGGGGACGCCCCGCCCGCGCGGCGGGGTGATGCTCCGGCAGCAGGCCGTAGAGGAACCGGCTCCGCCTGCGCTGCCTGCGACCGCCCGCGCCACGGGCCAGCGCCCAGGACAACTCCAGCCGCTCCCTGGCACGGGTGATCCCGACGTAGAGCAGCCTGCGTTCCTCCTCGATGGCGCCGCTGTCGCCGTCCGCGTGCTGGATCGGCACGGTGCCCTCGGCCAGGCCGACCAGGAACACCGCCGCCCACTCGAGGCCCTTGGCCGCGTGCAGGGAGGCGAGGGTGATCCCCTCGACGGTCGGCGGGTGCTGCGCCGCGGCCCGCTGTTCCAACTCGGCGACGTACCGCGCCAGCTCCGGGGCCTCGACGGTGTTCTCGAGTTCCTCGGCGAGCTCGACCAGCGCGAGCAGCGCGTCCCAACGTTCCTTGGCCGCCCCGCCGGACGGCGGCTGCTCGCTCAGCCCGACCGGATGCAGCACCGACCGCACGACCGTGGCCAGGTCGCCGCGGCGGTCGGCGTCCCGCGCGGCGGCGGTCCGCAGCGCGGCCATCGCCTGCCGCACCTCACGCCGGTCGAAGAACCGCTCACCGCCCCGGACGAGGTACGGGATGTCCAGCTCGGTCAGTGCCTGCTCGTAGGCCTCCGACTGGGCGTTGACCCGGTACAGGACGGCGACCTCGCTGGCCGGTATGCCGGAATCGAGCAGCTCGCGAATCCGGTGGGCGGTGGCCTCGGCCTCGGCGGTCTCGTCCTCGTACTCGGCGAACCGCGGCGGCGGACCGTCCGGGCGCTGCCCGACCAGCCGGAGCCTGGAACCCGCCGGCCGGTCCTTCGCCGCCCCGATCACCGTGTTGGCCAGCTCGACCACCTGCGGGGTGGATCGGTAGTCGCGTTCCAGCCGCACCACGGTGGCCTCCGGGAAACGCCTGGTGAACTCCAGCAGTTGCCGGGGCGACGCCCCACCGAAGGAGTAGATCGTCTGGTTCGCGTCCCCCACCACGGTCAGGTCGTCTCGGCCCCCCAGCCAGGCGTCGAGCAGCCGCTGCTGCAGCGGCGTGACGTCCTGGTACTCGTCCACCACGAAGCAGCGGTAGCGGTCCCGGAACTCCTCGGCCACCGCACTGTGCTCCTCCAGCGCCGCGGTGGTGTGCAGCAGCAGGTCGTCGAAGTCGAGCAGCCGTGCGCCGTTCTTGATCTCCTCGTAGGCGCGGTAGACCTCGGCGACCCTGGCCGCGGGCTCCGGGATGTCCCGCTGGGCGCGCAGGGTTACCGCCGCGTAGTCGTCCGGGCCGACCAGCGAGGCCTTGGCCCACTCGATCTCGCCGGCGAGATCGCGCAGCACCTCGGCCTCGGTGTTCACGCCGACCCGGTTGGCCGCCTGGCCGACCATCCGCAGCTTGCCGTCGAGCAGGTCCCACTGCTGGTCCCCGACCACCCGCGGCCAGAAGTAACGCAGCTGGCGCATGGCCGCCGCGTGGAAGGTCCTGGCCTGCGCGCCCTCCACCCCGAGCGCGCGCAGCCGGGTTCGCATCTCTCCCGCCGCCCGCGCGGTGAAGGTGACCGCGAGCACCTGCCCCGCCGCCACGTGCCCGGAGCGGACGAGGTAGGCGATCCGGTGGGTGATCGTCCTGGTCTTGCCGGTCCCGGCGCCGGCGAGCACGCATACCGGCCCGCGCGGGGCGCACGCTGCCGCTCGCTGCTCGGGGTCGAGCCCGTCGAGCAGACCCGAGCCCGGCTTCGAGGAAGGTGCGCTACCCACGGCCGGCATCCTCGCAGAGGGGGCCGACGCACCCACGCCTGGCCACCCGGCCGTATCCTGGGACGCATGGCGGGTAAGCAGGACAAGGAAGCTGCCAAGCAGGCCAAGCAAGCCAAGCGCGCGGAGAAGAAGGCCAAGCGAGGGCAGATCTTCCAGGCGTTCAAGATGCAGCGCAAGGAGGACAAGGCGCTCATCCCCTGGATGGTGGGTGCCGTCCTGGTGGTGACCGGTGTCGTGTTCGGCATCGGCTATCTGCTCGGCATCCAGTGGGCGCTGCTGCCGATCGGCATCATGCTCGGCCTGCTCGCCGCCGTGATCATTTTTGGTCGCCGGGTACAGAAGACCGTGTACGCCAAGGCCGACGGCCAGCCGGGGGCGGCCGCATGGGCACTGGACAACCTGCGCGGCCGCTGGCGGGTGACGCAGACGGTGGCGGCCACCACCCAGCTGGACGCGGTGCACCGGGTGCTCGGCGGCCCAGGCGTCGTCCTGGTCGCCGAGGGAGCCCCGCACCGGGTCAAGGGCCTGCTCGCGCAGGAGAAGAAGCGAGTGTCCCGGCTGGTCGGCGAGACGCCGATCTACGACGTGCAGATCGGGCACGAGAAGGGCCAGGTCCCGCTGCGCAGGCTGCAGAGCCACCTGATGAAACTGCCTCGCAACCTGAAGCCGAAGCAGGTGGACGCGCTGGAGGCCAAGCTGGCCGCGCTGGGTAACCGTGGCGCCGCCACGCCGAAGGGTCCGATGCCGCAGGGCGCCAAGATGCGCAACATGCAGCGGACCATCCGCCGCCGCTAGCTGGTCGATCACGTTCGCACCGCGTTGTCGGACCCGGCGCTTACAGTGAGGTCGTGACCGAGCGCGAACCTTTCCGGGTGCAGCTGAAGGTGCGGCACTACGAGCTGGACACCCTGGGCCATGTCAACCACGCCGTGTACCACTCCTATGCCGAGGTCGCCCGGCTCGAGCTGATCGAGCGGGCGGGCGGGCTCAAGGGCGGCCTGCGGGACGCCAACCTGGCCGCGGTACTGCTGGAATCGCACATCAGCTTCCGCAAGGAGCTGCGCGCCGGCGAGGTCATCGACGTGACCTGCGAGACCAAGTTCGGCTCCGGCAAGACCTTCGTGATGAACTCCAACATCTACCAGGCCGACGGCACCCTCGCCGCCGAGATCAGCTGCACGCTCGGGCTGATGGACCTCGAGCGGCGCAAGCTGGTCCCCGACCCGCGGGGCAAGTGCGACCAGGCGGGCATGGACCTGGAGCTCCTGGGCGGGGCCACCGCGTAAGACCGCACAAGCCGGTAAGCCGAACGTCGTTACGGCACCTGTATCGTGACGAACGGCCGGTCCCGCGCGGTGGCGGAACCGGCCGTTGTGTCGCGGTGACGGCCCCGGGTGGTCGAGAACAGACGTTCTGACCAGGTCAAGGCCGATACCGGCTCACACGTCGTAGTAGAGCGCGAACTCGTAGGGGTGCGGGCGCAGCCGCAGCGGGTCGATCTCGTTCTCCCGCTTGAAGGCGATCCAGGTCTCGATCACGTCGGGGGTGAACACCCCGCCCTCGAGCAAGAAGTCGTGGTCGGACTCCAGGCTGTCCAGCACGGAACCGAGGTCGCCCGGCACCAGCTTGACGTCCTTGGCCTCCTCCGGCGGCAGCTCGTACAGGTCCTTGTCGATCGGGTCCGGCGGCTCGATCTTGTTCTTGATGCCGTCCAGGCCGGCCATGCTCATCGCGGCGAAGGCCAGGTACGGGTTACCCGAGGAGTCCGGGCAGCGGAACTCGGCACGCTTGGCCTTGGGGTTGTTGCCGGTGATCGGGATCCGTACACAGGCCGAGCGGTTGCGCTGGGAGTAGACCAGGCTGACCGGCGCCTCGAAGCCGGGCACCAACCGGTGATAGGAGTTCACCGTCGGGTTGGTGAAGGCGAGCAGGCTCGGGGCGTGCTTGAGCAGGCCACCGATGTAGTGCCGCGCGGTGTCCGAAAGCCCGGCGTAGCCGGACTCGTCGTGGAACAGCGGCGCACCGTCCTTCCACAGTGACTGGTGGCAGTGCATGCCCGAGCCGTTGTCCCCGAACAGCGGCTTGGGCATGAAGGTGGCCGTCTTGCCCGCGTCCCACGCCGTGTTCTTCACGATGTACTTGAACAGCTGCAGGTCGTCCGCGGCGTGCAGCAGGGTGTTGAACTTGTAGTTGATCTCGGCCTGGCCCGCGGTGCCCACCTCGTGGTGCGCGCGCTCGATGCTGAAGCCGGAGCCGGTCAGCTTCTGCACGATCTCGTCACGCAGGTCGGCGAAGTGGTCCACCGGGGGCACCGGGAAGTAGCCGCCCTTGTACTTGGTCTTGTAGCCGCGGTTGCCGCCCTCCTCGTCGGCGCCGGTGTTCCACCAGCCCTCGACCGAGTCGATCTCGTGGAAGGAGCCGTTCTCCGCGGAGTCGAAACGCACCGAGTCGAAGATGTAGAACTCCGCCTCCGGCCCGAAGAACGCCGTGTCGGCGATGCCGGACTCGGTGATGTACTGCTCCGCCTTCCGCGCGATGTTGCGCGGGTCCCTGCTGTAGGGCTCGCGGGTGAACGGGTCGTGCACGAAGAAGTTCAGGGACAGCGTCTTCTGCTTGCGGAACGGGTCGATCCGCGCGGTTTCGGCGTCCGGCAACAGCAGCATGTCCGATTCGTGGATGGACTGGAAGCCCCGCACCGACGAACCGTCGAAGGCCAGTCCCTCGTCGAAGGCGTCGTTGTCGAAGGCCTTCGCGGGGACGGTGAAGTGCTGCATGACGCCCGGAAGGTCACAGAACCTGACGTCGACGAATTGCACGTCCTCATCCGCGATGAGACGCTGGATATCGTCTGGAGTAGTGGACACCCTCGATAACTCCTTCAGCTCGGCGAGTTGGTCGGCGAGTAGTCGGCCAACCTCGATGCCGGATCGCGCGTTAGTCTCTTCGGTTCACGCTAAGAGCGCGGTGTTGCCCGACCGTCACCCGAGTGTTTCGCCGGTGTTAACGGATAGGTCGATACCGGATAGTCGACCAGGGCGGACGGGTCGGGCGCCAGCGGCATACCCTGGACGGGTGGCGAGATGGACCGGGGAATGGCTCTCCGCACCGGCGACCGCCCGCCAGGCGAGCAGCGCTGAGCCGCCGCGCTGGCCGGGCGAGCACCTCGGCCTGCCCGAGGACGGGGTGGGCGCCGCGGCGGGCGGGGGCCGCCGCCTGCTCGCGCTGCTGCTCGACCTCCTGCTCGCCTCGCTGATCACCGCCTTGTTCCGGCGGCCCGTGCTGGACGACCCGGCCGTGATGCAGGACTTCAACCTGCTCGCCATCGGGATATGGGTACTACTCACCGTGAGTCCAGTAGCACTGTTCGGATTTACCCCGGGCATGGGTGTGTGCGGTATCCGGGTGGGCAGGCTGGACGGGGCCAAGTTCCTCGGCCTGTGGCGCGCGCTGGTGCGCGCCGCGCTCACCTTTCTGATCGTGCCGGCCGCGGTGCGCAACGTGGACGCGCGCGGCTGGCACGATCGGCTGACCGGCACCGTGGTGGTCCGCCTGCGCTGAGGGGCGGGCTCAGTCCTCGTAGAAGAGCCGCTCGACCACGGCATGTGCCCTGCGGGTGGTGCGCCGGTAGTAGTCGACGAACTCACCGGGGTCGTCCTCGACGGAGTAGCCGAGGACGCTGGCCACGGTGGTGAGCTCCCGCCCCGAGGAGGGGAGCTGGTCCACGGCCTTGCCGCGGACCAGCATCGCCGCGTTCCGCGCCTTCGTGGCGAGCATCCAGGCTTCGATCAACGAGTCCACATCCGCCGCCTCGGCGAGCCCGGCCCGCACCAGGGCACGCAGGGCTTCCGGGGTCGAGGTGGTGCGCAGGTCCGGAATCTCGTGCGCGTACCGCAGCTGCCAGAGCTGGGCGGTCCACTCCACAGCGGCGAGCCCACCCCGGCCCAGCTTGGTGTGCGTGGTCCGGTCGGCTCCCTTGGGCATACGTTCGGTGTCCACCCGTGCCTTGATCCGGCGTACCTCGCGTACCTGCGCGGCGTCGAGCCCGCCCTCCGGGTAGCGGATGGGGTCGATCAGCTCGCCGAAACGTTCCCCGAGTTCCACATCGCCTGCCACGAACCGCGCCCGCAGCAGCGCCTGTGCCTCCCACACCTCGGCCCAGCGCGTGTAGTAGGCACGATAGGAATCCAGGGTGCGTACCAGTGGCCCGCTGCGCCCCTCCGGTCGCAGGTCGGCGTCCACCTGCAAGGCAGGGTCCTGGCTTGGTGCACCCAGCGCCTGCCGCACCGTTTCGGCGACCGAGGAGGCGAACCGCACCGCCTCGGCGTCGGTCGCCTCGCCGACGGGCGCACAGACGAACAGCACATCCGCGTCGGAGGTGTAGCTGAGCTCGGCGCCGCCCAGCCTGCCCATCCCGATCACGGCGATCCGCGCGGGCTCGCCGCCGACCTCGGCCACCCGCTTGCGGAGGGCGGCGGCGAGCGCGCTCTGCAGCACCGCACCCCACACCGAGGACAGCGCGGCGCACACGTCAGGGACCTCGAGCAGGCCGAGCAGGTCGGCGCAGGCCACCCGCAACATTTCGTGCCTGCGCAGGGAGCGCGCCGTGCGCACGGCCGCGCCGAGCCCCGGCTGCCTGCGGGCCGCCGCGCGCAACGAGCAAGCCACCTCGTCGGTGGATCGGTGCGCGAGCTTCTCCGGGTCGCCGAGCAGTTGCAGTACCTCGGGTGCACGCACCAGCAGGTCCGGGACCAGCCGGGAGGTGCCGAGCAGCACGGCCAGCCGTTCCACCACGGCCGAGGTGTCCCGCAGCACCCGCAGGTACCACGGCGTCTCGGCGAGCGCCTCGGAGACCCGCCGGTACGCCAGCAGCCCGCCGTCCGGATCCGGGGTGTCGGCCAGCAGGTCGAGCAACACCGGCAGCAGGGCCTGCTGGATGGCGGCACGCCTGGACACACCCGTGGTGAGCGCGCCGATGTGCTGCAGCGCGCCGTCCGGCGCGGCGTAGCCGAGCGCGGCCAACCTGCTGGCCGCCTGCTTGGTGGTCAACCGCAGGGCCTCGGTCGGCACCTTCGCCACCGACTCCAGCAGCGGGCGGTAGAACAGCTTCTCGTGCAGTTTCCGGATACGCTGCGCATGCCGGCGGAACTCGGCGAGCAGCACCTCACCAGCGGGTTTGCCTCGTACCGACCGCACCCCGCAGGCCCTGGCAAGCCTGCGTAGCTCGCCGGTCTCGGAGTCGTCCGGGAACAGGTGCGTCCGCCGCAGCCTGCGCAGCTGTAGCCGATGCTCGACCGTGCGCAGGAACTCGTAGGACTCCTCGAGCTCCGCGGCATCGGCACGGCCCACGTAACCGCCCGCGCCCAGCGCGTCCAGCGCGTCCATGGTGGACGGTGAACGCAGCTCGGGGTCGGCACGACCGTGCACCAGCTGCAGCAACTGCACGGCGAACTCCACATCGCGTAGCCCGCCCCGGCCCAGCTTCAGCTCGCGGTCGACGATCTCGGCAGGCACATGGCGCTCGACCCTGCGCCGCATCCGCTGCACGTCGGCGACGAAGTTCTCCCGCTCGGCCGCGGCCCAGACCATCGGCGCGACCAGGTCGGTGTACCGCCTGCCGAGCTCCACGTCCCCGACCACGGGGCGAGCCTTGAGCAGCGCTTGGAACTCCCAGGTACGAGCCCACTTCTTGTAGTAGGTCTCGTGCCCGTCGAGGGTGCGCACCAGCGCCCCCGCCTTGCCCTCGGGCCGCAGCGCGGCATCCACCTCGAAGCAGGACTTGCCGACCACGCGCAGCATCGTGCTCGCCAACCGGGTGGCGAGCCGCTGGTCGCCCTCACCGACGAAGATGACATCCACATCGCTGACGTAGTTCAACTCCCACCCGCCACACTTCCCCATCGCGATCACCGCGAGCGTGGTGTCCCCCGGTTCGCCGACCTCCCGCTCGGCGACGGCGAGACCGGCGGCGAGCGCGGCCTCGGCGAGCGCGGTGAGCCGCCCGGTGACCTCGGCATAGGGCAGGCCGGCGAGACCGTCCTCGACCAGGTGTCCCAGATCGGCCGCGGCGATCTCGGTCAGCAGGGCACGGTAGCCCACCCGAAGCGCATGCTGGGCCTCCTCGAGGGTCAGCGTGCCGGACTCGGCCCGCACGGCCGCCAGCAGCGCGGTGGTGTAACCGGTGGGCGGTGTGGGGGCCGGACCGGTGAGCCTGCGCCACTGGCCCGGCTCGCTGACCAGGAAGTCCGCCAGTGCGCTGGACGAACCGAGCACGGCCAGCAGTTGACCACGCAGGCGGGCATTCCCCCGCAACGACTCGTCCAGCTCCGGCCACGCTTCCGGATCGGTCTCCCACAGGCGTTCCAGACCACGCAGGGCGAGGTCCGGGTCCGGGGTGCGGGACAGGGCGGTGAGCAGTGGTTCGGTCCCCGCGACCGGGCCGGCCGCGTCCCACCAGCCAACGGCCCGAAGCTGCTCCGCCGCCCGGTCATCGGTGAAACCGAAGCGCGCGGGGGACGCGGTTTGCCGTGCTCGGTCTGCCATCGCACTCACTGTGGGGTTTCTCGGCCGCGCGAACCCGGGCGTTGCCGGCCTGGGTATTCACCGTAACCGGGTAGCCACGCCCGCGCCTCGCCCGTCCGCGCGGTTCAGGCCAGTGGCAGCGTATGCCGATGCCCGGCCGGCTCCCGCGTTCCCGCGGCCAGTTCGGCGAACCGCCGGGCGAACGGCGCCCAGGTGTCGGCGAGGTCGCCGTGCAGCCGGTCGAGCCGTTCGGTCTCGAACGCGTCCGCCGGGGCGTACTCGGCCGCGTCCGGAGTCTCGGCCAGCCAACGCTGGACCACCTCGGGCGTGGTCTCGACGTGGAACTGCACCCCGTAGGTGCAGCGGCCGAGGCGGTAGGCCTGGTTCGGGTACAGCGGCGCCGAGGCGAGCAGCTCGGCCGAGGGGGGCAGCTGCTCGATGACGTCCCGATGGAACTGCATCACGTCCTGCATCAGCGGCAGCTCGGCGAACAGCGGATCGGTCCAGGCCACATCCCGCTTGGAGACCAACGCCGGGCCGACCTCCGGGCCGCTCTTGCCCCGCCCGACCATGCCGCCACACGCGACAGCCAGCAACTGGGCACCGAGGCAGATACCAAGAGTCGGCAACCCGTTGCCGGCGGCGGAGGCAAGCAGCCTGCGGATCCCCGCGAGCCACGGGTGCTCCGCGTCATCCTCCGCGCCCATCTCGCCGCCCAGGCACACCACACCCTGATAGCCGTCGAGGCCGTCCGGCAGCTCGTCCATCGGCGGCCTGCGCACGTCCAGCTCGGCGCCGGCGGCGGTGAGCCAGTCGCCCAGCGGTCCGGGTGGGTCACTTTCGTCCGGCTGAATGATCAGCAGTCGTGGGGTGCTCACGCCGCCAGGGTACGACCTCCCTCGAACCCCGCCGCGCCGCCGCCCCCCGGCAGTTCGGCCGGGGATCAGCAGGTGCAGGGGGTCGCGGGACCGCTGGAGGCCGACGGGTCGCCGTCCAAGGGGTAGCCGGCCGCCCGCCAGGCGGTGATGCCGCCGGCGAGGCGTTTCACCAGGAAACCCAGCTCGGCCAGCCTCAGCGCGCCCTTGGTGGCCGCGTTGCACTGGAAGCTCTCGCAGTAGCAGACGTAGACCTTGCTCCGGTCCAGGTGGGCGGTGCTCTCCGCGGTCAGCTCGCGGTACGGCAGGTTGATCGCCCCGGGGATCCGGGCCTGCGCGAAGGCCTCCCGCGAGCGGGCCTCCACCACCACGTAGCCGTGCTGGTCGCCATCCGCGAGGTCACGCGCCAGGTCGTCCGGATCTGCCTCGAAGGCCAGTTCTGCGGCGAAGAACTCGGCCGCGGCGCCTGCCGTCCCGGCCGGATGGGTCAGCACTCGAGGTTGCGGTGTCATGGACCGATCATGTACCGCCGCAATCTCGGCGAACATGGCCCAATCCAGGTGTTTCGACACGCTAGCCTGGAATGTCACGGCACGACGCGATGTGGGAGCCCGCTGGTGGACCTCGACGACGTGGACTGGAAGCTCCTCGAGCTGTTGCAGGCGAACGGCCGGATGACGTTCACCGAGTTGGGCAAGCGGGTCTCCCTTTCCGCACCCGCGGTGACCGAGCGGGTACGCAGGCTGGAGGATCGGGGAGTCATCACCGGCTACTCCGCTCGGATCGACTGCGGCAAACTCGGCCTGCCCATCGAGGCGATCGTCCGGGTTCGGGTACGCAGCCTGGACGGGCCACGGTTCCGCGCGACGATCATCCCGCTTCCCGAGGTGATCAGCGCGGACCATGTCACCGGGGACGAGTGCTGGATCCTTCGGGTGGTCTGCTCGTCCACCGGCGAGTTGGAGCAGTTCGTGGAGCGAGCCCAACGGTACGGCGAGACCAGCACCTCGCTGGTGTTCTCCTCGCCCCTGCGCCAGGGGACGATCACCCGCCGCCATCCCTGAATCAGCTCGAATCGAATCCTGGGCATAAAAAAACCGGAGCCCCGGGAGGATTTCTCCTCGACCGGGGCTCCGGCTCAAGTATGTTCGGCGGTGTCCTACTCTCCCACACCCCTTCGAGTGCAGTACCATCGGCGCTGGTGGGCTTAGCTTCCGGGTTCGGAATGGGACCGGGCGTTTCCCCACCGCCATAACCACCGAAACTCTCTGAAACACACACTGGTGTGGTGTTTCAGAACCGTAGAGCGGATGCGTAACATCTTTGTGGGCAAGCCCTCGGCCTATTAGTACCAGTCAACTCCACACATTACTGCGCTTCCATCTCTGGCCTATCAACCCATTCATCTCATGGGGGCCTTAACCCTCTCGGGGTGGGAGACCTCATCTTGGAACAGGCTTCCCGCTTAGATGCCTTCAGCGGTTATCCCTTCCGAACGTAGCCAACCAGCCGTGCTCCTGGCGGAACAACTGGCATACCAGAGGTTCGTCCGTCCCGGTCCTCTCGTACTAGGGACAGCCTTCCTCAAGTCTCCTACGCGCGCGGCGGATAGGGACCGAACTGTCTCACGACGTTCTAAACCCAGCTCGCGTGCCGCTTTAATGGGCGAACAGCCCAACCCTTGGGACCTACTCCGGCCCCAGGATGCGACGAGCCGACATCGAGGTGCCAAACCATGCCGTCGATATGGACTCTTGGGCAAGATCAGCCTGTTATCCCCGGGGTACCTTTTATCCGTTGAGCGACACCCCTTCCACCAGGTGGTGCCGGATCACTAGTCCCGACTTTCGTCCCTGCTCGACCCGTCAGTCTCACAGTCAAGCTCCCTTGTGCACTTACACTCAACACCTGATTGCCAACCAGGCTGAGGGAACCTTTGGGCGCCTCCGTTACTCTTTGGGAGGCAACCGCCCCAGTTAAACTACCCATCAGGCACTGTCCCTGAACCAGATCATGGCCCGAGGTTCAGATTTCCCATTCGACCAGAGTGGTATTTCAACAATGACTCCACCAACACTAGCGTGCCAGCTTCACAGTCTCCCACCTATCCTACACAAGCCGAACCGAAAACCAATACCAAACTATAGTAAAGGTCCCGGGGTCTTTCCGTCCTGCCGCGCGTAACGAGCATCTTTACTCGTAATGCAATTTCGCCGGGCCTGTGGTTGAGACAGCCGGAAAGTCGTTACGCCATTCGTGCAGGTCGGAACTTACCCGACAAGGAATTTCGCTACCTTAGGATGGTTATAGTTACCACCGCCGTTTACTGGCGCTTAAATTCTCAGCTTCGCCCCGAAAGGCTAACCGGTCCTCTTAACGTTCCAGCACCGGGCAGGCGTCAGTCCGTATACATCGAATTGCTTCTTCGCACGGACCTGTGTTTTTAGTAAACAGTCGCTTTCCGCTGGTCTCTGCGGCCAACTCACCCTAGCCCGCGCAGGGCTTCAGGTGCTCTGGCCCCCCTTCTCCCGAAGTTACGGGGGCATTTTGCCGAGTTCCTTAACCACAGTTCACCCGCTCGCCTTAGTATTCTCTACCTGACCACCTGTGTTGGTTTGGGGTACGGGCCACATGTGCACTCGCTAGAGGCTTTTCTCGGCAGCATAGGATCACCCTACTTCGCCTCACTCGGCTACGCATCACGTCTCAGGATCCATGCGGTGCGGATTTACCTACACCACTCCCTACACGCTTACACCAGTACTACCACTCACTGGCGGGGCTACCTTCCTGCGTCACCCCATCACTTGGCTACTACAAGATCAGGTCCCACGCTCCACCCGGCTCGACCCGAAGGTCTCACCCGGCTTCGGGTGGTTAGTCTCACCTGCCTCACCAGGGACGCACACACGCGGGTACGGGAATATCAACCCGTTGTCCATCGACTACGCCTGTCGGCCTCGCCTTAGGTCCCGACTTACCCTGGGCGGAACAGCCTGGCCCAGGAACCCTTGGTCATCCGGCGGCAGAGATTCTCACTCTGCTTTCGCTACTCATGCCTGCATTCTCACTCCCACACCCTCCACCACTGGTTTCCACCGTGGCTTCACCGGATGCAGGACGCTCCCCTACCCACCCACACGACTACACACCCACCCAAAGGCAGGCGCGGATCACAAGTGTGAGTGACACAGCTTCGGCGGTGTGCTTAGCCCCGCTACATTATCGGCGCAGGACCACTTGACCAGTGAGCTATTACGCACTCTTTCAAGGATGGCTGCTTCTAAGCCAACCTCCTGGTTGTCTCGGCAATCCCACATCCTTTTCCACTCAGCACACACTTAGGGGCCTTAGCTGGCGCTCTGGGCTGTTTCCCTCTCGACGATGAAGCTTATCCCCCACCGTCTCACTGCCGCACTCTCACACACCCGTATTCGGAGTTTGGTTGATGTCAGTAACCCGGTAAGGCCCCTCGACCACCCAGTAGCTCTACCCCAGGCGTGAAACATGCGACGCTGCACCTAAATGCATTTCGGGGAGAACCAGCTATCACGGAGTTTGATTGGCCTTTCACCCCTACCCACAGCTCATCCCCCAGGTTTTCAACCCTGGTGGGTTCGGGCCTCCACACCGTCTTACCGGCGCTTCACCCTGGCCATGGGTAGATCACTCCGCTTCGGGTCCAGACCACGCGACTCCATCGCCCTCTTCGGACTCGCTTTCGCTACGACTACCCCACACGGGTTAACCTCGCCACGCAGCACTGACTCGCAGGCTCATTCTTCAAAAGGCACGCCATCACCCGAAGGCTCTGACGGCTTGTAGGCACACGGTTTCAGGTACTCTTTCACTCCCCTCCCGGGGTACTTTTCATCTTTCCCTCACGGTACTCGTCCGCTATCGGTCACCAGGAAGTATTTAGGCTTACCGGGTGGTCCCGGCAGATTCACAGCAAATTCCACGAGCTCGCTGCTACTCGGGAACACCATCCAGACACCACGCCACAGCTTTCGCGTACGGGACTCTCACCCACTCCGGTCCGCCATCCCAAACGGTTCCACTAGCCACAACGCGCATCCCCAGGAGTGTCAGCCCCTGGACAATGGGTCCCACAACACCGCACACACAACACCTGACAGCTTGACATGCGCACGGTTTAGCCTCCTCCGCTTTCGCTCACCACTACTCACGGAATCACTCTTGTTTTCTCTTCCTACGGGTACTGAGATGTTTCACTTCCCCGCGTTCCCTCCACACACCCTATACATTCAGGTGTGGGTAACACTCCATCACGAGTGCTGGGTTTCCCCATTCGGACACCCTCGGATCTCAGCTCGGTTGACAGCTCCCCGAGGCTTATCGCAGCCTCCCACGTCCTTCATCGGCTCCTGATGCCCAGACATCCACCATGTGCCCTTAAAAACTTGACCACAAAGATGCTCGCATCCACTCTACAGTTCTCAAACACCACACCCAGAAACAACACCACGTGTTGCCTCAGGACCCAACAGCGCGCCTTGCAAACACCAGCACCATCACCACAGCCAGCTTTCCACACCCCCACCCACAGGAAGGGGCAGTACACACTCACCATGCCCACAGCACCAGCATCACCAGCAGTCCACACTTCCTCGAGCACACCAGGCGGCACCACACACGGGCA